>DASXCY010000160.1:0-2720 GCA_036490935.1 Kofleriaceae bacterium | reverse complement strand
CCCTGTCTTCGACATTCCCCGCGAGCTCGAGCCCGCCTCCCCGCCGCAGCGTGCGTCCGACCTCCTGCGGCTGCCCGATTTCCGCCGCGTCTTCCTCGCCGTCTCGGCGAGCGAGCTCGGCGACTCGCTCCACTACATCGCTCTGATGTGGTTCGCATTCGACGTCGCGGGCGCGGGCGGGGTGATCGCGGTGCGGCTCGCCGACAGCATCCCCGCGATCGTCTTCGGCCTCCACGGCGGTGTCGCCGCAGATCGCTTCAGCCGCAAGCGCCTGATGATCGGGTCCGACCTCGTCCGCGGCGTGGTCCTCGTGCCGGTGGCGATCGCCGGCCTGACGGGGAACCTGCCCTTGTGGGGGCTCGTCGTCGCGTCGTTCGTGCTCGAGGCGTCGACGAGCTACTTCGCGCCTGCCTACGGCGCGATGATCCCGACGCTCGTCGAGCGCGAGAACGTCCAGCGCGCGAACGCGTTCGTCCAGTCGGCGGTGCAGACGCTCTCGATCGGCGGCTGGGCGGTGTCCGCGGCGCTGCTCACCTTCATGCCCGTGAGCGTGTTCTTCGCGGTGAACGCGGTCTCGTACTTCGTCTCGGCATCGCTGCTCTCCGGCGTCCGCCACGGGCGCGAGCACGATCCGCACGCGAAAGCGCCGAACCTGCGCGCCGGGATCGCTGCGCTGCGGCCGCGACGGATGCTGCTCGTCGCGACGATCGCCCTCGGCATCGCGGTCACGATCACGTCGGGGACGTGGATCGGCGGCATGCCGAAGCTCGTCAGCGACACGCTGCACCGCGGCGCGGGCGGCTTCTCGATCGTGATGGTCGGTTACGCGCTCGGCTCGATCGCGAGCGGCGCGCTGCTCGCGCGAATCCCGATCAGGCGCAAGGCGCGCGCGAGCATGATCGCGTGGGCGATGTACCTGCCGGGCTATGGGCTGATCGCGTTCGCGCACTCATTACCGCTCGCGATCGCGGGTGCGTTCTTCGCGGCGACGGGCCAGAGCACGTCGGTCGTGCTGCTCAACTCGGCGGCGCAGGAGGAGGTGCCGGACCACCTGCTCGGTCGCGTCGTCGGGATCATCTCGCTGACGCATCGCGGCGCGCACGCGACCGGGCTGATGTTCATCTCGCCGCTCTTCCTCGTCGCGTCCGCGCCCGCGGTGTTCGGCGCGGCGGCGATCGCCGTGCCGCTCGTCGGCCTCGTCAGCCTAGGAGCCGCAGCTCGAGCACCCGCGACGCGTCGAAGCCGTCGATCCTGAGCAGCGCGCCGGCCGCAGCGGCTGCCGCGCCTGCGGGCATCAGCCCCACGAGCTCCGAGCCGACCACCTCCGCGCCGCGCGACTCCGCCTCGGCTGCGATCCGATCGACGATGTCGTGCAGCGCGGTCGCCTCCCAGTCCTCGACGTTCATCGACACCTGCACGAGGCCGGCGCGCGGCAGGTCGAGGCCGAGCGCGCGCACGCCGGGAAAGCCACCGCCCTTCTCGCGCACGACCGCCGCGATCGCGCGCGCCGCGGCGACATCCCCGCGCAGGTTGACGTTGAACGCGATCAGCGGCGTGCGCGCGCCGAGGATCACGCCGCCTGCAGTCGGGTGGAGCGTGCGCGGCCCGAAGTCCGGCGCGAGCTCGTCGTCCTCGATGCGCCGCTGCAGCTCCGCAGGCCCGCCGCGGCGGTAGAACGCCGGCCCGCGCTCGGGCGGCGCATAGAGGAAGACCGGCAGCCCGAGCTCGCGCGCGATCCGCTGGCCGATCGCCGGAGCAGCGGCACGGGCGCGCTCCAGGTCGTCGGGACGGAGGGGGACGATCGGCACGACGTCCGCGGCGCCGATGCGCGGGTGCGCCCCCTCGTGCGCGCCCAGGTCGATCCGCTCGACCGCGACCGCGATGCCCGCGACGAGCGCGTCCGCCAGCTCGTCCTCCGAGCCGACGAGCGTGAACACCGAGCGGTTGTGATCGGCGTCGGCATGCACGTCGAGCAACCGCGCGTGCGCACCGAGCGCGTCGCCAATCGCAGCGACCGTGGCGGCGTCGCGCCCTTCGCTGAAGTTCGGTACCGACTCGAGTGGCAGCACGCCCCTACTGTACGAGGGGTGAAGGAGTACTACGACGCGCGCGCGCCCGAGTACGACGACTGGTATCTCGGCGCAGGGTTGTTCGCCGGCCGCGACCGGCCGGGCTGGAGCGACGAGATCGACGCGCTCGCGACCGCACTCGCCGCGCTGCCGCCGGCGCGCACGCTCGACGTCGCATGCGGCACGGGCTTTCTCGCGCAGCATCTCCCCGGGCAGATCGTCGGCCTCGACCAGAGCGCGCGCATGCTCGCGGAGGCCGCGCGCCGCCTCCCCGCGGCGACCTTCATCGAGGGCGACGCGCTGGCGCTGCCATTCCGGGACGGCGCGTTCGCGCGGCTGTTCACGGGGCACTTCTACGGCCATCTCGAGGACGATGACCGCGGACGGTTCCTCGCCGAGGCCCGACGCGTCGCCGGCGAGCTCGTCGTGGTCGACTCGTCGCGCCGGAACAGTGAGGTGGACGAGGAGATGTCGCAGCGAACGCTCGACGACGGCAGCCGCTGGGAGGTCTTCAAGCGCTGGTTCACGGCAGACGGGCTCGCGCGCGAGCTCGGCGGCGGCGACGTGCTGCACGACGGCCGCTACTTCGTGGCGGTTCGCACGGCCCTGTGACCCGGCGCCGGGAGAACTACCGCACGATCGCGGCGATGA
>DASXCY010000159.1:0-26402 GCA_036490935.1 Kofleriaceae bacterium | reverse complement strand
CGCGTCCGCGATGTGCGCCGCGCGCACATCTTGTTCGCTCGACGTCAGTGCGTAGCAAGGCATCGTGCTGAATACCGGACCCAGCTTCGCGTCGGGCCGGCGGCTCCAGACCTCCTCTGCCATCGCGGCGCTCGCCAGCAGGAGATGGTGCCCGGCCGCGAGCGCTCCCGCGAGCGACCGCTCGCCCGGCGCGTGCACGCCGCGATAGTGCCCGAGAAACGCCGCACACCACGGCTCGTTGATCGTGAAGTACTCGTCGATCAGATCGCCGAGGTGCTCGCATACGACGGCGGCGTGGCGCGCGAGGAAGTCGACCGTGTCGCGGTTTGCCCAGCCGCCGCGATCCTGAAGGAACTGCGGCAGCTCCCAGTGATAGAGCGTGACGTACGTGCGGATGCCGCGCGAGCGCAGACCGCCCAGGAACGTGCGGTACCACTCGATCGCGCGCTCGTTAGGTGTGCCGTCACGGCGAACCACGCGGGCGACCGAGGCGGAAGTGCGAAAGTGGCGGATTCCAAGCTCGGCGAGGAGGTCGAGGTCGGCCTCCCAGAGGTGGTAGCGATCGACTCCGGCCAGCGTGGTATCCGCCTCCGCGCCGCGTGCCTCCGCGAACCGCAGCCACATCGTCGGCTCGGACGCCTCGTGCTCGAGCGTGTGTCGCTCACCGATGACCTGGAGGTCCGAATCGCCGAGACCGAACCGAAAGCTCTCGGGAAACGCCGCGCACATGCTCGAAGCGTACCCTAAGCGGCGTTTGCCTCCTCGGGAGCAGCGCGCCGAGTCTCGACCTGGCGCGCGGTGATCTCGTACGTCGCACGCGCTTGATGCAAGACCCACACGATTCCGAACCGGATCGCCGCGAACGCGAGCGCGGCCAGCGGACCGGCAACGAGATCGGCGATCGCCATGCTCGCGCAGGCGGCGAGCAAGAGAACCCCGGTGGCGAGCTCGGTCATCATCCAGCGCAGCTGACCGGGCACCACGTGCGCGATGAACTTGTTCGTGCGCACGAACCGCGACCGGCGGTCCCACAGACACGAGATCCAGCTCGACGAGAAGATCCATCCGAGTCCGAGGTGCGTCACGAATGCTGCCAGGACTGCACGCCAGCCATTGCCGTCGCGCCTCAAGCCGACCGCGACCGTGACGAATCGCAGCGCGAGGAACGAGGCCAGCGTCGCCGCACTCAAGAAGATGATCGCGTGTTGCGACGGCGCGAGCCGCCCGGTTGCCGCAGCGATCGCGAGGAACACGAGCGACAGCGAGGGGATGAGGTTGAAGTTGAACCAAGCGGTCATGTGAGACAGGCAGCCGAGCTTCTGGCGGCGGGTCAGGGCGCGACCGAACAGGAGCTCGCGCCATGCCCCGCGGAGCACCTGCGCGTTCCCGAACGCCCAGCGCCAGCGCTGCTTCTTCAGGCCCGCCAGGTCGAGCGGGAGCAGTCCCGCGCCGACCGGCTCGTCGACGAAGATCGCGCGATAGCCGCGCCGGAGCAGGCGGAAACCGAGCTCGGCATCCTCGGTGATGATCGAAGTATCGAAGCCACCGACCGTCCGCAGCGCGTCGAGATCGATGAGCGTGAGCGTCCCGGTGGACGGCACGCAACCGAGCCGATTCGCGGCGTGCATGTAGCTGGCGAAGAAATGTCGGAACTCGAGCGCGAGCGCGGCGTTGTCTCGCGTGACGTTGCGGTAGTGCTGGGGGAACTGGACGAGCGCCGTGCGGCGGTCGGTGACATGTGCGAACGCGCGCCTCAGGCAGTCCGGACGGACCTGATAGTCGGCGTCGACGATGAACGCGTATTCGGCGCGCGGATCGATGAATTGACGGGCCCAGTTGAGCGCCCCCGCCTTCGCACCGGCGATTCCCTCGATATGAACGAATCGGAACCGTGGCCCGAGCTCCCGGCAGGCTCCCTCGACCGGCCGCCAGCGCTCGGGATCGCTCGTGTTGTTGTCGATGACCAGCACCTCGTAGCTCGGCCACTCGAGGCGAGCGAGGTGGCGCAAGGTCTCGATCAGCACCGCGGGAGGCTCGTCGTGCGCCGGTACCTGGATCGAGACGAACGGGCCACGAACCGGCGCGGTCCGTCGCGGCGGCGCGACCCGACGCAGGCACGCGACGAGCGCTTGCAGCGCGAGCACAACGACGCTGGTTGCGAAGTTGACCACGACGAGCGCGAGGTGCGCGGCAGGACAGAGCCACAGCGTGGCGATCAAGGCACCGAGCCCGAGTCGCGACGTGTACGCTCGGAAACCGGTCACCGCTTGCCTCCGCGTGGCTTCGGCGTGAATGCCTGCTCGGCCATGTTGCGGATGCGGGAGACCGCGATCTCGGAGAGCGTGCGCGCGACGACGACGCGATCGCGAGTCCACAGCTCCGCCAGCTGTTCGAGCTCCGCGCGCTGCTCTGGCTGCGACACGACGAGCTTGACGGCCCCTCGCGGGGTTCGCTCGACGAGGTTCGCGCCGGTCAGCTCGGCGACGATCTCGCGCAACGTGTCGCGCGAGTAGGGAAGCGCCCCGACCAGCTCGTCGAGCGTCATCACGCTCTCGCTCGCGTCGCGCAGCGCCATCACGAGTTGAAGTTTTTCGAAGCTGTCGATTCGGTCTTCGAGAAGCGCGCGGACATTCGGCGGGACTGCATCGGACACGAGGCCGAACGCGACGCTGCAAAGGCGAAACCAGGGCGCTCGGCGTGCGCGAGCGCGCACTGTGTCAAATGCGCACGCCGATGCGATGGGTGGAGCGAATCACGCGAGCGCGTTCGACCTCGAACGCGTGCTGCGATTCGCGCCGTGCCGCAAAATGCAAGACCGCACGCGCATTGTGCAACCCACCCGAGCAATCGGCGGATGGTAGATATCAGCCTCCCGGGATGAAGCATCGTCCGATCCTCGCGGTGGTCCTGGCGTCGATCGTGGCGCTTGTCGGGCTCATCTTCGCCGGACGCCGCGTGCTCGAACGTGACCGAGAGGCGCTGTACGAGCGGTACTCGACGGCTCGCACGCAGGAAGTCGTGCAAGCCGCCCGCACGTTCGCGGCGGACCAGGCCAACGTGGTGGAGGATCTCGATCTCGCGGCGACCTTGCTCGACGACGCCGAGTCCCCGCGCGTCGCCGAACGCGAGCTCCATGCGATCGCGACCATCAAGCGCGAGTACGTCGTCCTCGACGCTCGCACCGACACGGCGGCGACGAAGGAAGTGGTGGCGTTCGATGCACCACCCGGTAGCGCCGATCTGACGCGGCCTGCGATCCCGGAGACGCTCGATGCGGCGGACGCGGCCCCGGGCACGCTGCAGGTCTCGAAGCTGCTCGGAGCGCCCGGGACGAGTGGCGGCTGGTATCGGGTGTACGCACGTCGCTCGCCGAAACATCGGGTCACGATCGCGATCGTCGTCGACATGCGGCTCCTGCTCGGGCGCGCCAAGCTACCGGCGGATTCGATGTCTCACTCGGTCGTGCTGGAACCGGACGGCGCGGCCACGCCGTCGAGCGATCCGGAGCTCACCGCGCTGGTCCGGGCAGCGCCTCGATCGGTCGGTGCGAGCTCGGCGAGCGAGACCACGACGATGATCGTCGACCAAAATGTCGCGCGCGCCGGCGGGCTTCCGTCTGCACCGGCCGTCGCGATCGTGGCGCGCATGAATCTCGAGAACGGCGCGCCGTGGCGGTTCGTCGTCCTGAGCTCGACCGAGCCACTGGACGAACAGGAACAGGTGCTCGTGCGCCGCGTGCTGACCGGCAGCGGTCTCGTACTTCTGCTCCTGCTCGTCGCGGCGGTGTACGTCATCCACAACACGCGCCGAGCGGCCATGATGCGCGAGCGGCTCCGCAACACCGCTCGGCTCGAGCACCTCACCGAGCGGGCCGAGAAGATCGTCGATCACATTCCGAGCGGCGTGATGATGCTTTCGGACGACGGTCGCATCACCGGCGTGAACCGCTGGTTTGCCGATCGATTCGCCAAGCGAGTCACCGGCGAGCGGCTCGCCGACGTGATCGCGCGCAGGAGTCTCGCGGATGCTGCGCTGGTCACCGAGCTCGTCGACCAGGCGGTGCGCACGCGCCGGGCACAGTCCGTGCACCGCGTCCGACTCGGCTTGTTCGTGCAAGACGTGTGGTTGAACATCCACGCGATCCCGCTCGAGCGCGGGATCGCCGACGTGAGCACGTTGCTCGTGCTCGACGACCTCACGCAGATGCTGCGGATCGAGGAGCGGCTGCTGCATTCGGAGAAGCTGGTGACCGCTGGCCAGCTCGCGGCCGGGATCGCACACGAGATCGGGACTCCGCTGAACGTCGCGCGGGGGCGGGTCGAGCTCGCGCTCGCACACCTCGGCGACAGCCATGCCGAGTCGTCCAATCTGCGCGTCGCGATCGAACAGACCGATCGCGTCACTCGCCTCATCGTGCAGTTGCTCGATTACGTGCGTGCGGCGCCGGAGGCGATGCAGCCGATCGACCCGGCGGCGATGCTCACGGCGATCCGGGAGCTGCTCGCGAGTCAGGCGAGCAAGCGCGGCCTCCGCGTCGACGTCCACGTCGACGGTGTGGTGCCAGCGATCCGTGCGAACCCCGACCAGATCCAGCAGGTGCTCGTCAATCTCGTGCTGAATGCATTCGATGCGTGCGAGCGCGGCGGCCATGTCGAGCTGTCCGCGAGCCCGCGCGACGGTGCGGTCGTGCTGCAGGTCAGCGACGACGGGCAGGGCATCGAGCGCGAGATCCAGGCGCAGGTGTTCGATCCATTCTTCACGACCAAGAAGCGCGGGCAAGGCACGGGACTCGGCCTGTGGGTCGTCGCGCAGATCGTGCGCGCGCATGCTGCCGAGATCGAGCTCGACAGTGCGCCCGGCTCGGGGACTCGCGTGCGGATCGCGTGGCCGGTGGCAGCGTGAACATCGGGACGGCCCTCATCGCGGACGATCACGTCGAGATGGCGCGGCTGCTCGCCGACAAGCTTGCCGAGGAGGGCTGGAAGTCGCGCATCGTCGACGGCGGCAAGGCGGCGATCGAGGCCATTGCATCGATCGCCCCCGATCTCGTGATCACGGATCTGCGGATGGCCGACGTCGATGGCCTCGACGTGCTCGATGCGGCGCGTGCGGCGGATCCCGAGATGCCGGTCATCATCATGACCGCGTTCGGCGCGATCGAGAGCGCGATCGAATCGATGAAACGCGGAGCCTGGCACTACATCGTCAAGCCGGTGCGGCTCGACGAGCTCGTGCTGCACGCGCGCCGCGCGGCCGAGCATCGCGCCCTGCGTCGCGAGAACCAGCTGTTGCGCGTGCAGACCCGCCACGGCATGGCGGCACTCGTCGGTCGGAGCCGGGCCATGCGCGAGCTCTACGCGCTGATCGAGCGCATCGCGCTATCGGCGTCGGCGGTGCTGATCCGGGGTGAGAGTGGTACCGGCAAGGAGCTCGTGGCGCGCGCACTTCACGAGGCAGGGCCGCGGCGCGACCAGCCATTCGTGGCGATCAACTGTACGGCGTTGCCCGAGTCGCTTCTCGAGAGCGAGCTCTTCGGTCACACGCGCGGCGCGTTTACCGGCGCGACCGCAGCGCGGGCCGGACTGTTCGTCGAGGCGGACGGAGGAACGCTGTTCCTCGACGAGATCGGCGACATGCCGCAAGCGCTGCAAGCCAAGCTGTTGCGCGTGCTGCAGCAGGGCGAAGTGCGTGCCGTCGGCTCCGACGAGACGCGGACCGTCGACGTGCGGATCGTCGCGGCGACGCACCAGGATCTCGAGCAGCGCGTGGCCGATGGCAGCTTCCGACAGGACGTGTTCTATCGCCTCAACGTCGTGCCGATCGTCGTGCCGGCGCTTCGCGATCGGCTCGATGATGTCGGCGTGCTCGTCGAGCACTTCCTCGCGATCGCCCGGTCGCGCAATCCGTGCTCCCCGGTCGATCGCGTGGCGCCCGACGTCATCACGGTGCTCGGCCGCTACCCGTGGCCGGGCAACGTGCGCGAGCTCGAGAACCTGATCGAACGCCTGGTCGTGGTCGGTGCCACGCAAGAGCTCGGGATCGCCGACCTCACCGCGCTCGCACCCACGATCGCCGGCAACCAGGATCGATTCAGCCTGCCGCGCGATCGGCTTCCCAAGCTTCGCGACGTGGAAGAGGAATACATCGCCTTCGTGATCGACAAGTGCGGAGGCAACAAGACACGCGCCGCCGATGTGCTGGGCATCGACCCGTCGACGCTGCACCGCCGAGCTCGCCCGAAGCGCTGACCGTTGCGTGCTGCAAGCGCGGTGGGACTTGGCACGGCCCCTGCTGTGGCGGGACCACATGCCGCGGAGCGACCCGAGGAGCGAGCGCGTGGACGTCCTCGTGTATGTCCTCTGGGTCGCCGTGCTCTTCTTCATGCTGCAACGGATCTGATCACACTCGACGCCGGGCCCGATTCGCGACAACCTCGTCGCCGACGTCGATGCGGAGCTCGGGACACCACGTCGTCGTCGCCCGATGACGGACTTTCAGCTCGCCGCGATCGTGCTCGCGCTCGCGGCGTCCGTCGCGTACCTCAATTCGCGATTCCTCAAGTTGCCGTCCGCGGTCGGGCTCATGGCAACCGCGATGTTCGGCTCGCTCGCGATCGTCGCCCTCGACGCCTCCGGCGCGGTCGACGTGTCGTCGCGGGTGCGCGAGGTGGTCACGCACCTCGATTTCGGCAACACGCTCCTCCACGGCATGCTCGGGCTGCTCCTGTTCGCGGGAGCGCTGCACATCGATCTCGCCGATCTCGGTGCGGAGAAGCTCCAGATCGCGAGCTTGGCGGTCGGCGGGACGGTGCTGTCGGCGGCGCTGGTCGGCATCGCGAGCTACTTCCTGCTCGACCTGCTCGGGGTCCATCTGGCCTGGATCGAGGCGCTGTTGTTCGGCGCGGTCATCTCGCCGACCGATCCGATCGCGGTGCTCGGAGTCCTGAAGTCCGCCGGAGCGCCGCACGAGCTCTCGACGCGAATGGCCGGAGAATCGTTGTTCAACGACGGAGTGGGCGTCGTGCTGTTCACGGTTCTCGTCACGGTGCATGGCGGTGGCGAGCCCGATGCGGCCACCGTGGCAGCGCTGTTCGCGCAAGAGGTCCTCGGCGGGATCGCGTTCGGCCTCGTCGCGGGCTTCGTCGCCGTGCGCCTGATCCGCTCGATCGACGACTACCCGGTCGAGGTCCTGATCACGCTGTCGCTCGTGGTCTCCGGGTATGCGAGTGCCGAAGCCCTCGGCGTCTCGGCGCCGATCGCGGCCGTGGTCGCGGGCCTCGTCGTCGGCAACCGCGGGCGGCGGATCGCGATGTCCGAACGCTCGCGCGTTCACGTCGACATCTTCTGGCAGCTCGTCGACGAGATCCTGAATGCCGTCCTGTTCCTCATGATGGGGCTCGCCGTGATCCTCGTCCCGATGTCCTGGACGCATGTCGAGGCGGGCGCAGTCGCGATCGTGATCGCGCTCGCGGCCCGCTGGATCTCCGTGGCCATCCCTCTGACGATGCTCCGGCCGTTCCGAGAGGCGACCCCGCATGCGATCACGATCCTGACCTGGGGCGGCTTGCGCGGTGGGCTCTCGATCGCGATGGCGCTCGCACTTCCGACGACCGCGAATCACGACATCCTGCTGGTCATGACGTACGCAGTCGTGGCGTGCTCGATCCTGCTCCAGGGCATGAGCTTTGGACCGCTGCTCCGGCGACTCACGCACGAATGACCGTGCGGGCAAGTTGCGCGGGACGGTGCGTGCGCTCGGCTGCGCCGACGACGCCGGGGTGCCGAGCGCGGCTTCGCGTCTACATGAACGATTCGCCCGGGCCGCACAGGTTCATGTCGACGTAGACCTCGTAGGTCTTCTCGGGACACTTGGCCTCGTACAGATCGATGATGCCCTGGCACCGGCCACCCGCGCCCGCGTTGCCGGCGCGCGACGACTCGACGGCTTCAGGGCCGGAATACGGATGCGAGCCGTCGGCGCAGGTCGAGCTGGCCAGCCAGATGTTCTCGGCGCGAACGCCGCACAGCTCGATCGGGTGCTCCTTCGTCGTCGGGATCGAAGCGAGCCCAGCGACGCCGGTGCCGTAGCGCTTGCGCATCTGATCCTGCGTCAGATTCCAGGCGCCGAGCTCGTCGGGGTGGTTCGCGCACATCGCGGCGTCGTCGATCCAGACGCCGGCGGTCGGCGCAGGCGGCGCCGCGGTGGCGCGTCCGACGTCGCTGGCAGGCGCGGCCGGCGCCGTCGGGTTCGTGGTCGGCCCGGCCACCGGGTGCGGGCTTCCGCCGCAGGCGGCGATCGCGAAGACGAAGCAAATCGAGATGTGCGTCATGGTCCCTCGGAGCGAGTGTACGTCAGCCGGGCTCACCGGCAGCCGGACCGGGCGAGCTCGACGCCGACCAGGTGCGGCTCCTGATCGGCGGAGACCGTGACGTCGAGCGGCCGGTCCTCGTGCGTGATGCCGAGCAGCTTCGAGCCGGGGAGCGGCGTGATGGTCGCCGAACGCCGGCGCCGGCGCACCGCCGCGATCGCGGCGACGACGAACGATTTGCCCGGTCCACGACATGGCCCGCGCGTCGCGCTTCGGCTGGATCCTAGCGCAGCTCCGCTTCGCCGATCGCGGCGACGATCGTGTCCAGGTGCGCGACGAGGTCGGCGGGCGTGGCGAGGTCAGCCTCGCGGTCGGGCAGGGCGACGGTCACGCCACCGCCGGCGAGCGCGCTCACGGTCACCGCGAAGCTCGTGCCGATCGCCGAGACCGTGACGCTCGCGGGCGAGTCGCCGGACGCGCGCACGCGCCAGCCGGCGCGCAGCGGCCAGCGCGCGGAGCACGCGGCGTGCAGTGCGAACGCGGCGTCGAGCGGCGTGAGGGCGGTCAGCTCGCCGCGCACCCAGTCGGCGAGCTGCGCGGCGGCGTCGCGCGCGTCGCCGTTCGTGATCGACGCGCGGCGGAACGTCAGCGGCTCGCCGGCGGCGCCGCGCGTCAGCGTCAGCGCGAGGCATGCCGTGCCGAACACGTGCTCGACGATCGCTGCGGCCCGCGCTTGCTCGGCCACGACCACGCACACGGCCGCGAACGCGACCTCGCCGCCCGCGGTCCGCGCGGTCGGCCGGATGAAGAACGTGCGGCCGGTCGCGAGCTCGGCGTGCGCCATCGCGGCCTGCAGCACATCGACCGCGGCGGTGTCGGCGGCCGCTTGCTCGGGCGGCGCCGGCGGCCGCTCGCCACGCGCGCGCAGCATCAGATCGAGCTGCACGCGCCGATCGCGCGCGAACGCGTCGTCGGGCGCGTTGCCGCACCCGATCGCGTTGCCGAGCGCCGCGCACGCGGCCATCGCGTTGCCCGCGGCGTCGAACGCCTTGGCGTAGTTCACCCAGGCTGCGCCCCATTCGGGTCTGCGCCGCGTCGCTTCGTGGAGGTGCTCGAGCGCGTGCGGCAGATCCGGTTCGCGCTCGGTGAGCCACCAGCCGAGCCAGTTGTGCGCCTCGGCGCTGCCGGCGTTCGCGTGCACGTGGAGCTCCGCGACCGCTTCCGATGCGCGCCCGGCGGCGACCAGCGCGTCGCCGAGCGCCGCGATCGCCGTCGCATCGCCGGCCGCCGCCCCGGCGCGAAACCCGTCGACCCGTCGATCGCCGGCGAACAGCTCGTCGAACGCGGTCAGCGCGCGCACGAGCGCATCATCTAGCTCCTCGCGTGTCGCCTGGACCGCGACCATGCTGTCGGTCGGCCACGGCCCACCGGCCGCGACCAGCTCCTCGACGTTGGGCACGAACACCCAGCGCAGCCACTGCCCGAAGGCCATCGTGCGCGCGCCGAACGCGCCCAGGTCGGCGAACGCGGTGTCGGCGGGACGCGCGACGTCCCAGCCGTTCGTGGCGCGCATCGCCGCGATCACGTCGGCGAGTCGCGCGCGCACCTCGCCGGGATCGATCGCTCTGACCATCGCGCGTACTATCCCCCACATGACGCGTCGCTGGCTATTCGCGCTCGTGGTCGTCGCAGCGTGCTCGCGGTCGGACAGCAATGCGCCGCCGCCGTCGCCTGCTCCACCGGGCCACGTCGCGGCGGCGCAGCCGTCGAAGGATCCGGCGAAGGCCCGGCAGGTGATCGCCGCCGGCGGCGCCGTCGTGCTCGACGTCCGCACGCCCGAGGAGTTCGGCGACGACCACCTCCCGACCGCCACGAACGTGCCGGTCGACGACCTGGCGAACCGGCTCGCCGACGTCGACCGGCTCGCCGGCGGCGACAAGGCCAAGCCGATCGTCGTCTATTGTCACGCCGGTGGCCGGGCCGCGCGCGCCAAACACGAGCTCGAAGCGGCCGGCTACACGAATGTCACCAACGGCGGCGGGCTGCGCGATCTGCGCTGATCTCCGGTCAACCGGGGAATCCTCGGGCGGATCAGTCCGGTTACACCCGATCCGAGGGCCCATGCGCGACCGCACCGCGACGCTCGAACCCCGAGACGCCTGCGCAGGCGAACCCTGCGAGGCCGACACCTATGACTGGCCCGACGACGATCCGGGCCGGTACGAGCCGATCGGCGAGCACGCGCGCGGCGGCCTCGGCCGGATCGTGCGCGCGATCGACATGCGGCTCGGGCGCACGGTCGCGGTCAAGCAGCTTCTCCACCACGACGACTGGCACGAGCGCCGGTTCATGCGCGAGGCGCTCATCACCGCGCGCCTCCAGCACCCGGGAATCGTGCCGGTCCTCGAGGCCGGCCGATGGCCCAGTGGCGAGCCGTACTACGTGATGAAGCTCGTCGAGGGCCGCACGCTCAAGGAGCTGATCAACGAGACCGGCACGCTGCGCGACCGGCTCGCGCTGCTGCCGCACGTCATCGCGATCGCCGACGCGGTCGCGTACGCGCACGGCGAGGGCGTCATCCACCGCGATCTCAAGCCCGCGAACGTCGTCGTCGGCGCGTTCGGCGAGACCGTCGTCGTCGACTGGGGCCTCGCGATCGAAAGCGCCGGCAGGCACCCGCCGCTCGAGCCCGAGACCGATCCCGGCAAGGCGGTCGGTACGCCCGCGTACATGCCACCCGAGCAGGCGCGCGGCGAGGATGTCGACGCGCGCGCCGACGTGTACGCGATCGGCGCGGTGCTCTACGAGCTGCTCGCCGGCGCCGCGCCGTACCACGAGACGCCGCGCGACTCGGTGCTCCAGCGCGTGATCGCCGGGCCCCCCGATCCGCTGCCGCACTGCGCGCGCGGCGTCCCGCGCGAGCTCGCCGGGATCGTCGAGAAGGCCATGGCGCGCGATCCGGCCGGGCGCTACGGCGATGCCCGCGCGCTCGCCGCCGATCTGCGCCGGTTCCAGACCGGCCAGCTGGTCAGCGCGCACGTCTACTCGCCGTGGCAGCTCGCGAAGCGCAAGCTCGCTCGTCATCCGATCGCGATCGCGAGCGCGGTCGCCCTGTCGGCGCTCGCGGTCGATCATCGGCTCCTCGCGTCCGCGGCGGAGGTCGCCGATCACTGCCCGGGTGCGACGCACGCGCTGCCGGCCGTACCGCCGCTGCCGCCGCCGGCTCCGGTCGACGTGACGCGCCACAAGGCGCCGCGTCACGGCAAGTACGTGACGGTCGCGGGCTCGCAGGTCGGCGTCGACGCGACGAACGGCTCGTAGCGCCAGCGCGACACGTCGGTCAGCACGGCCTCGTCGTAGATCGAGTTGCCGCTCGACTGCGCGAGCGTGACGTGCACCGTTCTTCCCGACGGCGCGACACACAGCTGGACGCGCGCGGTCAAGTGATCGACCGCGCCCAGCCAGTCGCGCATCGTCGCGGCGATCGGCAGCGTGGCCTCGCCGCGCCGGGCCGGAAATGCGTGGTGCGCCGGCAGATCGATGTGGACGATCGCGTGCGTCGGCGTGGTGGCCGGCTCCTCGACGAGGGGGGAGACGGACGCACACGCGGAGGCGGCGAGACAGGAGATGACGAGCTTCATGCCTGCGCGTCGAGTGCAGCGCACGTGCCGTGGCGAGCGCGCGCAACACCGCGAGATGGCGGGCTCGCACGCACCGAATCGCGTTCCGCGGATCGCGGTGATACGGCGGTGATACGCACGGGTACGACTGCGTCATGACGGCAACTGTCGCTGGCGTCGCGCCGCGCATTTTGCGATCGTGGCTCAGACGTGGACACGCTCACGCTGCAGCCGGAGCGCGAACGCGGCGGCCACGTTTCCGTGGCGTCGTTGTTCGTCGTGCTCGCCGCGGGCAAGCCGCGCGCGAGCACGCGCCATCTGCTCGGCGGGATCGATCGCGCGATCATCGGGCGCGGCCGCGAGCAGACGGCGCGGCGCGAAGCCGACCGGCTGCACGTCGAGCTTCCGGATCCTCACCTGTCGCTGCAGCACGCGTCGGTGCAGCGCGATGTCGGCCGCTGGGTGCTGCGCGACCTCGGCTCGAAGAACGGCGTGAAGGTGAACGGCGAGCGCGTCAGCGAGCGCGCGCTCGAGAACGGCGACTGGATCGAGCTCGGCGAGACGTTCTTGCGGTTTCGCGTGCTCAAGCTTCCGGCGGCCGAGGCGCAGGACGTGTCGGGCGCGGATCGGCCGAGCGTCGTCCCCGCGGTCGAGCAGGCGTTCGGCCGGCTCGTCGAGGCGGCGCCGAGCGCGGTCAGCGTGTTGCTCCTCGGCGAGAGCGGCGCGGGCAAGGAGGTCGCCGCGCGCATGCTGCACGACCGCAGCGGCCGGCCCGGCGGGTTCGTCGCGGTCAACTGCGCAGGGCTCGTCGATTCGCTCGCGGCGGCGACGCTGTTCGGCCACCGCCGCGGTGCGTACACCGGCGCGATCGACGATCGGCCGGGCGCGATCCGCTCGAGCCACGGCGGCACGCTGCTGCTCGACGAGGTCGGCGATCTGCCGGCGGCGACGCAAGGCGTGCTGCTGCGCGTGCTGCAGGAGCGCGAGGTCGTGCCGGTCGGCGACACGGTGCCGGTGCCGGTCGACGTGCGGTTCGTTGCGGCGACGCTGCGCGATCTATCGCGCGACGTCGAGGGCGGGCGGTTTCGCGTCGATCTCTACGCGCGACTCGCCGGGCTGCGCGTCACGCTGCCGCCGCTGCGCGAGCGCGTCGAGGACCTCGGCACGCTGGTCGCGACGTTCCTCGCGCGCCACGCGTCGGGCCGCGAGCTCGGGCTGTCTGCGGCCGCGGCGTGGGCGATGTGCCGCCATCGCTGGCCGCTCAACATCCGCGAGCTCGACCAGGCGATCGCCGCAGCGGCCGCGGTCGCGCGCGAGGATCGCATCGGCCTCGATCATCTGCCCGATCACATCCGCGATCTCGCGGCCGCGGCGCGCCCGCCCGGCACGCGGCGCGACGAGTTGCTCGGCCTGCTGCGCGACTATCGCGGCAACCTCGCCGCCGTCGCGCGTGCGCTCGGCACGTCGCGCGCGCAGATCCACCGCCTGCTGCGCCGGTTCCAGCTCGATCCGCACGAGTACCGCCAGAAGGCGGCCGGAGAATAGGAGTTACGGCCGAGGCGCCGGGGACGCCAAGATTCGCCAGGACAGCCGAACCAGGTCTTCTCCGCTGGCGAGTCCAGGCGTCTGTGGCGCCTTGGCGGTACGTGTTCTCTGCTTCACTCCGGCGGCTGCGCGTAGCCGCGCGCCGGAAATGGATCCGCGGTGTCGCGCAGCTGCATCTCGTCGGCGCGCGCGCCGAGCTCGGTGAAGATCGCGGCGCCGACGATGCCGACGTCGCGGTCGCCGGTCGTGCGCGCGGCATACGACTCGGCGACGCGCCCGAACCGGAACGCGGCGACGCCTTGCCGCGACGTGCGAAAGCCGTCGATCATCAGCGTGTCGTGCGGCTCGACGATGTAGCCGCGGCGCCCCGGATCGGCTGGATTGCCGTCGATCACGTCGAGCCCGTCGACCGAGGCGACGATCTCGAAGCGCGCCGGCGTCGCGTTGCGCACCGCGATCCGGTAGCGCGCGCCTTCGTGCCCGACGACGAGCGTGCGGTCGCCCGCGCGCGCGCCGGGGAGGGTGCGGCCGTCATCGTCGATCAGCGCGACCGCGATCGCGCCGTCGCCGGCCTCGACGTCGAGCGGCTCGAGCGGCGCGCCGAGGTACGCGGCGTGTTGCGCCACGCCGGCTTCGTCGTCGTAAAACAGCGCGAGCTCGGCCCACGGCGACGCCGATGCGCGCTCGAACGAGACGTAATTCACCGGCGAGTGCACCGCTTCGCCGAAGCTCGTGCCGAGGCCCGGCCGTTCGGCAGCTCGCGACGCCGCGAAGTGCTCGCCGCTGCACGCCGCGAGCATCGTGATGAGAAGCATGCGCTGCATGCTCGTTCAACGCGCACCGCGCGCGCGGCTTACAGGCCCCAGGGCCAGAGTGTCCACGTGAAGTAGCAACCTGCGAGCAAGATCGCGGTGATCGCCCAGGCGCCGAGCAGGCGCAGCACGCGCTCCGCCAGCGGCCGCTTCGCGAGCGCACATGCACCTGCAGCGACCAGCGCGCCGAGAGCGGCGCCGCCGAGGCCCCACGCGATCGTACCGAAGTATGTGATCGACACGCCGGTGACGTGCGAGCGCACCACGAGCTCGCCGCGCACGGGCAGGTACGTGAGCCGCGGCCACTGCGCCCAGTCGCTCAGTGCGTACGCGAGCGCCGCCGCGATCACCGCGGCCATCGCGATCACGTACGCGCGCTGCCAGCGCGGCATCACTTGCTCGTCCCGGGATGGCACTTCGTGCACGACGTCCCGGTCAGCTTGAACGCGAACGTGCCGTCGTGGCAGGGCGCGCACGTCGGTTTCGGCGGCGTCGCGAGCGCCACCACGTTCTTCGCGGTCAGATCGACGTGGCAGGCCGTGCACGCGAGCGCCTTGCCATCGCGGCCGGTGCGATGCGCGTCGTGATCGAACGTCCTGCGCACCGACCACGGCGCCGCCGCGCGTGCCGTCTCGCGCTCGGCCGCGAGACCGAGCCTGTGACAGCCGATGCAGTCGCCGAGCCGCGGCGCCGGGCCGGCCGCGATCTCGTGACAGCCGCCGCCGGTGCACGCGCTGTGACCGCGCGGCGGGCGCAGCTGCTGGGTCTGCGTGCGCAGCTGGTGGCACGCCGTGCACGTGGCCGCGTGCTTGCCGTGATCGAGCGTCGCGCCGAGCTCGGTGCGCTCGGCCGGTCCGCGATCGGCGACGAGATGCCGCCACGGCTCGGTCGCGTTATGGCACGCACCGCAGATCTTCGGCTTGCGCGCGCCGAAGTCGTCGGCGTGGCACGCGACGCACGGCCCGTGACCTGCGACCGCGACCTCGCCGCGCTCGATCGGGTGACACGCGCCGCACGGCTGCTTCGCGACGACCTCGGCGTGCGGCCCGCCGTGCGTGAACCGGTCGGTCGGCCGAATGACCGTGAACTTCGCCGGCTCGCTCGCGTGGCAGCGCGTGCACGCCTCGGTCACCGCGAACGCGCCCTTGCCGTCGTGGCAGCCGGCGGTCGCGCAGTCGTGCGCGGTCGGGCGCGGCAGCTCGCTGTCGTCGGTGGCGAGCACGGCGGCGTGGCACGTCTTGCAGTCGCCGCCGCGCGGGCGCGTCGCGTGCTTGACGTGCGAGAACGTCGCGGTGACCGTGTCGCGCACCTGGCGCAGCTCGGGCGGCTGCGGCTTGCCCGATGCGGCCGGGTGGCAGACGCTGCACCGATCCATGCCCGACGCGCGCGCGCCGTCGTGGCAGCTCGTGCAGCGCGCGTGCGGCGGTTTCGGCGCGACCTTGGTCTCGGGCGGCGCGTGACACTCGCTGCACGGCGCCGCCGCGTGGGCGCGATGCCCGATCGTGAGGTTGAAGTCGCGGTCGATCGTGTACGGCGGATAGAACACGCCGAGCTTGCCGGGGTACGGCGCGACCAGCGCGGCCTCGGCGTGGCACGGCGTGCACAGCTTCATGCGATCCGCGTCGAGCGCGAGCTTGCCGCCGAGCCGCGGCGCCCGCGGCGCGGGGCCGTGACACGCGCCGAAACAGTTGCCGTGGTCGGGCCGGCCGATCACGCGCCCGCCGGTCACGGTGTGGCAGTGCGTGCACGCGATCGACTCGCCGCCGTTCACGACGACCTGGCGATCGTGCAGCAAATGGTCGAACCCGATCGCGGTCGGCCGCGGGGAATCGCCATGCGCGATCGCGACCACCACGATCAGGCCGAGGCCCGCGGCCCGAGGTCCGAGGCCCCTAATAAACGCCCTCCATGATCAGCTTCAAGCTCTTGTACCCCGTGATATCCGGCGCGAACGGCAGCCGCGTCGAGAGGTCGTAGCTCGCGAACAGCCGCACGCGCTTGCCGATCCACGCGTCGACCTGGAACCGGCCGCCGCCGCGCAGCTCGTCGGTCGGCACGCCCGTGTCGCTGTCGGACTGGCACCTCGTGCCGATGCAGTAGTCGAGCGCGTAGTCCGTGTCGCGACCGTAGATCTCGACGAGCGCGGAGAACTTGCGCGAGCCGAGCGACATGCGCGCGGTCGCCCCGGCCTCGACGAAGTCGCGCTCGCCCATGGCGGCGCTGATCGGCAGCGGATCGGGCACGTTCGGCGTGTCCTCGACGCGGTTCTGCATCTGATCCGCGCGATCGGTGTAGCGCGCGAGCCCCGACAGCCCGACCGACAGCGTGCGCCGCACGCGCACCTCGAGCGCGCCGCCGCCCTCGTAGTACGTCGCGTAGAACGTGTTGACGTCGTCGGCCGCCGACACGAGGTCCTGCGACCACGCCGCGCGCGCGTAGAGGTCGAC
Source organism: Kofleriaceae bacterium (assembly GCA_036490935.1). GTDB lineage: Bacteria > Myxococcota_A > Polyangia > Haliangiales > Haliangiaceae > JABFXX01. The sequence continues at coordinate 9,670 of DASXCY010000159.1, read as the reverse complement.
GTTCTCGGCGATCAGCGTGCCGGCGCGCGCCGACACCAGCACCTGCGGCTGCACCGGTCCGAGATCGAGGTAGCGCTTCGCGGCGAGCGGATCGTTCTGCTCCGAGCCGGTGAGCGACGGATCCCAGCGCCAGTCGGTCTCCTCGCGATGGGTGACGTCGACGACGACGTTCGTGACCTGGTGATAGCGCACGCGCAGCTGCACGTGCTCCTCGGCCGCGGTGCCGTCGATCGTGCGCCACTGGCCGATCAGCGTGAGGTCGTCGCGCGGCCGCCAGTCGACCTCGAGGAGCGTGAAGCTCGCCGGGAGGGTGCTCGCGGTCGCGCCGAGCCGGGTGAACGTCAGGCCCTGCGCGGTGAACGAGAACGGGATCGGCGTGCTCAGCTCGCGCAGATCGATGCGCGCCGAGCCGCCCGCGATGCCGGCGCGATCGAGCTCCTGCGACGTCGCATCGAGCGTGTAGTCGGGCACGCGGCTGCCGGCATAGACCTCGCCGCTGACGAGCTTGCCGTCCCACGCCGCGAGGGCGCCGTACATGTGCGCGACCCACGGGCCGTAGATGTATTGCTCGCCGGCGCGCACGCGCAGCGGCGCCAGCCCCGGCGACAGGAAGTCCTTCAGCTCGCCCCACACGTTCTGGTACGTGACGCCGCTGCGATCGAACCACGTCGCGATCGGCGGCGGCGTCGCGGCATTGCCGGAGATGTCGTGCTGGGACAGCTCGAAGTGCGCGCCGAAGTACGTCGACAGGCTCGGCAGTCCGACGCCGTGCGTGGCCAGATAGCCCTCGCCGAAGCCGTACGCGTGCACCAGGTCGTAGTCGCTGTGCGTCGTGTTGGGCACCTTGCCGCCGAGCCCCGCGTCGCCGGTCTGCGTCGTGCCGTCGACCTGGTAACCGAGCGAGAACCGCACCTGCACCGGCTCGCGCACGTCGCGCACGTACGCCGCATCGGGCGCCGGTGGCTGCGGCACGGGCGACGGCGGTGGCGCCGGCGCGGGCGCCGGCACGGTCGCCGGCGCGGTGACCGCGACCGCGGTTCGCGCGGCCGGCCGCATGTGCAGCCCGCTCGCCGGCTCGTGATCGATCTCCCACCTCGGCTCCGCCGCCGCCGCGTGCGCGATCAGGCCAAAGCCCAGAGCCGAGAGCCCGAAGCCCGCTCTCACCGCTTCACCCCGGCGTGGCAGCCCGCGCTCGTGCAGAACGATTCCTGGTGGCACGTCAGGCACGCGCGGACGTCGGTGCGCGCGAGCGGGCCGTGATCCGACACGAACGTGCCGGCGAAGCCGTGCGAGCGCGGCCGCTGCTGGTGACACGCGGTACAGAACTCGACGACGTGGCAGCGCGCGCAGCGATCGCGATCGGCCGCGGCCTCGGGCCCGTGATCGAGCTCGCGCCACGTGATGCGATGATCGGCGGGCCGCATCGACTGGTGGCACTCGTCGCACGCCTGCGCCGGATTGCCCGACATCTGCGTGTGGCACGCGGCGCACCGCGCGGCGTCGTGCTCGGCGGCGTCCGCGTGATCGCGGCGAAACGCGATCGTGTGATCGAGCGGACGCTCGGTCGCGGGCAGGTGGTTGCGCGGTGCGATCGAGAGCAGGCGCTCGCTGCGCTCGCTGTGGCACGTCTCGCAGATGCGCATGCGGCGCAGCGGTGGCGTGCGATCGGTGTCGTCGTGACAGCTCACGCAGCTCTCGACACGCGGTGCCGCGTGATCGGCGTAGCCGGTCGCCGCCGCGCTCTGCTCGTGGCACTGCTCGCAGCGGATCGGCGTGCCGCGGCGATCCGCGCGGTGCAGGTCGTGCGAGAAGTGCAGGTCGCCGCGGATCAGTCGCGCGCGCGTGCGCAGCTCGGGTGCGCCGCCGTGACAGCCGGCGCAGTCGTCCATCGCGGGCCGGCTCGACGCCTCGCGCGCGTGGCAGCGCGAGCACGTCGCGTGATCGGGCGGCGCGAGCTTGCCGTCGCGCACGTGGCAGTCGGCGCACGTGACGTGAAACCCGACGCGCGCTTCGATGCGGCCGGCATCGAGGTGCGAGCGATGCGAGAACCGCGACGGCTCGGTCCGCCACGTGTCCTCGCTCGGGAACGGCTTGAGCTGGGCGACCAGCGGCGCCGTCTTGATCGGCTCGTGGCAGACGTCGCACATCGGGCCGGGCGCGCCGAGGAACGCGGCGCGGTGGCAGCCGTCGCACGGGGCGTGATCGCGGCTGCCCGGCCGCGTCGTGCCCGAGCCGTGGCACTCGGCGCACGCGAGCTGTGCGTGCTGGTCGTGCGACAGCCGCGCCTTGTCCATCGGCGGCGCCGGCAGCTCGGCCGTGCGCTGCGGCGTGCACGCGCCCACGGCGAGCACGATCGCGACGAAAACTCTCACCCGCGCCGAGATTAGACGATCACAGCTCGCCGCGCAGCGCCGCGACGCGATCGCCGTGGGTCAGATGCGGGCGCTCGGCGGTCAGCTCGCGGCGCGCGGTGATCGCGAGTGGCGCGGCGTCGGGGCGCCACCACGCGACGGCAAAGCCGGGCACGCCGGCCGGCGTGTACGAGACGATCACGCGCTCGCCCGGCTCGTCGGCGAGCGCGGCGAGCGCGGCGAGCGCGGCGTGGATGACGATCGTCGCGCCGGGCGCGGCCAGCACGCGCGAGCCGGCGATCAGGCGCGGCACGAAGTCGGCGCCGGTGGCGCGCCACATCGGCGAATCGGCCCCGCCCGGGATCGGCGCATTGCACGACACGAGCTCGTAGGTGCCCGGCACGCCGTCGGCGACGTCGGCCTCGTGGAGCGCGAGCGCGACGCCCGCTAGCTCGGCGCCGAGCCGCGCGCGCGCGAGCACGTGCGGGTTCGCATCGGCGCCGGCGAGCTCGGCCGCGAGCCGCGGCCGCCACAGCTGCGCGAACGCCGAGCCGCAGCCGAGATCGATCCAGCGCGCATGGGGCCCGGGCGGCAGCGCGAGCGCGAGGTGATAGCTCGAGTCGTCGGGCCAGCACGCGCGGCCGCGCTCGTCGGGCGCGTCGAGCCGGTCGCACGCGACGAGCGCGTCGCCGAGCGGCAGCAGCGCGAGCCGGGCGCGCACGCGATTGCCGGCGCGCGCGACGAGGTCCGCGCGCGCGACGATCGGCGCGGCGACCAGCTCGGCCTCGACCTCGGCGCCGGCGACGAACAGCGCGAGCAGCGCGCTCGCCGGCACGACCGGACGCGCGGCCAGCGCCGGCACGAGCGCCGGCAGCGCCGACAGCCGCTCGGTGCCGGCCCAGCGCGCGAGCCCGGCGCGCGTCAAGTGCCCGGCGCGCAGCACCGCGGCGAGCTCGGTCATCACGTCACCCACGCCGGGGGATCTAACACGCGCCGGCGCACGCGCCCTCCTTGGACTCGCGCACCATGAAGAAGCGGTGGCACCCCGGAGTCGTCGCGGTCCTGGGATCCGTCCTGTGCGGCGTGGCGTGGGTCGGGCTCGGGTTCGCGCGGGGAGCGATCACCGGCGAGTACGAGGCAGCCGGGCGCGCCGTAGGTCACTACCTGGTGCCCGTGCTCGCGGTGGGTGCGATCGTCGGCTATCTGGCCCAGGACCGGCGAACGCGGGGCGTCGATTGATCGTCAGCGCCGCGCGGCGGTGACGTACTGCAGCGCGAGGTCGTGGATGGCGTCGAGCACGAGCCCGGAGCGGACGACCTCCTCGAATGCGGCGCGCGCGGCGGCCGGCGTGCGGCGCGCCGGATCGAGCTCGAGCGCCGTGCCGTAGAACACCAGCTCGATGCGGCGCGGCTCGGTCGTCGCGCTCGCGCGTAGCGCCGTGAAGTCGAGCCGGTGTGTCGCCGCCTCGGCGAGCTGCTCGTACCACAGCTCGCCGTGGCGGCTCGCGAGGTACTCGACCGCGAACGGATCGGGCGTGGCGTGCCGGCGCTTCGCGTCGCCGACCAGCCACAGGCTCGCCGAGATCTTCGTCGGCTCGCCGATCTCGGTCGAGCCGAGCGCGCGGTGGAGCGCGTCGGCCGCATCGCTCGGGCGATCGATCTCGAGCAGGAACGCGATCGTCGCCGAGGCCATCTGCGCGGTATCGGGATCGAGCTCGAGCGCGTCGAGCGCGAAATCGACCGCGTTCGCCGGATCGCCCTGGCTCGTGACGATCTCGACCGCATACAGCTCGCGCGCGGCCTCGAGCTTGCGCTCGGCGGCGATCGCGCGCGGCAGGTCGTCGTCGCTGCCGAGGTCCTTCCACACGCGCAGCGACTCGAGATAGTAGCGCACGGCATCGTCGGGTTTGCCGGCCTCGCGCGACGCGTCGGCGGCGAGCCGAAGCAGCTTGGCGCGGTGATAGCGATCGGCCGCGAGCTGCTCGCCGGTCAGCTGCGCGCCGCGCAGCGCGGCCTGGCGCGCCTCCGCGAAGCGCCGCGTCTCGAGATAGATCGACGCGAGCGTCTCGTACGCCTCGATCGACGGCGCGCGATCGAGCGACGCGCGCAGCACGACCTCGGCATCCGCGAGCTGCCCCTGCGCGACCAGCCCCTTGCCGAGCGAGGCCTCGCCGATGGCCGCGACCTGCCGCCACACCTCGCTCGGGGCGCGCTGGCCCGCGAGGTCGGTGTAGTGCGCGAGCTCGCGCCACGCGGTCGTCGCCGCGCCGGGGCGGCCGCCCGCCGCGAGCCGCGCGATGCGCTGCGCGTACAGCTTGCCGAGCCGCACGGCGATCGCGTGATCGACCTCGCCGCGCTCGTGCTGGAGCGCCGCCTCGAACAGCGCGATCGGCTGGTCGACGCGACCGACCTCGGCGGCATCGCCGGCGGCGGCCGCGAGCAGCTCGGTGTCGTCCGGCGCGTCGCGCAGGCCGCGCAGGCAGATCGCGAGCGAGGCCGTGGGGTCGCCGGCCTCGCTGTCGCCGCGCACGGCCCGCGCGAGGTCGGCATACGCGTCGGCGGTCGGCCGGTCGGCGACGATCTCGGCGCGGATGTCGAGCTCGCGATCGGTGCCGTACATGCCGACGAGCGTGGCGAGGTGCGCGTGGATCTCGGCGATGCGGCCCGCGCGGGCGAGCGCGTTCGCGATGCGATGCGCGGTCTTCAACAGATCCGGCTGCGCGCGCACGAGCTCGAACGTCGGCGGATGCTTCGGATCGACGAGCTTGGCGAACGCGCGCTGGCGGTCTTCGAGGAGGCCGACGTAGCGATCGACGAGCCACGGCAGCGGCAGCGCGAGCACCGTCGGCTGGAGCAGCGCGATCGGCTGCGCACGCTGCGCGTTCGCGCCGTGCTCGGCGGCGGCGAGGTCGTCGGCGAACGCGAGCACCTCGTCGAGCTCGGCCAGCCGCGCGCTTCGCCGGGCCGGCTCGATCTCCGCGAGCACGACGAGCGTCGCGATCGCCGGCTCGATCGAGCCCGACTTGGCGAAGATCGCGCGCAGGTGCTCGATCAGCGCCGCCTGGCCTGCGAGGTCCTTGCCGACGCTCGCCGGATCGTCGCGCCACAGCGACGTCAGCTCGAACAGCAGGCTCTCGGCGACGAACGGCTTGTCCTCCTCGATCGCATCGGTGATGCGGCTCGCGATCGCGAGCGCGATCCGGCCGCGCGCGGCGGCGCGGTCGGGGCCGGGCGGCAGCGCCCAGAACCGGTCGATCGCCTGCGCACGGTCCGCTTCATCGGCGAGCTCGATCGGCGCGTCGGGAAAATGGATGCGCGGCGCGCCGGCGTGACCGCAGGCCGCAACTCCGACGAGGACGACGAGGAGCAGACGCACCAGAGGATTAAGTTAGCACTGCCGTGTCGTTGTGATCGTGTATGGTGACCGACGTCATGCAGCTCACCGGGATCGTGGTCCAAAAGTACGGCGGCTCGTCGGTCGCGGACTCCGACAAGATCAAGCTCGTGGCCCAGCGGATCGCGCGGACGAAGGCGGCCGGCAAGAAGGTCGTGGTGGTGGTCTCGGCGATGGGAAAGACCACGAACCAGCTGATCGAAAAGGCCAAGGCCATCTCGGCGTCGCCGTCGCGGCGCGAGCTCGACATGCTGCTGACGTGCGGCGAGCGCGAGGCGATGTCGCTGCTGTCGATGGCGTGCGCGGAAGAGGGCCTCGAGGCCATCTCCTTCACCGGCTCGCAGGCGGGCATCCTGACCAACGATCGCCACTCGGGCGCGCGCATCGTCGAGGTGCGACCGTTTCGCATCGAGGACGAGCTCGATCGCGGCAAGGTCGTGATCGTCGCCGGCTTTCAGGGTGTTTCGTACAAGCGCGAGATCACCACGCTCGGCCGCGGCGGCAGCGACACGACCGCCGTCGCGCTCGCTGGCGCGCTGCGCGCCGATTACTGCGAGATCTGCAGCGACGTCGACGGCGTATACAGCGCCGACCCGCGCGTCGTGCCGGCGGCGGAGTTGCTCGCCTCGATCAGCCACGACGAGATGCTCGAGCTCGCGGCGCAGGGCGCGAAGGTGTTGCACGACGCGTCGGTCGAGTTCGCGCGCAAGAGCGGCATCGCGCTGTACGCGCGCGCGACCAACAAGGACGGCGGCGGCACGCGCATCGATTTCTCGCCCGAGCGCGAGCGTCAGGTCGCGGCGCTCACCGGGCAGGACGCGCTGATCCGGCTGCGCGTGTCGGGCGGCGCGGCGGTCGAGCACTGCCTGCAGATCCTCGAGGCCGCGTCGATCCCGCTCACGCACCTCGACCTCGAGGGCAAGGAGCTGCGCTGCTGGTTCACGATCGCCGACGTGCCGGACTGGGGCGAGGTCCGCAAGCGGCTCGACACGGTACTCGGCGACCAGGTCGAGCTCGGCGAAGAGGGTTGCGTGACGATGGTCGGCCACGGCATCGGCGGCAACCCGGGCATCATCAACAAGGCGCGCGCGACCGCGGTCGGCGTCGGCGTGCCGCTCAACGCGGTCAGCGTGTCGCCGTTGCGCGTCACGCTGTGGTGCGATCGCCCGCATGTGGACGAGCTGGTGAAGGCGCTGCACAAGACCTTCATCGAGTAGGGACTTCGGACTTCGGACTTCGGACTTCGGAGCTCGCTTTCCGCAGTCCGAAGCCCGAGGCCCAAAGCCCAAAGCCCTATAATCCGTTCGTGGTCGCGAGCGTCCTCGCAAAATACCTCCCTCACATCGGCCGGCTCGGTCGCGCGACGCGCTGGCGGCGCGCGAAAGGCCGGCCGCGCGTGTGGGCGCATCGCGGCGATTCGGCGAACGCGCCGGAGAACACGCTGGCCGCGTTCGATCGCGCGCGGCAGGTCGGCGCCGACGGCATCGAGCTCGACGTGCAGTTCGACGGCTCGGGCGAGGTCGTCGTGTTTCACGATGCCGAGCTCGCGCGGCTGTGCGACCGGCCGGGCCGGATGGAGGAGCTGTCGGCGGCCGAGCGGCGCGAGCTGCGCGTCGGCGGCGAGCCCGTGCCGACGCTCGCCGAGGTGCTCGCCGCGCTCGACGAGCTCGAGGTCGACGTCGAGATCAAGTCGATGCACTTCGGCCGCGTCGGATCGCTGGCCGAGCACACCGCGCGGATCATTCGCGAGAGCGGGCGCGCCGAGCAGGTGCTGGTGAGCTCGTTCGATCCGCTCGCGCTGCTCCAGTTCCACCGGTTCCTGCCCGACGTCGCGCTCGCGTTCCTGTTTCACGACGAGCAGCCGCTGCCGCTGCGCCGCGGCTGGGTGAGCACCTGGATGGGCGCGACCCTCGTGCACCCGCAAAACACGCTGTGCACCGAGGATCGCGTGCGCGCGTGGCACACCGCCGGTATGCCGATCAACGCGTGGACCGTCGACGACGAGCCGGAGCTCGTGCGGCTCGCGAAGCTCGGCGTCGACGGCGTGTTCTGCAACGATCCCGCGCACGCGCTGCGCGTGTTCGCGTCGCTGTAGCGCTCAGTGGCCGCGCATCTGGTTCCACGCGTCGGTCGCCGCGCCGCCGATCCAGCCGAGCGCGCCGCCGGCCGCACCGCCGACGCCCGCGCCGATCGCGGCGCCGGGCAGGGCGCCGATGCCGGCGGTGGGAATCCCGCCGACCGCGGCACCGACGCCCGCACCGGCGCCGCCGCCGAGCAGCGCGCCGGCCGTGCCGTAGCGGTTGCCGTTGTCGACCATGCGGCCGAAGTCGAAGCCACCGCCGACGTCGGCGAGCTTCTCGGTGTCGATCGTGGCGAACGTGTTGTCGAAGCCGATCGCGTGCATGTCTGTATCTCCTGTGTTGTGTCTGACCGAACAGCGGCTAGTGCAGTGGCCATGCCGATGGATCTCGCGCGCGGTTCTGCAGCGTTGCGCGCCCGATCGCGCGTCCGCTGGTAGGCATTCACGACCTTCACGGTGTGCAACATGCTCGCAACGCCGGCGCAAGGCGGCGTGGCTACGGTCACTGCATGCGCGCACTCCTCCTCTCCACCCTGCTCGTTGCCGGCTGCGTGTCGGCCCAGTTCAACTCCACGACCGGCAAGTCCTACGCACCGCTGACGTCGCACGCGGTGATCCTGTCGGCCGACGAGGCGCAGCAGATCGCGCCGCAGGGCCAGGTGATCGGCACGATCTCGGCGGCGAGCCTCGTGCGCGACGGCGTATGGGGTACGGCCGACAACGAAGACCTCGCCGCGAAGGCCGCGAAGATCGCGGCCCAGCACGGCGGGACGCACATCGTCGCGACGAGCTTCGACAGCACGATCGCGACGTGGACCACACCGGCGACCGTGACGAGGCAGTGCTCGCACGACGACGGCGACTACAGCTGCGAGAAGACGTACACGCCGGAGTCGACCGGCAGCGCGACGTTCCCGACCGCCGAGTTCACGGTGTATCGCGTCGCCGCCGCCGCGTGGGCCGCGCTTCCGCCCGAGCTGCGCCCGGGTCGGTAGGCCGCGAGCGGCAGCGGAGGGCGGATGCGGGGACGGCATCGGGGACGGCATCGGCATCGGGGACGGCATCGGCATCAGCTGCGGCGTCAGCGACAGCTGCGGCGACGGCTGCGGCGTCAGCGACAGCTGTGGCGACAGCGACGGGGACTGCGACGGCGACGGCTGCGGCGACGACGGCTGCAGCTGCGGCGACGGCGTCAGCTGCGGCGGGCAGCGCCGACCGCCGCGATGCGCATCGCGGTCGCACGCGGCTACATCACGCGCGCCGACTTCGCCGCCGTCGACGATCCGCTCGACCACGTCCGCGCCATCACCTGGTCGCTCACGCACGTGCCGCCGCCCGAGCCGGCCTGAGGCCGGCGGGCCGGCCCGGGCTCACGCCCGCGGCGTGGGCGTAAGCCGGGCCCACGCCCGCGGCTGCGGCCTGCACGTAAGCCGGGCCCGAGCTGACGCCCGACGCGTGCGTAAGCCGGGCTCGGGCCCCGGCACGAGCTCACACCCGCGGCGCGCGCGTAAGCCGGGCCCGGGCCCCGGCCCGGTCTCACGCCCGCGGTTGCGGCGTGGGCCGCGTGAGCTTGTAGAGCATCGCGCGCACGCGATCGAGCAGCGGCTCGACCGCGTCGACCAGCGGCTGGTCGACGTAGCCGCGGATGACGGCGACCCGCAACGCCGCGGTGAGCTCGCTCGCGCTGCCCGCCGCCATCTCGTAATGGCGGCGCTTGTCGCCGTCGCAGCGCAAGCGGCCCTCGCCGAGGTTGAGCGCCACGCTATCGGCGGCGCGCGCGATCTGCTTGGCGAGGTCCAAGCTCCTCTGCCGCACCTTCACCTCGACGGGCTGCAGCTGCACCAGA
>DASXCY010000158.1:0-10040 GCA_036490935.1 Kofleriaceae bacterium | reverse complement strand
TACTACCACCCCACAGATCCGGAATTCTTTGCGCATTGCAGAGCAATGTATGTTGAGAGTTTGTCTGATGTCCAGGGCCTGGTGGTACGTTCCGCGCCGGCATGGCGCTCGTCCCGCTCGTCCCGATCGGAGGCCCGCTGGCGGGGCTCGTCGACGAGAGGACTGCGGACGAACAGCGCGCCGCGTTAGAGGTGCTCGAAGCGAGGCTGCGGGCCCGACGCGAGGAGGTGCACGGTGGCTGGGGCACAAAGTACGTCGCGCGCGTGCACGACAAGGGCAAGCTGACCGCGCGCGAGCGGCTCGCGAAGCTCGCCGACGCCGGCACGCGGACGTTCGAGGTCGGCACCTTCGTCAACTACGGCGAGGTGTTCCCGGGCGATCAGAAATCGCCGGCGGCCGGAGTCGTGACCGCGTTCGCGCGCGTCGAGGGCCGCTGGTGCATGGTGATCGCGAACGACAACACGGTCGCGTCGGGCGCGTGGTGGCCGCGCACGCCGGAGAAGATCGAGCGCGCGCAGATGATGGCGCTGCGCCTGCGCGTGCCGACGATCTACCTCGTCGACTGCAGCGGCCTGTTCCTGCCCGAGCAATCGAAGAGCTTTCCGGGCGCGCGTGGCGCGGGCCACATCTTCAAGATGAACTCGCTGCTCAGCGCGCATGGCGTGCCGCAGATCGCCGGCGTGTTCGGCGACTGCATCGCGGGCGGCGGCTACATGCCGATCATCTCGGATCGCGTGTACATGACCGAGCAGGCGTACATGGTGATCGCCGGCGCCGCACTGATCAAAGGCGCGAAGAGCCAGAAGATCACCTCGCTCGACATCGGCGGCCCCGAAGTGCACGTGCATCAGTCGGGCTGCGCCGACGTCCGCGTTCCGGACGACGACGCCGCCCTCGCCTCGATCCGCCGCGAGGTCACGCGCCTGCCGTCGAGCGGCGCCGACTTCTATCGCGGCGACCTCGGCGAAATGGCACCGCGCTTCGCGCCCGGCGAGCTCGCCGCGATCATTCCCGCCGATCATCGCGAGGCCTACGACGCGCATCAGGTGCTCGCGCGCCTCGTCGATCAATCGCTGTTCTGGGAGGTCATGCCCGAGGTCGGCGACGAGATGATCTGCGGTATCGGCCGCGTCGCCGGGCTGTACGCCGGCTTCGTCATCAACCGCCAGGGCCTCGTGCGCGATCCCGAGGGCAAGCAGCGGCCGGCCGGCATCCTGTATCGCGGAGGCATCGCGAAGATCAGCGCGTTCTCGCGCGCCTGCAACGACGACGGCATCCCGCTCGTGTGGCTGCAAGACATCTCGGGCTTCGACATCGGCCGGCAAGCCGAGGCGCACGGCCTGCTCGCGTACGGATCGTCGCTCATCTACACGAACTCGACGAACACGACGCCGATGTTCACCGTGCTGCTGCGCAAGGCCAGCGGGGCCGGCTACTACGCGATGAGCGGCCTGCCCTACGACCCGGTCGTCCAGCTGTCGACGTGCTACGCGCGCCTGTCCGTGATGGAGGGCCGCACGCTCGCGATCGCCGCGTTCAACACCAAGCTCGACGACGATTTCCAGATCATGGCGACCGATCCGGCGGAGCGCGCGAAGATCGAGGCCGGCATGCGCGACACCGAGGCGCGCATCGAACGCGACATGGATCCATTCGTGGCCGCGCGGCAGATGGACACCGACGAGATCGTCGAGCTCGGCGAGCTGCGCGCATACCTCGCCGCGCTCGTGGAGATGGCGTATCAGGCGACGGGCTATCGCCGCGTCAAGAACCCGCGCATCTGGTCGCTCCACGACCTGCGCGAGCTGGTCGGAGGCGCGCGGTGATCGCGATCCTCGATCCCGCGAGCCAGGCCGAGCCCGGCTCGCTCCCTTCCGAGGGCGATGCGCTGCGCGCGCCGGCGCCGGGCTGGTTTCACCGCACGGTCCAGGCCGATCACCTCGTGCTCGAGGGCGATCCGATCGGCGAGCTCGACGTGCTCGGCCGCGTGACCCGCGTGCTCGCACCGCGCGTGCGCGGCGTGGTCCGGCTCGAAGCCGTGGAAGCCCGCCGCGCCGTCGCGTACGGCGACGTGCTGATGCGAATCGTCGCCGCGCACGCCCTAGGTTCCGCCGAGGGCCCGGCACGGGAACCCGCCCACGCCGCGGGCGGCCCGGTATTCCGCGCGCCGACCAGCGGCCGGTATTACGGCCGGCCATCGCCCGACAAGCCGCCGTTCCTCGCCGTCGGTGCCGAGCTCGCGCCGGGCGCAACGGTGTGCCTGCTCGAGGTGATGAAGACGTTCCACCGCGTCACGTACGCCGGCGCCGCCGCGCGCGTGCGCGAGCTGCTCGTCGCCGAAGGCTCCGATGTCAACGCGGGCGACGCGCTGGTGGCGCTCGACCCGATCTAATCGAACACCACCGTCTTACCGCCGTAGACGAGGATCCGATCCTCGAGGTGGCAGCGCAGCGCCGCGGCGAGCACGCGCTTCTCGAGGTCGCGGCCCTTGCGCACGAGGTCTTCGACCGTGTCGCGATGCGTGCAGCGGATCGTCTCTTGCTCGATGATCGGTCCCTGATCGAGATCGGCCGTGACGTAGTGGCTGGTCGCGCCGATCAGCTTCACGCCCTTCTCGAACGCCTGGCGATACGGGTTCGCGCCGACGAATGCGGGCAGGAACGAGTGGTGGATGTTGATGATCCTCGTCGGAAACCGCTCGACGAGCTCGGGCGACAGGATCTGCATGTAGCGCGCGAGCACGATCAGCTCGATGCCGGCCTCGTACATCAAGTACAGCATCTGCGCCTCTTGCTCGGCCCTGGTCTCCGTGGTCACCGGCAGGTGATGGAACGGCACGCCGAAGTGCTCGGCGATCGGCGCCGCGTCGGGATGGTTCGACGCGATCATCGCGATCTCGCACGGCAGCTCGCCGGCGCGCCAGCGCACGAGCAGGTCGTACAGGCAATGGTCCTGCTTCGACGCGAGGATCGCGACGCGCCGGCTGCGATCGCCGTACAGCCGGTAGTCCATCGCGAACCGCTCGCACACGTCGCGCACGCCGGCTTCGAGCGCGACGCGGTCGGCCACCGTCGCCAGATCGAACCGGATGCGCTGGAAGAACAGCTTCGCGACCGGATCGGTGTGCTGATCGGAGTGCAGGATCTTCACGCCGAAGCCCTCGAGCACCTGCGCGAGCGACGCGACCACGCCGGGCTGATCGAGGCAGCCGACGAGCAGCGTCGCGGGCTGCGCGCGCGGCGGCCGCAGCAGCGGCACCGGCTGCGTGCGCGGCGCGTACGACCGCACCTCGAGCGGGGCGTCGTTGCGCAGCTCGAGTGGCGTGACGTCGGTCTCGTCGGTCCAGCGCGCTTCGTGCGCGACGACCGGCGCCACTACAGCGCCCCGCTCAGTGCGACACCCGCGCCGCTCGGCGACACCCACGGCGCGACCGCGAGGTGCTCCTTGTTCGTGTGCGCGCTCGACAGATACCAGAACACGCCGCCGCCGAGCGCCGCGAGCCCCGCGATGCCCGCGGCCCAGCCGGCATCGGTCAGCCGCACGGCGCTCGCCGCCTTGCCGAACGCCGCATCTCCCGGCGGCGCGGCGCACTGATGCGTCGACAGCGAGCAGTTCGACGGCAGCTCGAAGTAGCCGAGCGTGGCGAACGCGGCGCCCGCGACGACGAGCCCGGCGCCGCCCCACAGCAAGATCCGCGCGCCCGTCGCGTGCGTGGTCTTCGCGCTCGGCTTCGCGGTGGGCGCGGCGTCGAACCTCGGCTCGGGTGACGCGGCCACCGGCGCGGGCGAGCCGAACGTGGCGGCGACGATGCGGCCCTTCTCGCCGTCGCCGACGACGAGCGTCACGAGCTTCTCCTTGCCGCCGTTCTGAAACTTCACGGTATGGCTGCCCGGATCGATGTCGTGCGGCGCACCGTCGAGATGCGTGACGATCAGCTCGCCGTCGACGTAGACGGTCGTGTCGGGCAAGTCGGAGCCGCTGCCGTCGCGCGCCGCGAACACGATGCTCGGCTGCAGCCGCGACAGGTCGTCGGCGAAGCGCGCGCAGTCGCCTTGCACGACCGCCGGGCACGACGACTGCGCGCACGTCAGGAACAGCTTGCGCGCGAGCGACAGCTTGTTCTGCTCCTTCGCGTCCTGGCCGCGACTGTGCGCGTCCAGGCACTGTTCCTTCGACATGTCCGCGCGCGCGACGGGGCTCCACGCGACGAACGCGAACGCGAACGTGAGGGCAAGCGCGAGGCGATGCATGGTGCTCCTTGGCTAGATACAAGCGGGCTTGAAGACCTTCTTCGAGCCCTGGAAGTAGTACGGCGGGTTGCAGTCGTCGGCGGACGCAGGCGCCGCGGCGGGTGGAGGCGGCGGTGGCTCGGGCGTCGCGATTGGCGGCGGCGGCGGCGCGGAGCTCGGTTGCGCCATGCGGGCGCGCGCGATCGACGCGCGCATCGGGCGGCGGACGATCGTGACCGGGCGCGGTGCCGGCGCGACGACGGCGACGGCGCGAACTGGAACGGGCTCGGGCTCGGGCTCGGCGACGGGCTCGGGCGGCGGCGGCGCGACCTTGGGAGCCGCCGCGATCGGCTTGGCGACGGGGACGGGCGCGGGCTCCGGCGCCGGCATCACGAGTGCCGCAGCCACGGGCGGTGGCGCGAGGCTCGCCGCCTGCGGCTTGGCCTGCTCGCCGTTGCCTTTCGCGAGGAACGCGATCGCGATGACGAGCGCGAACGCGAGCCCGCCGATCGTCGCGAGCAGCCCGATCGATCGCCTGCGGTCGGGCACCGGCGCGTCGGGCATCGTCACCGCCGTGCCGGGCGAGGTCGGGATCCGGATCGGACCCGACAACCGGCGCGGCGCCGACGACAGCGCGCTGCGCCGCCAGCTCGCCTCTTCCTCGGCGATGATCCGATCGCGGCCCTCGAGGAAGCTCTTGCCGAGCGCTTTCAGCCACGCCGACACGCCGGTCGGCGTCGCGGGCGGCACGGCGCTCGCGAGCGCGGCCTCCATCTCCGCCGCGGTCTGCTGGCGCGCGCTCGCCTCGACCGAGAGCCCGCGCTGGATGATCGGCTCGATCAGCTCGAGCTGCTTCCAGCGGTTGTTGCCGAGCCACTCGTGCTCGACGGCGAGCGCGTCGGTGATCGTCGGCAGCGAGCCGCTCATGATCTCGCCGATGAGCTCGGCCTCGGCTTGCGCGCTGCCGTGCATGCGATGGCCGACGATCAGCTCCCACAGCACGACCGAGAGCGAGTAGATGTCGCTCTGCTGCACCGCCTTGCCCATGATCTGCTCGGGCGCCGAGTAGGCGAGCTTGCCCTTGAACGTGCCGTCGCGCGTCGTGTGCGCCGCCAGCGACGCCTTCGCGACGCCGAAATCGAGGAGCCGTGCCGTGCCGTCGGTCGCGATCATCACGTTCTGCGGCGACACGTCGCGATGCACGATGTTGAGCGGCGTGCCCATCTCGTCGGCGGTCTCGTGCGCGGCCTGCAAACCGGCGAGCACCTGACACGCGACCGAGACCGCGACGTTGATCGGCACGTGCGTCTTCGATTCGTGCGCCGTGCGCAGCAGCCAGTGCAACGGTACGCCGTGCACGTACTCCTGCACGAGCACGACCTCTTCGCCCGTCGTCACGACGTCGAGGACCGGCACCACGTTGCGGTGGTGGATCTTCGAAGCGACGCGCGCCTCGTCGAGGAACATCTGCACGAACTCGCCGTCCTCGGCGAACTCGGGGTGCAGCCGCTTCGCCGCGACGATCCGCGAGAAGCCCTCGTCGCCCATCAGGCGCGCGATATGGATCGACGCCATGCCGCCGCGCGCGATCTGGCGGTGCAGCATGTAGCGCCCGATCGTGATCGCGCGCATCCGCGCTTCGGTGTCGGTCGTGCTCATGGTGTTTACTCGAAGAACGAGATTCCGGCGGGGGTCCAGTAGTAGAGGCTCTTGAACGAACCGTTCGCCTCGATCGCGGTGCCCCACACCGAGCTCGAGTACTGGTGGTTCGACGGCGTGAACCCGGCGGTCGCGCCGATGCCAAGTGACAGGTCGGGCAGGTTCTCGAATGTCGGGATCAATGCATCGGGCGTGAACGGCCCGTCGTGCGCGAGCAGGCCCGCGATGTACACGCGCGCCGCGATGTAGCCCTCGAGCGACGTGAACCCGGGGGTCTCGCCGTTGTCCTGGATGAGCTTGTTGTAGTCGGTGACGACGTCGCTCGTGTCGCTCTCGTAGTTCGGCACGACCTGCGAGACGTAGACGTCTTGCGTGTACGGCATCGTGCCGCTCGCCGTCGAGACCGAGCCGGCCGCGACGAGGCCGTCCGACAGTGCGTTCGGTCCGACGAACGAGACGTTGCTGAAGTACAGGACGAGCCGCGTCGCCTTCTGCAGCGACATCTGCTGGCTGTCCTGCGCGAACTGCCACTGCCGGAGCGCCTGGATGAAGTCGACGCCGGCGCCGTAGGTGTCGGTCATCATCACGCCGACGAACTGCTGGCCGGTCGTGCTCGCGAGCAGATTCGCGAGATACGCCTCGGCGGCGACCGCTTGCGCCGGCACGCTGGTGTCGTCGTTACGCGTGTAGCGGAAGCGCGCGATCGACGCGCCGCCCGGGATCGTCTGGCTCGGATAGTCGACCGCGTAGGCGGCGACGAGGCCGTTGTAGCCGGCGTCGCCGTACGTGTCGTTCTGGTCGAACGAGATCAGATTCTGCCAGCCGGACAGGCCGCGGTTCTTGAAGAGGTCGACCGTGGCCTGCGCTTCCTGCGCGTAGCTCGCGCGGTAGTTGAAGACGTACTTCGCGCAATCGCCGGCGGTGGTGTCGCGCAGGATCTTCGTGGCGCCGGTGAACGCGCCGAAGTAGAGCGTGTGCGTCTCGATCACGACCGGCGCGGCGCGCACCATCGTCGGCGTGCCGACCGTGCCGAGCTCGGTGAGCACCGCGCCCGTGCCGCGATCGAGCGCGGTCATCGAGACCGGCGTCGATTGGCCGCCGTCGGTCGGCTCGGGGAGCGCCGTCGACGGGCACTTCGGCGCGTCGGTCCGCACGTCGACGTCGGTGAACGCGCGCGCCGCGGCTTCGGCGGCCGGCGGGTCATACGCGTCGTCGCGAAAGTCGAGCTGCAGCTGGCGGCCGCGAATTCCGCCCGCCGCGTTCTGCTCGTCGAACGCGAGCTCGACGCCGAGCTTCATGCCGGTGCCGAGCGCCTGGTTCGTGCCGCTGATCGGCGCGCTCTCGCCGACGATGATCGGCGCGTCGGACGCGTGCACGCAGACCTGTGATGTCTCGACGACCTCGCAGACGAGCCCGCTGCCGCAATCGCCGTCGACGGCGCACGGCTTCGGCGAAAACGAGGTCGAACAGCCGGCGAGTGCGAACACGAAGATGGACGAACCCCTCATGGTCGCCACCGTCTCACGCAAGAGAATGTCGGTCGCAAGGGCCACCAAGGTCCACACGATCGCGTGCTGCACGCTTGCTTACGGTTTTCGATCCGCGCGTGTCACCAGCGCGCGGTTCGATCCACTCATCGAGTCGCGTTCGTGAAGTCGCCTACGCTCGCGACGCACGGCGACGCGGCCGCTTCGTCACCGTGGGCATCTGGATGCCGAGCTCGGCCGGATCCAGCCTGCCGATCCCGACGAGGTCGCCGCGCTTGGTGGTCGTGATCGTCGGGTACTCGCCGCGCGACGCCTCGACGAGCCCGGCGCCCTCGAGCGCGCGCAACAGATCGAGCACGTGGCGTTGCGACCAGCCGCGCAGGCAGCCGCGCTCGGGCAGCTCGAGAAACCGTGCATCGTCGTCGGTGGCGTTCGCGAGGGCCGCGATGCGCGTGCGGCCGAACCGGCCATGCAGCGTGCCGACGAGCATCAGCACGCCGCGAATCGCGTCGACCTCGGCCGGTGCGAGCCCGGTCGTGTGACCGTGGGCGATCGCGTCGCAGGTGTCGCACGAGCCGCAGCGCCGGTCGCGGCTCGCCCATTCCTCGTCGCCGAAGTACTCGAGCACGTACTGGCGGCGGCACCGCGGGTAGTACGCGTAATCGATCATCGTGCGCAGCTTCTGGCGCTCCAGCTCGGCCCGGCGCTGCAGTGACTGGACGTCGAGCGCGGGGAACTGTCCGGCGGCCGGACGCATCGCGATGACGCGTTCGCCGTCACGCCCGAGCAGGCCGTGGCGCTCGAGGATGCGCATGGCCGCGCCGACCGCCGCGCCCGACGGCTTGTCGGGCAACCGCGCGCGCGCTTCATCCTCGGTCACCGGATTGTCCTGCGCGAGCTTCCACAATCCGCGCAGCAGCTCGGGCGACGGATACGACGCGTCGATCAAGAACTCCTGCAGCCGGATGTCGCCGTGGTTGAACAGCAGTACGCAGCGCGTCGGCTTGCCGTCGCGCCCGCCGCGCCCAGCTTCCTGGTAGTACGCCTCCGGGCTGCGCGGAATATCCGCGTGGACGACCAGCCGGATGTCGCGCTTGTCGACGCCCATACCGAACGCGTTCGTGGCGACGATGACGTCGAGCTGGCCGGCCATGAACACGTCCTGTGCCTTCTCGCGGACCTCGCCCTCGAGGCCGGCGTGATAGACGCGCGCGCGCATTCCCGCGTGCTTGAGCGCTTGCGCGTGGGCCTCGGCGTTCTTGCGCGTGGCCGCGTAGACGAGCGCGACCCCGCCCTCGCGCAGCCGCACCAGCTCGATGAGCCGCTCGGTCTTGTCGGCGGCGCCGCCCGCCTTGTGCACCTCGTACCGGAGGTTCGGGCGATCGAACCCGCGCACGTGCAACCGCGCCTCGACCATGCCGAGCTGCTGCGCGATGTCGACGCGCACCTCCGGCGTCGCCGTCGCGGTGAACGCCGCGACGCGCGGTGGCTTCATCTCGGCGATGAACTGACCGATCCGGCGATAGTCGGGCCGGAAGTCGTGCCCCCACTCCGAGATGCAGTGCGCCTCGTCGATCGCGACCAGCGCGATGCGCGGCCCGATCTCGCGCAGCACGTCGCAGAACCGCGCGTTGCGGAACCGCTCCGGCGCGACGTACACGAGCGTGAACGCACCGGCGCGAATGCCGTCGAGGATCTCGCGCTGCTCGTCGAGCCCGGCTTGCGACGTCAGCGCGACCGCGGCGACGCCCCGCGCGCGCAGCACGTCGACCTGATCCTTCATCAGCGCGATCAGTGGCGACACGACGAGCGTCACGCCGCCGCGCTGTTCGAGGACCATCGCGGGCAGCTGATAGCAAAGCGATTTGCCCGCGCCCGTGGGCATCACCGCGATCACCGGCCGCCCCGCGAGCACGTCGGCGATCACCTCGGCCTGGCCTGGACGAAGCGAGTCGTGGCCGAAACGCGCGAGCGCGCGGCCGAGAACATCCTCGGCTCCATCGCGTGCGGTGGTCGCTTCGGTCCACATCGTGTCGACACCGTACGCGATCGCTCTGACATCGCGAACGCCGCGATTCCAAACCGGTTTGTCCGAAACTCGGACGGGCATACCGGCAGCCACGCACGAAGCGCGATTCAGCGGGCGCGGCGGGCTCGTCGCCGCGGATGCGCTCGCTCCCGACGGAGAATCCACAGCCGTCCCACAGCTTGCTCACACGGGAGCGGGCCGGGGCCTTGCTTAACGCGATGCGATGTTTTCCGGCGTCGGCATGTTGTGGAGGGTCTTCGTGCTGGCCGCGAAGCTTCATGCCGCGGTTCCCGATCTGTCGCTCGGGACGGCCGCGCGCCACGCCGAGGCCGCCGAGGCCGCGGCGACCCCACGGGTGAGCGCGGAGCTCCTCCTCGCGATCGCGTTCGTCGAGAGCCGCTACGACGCGACCGCAACGTCGCGCGTCGAAGGCGCGACGCGCAAGACCGGCCACTACGCGTCGCGCGACGCGCCGGCGAACCTCGCGCGGCGCGCGTCGCTGTACTGCGGCCCGCTGCAGGCCTACGCCGCATCGTGGACCGACTGCGTGGCGATGCGCGAGCTGCCGGTCGGTTACGCGCGCGGCGCCGCCGAGCTCGAGATCTGGCTGCGCGATCGGCGCGTGCGCGGCAGCAT
>DASXCY010000157.1:0-74517 GCA_036490935.1 Kofleriaceae bacterium | reverse complement strand
ACATGGTCATCCTTTCGGGCCCAGCCTCCGTGGCCGGGCGCTCTCGCCCCCAGCGCCGCGGAGCGCATGGCTCGTGCCGAGCGCGTCTCGCCCGCACGCGTTCTGCTAATGGTCATCGCCCCCGGCGGTGGTCGTCAGGGGTTCAGCGCACACGCGCTCGGCACGAGCCGTGCGCGAGAGCGGCGCGGGGCGAGCGCCCGGCCACGGAGGCGGCCCAGAAGCTGACCCGTCGATCGCGACGTGATGCGAACGGTTCGGCGGCGGCGCCGACGACGGAGGCGCCAGGAGCGGGACCGGCAAGCCGCAGCGGCGACGGCAGCGGCAGCGGCGACCGGGACGGCAGCGACGGCGGCGGCGGAAAGCGGAAGCGGAAGCGGCACCGGCAGCGGAAGCGGAAAGCGGCACCGGCAGCGGAAGCGGCAGCGGAAAGCGGCAGCGGCAGCGGCAGCGGGTGCGGCAGCTAGCCTAGTTGCCGAGCTTGGGCTCGATCGCGAAGCGCAGCTGCAGCTTCGCGGGCCCGCGCCACATATCCGCGACGACCTCGTTCGACGTGCGCAGCGAATCCCATACCGTCTGCAGCTGATCGGGACGTGACAGCGGCTGGCCGTTCACCGCGAGCAGGACGTCGCCGGGAACGACGTCGACGTCGGACAGCACGCCGCCGCGATCGAGCAGCTGCACGAGCTGCCAGCCGACGAAGCGATTGCCGTCCATGCGCGCGGTGACCTCGAGCTGCCGCAGGAACTCTCCCGGCCCGTGATCGAGCACCGCGATCAGCTTCGCGCGCTCGATCGTGCCGCTGCGCAGGCCCTTGCCGGGCGGCGCATCCACCCGGACCGCCGCCTCGGGCGCGACCGGTGCAGCCTTCATCGCAGGATCGGCCGGCAGATCGTCGTCGTACGACGGCGACTTCGGATCGACCTTCTGGCCGCACGCGGCGACGAGCATCACGCAGAGGAGGGCGCGCATGGCACAAAGCTGCCGCCACCCCGCCGGCGACGCAAGTTAGTGACCGATCGCGCGCACGATCGCGGCGAACACCTGATCCTCGGTGGCCTCGCCGTCGATCGTCTCGATCGCCTCGCCGGCGGCGAGCAGCTCGGCGATCGTGGCGCGATAGCCCGCGTCGACCTCCTGCTGCATCGCGAGGTCCTCGAACAGTTCCTGCGCGCGCCCCGCCGCGGCCCGCCGGCGCGCCGCGATCTCGGGGCTCACCTGCAGGAACAGCGTCAGGTCGGGACGCCGCGCACGCGAGTTGAGCTGCGCGATCCAGTCGCGGTCGGCCCCGGTGCCCTGATACGCGAGCGACGAGTGGTACCAGCGATCGGACACCACGATCGCGTCGCGCGCGAGCGCCGGCTCGACCTCACGCTGCAGGTGATCGAGTCGGTCGGCGGCGAACAACAGGCCGAACGTGCCCTGCGACAGCTTGTGGCCGGCAATCGCGTGCGCGCCGACGAGCATCTCGCGGATCAGCTTGCCGATCGGACCGTCGCTGGGCTCGCGCGTCAGGTGCGCCGGCACGCCGCGCGCGGTCAGATGGTCGACGAGTCGCCGCGCCTGCGTGGTGGTGCCCGCGCCGTCGAGGCCTTCGATCACGATCAGCCGTCCGGTCATCGGACGACAGACTTACCGCCAACGCGCCGGGGACGTCTAGGCCCGGCGGCGCGCCACGCCGACCGCGAACAGCAGCGCGGCCAGGCCGCCCGCGACCGCGGCGCCGTACAGCATCCACACCGGGTGGCCGCGGCGCTCGACCTCGTGCTCGGCCTTGGCCGCCGGCGTGTAGCTCGGATCGAGGCCGATCGCGCGCCGGAACTCGGGTCCGCCGTCGAGCCCCTTGGCCTCGAGCGACTTGCCGAGCGTGTAGTACGAGGCCGCGAGCGCCTGGGTCGCGTGCGCGCCGCTCGGATCGAGGCCATGTGCCTTCGAGTACGCCGCCGATGCCTCGGCCCACTTGTCCTTGCCCTCGAGGTCCTTGCCGTACGCGAGGTACACCGCCGCCATCTGGCCATGCACCGCGTCGCCGCCGGCCTCGGGCGTCGCCGCGAGCAGCCGGTCGAGCGCGCCGGCGGCGCCCGCGATGTCGCCCTTGTCGGCGAGCGCCTTCGCCGCGGTCCAGCGGTCCGCTTCGCGCTTGGCGCGCGCGTCGTCGAAGTACGCGAACAGCCGCTTCGTCAGGTCCTGGAGATCGACCTTCACCGACTTCTTGTGGCGAAACTCGTCGGAGTCGTCGAGCGTCGGGTCCTCGAGCGGATAGTCCTCCTGCAGGAGCTCGTTTGCCGCCTTGCGCAGCTCGTTGTCGGCGAGCTCGCGGTAGGTGAGCCACAACGGCTTCTCCTTCTTCGTCAGCTTGCCGCCGGGCAGCAGCAGCTTCTTCTTCGGGGCGGGCGGCGGCGCCGGGCCGGTGATGTACGCGTCCCACGCGGCGCGCGCCGCGGTGCGCACGCGCAGCGAGTCGGATGGCACCTTCGTCCACACCGCGTGCACCGCCTCGCGATAGTGCGTCGTGCGGAACGCGTCGAGGATCGCGATCGTGAGCCCCTCGTCGCCGGCGGCCGCGGCAAGCGCGTGGCCGGGCTCCTGGCGATCCATGCGCTCGAGCTGGTACGTCGCGTAGCGCTTGCGATCGAAGTCCTTGCTCTGCGACTGCACGATCAACGACGGGATCGAGTAGGGCTCCATCTTCCGCAGGTAACGGCCGCACTCGTCGCGATAGATGATCGTGTCGGCGCCGAACGCGGTGTCGAACACGACGTCGGCGGCCCTGATGTCCTTGGTCGACGCGAGCGCGCGCAGCGCGGCATCGTCGGCGATGACCTCGCCCAGGCCGGGCGTGTCGCCGGGCAGCGCGACCAGCGCGGCCATCCAGTCGAGGTTGTCGTCGGCTTGCTCTTCCTTCGCGCTCTTGCGCTCGGGCGTCGTGAAGCGGCCGGCCTTGTCGGGCACCTGCGCGTGGATCGCCTCGAGCACCTTGCGGCGATCGGCGAGCTCGACGCCGTGCGGGCGCGCGAGGAATGCGGTGATGCCGTCGATCGCCTTGGGCGCGAGCTTGCCGAGCTCGGCGGTCGCGGCGTCGCGGGTGGCGGCGTCGCTCGCCTTCTCGATGCGAGCGAGCGCCTGCTGCGCGGCGTCGTCTTCAGGGCCCGCGACCGCGGCGCCGGCCGCGCACGTCATCGCTACGATCAACCACGCGCGCACGCATCGAGGTGTAGGCGCTGTCAGCCGCCGGTGCAAGATGCTGCAACAACGCACGACGCGGCTAGTGAATTCTCGCGGGATCGACGCGCTCGCCCGCGTCGACAAACTCGAGAAACCGCAGGCCGATCGCGCGCGTGGCGGCCGCGTCATCGTCGCCGCCGGTCGCGAAGTTCAAGTAGTGGTGGTGCTTGACCTCCGCGCGCGCGACCAGCTCGTCGATCGCGCCGTCCTCCCGCGTCGCCTGGAAGTGCACCGTGACGACCGTGCCGAGCGGCGGCGCGTAGCTCATCTCGACGAGGATGCCGCCCGCCGACACGTTGCGCGCGACGGCGACCGCGTCGCCGTACATCTCGCTGCCGATCACCACGACGAACGCCTTATCGAAGCGCGTATGGATGCGCTTCTCGACGTCACCGACCGGGATCGACGGCAACGGGCGGTCTTCGAGCACGTGCGAGAGGTCAGGCAGGGCGCGTCTCTTCACCAGGATAATGATCGAGCCGCGCCTACATGAAGTCAAAAATCTCACTTTATCCTACATCGCGAGTCACAACGTTCTGGCTCGGACGGATCGGCTTGGCTAGATTCCCTCGGGTGAACCGGGTCGTCCTCGTCGCGCTCGTGCTCGCCGCCGCGGGCGCCGCGCACGCATCGCCGCCGAGCAATCCCGCGTTTCTCGGCGTCGGCATGGACGACTATCGCAACGTCTGCATCGTGAGCAGCGTGACCGAGGGAAGCCCCGCCGAGGACAGCGGCATCGCGCTCCAGGATCTCGTCGAGGCGGTCGACGGCGTCGCGACCGCGAGCTGCACCGAGGTCACCGATCAGATCATCGCGCACGCGCCGGGCGACAAGATCGAGATCGTCGTGATGCGAGGTGGCGGTCAGCGCGTCCGGCTTCACCCCGTGCTGACCTCGCGCACGGAGGTCTTGCAGCGCCGCTACGTCGGCAAGCCCGTACCCGACTTCGACATCACCGGCTACGACGACGGCCAGCCCGTCGATCTCGCGCGGCCGTCGAGCGAGACGCGCGTGCTTGCCTGGTTCGACGTCCATCACTGCGAAGGCTGCGCGCCGCTGCTCGAGCGGGTCGGTTCGAAGGCGAAGCTCGAGGTCATCACGTACGGCGACTCCAAGCACCTCGCGACCGATCGCGTCGGCGCGAAGCTCGGCGTGCCGGTCGCGCTGTTCCGAGATGTGGACGAGTTCCGGCGCACGGCGATGGGCGAGTCCGACCGCATCTACTTCATGGTCGTCGACTGCCACGGCATCGTGCGGTTCGTGGTGCCGATCGTGCCCGATGCCGATGACGCCGATGCGGCGATCGACGACGTGCTGGCCGCGGTCGACCAGACCCAGCACGCGCACCTGCGATGACCGCGATCGTGCGCGGCTACCGCGGCAGGCGGCCGCAGATCGCGCGCGATGCATTTCTCGCCGAGTCGTGCGCGGT
Source organism: Kofleriaceae bacterium (assembly GCA_036490935.1). GTDB lineage: Bacteria > Myxococcota_A > Polyangia > Haliangiales > Haliangiaceae > JABFXX01. The sequence goes on along the minus strand of DASXCY010000157.1, from coordinate 69,863 downwards.
GATCGGCGACGTCGAGATCGGCGCCGAATCGTCGATCTGGTACGGCACGGTGGTCCGCGGCGACGTCATGCCGATCCGCATCGGCGCGCGCACCTCGATCCAGGACAACTCGGTCATCCACGTGACCAGCGAGTTCGCCGGCACGATCGTGGGCTCCGGCTGCACCGTCGGCCACGGCGTGATCCTGCATGCGTGCACGATCGAGGACGACTGCTTGATCGGCATGGGCGCGATCGTGCTCGACGGCGCGCGCGTCGGGCGCGGCAGCTTCGTGGGTGCAGGTGCGCTCGTGACGCCGGGCACCGACATCCCGCCGGGCAGCTTCGTGCTCGGCGCGCCGGCGCGCGTGAAACGCGCGGTCGGCGACAAGGAGCGGGAGCAGATCGACTACGGCGCACGCCACTACGTCGAGCTGGTGCGTGCCTACCTTGCCGGCGAGGGGTGATTGTCGTTACCGTAGGAGACGGTGAAACCGCGGAGCGTCGGTCGAGCTGTGATCGCGGTTGTCGCGCTCGCCATGCTGCTCTCGCGGCCCGCGCGCGCGGACAACGTCGGCGAGCTGATCGATTCGCTCAAGAACAGCGACTCGGAGAAGGTCCGGCTCGCCGCCGCGATCAACCTCGGCAAGCTCGGCGACGAGAAGGCGATCCTGCCGATGGCCAAGGCGCTGCTCAACGACGGCGACAAGGGTGTGCGCGCGGCATGCGCGGTCGGGCTCGGCACGCTCGTCACGTCGCGCACCAAGCCGGTGCTCAAGAACCTCGTGATCGCGAACCTCAAGAGCTCGGCCGCGAATGACGACAGCGAGTTCGTGAAGACGCAGGCGGCCAAGACCGTGGAGAAGCTGACGGGGCAGTCGGCGGGGACCGGTACGGGCACGGGCACCGGCACCGCCACGGGCGGCGGAGCCGGCGGCGTCTACGTGAATATCGGACCGATGTCGAGCAAGACCGGTAACGCGAACGACCCCAAGCTACGCGCGCTGATGGTGAAGGTCGCGTCGCAGACCATGGCAAGCCGGGCCGCGGCCATGCGGACGGCCTGGCCAGGCGGGCTGCCGAACAAGGCGGTGCTGGCGCAGAAAGGCGTCGCCGGGTTTTATGTCGATGGCACGCTCAACGAGCTCAAGGTAAAGACCAGCGGAAGCAGTGCCACGATCTCCTGTAAGGTCAGCATGTTGCTCGCCGATTTTCCGGACAAGAGCGTGTTTGGACTGCTCAACGGCGGCGCCTCGGTCACCGCGGGCGCGTCACAGAGCGATCAGGACTTGGCAGGCCAAGATTGCGTGCAGGCCGTGATCGAGAACTTGATCGGCAACAAGATCATCCCGACGATCTGTTCGAAGGTCGGAGGCAGTTGTCCGTAATGGCTGGCAAGGACTACAAGCGCAGTTGGAAGAACCTCTTGCTCAACAAGAGGTATCAGCTGCGCTTCACGCTGTTCATGGTCGGCATCGCGGCGGTGCTGATGGCGGGCCTCGGCATCTGGGTCATGAAGGTCGCGAACGAGGCGACCACCGTCGCGATGGCGCGCGTGCGCGGCGAGGCGTGCCCCAAGATCCCGGAGCTGTCCGAGACGCCCGCGAGCGATGACAGCGCGGCCGTGCCGATGAAGCTCGATGACGGCACGGAGATCACGCCGCAGCCGCCCGTGCCGCCGCCGCCGCCGCCGCCGCCGCCGACGCCGCCTCCCGCGCCGAGCCCGGCCGCCGCGCTCGCCGCGGTCGCGAACCTGTGGTGCGGCACGCCGGCGTCGTGCAAGCCCGCGACCGCGGAGCCGCTCTCGATCAAGGCGCCGCATTGCGACGACTACGTGAAGAAGAGGCTCGCCGATCCGGCGTCGGCCGAGGCGCTGCGCAAGGCGATGATCTCGGTCGTGCACTGCGAAGGCGGGCTGACGGTCAGCGTCGCCGACGTGCCGGAGCCCGAGCATCACGTGACCGTGCAGATCGACGAGAGCTCGATGACGCTCACGCCGACCGTGCCGAACGATTACGCCGACACCGTCGTCAAGCACTGGACGTGCGAGATGCGCCAGGCCGGCGCGATCGACTCGCTCGAGCGCGGCCGCCACCTCATCCTCTGGGTGCTGCTCGCGACGGGCATCGTGCTGTCGCTCGGGCTCGCGGTGTACGGCATCAAGATGACCCACCGCGTGGCCGGCCCGCTGTTCAAGGTCAGCCTGTACCTCGCGAAGATGCGCGACGGCCGCTTCGACAGGGTCTACAACCTGCGCAAGGGCGACCAGCTCGTCGACTTCTACGACCACTTCAAGACCGCGCACGCCGGGGTCGTGAAGCTGGAGAAGGACGACGTCGAGCAGATCAAGGCGGTGATCGCGGCGGCCGAGGCCGCGGGCGTCGGCGATCACGAGGCGGTCGCCGAGCTGAAGAAGGCCCTCGCTCGCAAGGAGAAATCGCTTGAGTGACGTACCCGCTGCGACGGTGGTGCACGATGGAAAGCTCGGGGGCGACGTGCCGAAGGGCGGCGCCGCCGGCGGCAAGCGCACGCGGTACAAGCGCAAGCTGTCGAACTACCTGCTCGATCGCAAGCTGCAGCTGCGCTACGTCCTGCTCGTCACGATCCTGTCGGGCGTGATCGCCGGCTCGCTCGGCTTTCTCATCTACCAGCAGAGCGCGACCGCGTCGGATTCGATCGAGCGCGATCTTGCCGCGCTGACCGAGAACGATTCGAGCCTCGACGATTTCCGCAATCAGGAGGTCGCGAAGCTGCACGCCGACGATCGCCAGCTCGTCTACGAGATGGTCGGCGTCGGCATCGGCCTCGTCATCATCTTGAGCGCGTACCTCGTGATCATGACGCACAAGGTGGCGGGCCCGCTCTACAAGGTCTCGATGTACTTCGATCGAATGGCCGACGGGCGGCTCGGCAAGACCACGGCGCTGCGCAAAGGCGACATGCTGCAGGACTTCTTCGGCAGCTTCCGCGACATGCACGAGGCCGTACGCGGGCGCCTGCAAGCCGACGTGGTCACGATGGAGAACGCGACCAGCGCGCTGCGCGAGAAGGCCGGCACGAGCGGCGCGCTCGCCGACGCGCTCGACACGCTCGACAAGCACGTCACGCAGCGCAAGAAGCAGCTGCTATAGCGCGAGCTCGGAGCATCGGCCCACAGCATCGACAGGTCGAGCTCGACCGCGTCGACGGGCTCGAGGTGCTCGGGCGCATCCAGCACATCCTGGTAGGTCGCGGGCGCCGCGTCGCTCACGAGTGCAGGATCGCGCCGCGTCCCGACGGCACTCAGCCGAACGCGAGCTCGGCGCCGAACGTGAAGTACGGGCTGATGACGTACGACGGCATCGACGGCGGCTCCGGCGCCGGCGCGAGCGTCACGGGCGGTTCGGGCGGCGGCGGCTCGCCGTACGCGCCGGGCGGCTCGGCGTTGATGCCGATATTGAAGAACAGCCCCAGCTGCGTCGTGTTGCCGAGCCACGCGTTGCCGCCGAGCTCGACCTCGCCGAACGCGCCGCGCGCGCCGTCGACCGATTGCGCGCCGGCACGCACGCCGACATAGTCGAGGCGCGGATGCGTGGCAATGACGTTGCCGTCCTCGTCGAGCGACGCCGCCTCGCCGCGGTGGAAGATGTAGCGCGCCTCGCCGCCGGCGCGCAGCGACGTCACGAAGCTGTCGCTGTCGGTGCCCATGTTCATGCCGAGGGCGAGCTCGCCGGTCGCGCCGGCATACCAGCGATCGGTGATGCGCGCGCCGAGCCCGACCTGGAAGCCCGACATGCCGAGCACGGTGCCGGTGTCGCTGGCGGTGGTCTGATCCTCGTAGCGCATCTGCAGCGACACCGAGCCCGCGTGCGGCTCCGCGTGCGCGGTGGCGGCGGCGGCGGCGGTGGTGACGGCGGCGGCGAGGAGCCAGGGCTTCATGCTTTCAAGCTGGGTCCGCCATGCACGCCGCGTATTGCGCGCCGGTGTCGGAGTGTTGCGCGAATGAAGTAGGATGTTCGGCGATGAGCACGCTCGTCGAGCTGGGCGATCGGTACTGGGCGCTCGGCTTGCCGGCGGCGGCGCGCAGCGCGTTGTCACGCGCACTGGCGGCGAGCGATGACGTCGCACCTGCGCTGCGCCTGGCCGACATCGCGCTCGCGCAGGGCGACGCGGCCGGGGCGCGGGCGTTCGCGGCCGAGGCCGCGCGTCGCGCACCAGGACCGGCGACGCGGATCGTGCTCGGCCGCGCGCAGCTCGTCGCCGGCGAGGTCGCGGCGGCGCGGATGTCGCTGTCGGGCGCGCTCGACGCACCCAGGCTCGAGCCATGGGATCGCGCGCGCGCACATCTGGGGTTGTCGCGCGCGGCCGAGGCGCAAGGCGACGGCGCCGGCGCGGCGGCGCACGCGGCCGCCGCGTTCGAGGCCGCGATCGCGGCGGCGAGCGGAGGCGAGCTCGAGCTCGGCCTCATCGACGAGATCGCGGCGGCGGCGGTCGCGCACGGCCGCGGCGGCGATGCCGCGGCCGCGATCGATGGCGCGCGCGGCAAGCCGGGCGATCACGCGCTCGCGGCCGCGCTGTACGCGGCGCGCCACGCCGCCGGCGAGACCGCGATCACCGAGGTCATGATCGACGACGAGCTCGCCGCCGCCGAACAGGCGCGGCCGAGCCCGCCGCTGCATCTGCGCAGGCTCGAGCGCCGGGCGCGGCGTGCCGGCGTCGCCGAGCGCGGCCAGGTCTCCGGCGAGCTCGACGCGCTCGAGCAGGAGGATCTCGCGCCGGGCGATCGCGCGCGCCTGTATTTTCTGCGCGCGAGCCTCTACGAGGACGAGCCGGCCACCAACGCGCGCGCCGAGGAGGCGTATCGCAAGGGCCTCACGTTCCAGCCCGGCCACACCGCGGCGGCGTGCCGGCTCGCGCTGCTCGTGCTCGATCGCGGCGACCAGGCCGGCGCGCTCGCCGAGATCGAGCGCGCGCTGCGCATCGACGCCAGCTACGGCGCGGCGTGGCGCAACGCGGTGCGCATGCTCGACGCCGCGTCGCCGAGCCTGGGCGTCGTGGTGGGGCGCCTGCTCGACGCCGCCAACCCCGGCGCGGGCTCGGCGGCCGGCGGCGTCGCGCCGCGGCTCGTGACCGCGACGGCCGAGGTCGCGCGCCACGACGTGCTCGCCGGCGTGTACGCGCACGGCCACCGCGTGAAGAATCTGCTCGGCATCATCGGCGCGCGTACGCGCTCGGCGCGCAAGCTCGCGAGCGAGGGCGAGATCCACGATCGGCTCAAGGAGCTCGAGAAGGACGTGACCGCGCTGTACGAGGAGTGGGCGCAGTACCTGCGCTCGATGCAGGCGCCGACGCCGCAGGTCGAGCTCGTGCCGCTGTCGCCGCTGCTCCACGAGGTCGTGGTCGCGGCGCAGGCGCGCACGCAGCACGTGCCGATCGCGCTCGAGCAAGCGGCGGCGCTGCCCGACGTGCGCGGCGATCGCATGCTGCTGCGCGAGGCGCTGCTCAACATCGTCTCGAACGCCGCCGAGGCGTGCGGCGTCACCCACGGCGAGGTCTCGGTGCGCGTGCGCGCGATCGCGTCACCCGCGTCGGCCGCGGCGCCACTCGTCGAGGTGCTCGTCGCCGACACCGGGCCGGGTATCCCGCGCGCGCACCTGAGCCGGCTGTTCGTGCCCGGCTTCACGACCAAGGAGACCGGCTCCGGCGTCGGCCTCGCGATCGCCGAGCGCGTCGTCGCCGCGCATCACGGCCGCATCACCGTCGACTCCGAAGAAGGTCACGGCACGACGATCACGATCACGCTGCCGACCGATCACCCCGGGCTCGCTAGTCCGCGCACGTGACGGGTGATTTGTCGACGATGATGTCGTCGATCCACATCTCGAGCGCGGGCTGATCGTCGGGCTGATTGGTCGCGGACAGCTGTGGGCCGAACTGGAGGTCGGCGATCGGCGGTGCGCCGTCGGTCTGGACGTTCGTCAAGGCGATCGGCGCGACGTCGCCCGCGAGCGCGACCGAGCCGGTGGCCGTGGTCGAGCGCTGGATCGTGAACAGCACGCATAGCCAGGTGTCGAGCGCGGGCGCGGCCAGGTCGTGCTCGGAGTCCTCGGGCGCCCACTGCTTGTACACCGCGAGGTCCGCCGAGCTCATGAACAGCGCGTCCTCGTGCGCGGAGCTCGCCTGTGCGGCGGCGATGATCTCCATCGCGTTGCCGCCGGATGCCAGCGAGCCGAACCGGAGGTACGCGCGCACGTAGGAGGTCGCATCGCCGAGCGGCAAGGTCGAGCTCTCGATCAGCAGCGCGAACGCGCCCGCGCCGGCGCTGCTCGCGGGCATCGAGAAATGCGCGGACTGCGTGCCGCTGTGCGCGAACGTCGAATCGATCCGGACGTCGGTGTCGGCCATCCAGACCGGCGCGAGGTCGGCGGACTCGAAGTCGTCGCACAGCTCGTACGGGTGCGCGGCGCAGCCGGTCGGCGCATCACTCGCGACGGCGTTGCCGTCGCGCGCGGCATCGACGGCCTGGGCGTCGCCGCGAGCCGCCGCATCGCCGCGTGCGCCGAAATCGAACCGGCCGCACGCAGCGAGCGTCGCGAGCAGCACGACCGCACGCATGCGGCGATATTAGCGTTGTGCGACACTGTTCGCGTACATGATCGGAACGATCGTCTGCGTCGACGACCAGGCCGAGGTCAGGCGCCTGCTCGGCGACGTGTTTCGAGCGCGCGGCGGCAACGTGGTCAGCTTCGACGACGGCGAGGACGCCGTCGCGTGGCTCGGCAGCAACGAGGTGGATCTGGTCGTGCTCGACCTCGATCTCGGCGCGGGACGCCGCACCGGCATCGAGATCTGTCGCGCGATGTGTGCGCGCCACCCCGATCTGCCGATCATCATCCTGACCGGCCACGGCACGATCGACGACGCGGTCGCCGCCGTCAAAGCCGGCGCGGTCGACTTCATCACGAAGGATCCGTACCTCGAGGACAAGCTCGATATCTCGGTCGAGAAGGTCGAGCGCATGCTGCAGTACGCGCTCGATCGCAAGCGGCTCGAGAAGGAGAACCGCGACCTGCGCGCGACCAACGAGCGCCTGCGCAAGGCGGCGGCGCCGCGCTGGGCGATCGTCGGCGAGTCACAGCCGATGCGCACCGTGCTCGACAAGATCGAGAAGGTCGCGCCCGTGCCGCGGCCGGTGCTCGTGCTCGGTCCGCGCGGCACCGGCAAGGAGCTGGTCGCGCGCGCGATCCACTCGATCTCGCCGCGCGCGAGCGAGCCGTTCATCACGATCAACTGCGCGGCGGTCGCCGAGAGCCTGCTCGAGAGCGAGCTGTTCGGCCACGAGGAGGGCGCGTTCACCGGCGCGACCAAGCAAAAGGAAGGCAAGTTCGAGCTCGCCGACGGCGGCACGCTGTTCCTCGACGAGATCGGGAACATGTCGCTCGAGTTCCAGGCCAAGATCCTGCGCGTGCTCGAGTACCAGCGCTTCGAGCGCGTCGCCGGCAGCGAGTCGATCCAGGTCAACGTGCGCGTGATCGCCGCGACCAACGCCGACCTCAAGCAGGCGATGACCGCCGGCACGTTCCGCCCCGACCTCTACGATCGCCTCGCGTTCGAGGAGATCCACCTGCCGTCGCTCAAGCAGCGGATGGAGGACGTGCCGGTGCTCGCGGCGTACTTCCTGACGCGGTTTCGCACCGAGGTCGCGGGCATGACGGTGCGCGAGATCAATGCCGACGCGCTCGATCGGCTCGCGCAGTACGACTATCCCGGAAACGTGCGCGAGCTGAAGAACGTCGTCGAGCGCGCCGTGTACATGGCGCAGGGGCAGGTGCTGACCGGCGCCGATATCGACGTCGCGCTGCCTCCGGAAGCCCAGCAAGCGCCGGCGCCGGGGCTCGCATTCGCCGACGATGCGGCGCTCCCGCTGCCCGAGCGCGTCGATGCATTCGAGGCGTGGCTGTGCAAGGACGCGCTCGAGCGCACGCGCTACAAACAAAAGGAAGCCGCCGCCCTGCTCGGACTGACGTACGATCAATTCCGGCAGCGCTATCGCAAGTATTCGCTCGGCAAGGATTGAGTCATGGGCATCTTCTCCAGGATCAAGAACGGCATCTCGGGCAAGGCGAACGCCGCGCTCGACAAGGCGATCGATCCGGAGAAGGAGCTCGACATGGCGATCCTCGAGCTCGAGGAAGGCCGCAAGAAGGCGCTCCAGGAGCTGCTCTCGTACAAGACGACCGCGAAGCAGCTCGATCAGGAAATCGAGAAGTACACGGCGAAGGCCGCCGAGTGGGAGAAGCGCGCGATGACCGCGCTCAAGGCCGGCAGCGAGGACGCCGCGCGCGAGGCGCTGCGCCAGAAGAAGGCGACCGAGACCGAGCTCGCGAAGATCGAGCGCGACAAGCACGAGGCTGCGAGCTACGCGATCCAGCTCAACAAGAGCCGCAAAGAATTCGAGACCAAGCTGAAGGTGCTCAAGCTGCGCAAGGGCACGCTCGCGACGCAGATCGCGGCGGCGCGCTCGCCGGGCGGCGACGCGTTCGGCAACGACTCGTCGGTGTGGGACAAGTTCCAGCGCGCCGAGGACCGCATCGATCAGGAAGCGATCGAGACCGAGGTCGACGCCGCGATGCGCAGCGAAGAAGCCGACGCGCAGCTGTTCGACCGTCGATTGTCGTCTGCGCTCGCGGCACTGCCCGCGACGGCCGACGCGCCCGACGACGCGCTCGCCCAGCTCAAGACCAGGATGCTCGCCGACAAGGAGGCCAAGCAGAAGCAGCTCGCCGCCGCTTCGGAGCAGGCCAAAACCGACGACAAGGACAAGAAATGATCGTTCAGTCCAGGCAGGCGCCGCCGCCGGCGGCCGGCGCCGACGAGGCGTTGTCGCTGCGCCTGCGCGACCTCGCGCTGGTCGAGCTCGAGGCGCTGTGCGCCGGCGTCGACGGTGCGCGCGCGGCGCAGCTCGTCGGTGCGTTCGCCGAGGATGTCGCCGATGCGCTGCGCGAAGCGCGCATCCGGCTCGCCGCGCTGCGCGCGCAGCTCGCCGGCCCGGACCCGCTCAACGTGCTCGACGCGGCGCCGCGCCAGCGTGCCTCCGACGCCGGCGTGGCCGGTGCGGCTCGGGTACGCGATCGGCTGAGTGGGCAGGCCGACGCCGCCCGCGCGTTCGCGCGGCTGGCCGAGCTGGCCGCCGGGCTGGTCCCCAAGCTGTTCGAAGCCGAACGGCGCCGGTAGGACCCAAAGTCGGGCGGGGTGGATTTGTCCAATCCACGATCTCCCTCGTATAGTGAGCCCAGCCATGGGTGACGAGGATCCCGATCTCGATCGGGCTCGCGAAGGAGATCGCGAAGCCTTCGGGCGACTCGTCCGCCGCAACCATCGACGCGTGTACGCCGCCACCTTGCATATCCTCGGCAACCACTCCGACGCGGACGATGCGACGCAGGAGACGTTCGTGCGCGCGTATCGCGGGCTCGCGAGCTTCGACGGTCGCGCCGACCTGTCGACGTGGCTGTATCGCGTCGCGATCAACACCGCGCTCAACACGCTGCGCGGCGGCAAGCGCGGCGCGGCCCTCGCGGAAAAAAGCGGCACGGAGGCCGCGCACGTCGGCGGCCGTCCCGAGGCGCTCGGTCGGACCTCCGACGATCCTGCCCAGAAGACTGCGCGGTCGGCCGAGGTCGTGCGCGTGCTCGAGGCGATCGCCGAGCTGTCGCCGACCTTGCGCGTGACGCTCGTGCTGGCGACGATCGAGGAGCTGCCGCACAAACAAATCGCCGAGATCCTCGAGATTCCCGAGGGCACGGTCGCGTGGCGCGTCAACGAGGCGCGCCGCTTGCTCCGCGCGCGGCTCGGCCTCGACGAACCACTCGCCGCACGCAAATGACATGTCCACCTCAGTAGACGATCTGGATGACCTGCTTCGCGCCGCGATGAAATCCCTGGACGACCAGGTGCCATCGGGTTATCTCGAAGCCCTTCCAGAACAGGTGCTGGCGCGCCTGGAGGGAACCATGCAGTCGAGCGGTCAACCGGATGGCGAGCGGGCGACGGCGAGCCCACCGCCGAAGCAGCGAGACGAAGACTCCGGTCTTCACGATATCCGCAACCTGGCGCAGACGACGAAGCAGCGGCTGTCGCACAAGCGCGTCGCGGGCCCGATGCGGCCGAGCGCTGACGATCTGCTCGCGTCGACGTCGGCGGGCTGGAAAGCGGTCGCGCTGCCCGAGCCGGCGAAGATGGTGTCGCTGCCCTCGCTCGAGGAGCTGCCGACGAAGGCCGAGATCCGCGCGCAGGACAAGGCCGCGGCCAAGGCGGCCGCTGCCGCTCCGGCTGCCCCTGCCGCCAAGCCGGCCGCGGCCGAGGCCAAGCCGGTCGCCGCCGCGGCGGTCGAGGCCCCGGTCGTCGTGAAGGCGGCGGTGGTCGCGAAGGCGCCGGTCGCTCGCCCGGCGGCGCCGAAGAAATCGACGCGCGGGTTGATCACCGGCGTGAGCGTCGCGGTCGCCGCGGCGGCCGGCGCGCTGCTGTTCGTCAAGATGCGTCCCGACCAGCACGCGGCGCAGCCCGCGCCCGAGCTGCAGGCACAGCAGCCGGTGCAGGCTCCGGCGCCCGGGCCGGCGCGCGCACAGATCACGGCGACGCCGATCGCGCCGCCGGTGGCCGACGTGCCGGCCGCCGAGCCGCCGCCGCCGCCTCCGGTCGCGACCGGCGCGGCCGAGCCCGAGCCCCATCACGCGGCGCCCAAGGCGAAGCACGTCGAGCGCGGCCTCGGCAAGGCCGCGGACACCGCGTCGCCGTCGCCGCCCGACAAGACGGCCGAGAAGCCGGGCAAGGACCATACGAAGGACGCGAGCGGCAAGGAGCAGGATCCGAGCTTCGACGATCTGTTGAAGCAGGCCGGCGTCGATCAGAACAAGAAGCCGGTGAAGCCGAAGCTCGCGAACAAGGAGCTGACCTCCGACGACTTCAAGCGCGGCATGTCGGCGATCGAGGGCAACGCGAAGAACTGCTTCAAAGGCACGCAGGGGCTCGCGAACCTCGAGATCAAGGTGTCGCCGTCTGGCCAGGTGTCGGGAGTCGTGGTGAGCGGCCTGTTCAAGGGCAAGCCCGAGGCGAGCTGCGTGACGAACGCCGTGCGCTCGGCGCAGTTCCCGCCGTGGGACGGCGGCCAGCAGAGCTTTACGTACCCGATCCTGCTGTCCGAGTAGGGGATTTCGGCTAGCTTCGCCGACCGCAATGAAGGTCTTCCCCGGTCGGTTCTTCGAAGACTTCCGGATCGGCACCCAGCTGATCCACTCGCTGCCGCGCACGCTGCACGGCGGCGACATCTCGACGTACATCGCGCTGACCGGCGACCGCCACCCGCTCGCGGCTTCGACCGACCTCGCGCGCTCGCTCGGCTTCCAGCGCGAGGTGATCCCCGATCTCCTCGTGTTCCACATCGTGTTCGGGCGCTCGGTCCCCGACATCTCCCATAACGCGACCGCGAACCTCGGCTATGCCGACGTGCGGTTCTTGCGGCCGGTCTACCCGGGCGACTCGCTCATCGCGTCGAGCGAGGTGATCGGCCTGCGCGAGGTGTCGAGCGGCGAGGCCGGCGTGGTCTACGTGCGCACGCGCGGCCTGAATCAGAAGGGCCAGGAAGTGCTGACGTTCGCGCGCTGGGTGATGGTGCCCAAGCGCGACAAGACCGCGGCGATCGGCGTCAACCAGGTGCCGCAGCTGCCCGCGGTCGTCACGCCCGATCGGTTGCCCGTGCCCGACGCGATCAACCTCGTGCGCTATCCCGACCTCGCGTGGGCGATGCCGCCGGGCGGCGTGTGGGACGACTACGCGAGCGGCGAGCGCCTCGATCATCCCGATGCGATGACGATCGAGGAGGCCGATCACGTACAGGCGACGCGGCTCTATCACAACACCGCGCAGGTCCACTTCGATCAGGTCGCGGCGGCGAACGGGCGGTTCGGGCGGCGCATCGTGTACGGCGGCCACGTGATCAGCGTGGCGATGGCGCTGTCGCAGAACGGGCTCGGCACCGCGCTGCGCATCGCGGCGTGGAACGGCGGTGCGCACGTCGCGCCGACCTTCGCCGGCGACACGCTGCGCGCGTTCAGCGAGGTCGTCGAGAAGGCCGAGCTGCCGGGCCGGCGCGACGTCGGTGCCCTGCGGTTGCGGCTGTCGGCGGTGAAGAACATCCCGGCGGCCGAGTTGGCGTCGGTGCCTCCGCTGCTGTCGGGCACGAAGGAGCCGCGGATCGTGCTCGAGCTCGATTACTGGGCGCTGCTGCCGCGGCGCGCGTAGGGGCGCTCGCGCCATGCGACGAAGCCGGCCGCGACCGCGAGCAGCGCGAGCGCGGCGACGAGCAGCGGCCTGGTGTCCCGCGCGGGCTCGGCAGAAGGCGCGGGTGCGATCACCATCGCCGGCGACGGCAGATCCGGCGCGGCCGCATGGACGAGCTCGCGGATCGTCTGGGCCGCGACGTCGCCGACGATCACGACCGCGGCCGAGGCCGGCGAGGCATGCTGCGTGAACGGATCGACCACGGCACGGTGGAGCTCGACCCGTGCGTGCACGACACCGGGCAGCGTCTCGAGCAGCGCGGCGAGGCCCGCGGCATCGTCGCGATCGATCGCGCGTTGCCGAGCGGCGGGCGTGTCGAGCGCCGGCGCGCATGCCGCGAGCGCGAGCACGAGCACGAGCCTCATTGAATGGGCGCGAACGCGACGCCGTTGCCGGCCTGGCCGAACATGGTGCCCCCGCCGACGAGATAGACGTAGTTGCCGAGCGCCGTGCTGGTCTGACCGATCACCCCTTGCGGCAGCGTGCCGGCAGACGGCAGCGGAGTGTTCTCCGGCTTGACGTCGCGATGGACGATCCCGCGCGCGTGCGCCGCGCCGAGCGTGCTCGCGGCCTGGCGGACGATGCGCATCGCGTCCTGGACCGGCAGCGCGCGCAGCTGCTGGACCCGGCGATCGAGCGGCTCGCCGTCGAGCAGCTCCATGACGATGTAGGCGCTGCCGTCGGTGTGCTGGCCGTAATCGAAGATCTGGACGATGCCCGGATCGGCGATCGCGGTGGCTGCGCGGGCCTCGTTGAAGAAGCGCTGCACGACCTCGGGTTTCATCGACAGCTCGGGCAGCAGGACCTTGATCGCGGCCTGCCGTCCCAGCTGCACGTGCTCGGCGAGCCAGACGGCGCCCATACCGCCTTGGCCGATCCGCCGGAGCACGCGGTACGCTCCGACTTGCGTCCCTTCGACCATGGTCTTCGAGTGTTGCTCGTCGTGCGCGCCAGATCAAGCAGCGTAGGATGTGCGTGTGAATGCGGTGGAGCACTTCGCGCGCGCGCTGCCTGCGGAGGCGGTGCGCCGGCTCGCCGCGCTGCGCGTGAGTCGCTTCGATCCGGGCCGGCCGCCGCCGCGCCACGACGCCGACACCGACGAGGCGCGTGCGTTGGTGTGCGCGCGCTGGGCCGACGATCTGTGCGGCTTGCTCAATGCCCTCACGCGCGGCGAGCTCGCGGCGCTCGCGAAGCGCGACGGCCGCTCGCCCGAGCTGCGCGCGGAGCTGTGGGAGGCCGGCGCGGCGCTCGAGCGCGGCGGCACGGAGATCTCGGCGACGCTGCAGCCGCGGCCGGTCGTGCTCGGCGGGCACCTCGTCGTGCAGCAGCCGCCGCGCGGGTTGTTTCCGCCGGCCGCGAGCTGGCCGCGCGCGCTGCCGCCGCCGGCGCCGGCCGCGCCCCCCGCCGACGAGCCCGAGGCGCTCGACGAGCTGCTCGCGGCCGCCGATCGATCGATCGGCGTGCGGCTCGGTGCACGGGGTCGCGACAAGGGCGCGTGGGGCCTGCGCGCCGCGGCGCTGCTCGGCCTGGTCGAGCGCGGCGCCGGCGAGCCCGACTGGCGTGGCGATGTCGAGGTCAAGACCGTGCCGATCGCGCGCGAGGACAGCGGGCGGTGGCGCGTCGTCGAGGATCCGGCGATCGCGATGCTCGGCGAGACCGCGGCGCTCGCGAAGCTGCAGCACACGCTGTGGCTCGCGCGCAGCGACTGCGACGGCGGCGACGCGACGATCGTCGTGTGGTACCTGCTCGCGAGCGACCCCGAGATCGCGCGGCTCGTGCGCCGCTACCTGCACGTACGCCCGAAAGGCCCGGCCGGCACCGACCAGCGCGGCCTGTACTTGCACAAGCGGTTCTTCGCCGACTGCGGGCTGCTCGCGACGCTGAACGGAGCCCCGTGCTGATCGACTCGCTCCGCGAGTCGGAGCGGGGTGCAGCCCCGTGTTGATCGACGAGCTCCGCGAGTCGGAGCGGGGTGGGACCCTGCCGGCTTTGCCGGCAGAGCGGGGTGCAGCCCCGTGTTGATCGACGAGCTTCGCGTGATCGGCTCGACGCAAACCAACGTGGTGATGGCCGCCGAGCTCGTGCGCGTCGCGCAGCGCGCGCTCGATCGGCGCCCGCCCGAGCCGCGCAAGGAAGGGCTCGGCCAGCTCGTGTACCCGTTCGAGCGCGACCTGGCGTGGGCCGCCGTCACGTACCTGCGTACGCCGACGCGCGTGCTGTGGGACGTCGCGCGGTCGCGCGCACAGCGGCTCGAGCCGCTGTACGACGAGCTGGTCGCCGATCTGCGCGCCGACGACCGCCGGCTGTGGCGCGACGGCGACGGGATCTCGGTCGAGGCGCGCCACGTCGAGGCGTTCGCGGCCGGCGAGCGCCAGGTCGTCGGCACGGTCAAGAACGCGATCATCGACGCCGCGGCGCGGCGCGGCGCGCGCCTGCGCGTCGATCCGCAGCGCCCCGACTCGCGCTGGGTCGCGCGCCTGAACGAGGCAGGCGAGCTGGTCCTGTCGATCGATCTGGGCGGCGGCTCGCTGTCGCAGCGGGGCTGGCGGCGCCTGTCCGGGCCCGCGCCGCTGCGCGAGCACCTCGCCGCCGTGCTGCTGATGCTGTGCCGGTTCGACCCGCGGCGCGACGCGCTGGTCGATCCGATGTGCGGCGCCGGCACGATCGCGATCGAAGCGGTGCACCTGGCGCGCGCGACGCCGCGCACCAGCACGTGGCGCGGGCTCGGCGATCGCCCTGCCGAGCCGCTGTATCCCGATGCCGCGCCGCTCGTCGTCGGCTGCGACGTCGATCTCGAGGCGCTCGCCGCGGCCCGCGACAACGCGCGCGCCGCGCATTGCGGCGACGCGATCACGTGGCAGCGCGCCGACATCGCGCGGCTCGAGCCGGCCACGATCGCCGAAATCGCGCGCGAGCGCGGCCGCGAGCCGCCGGCCGGCGGCCTGCTGCTCGCGAACCCACCGTACGGCGAGCGCCTTCCCGATCACGAGCTCGAGACGCTGTACACCGAGCTCGCGCTCGCGGTCGCGCGGTTCGGGCCGACGTGGCGCGCCGGCTTCCTCGTCGCGAACCCGCTGCTCGAGCGCGCGTTCGAGCCCGTGCTCGGCCGGCCCCGCATCAAGAAGCCGCTCGCGAACGCGAACCTGCGCGCGTACTTCTATCTCTACTCGTGAGCCTTCGCCCACGCGCTGATCAGCTCGAAGTCGTCGATGATCCGCGAGTGGTAGTGGCCCCATACGTCGGAGACCATCACCATCGAGCCGCGCGACAGCTGCGGCGTCAGGTAGATCGCGAAGTAGCGGGCGCCGCTGCCGTCCTCGACCTCGCCGACGAGATCGAGCGGCTGGTTCGAGACCGGGCACAGCAGCTCGCAGCGCGTGCCATGCACGATGTTGAACGGCTTCACCTTGCGCGCGTCGCCGTGGATCGGCGACAGGTGAACGAGGCCCTCCTGGCCGTCCGCGCGGATCTTGATCGTGACCGCGGCATGGCCCTCGAAGGCGACGTCGGAGATGCCGACGAGGTTGTCGCCGTTCGGGCCGAACGCCTGGGTGACGACCACCGTGACGTCGTCGGCGTGGACGACGAGGTGGTTGCCGGTGACGGCGCGGTGGCGCCCGGTGACGGTCAGATTGCGGCGGTCGACGGGGTCCACGCGCCGAGTGTATACTCGAGGGAGGCCCTGGCCGGGGGCCACGGGAGACCTGATGACCCGACTGATCGCGGTATCGATCGTGTGCTTTGTCGTCGCGCTGCCGGCAGGCGCGATGGCTAGGCCGCGCGTGGCGCTGGCGCCGCTCGACGGCGACTCGAGCGGCGACATCACCGATGCCGTCAGCGACGCGCTCGACGCGGGCGAGCTCGCGGTCGTCGGCCCCAAGCAGTTCACGCGCGCGCTCGACAAGCTCGGCCTCGACGCGGGCGATCTGTCCGACAAGAGCCTGAAGAAGCTCGCGACCGAGCTCGAGGCCGACGCGGTCGTGCAGGGCTCGCTGTCGATGAAGGGCGGCAACCACGTCCTGCACATCAAGCTGTTCGTGCACGGCAAGAAGGCCAAGGGCTTCCGGGTCGAGTTCGGCAGCGCGAGGTCGGCGAAGTTCAAGCACGCGCTGCACGACAAGCTCCTGGCGAAGCTCGGCCTCGACAAGAAGGCGGCCGAGCCCGATGACGACGCCGACGCCGACGCGAAGCCGGTGAAGAGGAAGAAGCACGGCGGCGACCAGGAGACCGACGCCGGTGGCGACGACGACGCGAAGCCGGTGAAGAAGAAGAAGCACGGCGGCGACGACGACGCGGCGGCCGGCGGCGACGACGACAGCGGTAAGAAGACGGGCGGCGACGACGACGCGAGCGACGACAGGCCGATCAAGAAGAAGGTGGCCTCGGCCGACGACGACAGCGGCGGCGACGTGCACGCGTCGGTCGTGGTCGGCGGTGGCGCGAGCGCGGTACGCGGCGCGAACGGCGCGGCCGCGCGCGTCGATGCCGGCATGTCGGCGGTCGAGCGCAAGCTGTCGTTCACGTCCAAGCCGGGCCTCATGAACGCGCCGCCGGGCTATACGAACAAGCCGGTGCCGGGCGCGCGCGTCGCCGGCTCGATCTATCCGCTCGAGCTCGCGGGCCGCACGGGCATCGCGAGCGGCCTCGGGATCGACTTCCTCTACGACAAGACGCTGTTCCTGAACCTGCACAACGACGTGCAGCCGGGCACGAGCTTCCCGGCGAACGCCTATCACTACGAGGTCGGCCCGCGATTTCGCTACCTGTTCGGCGCGTCGCCGACGAGCATGTCGCTGTCGGTGAGCGTCGATTACGGTCACCGCGCGTTCATCATCACGAATCGCAGCGCGCTGACGCCGCCGGCGATGATCGACGTGCCCGACGTCGACTATCGCGGCTTCACGCCGAGCTTCGAGCTGCGCGTGCCGCTCATCCCGTCGATCGCGATGTTCGTCGGCGGCGGCGCGCTGCTCGCGACCGGCACCGGCGCGATCCAGTCGACCGCGCAGTACGGCCGCGCGAAGGTCACCGAGGGCGAGGCGGACATCGGGTTCGATATCGTGTTCGCCCGCCGGTTCGCGCTGCGGCTGTCGGGCGAGTTCGCGCAGGTCGGGTTCGCGTTCACCGGCAACGGCGCGCAGTCCAACGACCGCGACGGGGATCCGTCGACCCCCGATGTCGGCGGCGCGACCGATCGCTACATCGGCGGCGCGGCGACCCTGGCCGTGATGTACTGAGGTGAGATGAAGCCTTCGGGCGGGTCGCGGGAAAGACTGGTCGTGGCGCATCCCGAGCGCAAGGCGCAGCGCGCGTTGCAACGGCTGGTCGGCGCGTCGCTGTGCCCGGTCGAGATCGTGACCGACATCGCGTCGCTGTGCGCGGCGGTCGATCGCGACGCGATCGCGGTCGTCGACTCGGGGCTCGCGCGGGCGATGCCGGATCTGTGCACGCGGCCGGCCCGGGCATGGATCGCGGTGCCGGGCGAAGGCCTGGCCGCGGCCCAAGCCGACGGGGTGACCGAGCTGCTCGCCGCGGGCTGGCGCCACGTGATCGCGCATCCGATGCCGGTGCTCGCCGAGGAGCTGCTCGCGACCGTGCAGAAGCTCGTGCGCGCCGACGTGTTCGGCCTCGAGAAGTACGTCGCGTGGGGTGCAGAAGTGCGCAGCTACGCGCTCGAGGACGCGCGCGATCGCGACGACGCGGTCACCGCGCTCGCGAAGGACGTCGTCGCGGTCGGCCTGCCCGAGCGCATCGGTTCGCTCGTCAGCGTGATCGCGGACGAGCTGCTCGCGAACGCGATCTACGCGGCGCCCGTCGACGACGCCGGGACGCGCTATCGGAGCGGCGACGCGCGCGACCAGCCGCGGCCGCTCGCCGATCGCGAGCGCGTGACCGTGCGATGGGCGACCGACGCGCGCTACCTCGCGATCGAGGTGCGCGATCGCTGGGGCTCGATCGAACCGCACGCGATCGCGCCTCGTCTCGCCGAGGCCGGCAAGGGCAAGATCGGCGAGGGCGGCGGCATGGGCCTCGCGCTCGCGTACGCGTGCTGCAACCAGCTCGTGATCGGCTGCGCGCCGCGCGAGCTGACCGAAGTGATCGCGCTCGTCGACGTGCGCTACAAGCCGACGGAGCTCGGCCGCGCCGGCTCGTTTCACGCCTTCACCGGGAAGCCCGTATGACGCTGCTGCGCTTCGGCCGCCTCGACGTGACTCTCGACGGATCGCGCGCGATCCTGGCGGGACGGCTCGACGACTCGGCGCTGCTCGGCCCGCTGCTCGGCCAGCTGCCGGAGGGCCCGATCACGCTCGACACCGCCGCGATCTGGTTCGTGAACTCGATCGGCATGCGCGAGTGGACGCGCCTGGTGCGCGGCCTGCGCGCGCGGGGTTCTCAGATCACGCTCGAGCGCGTCGCCGACGTGCTGATGACGCAGATGAACCTGGTCTCGGAGCTCGCCGGCGCGGTCGCGATCGTGTCGTTTCACGCGCAGTACCTGTGCGGCGGCTGCGGCGCCGAGCACACGCAGCTCGTCGAGGTCGCGCCGCACGCGCAAGCGCTGCGCATGCTCGCGCCGCCCAAGCTGCCGTGCCCCGAATGCGGCGCTGCGATGGAGCTGGGCGACTTCCCCGAGCGCTATCTGACGATCTTCAAGTGAAGTGCCGAGTGACCGCCAAGCGCCAGGGTTTATTGCGGGCGCGCGTTGGCGTCTTGTTGGCGCGTTGGCGGTAATTCTGGCGTCGCACCGCCGTGCTAGCTTGCACGCGTGGAACCGGAAGTCCTCGCTCCATCGGATACCTTCGCACGCCGCCACATCGGGCCGAGCCAGGCCGAGGTGGCCGAGATGCTCGCGGCGCTTGGCTACAAGTCGCTCGAAGAGCTCGCGGCCGCCACCGTGCCCGCCGGCATCCGGCTGAACAAGCCGCTCGCCCTCGGCGATCGGCTGCCGCTGGCCGAGCACGAGCTGCTCGGCGAGCTCGGCAACCTCGCCGCCGACAACCACGTCCTGCGCTCGTTCATCGGCCAGGGCTACTACGACACCATCACGCCCGGCGTCGTGCTGCGCAACGTGCTCGAGAACCCGGGCTGGTACACGCAGTACACGCCGTACCAGGCGGAGATCTCGCAGGGCCGGCTCGAGGCGCTCATCAACTTCCAGACCATGGTCGAGGACCTGACCGCGCTGCCGATGGCGAACGCGTCGCTGCTCGACGAGGCCACCGCCGCCGCCGAGGCGATGCACGTCGCGTTCGGCCATGCCGATGGCGTCGATCGTAAACCCAGGCACGCGTTCTGGGTGCACGACGCGACGCACCCGCAGACGATCGCGGTCATGCACACGCGCGCCGAGCCGCTCGGCATCGAGCTGCGCGTCGCACCGCTCGATCGCATCGCCGCCGAGATCGACGCCAGCGTCGCCGGCGTGCTGCTGTCGTATCCGACCACCGACGGCCACGTGATCGACCTGCGCGCCGTGATCGCGAAGGTCCACGCGGCCGGCGCGGTCGCGTGCGTCGCGACGGACTTGCTCGCGCTCGCGCTGCTCGTGCCGCCCGGTGAGCTCGGGGCGGACCTCGCGATCGGGACCGCGCAGCGGTTCGGCGTGCCGATGGGCTTCGGCGGCCCGCACGCGGCGTTCCTCGCCGCCAAGGACGAGTTCCGCCGCCAGATGCCGGGCCGCATCATCGGCGTGTCGCGCGACGCGAAGGGCAAGGCCGCGTTCCGGCTCGCGCTGCAGACGCGCGAGCAGCACATCCGCCGCGAGAAGGCGACGTCGAACATCTGCACCGCGCAGGTCCTGCTCGCGGTGATGGCGTCGATGTACGCGGTCTATCACGGGCCGGACGGCCTCCGGCGCATCGCCGAGCGCGTGCGCGCGATGACCGCGCTCGTCGAGGCCGGGCTGAAGTCGTTCGGCCTGCACGTGCGGCCCGGCGTGTACTTCGACACGCTGCGCGTCGATCTCGACGCGCACCAGTGCGCCGCGGTGCTCGCGCGCGCGATCGAGCGCGGCGTGAACCTGCGCCGCTTCGACGACGGCGTCGGCATCTCGTGCGACGAGACGACCACGCTGGGCGACGTCTCCGACTTGCTCGACGCGTTCCGCGACCACACCGCGGTCAGCAAGCTCGTCGAGTACACGACCATCCCGGAGCTGCCGCCCGCGCTGCACCGCACGTCGGCGTTCCTCACGCACGCGACGTTCCAGCGCTACCACAGCGAGCACGAGATGCTGCGCTACATCAACCGCCTGCAGGCCAAGGATCTGTCGCTGACGACGTCGATGATCCCGCTCGGCAGCTGCACGATGAAGCTCAACGCGACGACCGAGATGATTCCGGTCACGTGGCCCGAGGTCGGGCGGCTGCATCCGTTCGCGCCCGCCGAGCAGTGGGGCGGCTATCGCGCGTTGTTCGATCAGCTCGAGGCGTGGCTCGCCGAGATCACGGGCTTCGCGGCGGTGTCGCTGCAGCCGAACTCGGGCGCGCAGGGCGAGTACGCCGGGTTGCTCGCGATCCGCGCGTACCATCGCGCGCGCGGCGAGGCGCACCGCACCGTGTGCCTGATCCCCCAGAGCGCGCACGGCACGAACCCGGCGAGCGCGGTGATGGCGGGCATGCAGGTGGTCGTGGTCGCGTCTCGGAACGACGGGACGATCGATCTCGCCGACCTGCGCGCGAAGGCCGAGAAGCACGCGCACGAGCTCGGCGCGCTGATGGTGACGTATCCGTCGACGCACGGCGTGTTCGAAGAGGGCATTCGCGAGGTGTGCGAGGTCGTGCATCGTCACGGCGGCCAGGTCTACATGGATGGCGCGAACATGAACGCGCAGGTCGGCCTCACGCGGCCCGGCGACATCGGCGCGGACGTGTGCCACCTGAACTTGCACAAGACGTTCTGCATCCCGCACGGCGGCGGCGGCCCGGGCATGGGCCCGATCGCGGTCGCGGCGCACCTCGCGCCGTACTTGCCCGGTCATCCGCTCGCGGCGCCCGGCAGCCAGCCGGTCGGCCCGGTGTCGGCGGCGCCGTGGGGCTCGGCGTCGATCCTGCCGATCTCGTTCGCGTACATCGCGATGATGGGCGAGGGCGGGCTGCGCCGCGCGACCGAGGTCGCGATCCTCGGCGCCAACTACATCGCGCATCGGCTCGGCGCGCACTATCCGGTGCTCTACACCGGTCGCAACGGGCGCGTCGCGCACGAGCTCATCCTCGACTGCCGCGGCTTCAAGAAGACCGCGGGCATCGAGGCCGAGGACATCGCGAAGCGGCTCATGGACTACGGCTTCCACGCGCCGACGATGTCGTTCCCGGTGCCGGGCACGCTGATGGTCGAGCCGACCGAGAGCGAGAGCAAGGTCGAGATCGATCGGTTCTGCGAGGCGATGATCGCGATCCGGCAGGAGATCGCCGCGATCGAGAGCGGGGCGATGGACCGCGCGAACAACCCGCTGAAGAACGCGCCGCATACGGCCGCCGCGGCGTGCGCGACCGAGTGGGATCGGCCGTACTCGCGCGAACAGGCGGTCTTCCCTTCGGCCGCGCCGTGGCTGCGCGTGCACAAGTACTGGCCGCCGGTCGCGCGCGTCGACAACGCGTACGGCGATCGCAACCTGGTGTGCGCGTGTCCGCCGATCGACGCGTACACTTGAGGCGGGGGAGCGATGGCTGACATCACCGGCTTGTTCGCGATCATCGGCACCTTCGGGATGGCGCCGCTGATCGTGTATCTGCGCGGGCGCTACAAGCTGCACGAGCGCCGGCTCGAGCTCGAGGGCCGGAACCAGCTCGCGCTGCCCGCGGGCGACGACGTCAAGAAGCTCGTCGACGAGAACAAGCTGCTGCGCGAGCGCGTCGAGAACCTCGAGTCGATCGTGTGCTCGGTCGATTTCGAGCTCAACCAGAAGCTCGCGAAGGTGATCGACGACCAGCGCTCGCTCGTCCTGCCGGCGCCGGGCACGGTGACGCCCGCCGCGCTCGACCGGACCGCGACGCTCGCGCCCGAGAAATCGTCGGCGCCGCCGCCCGCGCCGACCACGAGCCTCGAGCCCGGCCAGGTGCTCGCGCAGCGCTATCGCGTGCAGCGCCTGCTCGGCAAGGGCGGCATGGGCGCGGTGTACCTCGCCGACGACGAGGTGCTCGGCGAGCTGGTCGCGCTCAAGGTGATCTCGAGCGCGTTCGCGGCGAACGAGCAGGAGATGGTCGCGCGGTTCCGGCGCGAGGCGTCGGCGGCGCGCAAGGTGAGCTCGCCGCAGGTGATCCGCATCCACGACCTCGGCGAGGCGCGCCCGGGGCTGCTGTATCTGTCGATGGAGTATTTCCAGGGCCGCACGCTGGCGGAGGTGATCGCGCAGCGCGGCCTCGTGCCGATGAAGGACGTGCAGGACATCTTGAACCAGATCGCGTCGGGGCTCGAGGCCGCGCACCAGGCCGGCGTGATCCACCGCGACCTGAAACCGAGCAACGTGCTCGTCGGCGAGCGCGGCGCGGTCAAGCTGATCGATTTCGGCCTGGCGACGACCGCGGTCGGTGCCGGGCTCACCGCGACCGGCGCGATCCTCGGCACGCCGCACTACATGGCGCCCGAGCAGGTGCGCGGCAAGCCGGTCGACGCGCGCAGCGACATCTACGCGCTCGGCGCGCTCGCCTATCACCTCGTGACCGGCCGGCCCCCGTTCTCCGGCGACAACGCGATCGCGATCGGCTTCGCGCACCTGTCCGAGGAGCCCGCGCCGCCGCGCAGCCTCCGCAAGGACTGCCCACCCGCGCTCGACGCCACGATCCTCGCCGCCCTCGCCAAGTCGCCCGACGATCGCCCGGCCAGCGCCAAGGTCTTCGCCGAGCGCGCGTTCAGCTCGGCGGCGGCGTAGCGCGCGTCCAGAGATAGTGCGCGACGCCCCACTCGGTGCCGCGGGCGTAGCCGAACATCTCGGCGCACGCGAGGAAGAAGACGCGCCAGCGGTGGAAGCGGCGGCGATCGCCGAGCAAGACGGTGAGCTCCGGCTCGTGCGCGAGCAGGTTCGCGTGCCAGGCCTCGGCCGTGCGCGCGTAGTGCGTGCCGTCGAGCTGCCACTCGCGTGTGATGTGCAGGTCGTCCTGGAAATGACGGAGCAGGTGCGTGCTCGGCATCAGGCCGCCGGTGAAGAACTCGCGCGCCATCCAGTCCGAGGCGCCGCGATCCTCGAACGGATACGCGTGACGCGCGTGCGCGAACACGTGCACGAACACTGAACCGTCGGCGCGCAGCCAGCCCGCGATGCGGCGGAGCAGCAGCGCGTAGTTGCGCATGTGCTCGAACATCTCGACCGACACGACACGATCGAAGCTCGCCGCCGGCAGCTCGAGCGCGCGCACGTCGGCGGTGACGACACGCAGGTTCGCGAGGCCGCGCGCCGCGGCCGCGGCCGCGATGAACGCGCGCTGCGTGCGCGAGTTCGACACCGCGGTGATGCGGCTCGCCGGATAGCGCGCCGCCGCCCACAGCGCGAGCGAGCCCCAGCCGCAGCCGAGGTCGAGCACGTCCTGGCCGTCGGCGAGGCCGGCGCGCTCGGCGGTCAGCGCGAGCATCGCGGCTTCGGCTTCGCCGAGGGTGCGCGTGCCGGCGGGCCAGTAGCAGCCCGAATACTTGAGGTGCGGGCCGAGCACGCGCTCGAAGAATGCGCTCGGCACCTCGTAGTGCTGCGAATTCGCCGCCGCGGTCTCGATCGCGACCTCGCTGGCGCGCAGCTCGGCGACCAGCTCGCGCTCGTCGCGGTCGCGCTCCTGGCGCAGGCGCACCGCGCAGATCGCGCGGATGCCGGCGCGAAGCACCACCTCCGGCACCCGCCCGCTCTCGACGACGCGCTCGACGAACATGGGTGAAGGATACAAGCTTGCCGTTCCCATCGCGCGCGCCTCGCGTGTCAGACCGGCATGCGCCTGTCATTCGTCCTGTTCGCGCTCGCCGCCTGCAGCTCGCCATCGCCCGTCACCCCCGACGGTGCGCGCGCCCGACCCGATTCGCCTCGCGCGCCCGATGCCGCCGGCGATGCGCCGTCGCGCGACGCGCCGCCCGCGGCGGATCTCGCGTGCCTCGGTCAGGCGCCGCCGTCGACCGCGCCGGATCCGCTCGCACTCGACGGCAAGGTGTTCGGCGTCGATCACTACGCGCTGTCGCCGTTCGCCGGCGCGGTCGTCACGCTCCACCGCCGCTCCGACGATGCGGTGCTCGTGACCAGCCTGCCGAGCGGGACCGACGGCACGTACGAGCTCGCGGCGGCGACCGGCGGCGACGCGCTCGATGCGTACTTCACGATCACCGCGACCGGCATGCTGCCGGTGCGCGTCGATCCGGGCGATCCGCTGACGACCGGCTACTACGCGCTCGCCGTGGTCGCCGCGAGCGACGAGGTCGCGCGCTGGTACGCCGACGCCGGCGCGGCCTACTCCAGCGACGCGCGCACGCTGATCTCGGTCGCGGTGGACTGCGACGAGGCCGCGATCGACGGCGCGACGGTCGCGATCGCGCCGTCCGCGCAGGTCACGTACTACGACTCGGCGGCGTCGCGCTGGAATCCGGCCGCGACATCGAGCACGAACGGCTTCGCGCTCGTCACCGGTGGCGCGGCGACCGAGTCGGCCACGGTCGGCTGGCTCGGCACCACGTTCCCGGCGCACGCGGCAACCGCGCCCGCCGGCACGGTGACGCTCGCGGTCGCTTCACCGCACGCGACGGCGACGGACTAGCACGAGGCCGAGCGCGAGCGCGGCGAGCGGCCAGCCGGCGCGGCCGCCGGCGTTGCAGCCCGAGTCCTCGCCGTCGGGCGACGTCGTGGTCTCGCCGGACTTCGCCGGATCGAGCGCGACGTCGAGCGACGGATGCGACGGATCGTTCGTCGCGAGCACGAGGCTCTCGCCGCCGAGCGCGTCGGGGCTCGCGGCGGTCACCTCGAGCGTGCCGTCTTCACCCGGCGCGATCGTGATCGGCGCGGCGGTCACGCCGGCCGGCGCCGAATCGACCTGCACCGCGAGCGCCATCTGGCCGGCGTTGTGGAGCTTCAGCTGCTGCGTCGCGCCGGTCGCGAACCCGAGCGTCGTCGGCAGCGGGTCGAGGCGCGGCAGCGGGATCGCGAGCGGCGACCCGGTCAGCGTCACGTCGCGATCGATCGACGGCAGCGGCAACTCGATGCTCGCGAGGGTCCAGTTCACGACGGTGACGTGCAGGATCGACACGTAGAAGTTCGCGCCGAGGATCACGTACGGGTCGTACTCGACGGTGCCGTCGGCGGTGATCGCCTCGCCGAGCGACGCCGCGAAGCCGCCGTCGGGCTGGCCGACCGAGACCGCGCCGTTCGCGTCGTCGATCGATCCGCCGCCGACGTGGATCGCGTTCGTCCAGTAGCTCGTCGTCATCTGGCCCTGCGCGGTGAGGCGCAAGCCACCCGAGATGCCGATGATGTCGATGATGTCGCTGAGGATGTCGGTCGATAGCAGCACGACCGGGCTGGTCTCGTTGCTCGTCACCGAGGCGACCGGCGTGCCGGGATCGAACTGCGTCGTGCCCGCCATCAGCAGGTCGTTCGGCAGCCAGTAGGGCAGCGGGATGTTGCCCTCCCAGTCGTAGTGGTAGCCGAGCACCGACGTGTGGATCTGGCCGAGCAGCTGGAAGTCGGCGCCGTACTCGCTGTCGAGCAGGCCCGAGCCGGCAACGCCGGGCGCGCGGATCGTCATCCCGCCGCCCTCCCAGCACGCGGTCGGCGTGAGCGTCAGCGCGACGTCGGTCTGGCCCTCGAGCTGGCCGGTCAGGCGCAGTTGCGCCGGTGAGCCGTCGGGGAACCAGCCCGTGTCGCCCGACGCGTCGGGGAGATCCTGCGCGTGGTAGCTCAGCGGCACTTGCACCTGCGAGCAGCGAGGCAGATCGGCACGTGCAACACCGAGGTTGCACAGGATGGTGGCCAGGACGATCGTGACGCGCACGCGCGCGTACCCAGCACGGCCCGTGCCGCCCGCGGCGATGTGGTTCAGCGCACCTAGCGCGCGTGGCGGCTGAAGTCGCCGGCTGCCCGAGTGACCGATTCCTGTTAGGTTGCGCGCCATGAAGTACCTCGTGATCGTCGCCGCGCTCGCGGCCTGCGGGTCGAGCAACGGAAAAGCCGGCGGCGACGGCGGCGGATCGCAGGTCGATGCCGCGTTCGTTCCGGTCGACGCGCCGGTTTCGATGGACGTGCAGTGCGCGACCTTGACGCCGCTGCCGCAGGGCACGTGCGCGGTCACCGCCGGCGGCTCGGCGAAGCTGCTCGAGGGCAACGTGCTGACGCCGACGGCGATCTATCACGGCGGCCAGGTCGCGATCGCGGCGAGCGGATCGATCACGTGCGTCGGCTGCAGCTGCGCGCAAGGCGGCGAGACCGTGATCGAGTGCCCCGACGGCACGATCACGCCGGGCCTCATCAACGTGCACGATCACATCAGCTACACGCAGGATGCACCGCCCGCGCCGCGCACCGAGCGCTACGACGATCGCCAGCAGTGGCGCGAAGGCCTCGAGGGCCACACCAGGCTGAGCGCGCCCGGCGGCGCGAGCGACGCGCAGGAGAGCTGGGGCGAGTTGCGGCACTTGATGGGCGGCGCGACGTCGGTCGTCGGCTCGGGCGGCCAGCCCGGCCTCGTGCGCAACCTCGACGAGATCCAGAACGAGGGCGGGCTCGGCGCGCCGGAGGTGCGGTTCGACACGTTCCCGCTCGACGACGCGAGCGGCACGCAGCAGACGACGAACTGCAACTACGGCGGCACGCCGATGACCGCGTCCGAGCTGTCGGCGGATCCGTCGTACGAGCCGCACACGTCGGAAGGCGTGGACGCGTACGCGCATAACGAGTTTCTGTGCGAGAGCTCGGCGACGTACGACACGACGACGCCGGGCACGTCCAACGATCTCGTGATCGGCAAGACCTCGATGATCCACTCGGTCGCGCTGCTCGCGAAGGACTACGCGCAAATGGCGGCGGCGGGCACGGGCATGGTGTGGTCGCCGCGCTCGAACATCTCGCTGTACGGCGACACCGCGCGCGTGACGGTCGCGGCGCGGCTCGGCGTGAACATCGCGCTCGGCACCGACTGGCTGCCGAGCGGCTCGATGAACATGCAACGCGAGCTCGCGTGCGCCGACAGCTTCAACAAGAGCTACCTGAATGGCTTCTTCAGCGATCAGGAGCTGTGGGCGATGGCGACCACGAACGCGGCCAAGGTCGTGAAGATGGACTCCAAGATCGGCACGCTCGCGACCGGTCAGGTCGCGGACATCACGATCGTCGCCGGCAACGGCAAGGCGCCATTCCGCTCGGTGATCGAGGCGGCACCGGCGGATGTCGCGCTGGTCCTGCGCGCGGGCACACCACTCTACGGCGACGACGCGGTGGTGAGCGCACTCGCGTCGAGCTGCGACACGGTGTCGGTGTGCAGCACGGCGAAGCGCGTGTGCTTGATGAGCGAGATCGGCAAGACGTACGCGGCGCTGCAGTCGGCGGTCGGCGCGAGCATGTACGAGGCGTTCGCGTGCGGCACCCCGACCAACGAGCCGACCTGCACGCCGACTCGCCCGACGGCGGTGGCCGGCTCGACGGTCTACACCGGCGCGATCAGCGCGACCGACTCCGACGGCGACGGCATTCCCGACACGCAAGACAACTGCCCGTCGGTCTTCAACCCGATTCGCCCGATGGACAGCGGCGCTCAACCCGACGCAGACGGCGACGGCGTGGGCGACGCGTGCGATCCGTGCCCGCTGGATAAGGGCTGCTGAGGGGCGGCGGGGGCTTTGGGCTTTGGGCTTTGGGCTTTGGGCTTTGGGCTTTGGCCAGAGCTCGGATCGATTCCGATCGGGCCAAGGCCCAAGGCCCAGGGCCGGACGGATCGATCCGTCGGGCTTTGGGCTTTGGGCTTTGGGCTTTGGCCAGAGCTCGGATCGATTCCGATCGGGCCAAACCCCGAAGCCAAAGCTCGGATCGATTCCGATCGGGCCAGGCCCAAGGCCCAAGGCCGGACGGATCGATTCCGATCGGGCCAAAGCCCAAAGCCCAAGGCCCAAAGCCCGACGGCTCGTTCCTATCGGGCCAAAGCCCAAAGCCCAAAGCCCAAAGCCCAAAGCCCGACGGCTCGCTACTTCGCCAGCTCGTCGAGCATCTGGTCGACGTGGGTGCGCACGGCTTGCTCGGCCATCGTCGAGCTGCCGTCGAGCGAGCTGTAGTCGACCTGGCTCAGGCCGAGCGGCATCGCGAACGCGTCGCGATGGAATTGCTCGACGAAGTCGGCCGCGGTCGGCGGCGGCACCTTGATCTCCTTGCCGTCCTTGTCCTTGGGCGGCTGCTCGGGCACCGGGATCATCTGCTGGCCCGGCTGCTCGGGGATACAGCGCAGAAGATTGCCCTGCGCCGAGCTCAAGCAGATCCGGACCTGATCGGCGTTGTCCTGGACGTCGACGCGGAAGCCGCCGCGGTCCGCGCGGAACCGCGGCGACTTGCGCAGCATCTCCGCGACCTGGTTCGCCATCTTCGAGCCGCTCGCCGAGAACGTCGCGGGCAGCACGAGGCCCATCCGGCGGATCACGCTCGGATCGAGCGTGTACGCGCGCTCGAGCAGCCCGAGCTCGGCGCCGTCGTCACCGTCCTCGTGCGCGGCGAGCGCCTCGACGGCGACGGTGCGCGCGCGCAGCAGGATCTCGGTCTCCGGCAGGTTCTTCAGCGCCTCCTCGGCGGTCGCGCGCGCGTCGGAGCTCTTGCCGCGCGCGAGCAGCGACTCGGCCGTGAACGCGGTCCAGTACGACTCGAGCTGCTGCGGGTGCGGCCGATCCTTCGCGCGATCGATCACGGCATCGAACACGCCGGCGCCGAGCACGGGGATCAGCTCGCCGACCAGCCACGGCTCGAGCGGCGTCACGCCGCGCTCGCCGAACAGCATCATCGTGTCGACGAGGCGGTCGTTATCGTCGAGCTCGCCGGCCAGCGCCTCGTCGTCGGCCCACTGCCGCGCCGATTCACGCACGCGCGACAGCCGGCCGCCGCGCGGGTCGTCGCCGGTCGATGCGGCTTCGGCGAGCAGCTCCTCCTCGGTCCGGCGCACCGCGCGCCGCACGATCAAGTTGGCCGCGTGCGCCTGCCACGCGCCGGTCGACGTCAAGCCGCGCCGATCCGGAAACTCCAGCGCGCGATCGACGAGCGCGACCGCGCGATCGCCGCGGCCCGCGAGCATGAGCGCGATCGCGATCGCGACGTCGTTCTCCGCGCGATCCTGATCGCGGAGCTCGGGCGGCTGGCGCAGCCGCCAGCGCTGCATCTCGCGCAGGGCGTTCGCGGCGTCGCTGCCGCGACCCTCGTCGAGATAGAGCGACACGAGGAACCGCCACGGGTTCGCCGGCGTGAACGCGAGCCGGCGCGTGCCGGCGGTCGCCATCTGCTCGGCGTCGAGCGGCATGAAGTTCGCGCGTGCCGCGAGCGCGGAGTTGTACGCGTGCACGGCGAGCGACGACTGATGGTCGGGATCGCGATCCGGCAGCTGCGCGTCGAGCGCCTTCGCGTTGTCGTACGCTTCCTTGCACGCCTTGAACGCCGCATCGCGGTCCTCGGTGCCGCGCTCGATCGCGCACAGCACGTTCAAGCCGAGCGACTTCTCGCCCGGGTCGCGCATCTCCTTGGCCTTGTTCGCCATCTCGCGCGCCTCGTCGAGGCGGCCGAGCTTCATCAGCGGCCACGCGCGCTCGCCGATGCGCTCGGGGCGATACAGCTGGTCGTGGTACTCGAGCATCGCGAGCTCGTAGTCGTAGTCCTCGACCTCGGCCGCGAGCTGCGCGATGTCGAGCACGAGCTCGCGGTGGAACTTCCACGGTCCGCCCTCGGATACCGGCGGCGGGAATCGCTCCTCGAACAGCTCGCGCGCGCGGCCGAGGTGATAGATCGCGCTGCCGAGCACGCCTTCGGACTCGTGAAAGATCTGGCCGAGCGCCCAGTGGCCGATGATCGAGTCGGGATCGTCGGCGAGCAGCGCGTCGGTGAGCCGGCGCGCCGTCACGAGCTGGTCCTTGTTGACGAGGTTGAACACCTCGCGCTCCTTCGGCGACATCCAGCTGGAGTCGCCGAGCTCGCTGCTGCCCGACGCGCTCAGGTTCGAGTGATCGTCGCCGCGCACGAGCACGGGCATCGCGATCAGCACCGCGGCGACGACGAGCTTCCTCACGACCGCGCCAGCGTCCCCGCGGCGAGCATCTCGATCGGCGCCTTCACGCACTCCGCCATCAGCGACTTCGCGTCGCTGCCGGGCGCGACCTCGATGCGGTGGCTGAACATCGGGTGCGCGAGCGCCTCGATGTCCTCGGGCGTGACGTAGTTGCGGCCGTGCATCATCGCGCGTGCCTGCAGCGCCGGAATCGCGAGCACGAGCGAGCGCGTCGACATGCCCTGTAGAATCCGCTGGTGCGTGCGCGTCTGCTGCGCGATGCCGACCAGGCCCTCGTGCAGCTTCGGGTTCACGTGGATCTGCGCCTCGATCACCGCGCGCGCGTCGAGGATCTCGGTGCGCGTGACGCGCGCGAGGTCGTCGCGGTCGGCCTGCGCCCGGATCGCGCGCAGGTCGCGCAAGATCTCGAGCTCGGCCTCCGGCGCGATGTGGGTCATGCGGATCTTGAACAGGAAGCGGTCGAGCTGCGCGTTCGGCAGCGGGAACGTGCCGGCGACGTCGAGCGGGTTTTGCGTCGCGATCACGAGGAACAGCGGATCGAGCCGCCGCGTCCGGTTGTCGACGGTGACCTGCTTCTCGGCCATCGCCTCGAGCAGTGCCGACTGTACCTTCGGGCTCGTGCGGTTGATCTCGTCGGCGAGCACGATGTGCGCGAACAACGGGCCGGGCCGGAAGAAGAAGCGGCCGGTGTTCGGATCGAAGATCGTCGTGCCGGTCACGTCCGACGGCAGCAGATCGGGCGTGAACTGGATGCGGCGCAGCGTGACGATGTCGTCCTGCGGGATGTCGTCGATGATCGAGTCGCCGAGCGCCTTCGCGAGCGTGGTCTTGCCCGAGCCGGGGAAGTCTTCGAGCAGCACGTGGCCGTCGGCCAGGACCGCGCAGATGACGAGCTCGATGACCTCGTCGCGGCCGCGCACCGCGGCGCGAAGCCGTTCGCGCAGCCGCGTGTACACGCTCATCGCGCCCGCGAAGTCGGTGATGCGCGGTGCCGGTTGATAGGTGATGTGCTTGCTCTGGATCGCGTCGGCATCGCGTTCGTGCTGCTGCGGGGGCTGTTCGTGGGCCATGCTTGCGTCTCCTGACTTTCCTAACGTGACGAGCGGAACGACACGGGATCGAGGCGGCGCGCGAACCGGCGCGCCGGCGTACCTTGCGTGGCGAGCTCGCCGCGCAGCTTACGAAGTAGCTCGCGCCAGGTCTGGCGCGTGGCGCGCGGCGTGCCCGGTGGCCCGAGCTTCGCCGCGAGATGGAGCGTGGTCAGCTCGCCGAACGACGGCGCGAACGCCGCCAACCGACGCGCGTAGCGCTCGCGCGACTCGCCGTGCTCGCGCGAGAACCCGGCATCCGAAAGCTGGTCGAGCGCGGCGCGATAGCCGACGCGCGACAGCTCGCCGGTCGAGGCGAAGCCCGGCGCGAAGCGGCGCCAGGCCTTGATCCCGTACAGCATGAGCAGCGCGAGCGCGAGGATCGAGCCGCCGGCGAGCGCGATCGGCCCGGCCATCGGCTTGCGCTCCGCGCGCGGCGCGGGATCGATATCGTGGGTGTTCGGCGGCGCGCCGCGCGCGAGCTCGGCGAGCTGTTGCTGGAGATCGTCGTCGGGTGGCTTCTGCGGCGGATCGAGGTTCTTCGCCGGCGCGACATCGAACACGATCCAGCCGACGCCGTCGAGGTATAGCTCGGGCCACGCGTGCGCATCGCCGCCGCGGATCAGGATCGACGAGCCGCGCCGGTGATCGGCCTCGACCATGTAGCCGACGCCGACGCGCGCCGGGATGCCGGCCGCGCGCCACAGGTACACGGCGGCGTGCGCGATGTGCACGCAGTAGCCGATGCGATCGCCGAACAAGAAGTCCGCGACCGGATCGGGCACGTTGGCGTGACGATGCGACAGCGAGTAGCTGACGTTCTTCTCGAGGTACTGCTTGATCGCCGCCGCCTTCGCGAACGGGTCATCTTTGAGCTTGTCGGGCAGCTTCGAGATGATCTCGTTCGCGAGCTCCTTGAAGCGCGGGTCGTCGGGGATCTGCGTGTAGTAGTCGAACTCGGCCTGCGGCCAGTCCTTGCCGCCCGCCTTGTGGCCGAGCAGCTTCTCGAGCGGATCGGTCCACACCACCGACTCGGCGTGATACGTGCGGACGAAGTGCGCGGGATCGGGGTTGATCGTCGATTCCCACTCGGTGGGCTCGCCGAGGAAGAACGGCTTCTTGTGCGGCACGAGCAGCGCGACATCGGCATGTAGCGCCATCATGCCGGGCGCGTCGGCGCCGGCCGGCGGTGTCATCTTGCCGCTCGGCTCGCCGCGCGGCACGTCGATGTCGATGCCGCGATCGCGCGGCGGGACGAGGCGCGAGTTGTAGAGGTCGCTCCACGTCTCCTCGCGGAAGTAGTAGCCCTGGATCGGCGGATCGTAGTCGTCGCCGAGCAGCACGACGGCCATCGGCTGCGCCTTGCCGCCGCCCGCGCTCGGATCCTGCCATTCGCTCGGCGGCGGAGGCGGCCGGCCGCCCGAGCCGTTCGAGCCGCCCGAGCCGTTCATCGGATTGCCCGAGCCGTCCGAGCCTTGCATGCCCGAGCCGTTCTGCGAGCCGTTCGAGCCACCCGAGCCCATCCGGTTCCCGCCTTGACCGAGGCCCGAGCCCGAGCCCCACTTCGAGTCCGGAAGCGGCGGGTCGCCCTTCGACGCCTGCTCCTGGCCTTGCTCCGATGGCGGCGCGCTGGGCAGCGCCGCCTTGGTCGCGAAGATCAGCGCGGCGATCGCGCCGATGACCGGCAGCGCCGCGAACGAGGTGAGGCGCGGTCGGTCCTCGGAGTCGAGCATCATGAGCAGCGCGAGCGCCGCCGCGACGCCGATGCCGATGCCGACGAGCACGCTCGCCGGATCGATCGCGTGACGCCACGCCCAGTCGGCGAGCCACGTCGGCCGCGTGATCTGACCGTCGCGATGCGCCGCGAACGGCACCGCGACCGCGGCGACGACCGCCGCGATCTCGAGCACGCCGAGGCCGGCCGAGCGTCGCGCGGCCGCGCGCACCACCGAGACCAGCGCGAACGCGAGCACGCCGTAGCGCAGGATCGCCGCGAATTGCAGCGCGTGCGCCGGGCCGATCAGGC
The DNA here is from genome assembly GCA_036490935.1 of Kofleriaceae bacterium. Classification (GTDB taxonomy): domain Bacteria; phylum Myxococcota_A; class Polyangia; order Haliangiales; family Haliangiaceae; genus JABFXX01. The sequence continues at coordinate 36,247 of DASXCY010000157.1, read as the reverse complement.
TCGGAATCGACTCGCGGCTCGTCGACACGTGCGCGAGCAGCATGGCGAGCAGCACGGCGACGAGGCCACCGGCCGCGATCACCCACATGCGCCATGGCTTGCGCGCCGCGATCTCGCCGCCGAGCACGCCGGCGATCGCGCCGATCACGCCGGCGACCGTACCGGTCGTGCTGGTGAGCGCGCTGATGCTGCACCACGCGGCGAGCCCGAGCAGGATCGCGCGAACGACGTGCGCGGTCTTCCTCACATGCCACCTCGCATGCTGCGCGCCGGCACGACGCGCCCGCCGGGGCGATCCGCGATCAACACGTTCGCGCCCGTCTTGTGGAGCGCGTCGACCACCTCGACGAGCTCTTCGTACGTGCCGACATTGTTGTCCTCCGGAAGCTTGGCCATCGCGCGGGCCAGCGCCGACCGCTTCTCGCGCTCGCCGGTGCCGTCGGTGCAGACCACGAACTCGACGCGCGGCGTCTCGCCGGGCGCGCCGGCCGACGCGCGCACGACGCGATCGAGCCACGGCCCGGGCCGAGCCGGCACGAACACGAGCGCACGCGACACGCTGCCCTGCGTCGAGCGGCCGAGGAACTTGCCGAGGCCGCCGCCTTCGTCGGGGTTCGCGCGCGCGGAGCGGGCGAGCACGTCGAGCGCCTGATCTCGCGACGTCGCCGCGTCGCCGATGCCGTCGGCACCGAGCACCCAGCTGCCGCCGAGCGCGCCGGTATCGACCGCGACGCGCGCCGCGCCGGCCGCCGGCTCGTCGCCCGCGCCGGTGACGAGGTACGCGATCGTGCGGCGGTCGGGCGACATCGCGGTCTCGGCCGTGCGGACCAGGAGCTGCCGCGTGCGCGCGAACACCTTCCACAAGATGAAGCGAATCGGATCGCCGGCGCCGTAGCGGCGCGTTTCGTAGTAGTCGCCGACCGGCTTGCCGTCGGGGTGGGCGAGGGCGTCGCCGCCCGACAGACCGTGCGCGACGTGCATCGAGGCGAGCGCGCCGACCGACGGCGCGAACCGGCCGGTGCGCACCTGCTCGACGCGAAACGCGACGCGCGCGAGCCCGAACACGTCGCTGATCTCGAAGCGCCGGACGACGCGCGCGAACCGATCGCGGCGCTTGGCGACCAGCTCCTCGCAGTCGTAGCCGCGGTCGCGGCGCAGCGAGACCTCCGCCGCGGGCTCGACCCACGTCCACTTGACGTGCACGAGCGGCAGCAGCGCCGGGCGGCGCACGCGAAACCCGGTCGCGATCCGGACGTCGCACTCGGCCTCGAGCGGCTCCTCGGTCGACTTCGCCGCCGCGCGCCTCGCCGACGTGCGCACGACGAGCCACGTCAGGCCGACGCACACGATCGAGATGCCGACGAGCGAAAGCCCGACGCCGCCGACCGCGAGCAGCAGGTGATCGAGCCGCTTGTGGCCGTAATAGATGAGGGCGAGCAGCGACGCGCCGATCGCGAACAGCCCGTACACCGTCAGCGGGAACACGTCGCGCACGCGGCGCACGATCGCGAGGAAGCGAGTCTTCAGCTTTTGCATCAGCATCCGCTCGACTGGTGGTGCGGGAAGAACGGCGGCGGCTTGACGTCGGAGCCGGGATCCTTGCGGCCGTCGTCGAAGCATCCGATGCGGCGGAACACGGTCGGCTCGTTCACCGCCGCGCCGCCGTCGTTGTTGACCGACTGGAATTCCTGCAGCTCGGGCTGGAGCTTGCCGGTGAAGTTGTCGGGGTTGTAGCCGTACATGCTGCCGCAGACTTCCTCGGTCAGCTGGAACGACGTACCGCCGAACTGGACCTCGCCGTCCGTGAACGTGCCCTTCGCCGGCATCGTGCCCTTGTAGCGGAGCTCGCACGGATTCGGCGGCTCGGGCGAATCCGGCGGCCCCACCCACATGTCGACGTAGATCATCCCACTCAGCACCGACGGATCCTTGGCGTCCTGGTGAACCTCGAGGATGAACTCGTACCATTCCCCGCGCCGCTCGTCGAAGCTCAGCGCCTTCCATTTGCCGGTCACCGGGCTCGAACATTCGGCCGCAGGTGGCAGGCGCGCGCGCTGCTGCTCGACCGTCGCCGGCGCATCGGGCGCGTCGATCGTGAGCGCGACGAGCCACGCCGCGATCGCGACCGCGGGCAGCCGCTTGCTCACGTGACGTCGCGGGCTCATGCCGGGAGAGAATGACACGGCGGGGTACGCCGATGCACGGCTGCAAAGCTGTTCGACAGGTGTCGGGTCCGCAGCCAGCGGCCGCGCCCCGGTGACCGTAGCCGGCGCGCGACCCATGGCATACTCGTTGCCTTCGCGAAGGCGCACGTGCGAGGGCATTTCGTAGTCGTTGTCGTCGCGGTCTCGGTCGCCGGCGTCGCTGCGGTGCGCGCGCAGCCCGCGGGCGTGCTCGCGCACGTGAGCGGCCGCGTGATCGACGCGCTCGGCCACCCGGTGCGCGGCGCGACCGTCGCGATCCAGGACGCGCCGGCGCCGCCGGTGAAGACCGATCGCGACGGCTTCTATCGCCTCAGCGACGTGCCGGCCGGGGCGACGCTCGTCATCGACCACGAAGGTTTCGAGACCGGGCTCGCGGTCGCGACCAAGCCGGTGCTCGACGAGGTCGTGCTGCTGACCGAGCAGCAGGCGAGCGAGACCATCGAGGTCAAGAGCGAGGCACCGCCCGAGGCACCGGGCGCCGCGAAGATCGATCGCGCCGACATCCAGCGCGTCCCGGGCACCGGCGGCGATCTCGTGCGCACGCTCACCGCGATGCCGGGCATCGTCAACTCGCCGCTGCCGACCGGGTTCAGCGGCGTCGTGATCCGCGGCTCGGCGCCGGAGGATTCGAAGATCCTCGTCGACGGCTTCGAGGTGCCGCTGCTCTATCACACGATCGCGTTTCGCTCGATCCTCCCGGTCGAGGCGATCGACACGCTCGATTACATCCCGGGCGGCTTCGGCGTCGAGTACGGGCGCGCGGCGTCGGGCATCGTCGCACTGACCACGCGCATCGGCTCGGATCAGCGCTCCGAGCAAGCCGAGATCTCCGCGCTCGACGGTGGCGCGCTCGCGCAGGGCTCCGCCGGCAAGGACACGCACTACATGCTCGCGTTCCGGCGCTCGACGATCGACCTGATCCTGCCGTACATCCTGCCCGCGAGCCTCGATCTGTCGCTGACGACGGTCCCGTACTATTACGACCTGCAGGGCCGCGTCGATTACGACCTGTCGCCGGCGTGGCGGCTGACGTTCTCGACGATCGGCTCGCAGGACACGCTGGAGATTTTCGGCGACAAGTCGATGAACGCCGACAAGCGCTTCTACGACGACACGCGCTTCATTCGCTTCACCGGCGCCGCGCACTGGCACGACGGGCCGTGGACGGCGTCCCTCGCGCTGTCGGAGATGCCCGAGGAGTTTCAGTTCGAGGCCGGCTCGCAGTCGTTCATCGACATCAAGCGGCTCGACACCACGCTGCGCGGCGAGGTCACGCGCACCGGCAAGGACCTCGCGGGCCTGCTCGATCCGATGTGGCGGATCGGCGCCGAGGCCGACGTGTCGCGCTACGGCGTCGATCTCGCGCTGCCGCAGGCGCCGCAGCCGGGCGAGCCCGGCATGGTCGACCTGAAGAATCCGACCGTGCTGTTTAACGGCACGATCTGGACGCCGGACTTCGCGGCGTGGAGCGCGCTGACCGCCGGGCTCGGCAAGCGGGTTCGCGCGACCGCGTCGTTGCGCGTCGACGGGTTTGCACGCGAGCACGTCGCGAACGTCCAGCCGCGCGGCGAGCTGAGCTACAAGCTCGGCGACAAGACGACCGCACGGCTGTCGGCGGGCGCGTATCGCCGGCCGGCCGAGAACCAGGAGGAGCTGCTGCATTCGAATCTGCAGCCCGAGCAGGCGACGCAGGTGATCGTCGGCGTGCAGCACGAGCCGCGCGAGGGCGTTCGCATCCAGACGTCGCTGTATTACACCGATCGCAGCGACCTCATCACGATGCTGCCGACCGGCCAGCTCGGCAACGAGGGCCGCGGCACGACGTACGGCGCCGAGCTGCTCGCGACCGCGCGCAGCGGGCCGTGGTTCGCGTGGCTGTCGTATTCGTACTCGCACTCGACGCGCATCGATTATCCGGGCGCACCCGAGCACCTGTTCGCGTACGACCAGCCGCACAGCCTGAACGCGTCGGGCAGCTGGAAGCACGGCCGCTGGCAGCTCGGCGCGCGGTTCGAGCTGTACTCGGGCCTGCCGTACACGCCGGTGCTCGGCTCGGTGTTCGACAGCGATCGCAACTTCTACACGCCGATCTACGGGCCGATCGACTCCGAGCGGGCGCCGCTCCATCACCAGCTCGATCTGCGGATCGATCACACGTGGCACCCGGGGCCGGTCGCGCTCACCGGGTTCATCGACGTGCAGAACGTGTACTTGAACGAGAGCGTCGTGACGTACACGTACAGCTACGACTACTCGCAGCGCATCGCGTTCAAGTCGATCCCGATCATCCCGTCGATCGGCGTGCGAGGTGTGCTGTGAGGGCGGCGCTCGCGATCGTCGTGCTCGCCGCGTGCACGAACGACGTCGATGCGCGCTGGCAGCTCGTGCACGATCGCGTCATCGCGGTGCGCGCGACGCCGCCGCACGTGCCGTCGGGTGCGAGCGCGAAGCTCGACGCGCTCGTCACGTCCAGGGACGGCGGGGCGATGGTGATCGCGCCGCTCGGCGCCGAGGTCGATCCGCGCGCGGCCGGCGAGCTCGCCGGCGACGTGATGCCGGACGGGCAGGGCGGCTGGCAGGTCACCGCGCCCGACGCAGCGACGCTGGCCGCCGCGCGCGCGACGCTCGGTCTCGGTCCGACCGATCCGGTGCCGCTGCCGGTCGACACCGCGTGGAGCGTCGGCGGCGAGACGCTCGTCGCGACCAAGCAGGTGCTGCTCGGCGATGCCGCCGACAACCCGCCGCTCGATGCGGTCACGGTGAACGGCGTCGCGCCGGTGTCGCCGATCACGATCCCGTTCGATACCGACGTCACGCTGTCGGTCGCGGCGGCGGCGACGTGGCAGGTCAACTGGCTGACCTCGTGCGGCACGATGAACAACGACGACAACGAGCCGACCGCCGTGCTGCACGTGAACCCCGACGATCCGCAGAGCGGTCAGCTCGTGCTCGTCGAGCGCGATCCGTCGGGAGGCGTCGTGTGGACCATCTGGGACATCTCGGCGAGCGCCGCGAGCCTGGACGCGACGCGCTCGAGCGCGGCGACGTCGCGGGCGTCGAGATAGCGGCCGAGGCGCTTCGCGGTGCGTGCGTGCGCCGCCTCGATGCGGCGCACGAGCGAGCGTCCGCGCGCGGTGAGCGCGACCTGCGACGTGCGGCGATCCGCGCGCCCACGCTCGCGCCGGATCAAGCGCAGCCGCGCGAGGCCGGCGAACGCGCGCGTCGCGGCCGACGGATCGATCGACGTGGCGCGCGCGAGCGTGGATTGCGTCGCTGGACCGATTCGCCCCAGCTCCCGGATCAGCGCGAGTTGTGCGCGGCCAAGGCCGATCGGCGCCGTCTCGCGCCATGCTACGTGCGTGACGACGCGCTTGATCTGCAAAAAGCTTTCGAGGAAGCGCTTGCCAATCATTGGACGCGTCCACTAAATTACTGGACCTGTCCATGAATTGCCAGCAGCTCCGCCGCCTCGCGATCCTCGGCGGCCTGGCGTGCGCCGCCCCGGCGTACGCGCAGGCGCCGACTCCCGAGGTCACGGATCCGATGCTGGCGCCGCCCGCGCCGGCGCCGATGGAGCTGCACTCGTGGGACGAGGCGCTGCAGATGCTGCGGCGTGCTCCGGATTTTTTGACGAGCGTCGCGGCCGTCGAGCGCGCGGTCGCCCAGCGCCGCATCGCGCTCGCCGCGGTCCTGCCGACGCTGGTCGGCCAGGGCAGCTACGTCCACAACTTCAACACGCTGTCCGTCCCGTTCGGCACCTCGACGTTGATCGTGCCGCCGCCGACGGTCTGGTCGGCGACCGGGACCGCGTCGTGGAACGCGATCAACCCGCGCGGCCTCTACGGCATCGGTACCGCGGATCTCCAGATCGAGGTCGCGAGCCTGTCGCTCGCCGACCGCCGCCGCGTGCTCGCCACGTCGGTGGTGTCGGCGATGCTGTCGTCGCTCGCCGCCGCGCGCGTCGCGGAGCTCGATCGGGTCGGCTTGCGTGCCGCGCTCGAGCGGCTCGTGCTGACCCGGACCCGCCTCGAGTTCGCGAAGGGCACCGCGCTCGACGTCGATCGCGCGAATCAAGACGTCGCCGCCGCGCGCGCGCAGCTGATCGACGGCGACGAGTCGCTGCGCCAGTCGCGCGAGGCGCTCGGCGAGGCGCTCGGCACGGCGACGCCGATCGCGGTGCCAGCCGCGGTCGATCTCGAAGGCTTCGATCGCGCGGTCGCCGCGACCTGTCACATCAACAATGACGTCGAACGTCGCGCGGATGTCGCCGCGGCGCGCGAGCGCGTCTCGATCGCGGATCGCGCGATCACCGACGCGAAGCTGATGTACGCGCCGTCGCTCGGCGTCGCGTCGCAAGGCGGCTACGCGACCCAGGCCACGCTCGGCCCCAACTGGACCTGGGACATCAGCGCGACCGTCACGCTGCCGCTCTACGACGGCGGCGCGCGCTACGGGGCGCTGCGCGACGCGAAGGCCGCGGCGCAGCAGGCGCGCGATGCGCTGACCTCGCTGCGCATCTCGGCGCTGATCGAGGTCGCGCGCGCGTCGCGTGCGGTCGCGGTCGACACGGCGGCGCGCGACGTCGCCAAGCAGCAGCGCGATCTCGCGGCCAGCGTCGACGCGCGCGTGCGCGAAGGCTACGCGAAAGGCGTCGGCACGAGCCTCGATCTCGTGACCTCGGCGCAGGCGTTGCGCCAGGCCGAGATCGGCCTCGTGCTCGCCGAGTTCCGGCTCGCGCAGGCGCGCGCCGATGCAGTGCTCGTCGATGCGGAGTGCGTGTACTGATGAGGGCAATCGTCGTCGCGATCGTCGTCGCCGCGTGTGGCCGCGGCAAGCAAGGCCCGGCGGGACCGCCGCCGCCGGCGCAGGTCGGCGTGATCACGATCGAGCGCAAGGACGTGCAGCTCTACATCGAAGCGGTCGGCTCGTTCGACGGCTACGTCAACGCGGATATCCGCGCGCGCGTCCGCGGCTACTTGCAAACCCAGGTGTACAAGGACGGCGCGTCGGTCAAGCAGAACGACACGCTGTTCACCATCGAGGCGACCGAGTACCAGGCCGCGGCGCAATCGGCGGGCGCGGCGGTGGCGCGCGCGAAGGTGCTGTTGCAGAAGAACAAGATCGAGCTCGAGCGCGATCAGGGCTTGCTCAAGGCCGGCATGATCTCGCAGCAGGACGTCGACAACGCCGCCGCGGCGGTCGCCGATGCCGAGGCGCAGGTGCGCGCGGCCGAGGCGCAGGCGCAGGAAGCGCAGCTCAACCTCGGCTACACGACGATCCGGTCGCCGATCAGCGGCGTCGCCGGGCTCGCGCTCGTGCGCGTCGGCAACCTCGTCGGCCAGGACGGCCCGACGTTGCTCACGACGATCTCGCAGCTCGATCCGATCCGCGTCAACTTCCCGCTGCCCGAGGTCGAGTACGTCAAGTACCCGGAGCGGTTCGCGCACCTCGAGGGCCGCGACCTGGCGTGGGCGCAGCAGGAGTTCACCAAGCTCGACGCGCATCCCGAGGAGCCGGGCGTCGAGATCGTGCTCGCCGACGGCAGCGTGTACGCGCATCGCGGCACGATCGTCGCGGTCAACCGGCAGATCGACGCGACGAGCGGCACCGCGCAGCTGCAGGCGCTCGTGCCCAACCACGACGGCGTACTGCGCCCCGGCGAGTACGCGCGCGTGCGCATCCGGCGCGAGAACGAGGGCAAGCACGTCGTGGTCGTGCCGGAGAAGGCGCTGTTGTCGGTGCAGGGCACGTTCTCGGCCGCGGTCGTGGGGCCGGATAACAAGGTGCAGTTTCACAAGCTCGAGCTCGGACCGAGCGTGCAGGGGATGCGCGTCGTCGCGAGCGGCTTGAACGGCGGGGAGAAGGTGATCGTCGACGGGGTGCAGAAGGTGCAAGACGGGTCGATGGTGGTCCCGCATCCGGCGGACGCGGGTTCGGGTTCGGGTTCGGGATCGGGATCGGGATCGGGATCGGGTTCGGGTTCGGGATCGGCCAAGTAATGTCCCCGTTTTTCATTCGCCGGCCGATCGTCGCGATGGTGATCGCGATCGTCACCGTGCTGATCGGCGTCGTGTCGCTGACCGGCCTGCCGATCGCGCAGTTCCCGCAGATCCTGCCGCCGCAGATCAACCTCACGACGAGCTACACCGGCGCCGACGCGCTGACGATCGAGCAGTCGGTGGCGACGCCGATCGAGCAGCAGATGAACGGCGTCGATCGGATGCTCTACATCCAGTCGACGAACGCGAACGACGGCACGATGAATCAGATCGTCACGTTCGATGTCGGCACCGACATCGACGTCGATAACGTGCTCGTCAACAACCGCTACTCGCAGGCGGAGCCGTTCCTGCCCGGCGACGTCAAGAACTTCGGCGTCACGATCAAGAAGTCGCTCGCGTTCCCGCTCATCGTCGTGTCGCTGTATTCGCCCGACGGCCGCTACGACTCGACGTTTCTCGCCAACTACGGCCTCATCAACATCAACGACGCGCTGCTGCGCATCAAAGGCGTCGGCGACATCCGCAACTTCGGCTCGTCGGACTACGCGCTGCGCATCTGGCTCGATCCGGATCGGCTCGCGCGGCTCTCGCTCACCGTCACCGACGTGCAGAGCGCGATCCGCCAGCAGAACGTCGTCAACCCGGCCGGTCAGATCGGCGGCGAGCCGGCGCCGGCCGGCAATCAGATCACGTACACCGTGCGCGCGCAGGGCCGGCTCGTCACGCCCGAGGAGTTCGGCAACATCGTCGTGCGCGAGGCGCCCGACGGCTCGATCATCCACCTGAAGGACATCGCGCGCGTCGAGCTCGGCGCGCTCAACTACCAGCAGTACGGCACGTTCAACGGCCGGCCCGCGGCGGTCGTCGCCGCGTTCCAGTCGCCCGGCTCGAACTCGCTCGAGGTCGCGAGCAACATCAAGGCGACGATGGTGGAGCTCGCGAAGCGCTTCCCGCCCGGCGTCGAGTACGCGATCTCGCTCGACACCACGCGGCCGGTCACCGCCGGCATCCGCGAGATCGTGCAGACGCTGCTCGAGGCGGTCGGGCTGGTCGTGCTCGTCGTCTTCATCTTTCTCCAGTCGTGGCGCGCGACGCTGATCCCGCTGCTCACCGTGCCGGTGTCGCTCGTCGGCGCGTTCGCGGTGTTTCCGCTGTTCGGCTTCTCGGTCAACACGCTGTCGCTGTTCGGCCTCGTGCTCGCGATCGGCCTCGTCGTCGACGACGCGATCGTCGTGGTCGAAGCCGTCGAGCACCACATCGAGGAGGGCATGGCGCCGCGCGAGGCGACGCTCGCCGCGATGAAGCAGGTGCAAGGTCCGGTCATCGCGATCGCGCTGATCCTCGCCGCCGTGTTCATCCCGGTCGCGTTCATGAGCGGCATCACCGGCCGGCTGTATCAGCAGTTCGCGTTGACCATCGCGATCTCGGTGCTGATCTCGGCGTTCAACGCGCTCACGCTGTCGCCGGCGCTGTCGGCGCTGCTGCTGCGCCCGCGCAAGCAACACCGCGGCATGCTCGGCCGGCTCGGCGATCGCTTCAACCGCGTGTTCGGCCGCGCGACCAACGGCTACATCAGCATCAACCGCCGGCTCGTGCGCAAGCTCGCCATCCCGCTCGTGCTGCTCGTCTGCGTCGCGGCGATCTCGGTCGGCCTCGGCCGCAAGCTGCCGAGCGGCTTCATCCCCGACGAGGATCAAGGCTACGGCATCATCGGCATCCAGCTGCCCGACGGCGCGTCGCTGCAGCGCACGAAGCTCGTGCTCGATCAGGTCAACGACATTCTCGCCCTCGAGCCGGGCATCGCGACGTACAACGGCGTCGCCGGGTTCAGCCTGTTCACGCGTACCGCCGCCCCGTACACCGGCCTCGCGTTCATCGGCTTCTCGCCGTGGGACGAGCGCTCGAGCGACCTCACCTCGGCCGCGATCATCGCCGACCTCAACAAGAAGTTCGCGGGGATTCCGGACGCGCGCGTGATCGCCGTCGGCCCGCCCGCGATCCCCGGCATCAGCGCGACCGGCGGCTTCAGCATGATGTTGCAGGACCGCGGCGGCAGCGACTACCCGACGCTCGTCGCGAACGTCATGAAGTTCGTCGCCGCGGCCAGGAAGCGACCCGAGCTCGAGAACCTGCGCCCGAACTTCTCGCCCGCGGTGCCGCAGCTCTACGCCGAGGTCGACAAGGACAAGGCGATGAAGGAGGGCGTCCAGGTCGGCGAGGTCTACAACACGCTGCAGACGTTCCTCGGCGGCTCGTACGTCAACGACTTCTCGCGGTTCGGCCGGCAGTGGCGCGTGTTCCTGCAGGCCGACGCCTCCGAGCGCATGACCGCCGATGACGTCGGCCGGTTCTACGTGCGCAACGCGCGCGGCGACATGGTGCCGCTGTCGTCGTTCGTGAAGGTGAAGCCGATCAGCGGCCCGGAGTACACGGTGCGGTTCAACCTGTACCGATCTGTAGAAATTCTCGGCGGCAACGCGCCCGGCTACAGCTCGGGTCAGGCGCTCGACGCGCTGGAGCAGGTCGCGCACGACACGCTGCCGCCCGAGATGGGCTACGCGTGGAACGGCCTGTCGTATCAGGAGAAGCAGGCCTCCGGAGGCACCGCGCGCGTGCTCGGGCTCTCGCTCGTGTTCGTGTTCCTGATCCTCGCGGCGCTGTACGAGAGCTGGTCGCTGCCGTGGAGCGTGCTGCTCTCGACGCCGGTCGCCGTGCTCGGCGCGTTCATCGGCCTGCTGTCGCGCCACTTCGATAACAACGTCTATGCGCAGATCGGCCTGGTCGTGCTCGTCGGGCTCACCGCGAAGAACGCGATCCTGATCGTCGAGTTCGCGAAGGCCGGCTACGACGAGGGCAAGCCGCTGATCGACGCGGCACTCGAAGGCGCGCGGCTGCGGCTGCGGCCGATCCTGATGACGTCGTTCGCGTTCATCTTCGGCACGCTGCCGCTGTGGTTCGCGGCGGGCGCGGGCGCGACGGCGCGGCGCGTGCTCGGCACCGCGGTCGTCTCCGGCATGCTGGCCGCGACGCTGCTCGGCATCTTCTTCATTCCCGCGCTGTTCGTGTTCGTCGAACGGCTGGGTCATCGCAAAGGGAAGACCGCATCACATGAAGCTGACCACTAGCACCGTCGAGCTCCCCGGCCAGATGGCCGGCTACTTCGCGCACCCCGGCGTGAAGGAGCCAGTCCCGGGCGTCATCGTCATTCAGGAGATCTGGGGCGTCGACGCGCACATGCGCGACGTCGCGGATCGATTCGCGGCGGCTGGCTACGCCGCGATCGCGCCGGACCTGTTTTCGCGCGGCGGCGGCCGCCCGCCCGAGCTCTCCGAGCCGCGCATGGAGGCGACCAAGAGCTTCCTCGACGCGTTGCCGCCGAATTCGTGGGGGAACCTGATGGATCCGAGCAAGCGCGACGGCGAGCTGGCGCGGCTGGCCGAGCCGGAGCGCTCGTCGGTCGGCGGCACGGTCGCGCGCCTGTTCAACCCGGAGCGGTTCGCGTCGCTGCCGAGCTACGTGCAGAACCTGGTCGAGATCGCGGCTTGGCTGCGCGCGCGGCCCGAGGTCGGCGGCCGCAAGGTCGGCGCGGTCGGCTACTGCATGGGCGGCGGCCTGGCCGGCGCGCTCGCGGCCGCCGATCCCGCGCTCAGCGCATCCGTCATCTATTACGGCCAGCCGCCCGCGGCCGACCAGGTCGGCACGATCGGCTGCCCGGTGCTCGTGCTGGTCGGGGCCGAGGACGCGCGCCTGGTCGCGCCGGTCGAGGCATTCGCGCAGGCGATGCAGGCCGCCGGCAAGCCGATCGAGTCGCACGTCTACCCGGCCACGCCACACGCGTTCTTCAACGACACGCGCGGCTCGTACCGCGTGACCGCCGCCCGCGACTCGTGGGCTCGCACGCTCGCGCTGTTCGCGCGCGCGCTGGCGTAGTAGGGACAACTGGCCCGCAGCGTGTCGTGGGGACAACCCCGCAACGCGTGGTCGAGCGCGCGGCTTTGCAGGCACTTGCGCCGGCACGCGAGGTGCTCTGTGGGCCGACATGCGCCCCCTCTTCGTTGCCCTGGCTCTCGTCGGTTGCAGCAGTCACGGTCACGGCGCAGAAGCGCCGGATGCGGCCGGATCGAACACGCCGGCCGATGCCCCGACGTGCGGCGGCCAGCAGTTCGACCTGACGTACGTCGCGCCGAATCTGCTGTTCGTCGTCGATCGCTCGTGCTCGATGACGAAGGTCCTGAACGGCACCACGACGACGAAGTGGCAGGCGGCGGTGGCGGCGATCACCGACGTGCTCTCGAGCTACGGCACGCAGGTGCGGTGGGGGATGACGCTGTTCCCGGATACGACCGGCGATCAGTGCGGCCAGGACGCGATCCCGGTGCCGCTCGGCGACAACAACGGCTCGACGATCTCGACGATGCTGACCGATGCGCTCGACATGGCCGATCCGCTGTATCCAGCCGGCCCGTGCGTCACCAACATCGACACCGGGCTCGAGCAAGCAGCGACCGACCCCGGTCTCGCCGACACCACGCGCAAGAGTTACATGATGCTCGTCACCGATGGCGGTCAGTCCAAGACGTGCAGCGAAGGCGGCGGCGACACCGGCTCGGAGAGCGCCGTGCAGACGCTCGAAGCGATGGGCGTGAACACGTTCGTCGTCGGCTTCGGCAGCGAGGTCAAGACCGACTTCCTGAACACGCTCGCGGCGCTCGGCGGCGAGGCGTTGCCCGGCGCGACGCAGTACTACCAGGCCGACACCGCGGGCGATCTCGATATGGCGTTCCAGGCGATCGCGAGTCAGGTCGTGTCGTGCGAGTACACGGTGAGCCCGGCGCCACCCGACCCGAGCCAGATCTACGTGTGGTTCGATCAGACGCAGTCGGTGCCGCACGATCCGACGCACATGAACGGCTGGGACTACGACAGCGGCAGCCAGCTGATCACGCTGTACGGCGCGGCGTGCGACAGCTTGAAGACGTTGACGGTGACCTCGGTGCAGCTCGTGTACGGCTGCCCGCTGCCGCCGATCCAGTGAGGAGATGGGCTTGGGCTTTGGGCTTTGGGCCTTGGGCCTTGGCCCGAACCGATCGGACCTCTGGCCAAAGCCCAAAGCCCAAAGCCCAAAGCCCAAACTCACCCGATCCTGAATTGTCCCGTCGGCGGGAGCAGCGGCCGGCGGCGGAAGATCAGCGCCTGGCCGGTCGGCGTCGCGACCGCGTGCTCGAGGCCGAGGCCGGTGCGGGTGCCGGCGACGGTGAGCTCGCGGATGTCGCGCAGCCCGAGGTTGGCGTCGCGCGCGTGCAGCTCGAGATCGAGGTCCTCGTGCTGCTTCGACGCGTACTTGCCGTGGAAGCGAAAGGCACCGAACAGGATGAACAGCCCGCCGGACTGCAGCAGCCGCGCGCCGCCGCCCATCGCCGCCGTGACCTGATCCCACGCGACGATGTGCGCGTAGTCGACCGCGAGGATCGCGTCGGCCTGCGCGATCGGCCACGGCAGCAAGACCACGTCGAGCTCGATCGGCCGCAGCACGTTGGTCAGGCCCGCGGCATCGCGCGCGGCCACGAGCGCCGCGACGTTCTGCGGATCGCGCTCGGTCGGCTGCCACGCGAGGTGGCCGAACGTGCGCGCGAGCTCGATCACGCGCTCGCCGCCGCCGCTCGCGATCTCGACGACAAGACCCTGCGCCGGCAGGTACTTGGCGAGCACGTCGTGCATGGGGCCAGTGTCGGCGATGTTGGGGGGGCGTGATACGGCATTCGCGTGCGGAGGATCGCGTGGGTGCTCGTGCTGCTGTGCTCGGCTGCGGCGGTAGCTGCGGCCGCGGCTCCGCGCACGTACGCGGTCGAGGTCGGGCCGCCGGGATGGCGCGCCGATGCGCTCGCGATCGCGCTCCAGCACGACCTCGCGGATGACCGGCTCGCGGCGGGCGAGCATGCGGATCTCGTCGTGCACGTCGACCTCGACGACCACGCGCTCCACTACGACGTGCGCGCGACGTGGCCGGGCGCGCCGGCGCGGGCGCGCGGTGTGCTCGCGCTCGGCGGCTCGCGCATCGCGATCGCGGGCGAGCTACGCGACGTGCTGCACCGGCTCGCGCGCACCACGCGTGACGACCGCGCGGACGTCGCGGCGGCACCGCCCGGCGTCGGGCTCGTCGCGCTCGCGATCGCGCTCGCGGCGCTGGTGCTCGCGGTGCCGTTCGTGATCGGCTGGCGAACGGGCGTCGCCGTGCTCGCGTTGCCCGCACTGCGCCGGGCGGCGCTCGCGGTGGGCGGGTTCGGTGCGGTCGCGCTCGCCGCCGCCGTGCTCGATCTGCCCTGGCTGCTCGGCGGCGGGCTCGCGTGGGGCACGTTCGCGGCGGTCACGCTGCCGATCGCGCTGCCGCCGGTGCCCGGGTTCGGGCGGATCGAGCAGGCGCAGCTCGCGCGCGTGCTCGGCACCTGGGCGGCCGCGGCCGGGCGGCGCACGCTCGCGGTCGTCGTCGCGTACGCGCCGATCGCGGTGGGCGCGTACTTCGCGTGTGCGCTCGCCGGCGTCGCCGATGCGATCGCGCTCGCGGTCGGCGTGCCGGTCGCGTTGCTGGTCGCGCGGCTGTGGGTGCGGTGCGCCGCCGCGGTGGCCGCCGAGCTGCTCGACCGGCGCGCGATCGACGCGAGCGCCGATGCCGAGGCGTGGCACGGCGCCGCGCGCGCGTACGCCGTCGGTTACATGCGGCGCAACGGGCTACCGGTCGACGCCGAGCTGCTCGCCCGCGTGCGCCTGCTGCCGGGGCAGGGCGACGAGGTCATCGCATACGGCGGCGGTCTCTCCGACAGCCGCATCGTCATTCCGCGCAAGATGCTCGAGCTCGCCCTCGCGCCGGCCGGGCGGCCGCACGACTACGCGGCGCCGCGGGTGTCGACGCTGCACTGGACGCAATGGAACGCGGGCCTCGTCGTGCCGACCGAGACCGGCGCGGTGGTCGCGACGCGCGAGCAGCGCCAGCCGCGCGCGATGCCCGACGAAGGCGAGCACGAGCGCCAGCTATTCGGCGAGCCGCCGACGCTTGCCGGCACGATCGAGCCCGACGATCTCGATCACCGGCGCACCTACCGCCCGCACGAAGATCGGCTCTGGCTCGACTGGGAAGGCGGCGAGGAGTACGACGGCACCGATCCGGGCGACCGCGACTTCTTGTTCGGCGCGATCGTGCTCGCGCTCGGCGAGATCCAGCGCCACGCCGACCGGGTCGCGACCTTCGTCCTGCTCGCGCGGCGCAAGCCGCGGGCGACCGAGCTTGGCGACGATCACGCGGCACTCGCCGGTGCGCGCCATCACCTCGCGCAGTACCTCGGCTGGCTGATCTGGCACCGCGAGGACTCGTTGACCGCGCGCGCGTTCGCGCCCGAGCTCGAGGTCGCGACGAAGAAGTTGCTCGCGCAGCCGGCCGGCGGTGCCCCGCGGTTGCGCCAGCGGCTCGTGCGGCTCGCCGATCCGGATCGCGCGCCGGCATGGCGGAGATACGCGGTGGCAGGCGCGCTCGCGGCGGGCATCGCGCTCGCGGCCGTCGCGGTGGTCGGAGCGGTTCGTTATCACGCGACGTACGTGCAGGAGACCTCGCATGGCTAAGATCCTCGACAAATTACGCATCGGCGGCGATTCAGCGGCGGCGGGCGCCGGCGCGCTCGGCCTGATCGCGGCGGCGGCGGTGTTCGTCATCGGCATCCTGTTCTTCATCGCCGAGAGCTACTTCCTCGCGATGCTGCTGGTGTCGTTCGCGATGCTCGTCTACGTCGCGGGCGCCGAGCTCGGCAAGCTCGTCAAAGGCTCGCTGACGATCTTCTTCTCCGGTCGCCACCTCATCAAGAACGCGACGCACGTGCAGGACACGGTCGCGGCGCTGCGCAAGTTCCTCTACATGAAGCGCGACGAGTCGGGCTGGATCAAGGCCGGTCCGATCGAGGCCGGCGCGAAGGCCAAGCTGCCCGACAACCCGCTCGTGCGCGAGATCCAGGCCGTGCTCAAGCGCAAGAAGGGCAAGGAGTACGCCGAATATGTCGCGCACCAGTACTACGTCGATTGCCGCGAGCTCTACGACCACCTGCACGCGCACCTCGAGTTCGTCGCCGGCGTGATGCCGCTGTTCGGCCTGATCGGCACCGTGATCGGCCTGATCGGCATGTTCGATCGGCTTGGCTCGAACACGAGCGTCGAGAACCTCGCGCCCGAGCTCGCGATCTCGCTGCAGTCGACGCTGTTCGGCGCGATCCTCGCGTCGGCGTATACCAGCGCGGCGTCGCGCTTCGACCAACGGATCAAGGCGCTCGAGTACGACTACGACATCCTGGTGCAGGCGGTCGACGTGCTGGTCGAGAACGGCGTCGAGATCGAGGTGCAGGCGTAGCCATGTCGCGCGGGCGCCGTCATCACCCACCGAGCGGCAAGGGCGGCCACGGCGGGCTGTGGTCGATCATCTATATCGACCTGATGACCCAGATCATGGCGTTCTTCGTGATTTTGTGGTCGGTCGAGCACGGCACGAAGGCGGTCGCGACCAAGCCGATCGGCTCGGGCATCGGCATGGGCGATCAGACCGCCCGCATGGTCGACCTGCCGGGCGACGTGCTGTTCGCGTCGGGCCAGACGCAGCTCGCGCCCGACGGGCGCGGCGTACTCGACAAGCTGTTCGGCGATCCCGCGAGCGGCGTGCTGTCGTTCGATCAGGGCGGGCTGGCCGAGCGCAAGCTCGTCATCCACGGCCACACCGACGACGTCGGCGACAAGGACAAGAACTTCCTGCTCGGTTACGAGCGCGCGTTCGCGGTGTATCAGGAGATCCGCAAGCACGGCGGCGAGGTCCCCGACCACGTCGTGCTGTGTACGCACGCCGACAACACGCCGGCACGCGCGCTACCCGACAAGGGCGACAAGGAAGCGGTGCGTGCGAAGAACCGCCGGATCACGATCGAGGATCTGGTGGTGGAGAAGACGCCGTGACGGGGACTTCGGACCTCGGACCTCGGACCTCGGACTTCGGAGAGAGCAGACGGTGATCGGGCTGAAGACCATCAGCGCGGTGACGGTCGCGGCGGTCCTCGTCGCGATCGCGGCGGCGCGCGGTGCGCTCGGTGCGACGTACCTCGCGGCCCTGTCGGGCGCGTCGTGGCTCGAGGTCGGAGTGGTCGCGAGCCTCGCGTGCGCGCTGGCCGGCGTGGGCTGGCGGTTCGGCGTCGCGAGCCGCGGCGCGATCGCCTGGATCCGCGGCCGGCCGGCTCTCGTCGATCTGTCCGAGGCTCTCAGAAGAGCCTCGGACATTACAGATGCGGCAGGGGAAGCCGACGGCGCGCGCGAGCTGCCGGGCCCGGTCCAGCGCGCGCTCGTCCTCGCCGGCATGGTCGCGATCGCGCTCGGCGCCCTCGGCAATCACGCGGCGGCGAAAATTGTTCAGCTGCCCGAGCAAGCGAGCGAGCCCTCGCCCTCGCAATACTGCATCCCGCACATCTCCCTTCCGACTCCGAAGTCCGAAGTCCGAAGTCCGAAGTCCGAAGTCCCAGCCCGCCCGCAGGCGGGCTGCGCTCTCGTCCAGCGCGCCTTCGCCCTCGGCTATACCAAGAACCTCGGCTCGTGCGCGCCGAACGAGGCCGCGGCGGCGCCGGCGGCGGCGCCGGTCGCGAAGCTCGACGTCTGCACGCGGCGCCGCCTCGACGAGCCGTACCTGCACTACGCGTATCGCCGGCTCGCCGACGCGTTCGGCAAGCTCGGCTCGACCTCGCCCGGCGACGCGATCACGCGCGACGAGGATGCGATCCGCGCGCACTTCGATCACGCCGACGATCTGCTCGCCGATGTCGAGCACGCGATCACCGGCACGCCGCACGCGTCGCATCACATCTGGGTCAACTTGCCGGACCCGCACCCGACCACGATCGGCGAGCGCTTCACCGGCATCCCGCGCTGCTCGACGCGGTTCGCCGACCTGCCGCTGTGGCCGGCGGCTTCGGATCGCTCGCAGCTATTCGAGCACGTCCTCGGCCAGCTGCTGTTCGCGAACCGGTTCGGCACGACCGCGAGCTGCAACGATTACGCGATCCACTGGGGTGCGCCGGCCGACGCGTGCGCGCAGCTCGCCGCCGATCCGACGGCGTTCCTCGGCAAGACCGGCGCGCTCGACAGCGTGCGCGACGTGCTCGATCGGCGGCGCCGCCAGCTCGCGATCATCGCGCTCGACGCGCAGCTCGGGCGCAAGCCGCCGGTCGCACCGCCGCCGGTGGCTGCGATCGTGAGCCTGCAGTGCCTCGCGATCGATCACGACGGCAAACCGACCGCGACGACCGTCACGCTCGACGGCGAGACGATCGCGGTGCGCGACCTGCACGTCGCGGACATCCGCACCCAAGCCGACGGGCCGATCGATCTCTACCTCGCGCTCGGCGCGCTGCTCGCCGGCACCGATCGGCCCAGGCCGGGCGCGCCGGGCACGCTCGACACGACCAGGTTCCCGCTCACGCATCTCGACGAGCTGTACGATCTCGATCCGTTCGCCGGCGCACGCTGGCCACTCGCCGATCCGAACCTCGTCGCGGTCTATCCGTTCGAGCATCACCTCCATGCATTCGTCGACGCGTTCCGGCGGCGCTATCTGCCGCAGCGAGGCCGGCTGTGAGGACGGGGCATTGGGCTTTGGGCTGTGGGCTTTGGCCAGCTCGGAGCGCGCTCGCGCTCGTGCTCGCGCTCGCGCTCGCTCCACGTGCCCGCGCCGACGACGCGTCGTACGTCGCCCGCGCGCTCGCCGCCGTGCACGACCTCACGCCCGCGCGTCGCGCCGCGCTCGAGCATGACGTCTACGAAGCCGCGCGCACGCGCTGTCACACCGACACCTCCGCACGCTGCTTCGCCGAGGCCGCGGCCGCCGCCTGCCACGGCGACGGCGAGTGCGCCGCGGCCGACGTCATCGCCGCCAACACGCGCGCGGCGCCGGACTGGATCGACGAGGCGACGCGCGCGCAGCTCGTGCGCGGCTCGGCGGACTATCGCGTCGCGCTCGCGGGCGAGCTCCAGCGCCGGTTCGGTGCGCTCGCGTCCGAGCTCGCGCTCGCGGGCGGTGTCGCCGATGCGCCGGCGATCGATCGGTTCTGCCGCGACCGCGATCGCGCCGTCCACGCGTGCACCGGCGACGACGCGACCTGCGTGCCGAGCCTGCCGTGGTCGCGTTGCGTGTCCGCAGTCGTCTGGTACATCGGGAGCGAGCCATGACCCAGGCGCTTCGCGACTTGATCCACAGCGAGACCGATCGCCTGAAAGATGCCGGCCTGTACAAGCGCGAGATCGTGTTCGCGCGCTCGGGCGGCATGGCCGCGGGCGGCATGGTCGATGGCAAGCTCGGCCATCCGGTCGTCAACTTCACGACGCACGACTTCCTCGGGCTGTCCGTCGATCCCCAGCTCCAGCAGGCCGCGATCGACGCGATCCACAAGTACGGCGTGGGGCTGTCGTCGCAGCGCGTGATGTGCGGGACGCTACCGATTCACAAGGAGCTCGAGGAGTGGCTGCGCGGCTTCCTCAAGATGCCCGACGCGATCATCTACGGCTCGGGCTATCACGCGAACATCGGCATCTTCGCGCCGCTGTTCGGCGCGAAGGACTGCATCATCTGCGACGGCGGCGTCCACCCGAGCCTCGCCGAGGGCGCGCGGCTCGCCGGCTCGAAGCTCGTCACGTTCCGCAGCGACGACCCCGACGACCTCGAGGACATCCTGCGCCGCTCGCGGTGGGCACGGTTTCGCGCGATCGTCACCAACGGCGTTCACCCGTTCACCGGGCGCATCTCCGACCTCGCTTCGATCTGCGACCTCGCCCAGAAGTACGACGCGCTGGTCATCGTCGACGATGCGATCGGCGTGGGCGTGCTCGGCGAGCGTGGCCGCGGCAGCGCCGAGCACGCGGGCGTGCTCGACCGCGTCGATCTCATCACCGGCACGTTCTCGAAGGCGCTCGGCGGCGCGAGCGGCGGGTTCGCCGCCGGCAAGGCCGAGATCGTCGACTGGCTGCGCCAGAAGTCGTCACCGTACATGTTTTCCGCGACGCTGCCGCCCGCGATGGCCGCGGTCGCGACGGCCGCGCTGCAGATCCTCGAGAGCGGCAACGCGCCGCTCGCTCACCTGCGCGACAACGTCACGACGCTGTTTCAGGGCCTGCTCGAGCGCAAGTTCCGCGTGCTCGGCGGCGGCCAGCACCCGCTCATCGTCGTCGAGATCGGCGACTACGAGATCCTGCGCGAGACGGTCAACCACCTCTACGACGCCGGCATCTACTGCCATGGCCTGTGCTACCCGGTCGTGCCCGAAGGCGAGGGCAGGGTGCGCCTCATGGTTTCGGCGCTGCACTCCGCCGATCACATCCAGCAGACACTCAAGGCCTTCGAATCCGCGCGCGAGGTCGCCGCGTTCGCGGTCGATGCGCTCGGCGCGCTCGGCACGATCGACGGCTAATTCCGGCTAATTCGGGAGCTTCACCGCGCGCGCCCGCGGCAGCTCGTCGCCGCGCTCGACGCGTGCGGTCGGATGCAGGGTGAGCAGCTGGTCGACGAGGTGTGCGTTGTGCGTCGAGACGACCGTGTAGCCGTCGCCGATGTCGAACTCCATCCCGGGATGATGGCCCTGGGTATGCCAGCGCCGCAGCCGCGCGCGCTCGACCGAGCGCCAGATGAGCGCCGCGCCGAACACCACCGCGGACATCTCGACCATCATCAGCGAGAAATCGACGAGGCCGATCAGCGCGATCACCGTAGCGGTCGCGACCAGCACGACGCGTCCGGCCCAACCGCCCGGCTCGCCGAGCGCGTGATGCACGCAACCGCGGCACACGGGCACCGAGAACATCGCGCCACCGCCGTACGGCTCGCGATGCCCGCTTGCTTCGGCGTTGCAGCACACGCACTTCGTGCCGGCTCGCAGCGCTGCATACCGTGGCTCGTCGTGCGCGAGGCGAAGCTTGTGCACGCGTTCAGCCTAACATGCAGCCGCGCGGCGGCTACGCTAGACTCGAGGCGATGGTTCGCCAGGGTGGCGAGGAGACGCTGCAGGGGATAGGCACGCCTGCGCTCGCCGACACGCTCGCGTCGGACGCCGGGAGCCCGCCCGCCGCCGACGAAGGCGACGGCGAGAGCACGGCGCCGCTCGTGCGTGGCGAGACGCTCGGCCGCTTTGTCGTGCTCGACGTGCTCGGCACCGGCGGCGTCGGCGTGGTGTACGCCGCGTACGATCCGAACCTCGATCGCAAGGTCGCGATCAAGGTGCTGCAAGGCGCCGCGACTCGCTCCAGTGACGCGCGCCTGCGCCTGCTGCGCGAGGCGCAGGCGATGGCGCGCATCGATCATCCGAACGTGCTGCGCGTCCACGAGGCCGGCACGCGCGGCGAGCAGGTCTACATCGCGATGGAGTTCGCCGGCGGCGGCACCCTGCGGCGCTGGCTGGTCGATGGCAAGCGCACGCACCGCGAGACGGTCGCGGCGTTCGTCCAGGCCGGGCGCGGCCTCGCCGCCGCGCACGCCGCGGGCCTCGTCCATCGCGACTTCAAGCCCGACAACGTGCTGCGGTTCGAGGACGGCAGCGTGCGCGTGACCGATTTCGGGCTCGTCGGCCTCGCCGGCGAGCATCAGGCCGCGCCGTCGTCGGCCGGCGTGCACGGTGCGATCGAAAGCGTCGGCTCTGCCGGCGTGGCCGGCACCGCGGAGCGTGGCGGAGAAGTCATCACCGAGACCACGCCGCTGTCGCGCGATCTGACGCGCACGGGCACCGTCATGGGCACGCCCGCGTACATGTCGCCGGAGCAATTTCAGGGCGGCGCGGTCGGTCCGGCTGCCGATCAGTTCGCGTTCTGCGTCGCGCTGTACGAGGCGCTATATCGCGAGCGGCCGTTCCTCGGCACGACGTTCGGCGAGCTGTGCGCGAACGTCACGGGCGGCGCGCTGCGGCAGCCGCCGCGCGACGCCGACGTGCCGCCGCGGCTGCGCCGCGTGATCGTGCGCGGGCTCTCTGTCGATCCGGCGCAGCGGTTTCGCTCGATGGCGGAGCTGCTCGCGGCGCTGTCGCGCGACCCGCGCAAGCGCACGCGCGTGGCGCTCGCGGTGGGGGCCGCGCTCGCGCTCGCCGGCGGCGGCGTGTGGTACGCGAAGCGCCCCGCGGCCGCGGTGTGCACCGGTGCGAGCGATCGGCTCGCCGGAGTGTGGAACCCCGACGTGCGCGCGAAGCTGGCGAACGCATTCGACGCGAGCCATCGCCCCGACGCGCGCGCGGTGCTCGACCGCATCGCACCGGCCTTCGATCGCTGGGGCGACAGCTGGGAGCAAGGCTACGTCGGCGCATGCGAGGACACCCGCGTGCGTCAGATCCAGTCCGAGCACATGCTCGACCTGCGCATGGAGTGCCTGACGCGCCGGCTCGCGGAGACGCGCGCGACGCTCGACTCGCTCGCGACCGGCGGCGGCGACGCGGTCGACCACGCGCTCGACGCGGTGAACGCGCTGCCGGCGGTCGACGGCTGTGCCGATACCACCGCGCTCCTCGCCGGCATCGCGCCGCCGGAGACCGAGGCCGCGCGCGTGGCGATCGCCGCGCTCCGCGGCTCGATCGCTCAGGCCCGCGCGCAGTCCAGGCTCGGTCGCTATCACCTGGCGCTCGCGATCGCGCAGCGCACGCTCGAGGTCGCACGCACGTCGGGCTATCAGCCGGCGATCGCCGAGGCGACGCTCGAGGTGGGCTCGGTGGAGCTTGCTCTCGACGATCGGCACTCCGTCGCCACGCTCGCCGACGCGATGCAAGCCGGGCTCGCCGCGGGCGACGAGGTGATCGCGGTGCGCGCCGCGTCGCGCCGCATCCTCGCGATCGCGACCTTGACCGCGAAGCTCGAGCTCGGCGACGTGCTCGCGCCGATCGCCGAAGCGCTTGCCGCACATGCGCATCTGCCGGCCGCGGACATGATCGAGCTCGATGACAACATCGGTTCGCTCGACGCGGCGAGCCACCGCATGAAACGTGCACGCGAGCGGCTCGAGCGCGCGCTCGCGCGAGCGAAGAGTCAGCTCGGTCCCGACAATCCGACCACGACCAACGTGCAGAGCAGCCTCGGCCAGCTCGACATCGACGAAGGCAAGTACGAGGACGCCCGCAAGCTGCTCGAGCAGGTGCTCGCGACCAACCAGCGCGTCGCCGGACCGAATCATCCCGCGGTCGCGACGGCACTCGATAGCGTCGCCAGCGTGCTGCTCAAGGAGCGCAAGCTGGCGGACGTCAAGAAGGTGGTCGACCAGTCGCTCGCGATCCGGATCGCGGCGCTGGGGCCCGACCACATCGACGTCGCGCGGTCGTACAACAACCTCGGCGGCTATTACATGACCGCCGGCGATCCGATGACCGCGAAGGCGTACATGGAGAAGTCGGTGGCGCTCTACGACAAGCTGGAGGGTCCCGACGACCCCGGCGTCGCGAAGTCGCTCGTCAATCTCTCCGGCGTGCTGGCCGACCTCGGCGATCGCGACGGCGCACGCGACAAGCTGCAGCGCGCGCTCGCGATCGACGAGAAGGCGTATGGCAAGGACGACGCGCGGATCGCCGAGGTGCTGAACGACCTCGGCCAGATCGAGAAGGCGGAGCAGAAGTACGACGACGCGATCGCACATTTCCGGCGCGCCGAGCAGATCGTCGAGACGGTCTACGGGCCGGACCACCCCGACATCGCGCGGTACCTCGGTAACACCGCCGACACGTATCGCGCCGAGGGCAAGCCCGCACAGTCACACGAGCTCATGCAGCGCGTGGTCGCGTTGTTCAGCGCGAAGTTCGGCGCTGACCATCCGTGGGTGGCGACCGCATATGCAAACGACGGCTTCACGCTGATCGCGATGAAGGACTACGCGGGGGCGCTGGATAACTTCGAGAAGGCGCGGGCGATCTTCGAAGCGAAGCTCGGCAAGGACCATCCGAACGTTGCGGTCACGTTGATCGGCAGCGCGCAGGCATTGATCGAGCTCGACCGCGCGAGTGAAGCGGTGACGCGTCTGGACCGCTCGCTGGTGATGGCCGCCGCCGCGCATTACCCGCCGCAGAAGCTCGGCGAGATCCATTTGTACCTGTCTCACGCGCTGTGGCGGAGCCCGGCGACCCGCCCGCGTGCCCGCACCGAGGGGCGCGCCGCGCTCGCGTACTATCGCGCGGCCCACGACGACTACAATATCGGAGTCGCCCAGCGCTGGATCGCGAAGCACCCGTAGCGACGCTCACGCTCCGGCGCGCCGCTCGGGCGCCACGACTGCGCGGCGCCGGCGCCCGATCGCCTCGAGCAGCTGGTCGTAGGACTTGACGAACTTGGCCACGCCCTCGCGCTCGAGCTGCCGCGCGACCGCCGCGAGATCGATGTCCTGCTCGGTCAGCTCGCGCAGGATCGCGCGCGCGCGGGGCACGTCGTCCTCGATGCGGCGCGCCGGGTGGCCGTGCTCGCGATACGCCTCGAGCGTCTCGAGCGGCACGGTGTCGATCGTGTCCTCGCCGATCAGCGCGTCGACGTAATAGACGTCGCTGTACGCCGGGTTCTTCGTGCTCGTGCTCGCCCACAGCAGGCGCTGCGGGCGCGCGCCCATCCGTGCGAGCTCTGTCGCGCGCGCGTCGCCGAAGTGGCGCAGGTAGCGCTGGTATGCGATCCGCGCGCAGGCGATCGCGGTCTTGCCGCGCAAGCTCGCGGCGAGCTCGGGCCGGATGCGCCGGGCATGCTCGCGCGCGTCGAGCTCGGCGTCGACGAGCGTGTCGATGCGGCTGAGGAAGAAGCTGGCGACCGACGCGACACGCGGGCTCTCGCCGCGCCGCACGCGCGCTTCGATGCCTGCGAGGTACGCCGCCGCGACCTCGTCGTAGCGATCGAGGCCGAACAGCAGCGTGACGTTGACCTGAATGCCCTCCGCGATCAGCGTCTCGATTGCGGGGATTCCCTGCGCGGTGGCGGGCACCTTGATCATCACGTTCGGTCGATCGACCGCGCGCCACAGCCGGCGCGCCTCTTCGATCGTCGCGAACGTGTCGTATGCGAGATGCGGCGACACCTCGAGGCTGACGAAGCCGTCGCGGCGATCGAGCCGCTCGAACACCGGGCGGAACTCGTCCGCGGCGAGCCGGATATCCTCGAGCGTGATCGTCTCGAAGATCTGGAGCGACGTCTTGCCGCGTTGCGCGAGCTCGCGGATCGGCGCGTCGTACGCGTGGTCGCTGGTGATCGCCTTCTCGAAGATCGTCGGATTCGACGTCATCCCGCGCAGGCCGTCTTGCTCGATGTGGCGCCGGACCTGCCCCGACTCGATCCGGCCGCGATCGAGATAGTCCATCCAGATGCTCTGGCCGAGCGCCGAGAGCTGGAGCAAGGGATTCTCGTTCATGATGGTCTCCCATCACGGAAGGTACAAACCGCGTGCCGCGGCAGCCCGCAATTTTCCTACGCACGAGCTACACAGCTACGGCGCCTCGACCGCGCCGGCGGTGCACGGATCGCCGCGCGGATTGCCGCGCTGATCGGTGGCGGGGCAGCCCGTGGCAATGCCGATCGCGGGGCTGCCCGCGGCGGGCAGCAGGGTTTGGGTCGCGCCCCCGTTGGGGGCGAGCGCGCCGAGCATCGGATCGGCGACCAGCGGCGACGCGGTGCAGAGCGAACCGCTCGGCCACTGCAGGTTTCCGATGGTGCCGTCGAGTGGCGGTGCCTCGCAGCTCGGATCGTACTGCGCCGTATTGGCCGCGATGATCGTGTTCTGCAGCGTGAGCCCGGTGCTGAAGATCGCGCCGGCGACCTGGCCTGCCGCGGTCGCGCGGTTGTTCGCGATCGTGCAGTTGAGCATCGTGCCGGTCGGGGAATTGGCCAGCCACACGCCGCCTCCGTTGCTGGCGGTCGCGGTGTTGTTCGCGATCGTGACGTTGGTCAGGTTCGCCGAGCCGGCGTCGAGCCAGATACCGCCGTTGTAGCCGCCGGAGTTGTACGAGATCGTGCTCGCGGTGATGTCGATCGCGAGGCCTTCGAGGTAGAGGCCGCCGGCGTTGCCCTGCGCGGTCGCGTCGATCTGGTTGTGGTCGACGGTCGAGCGATCCATCGCGAACGAGCCGGTGTGATCGTTGGAGACGCGGAAGAATCCGCCGCCGATCGCGCCCGCGGTGCTGTTCGCGATCGTCACGCCGCACAGCGACGTCAGCTCGTGCGTGCCGTCCATGTAGACGGCGCCGCCGCAGCCGCCGTCGCCGGGATTGCCGCCGCTGCCGGTCGCCGAGTTGGTGTCGAACGTCGTGTTGATGATGGTGAGATCGCCGTTCAGGCTGCCGACCGCGCCGCCATCGCTCGCGGAATTGTTGGTGAACGTGCTGCCGGCGATGACGGTCTCGCCGCCGCCGAAGCCGTAGATCGCGCCGCCGGCGAGGTCCTGGCCGGTCGCGCCGGCGTGGTTGTCGTCGAAGTTGGAGTCGATCACGGTGAGGCTGCCGCCGTCGCGATAGATCGCGCCGCCTCCGCGCGCGGTGTCATCGCCGGTCGGCGGGCCGAGCCCGCCGTGGAACGAGAGCCGCTGGACGGTGAGCCGTGGCGTCGCGGTGTTGTAGTCGGAGTCGAGGCAGAGGATGCGCGTCGCGCCGCCGCCGTCGAGCGTGACGAGGCCGCCGCCGTCGATCACGGTCTCGGCCGAGACCGTGATCGGCTGCGTGATCGGGATCGTGATCGGCGCGCTGCCGCAGGCGAACACGATCGTGCCGCCGGCGCTTGCCGCAGTTTGCAGCGCCAGGTTCGTGCAGCTGGCGGGCAGGCCGGTGCCGACGGTCGCGGTGGGCGACGACGTGTCGACGAGGCTCGCCGCCGTGCACACCGCCGCGGGCACGCCGGCATCCGGACCGCCACCGCCACCGCCACCGCCACCGCCGCCGCCGCCGTGGCCTCCGCCGCACGCGCCGAGCAGCACCACGACGACGCTCCTCCATGCAGACGTCATGTCCCATCCTCGCACGGCCGTGTAAGCCGGTCACGCGCCGCGCGTTGAACGGGCGATGCGACGCTCGCTGCTGATCGTGGCCATGTGGTTACTCATCCCGTGCTGCGGAGCTTCGTCGCGGCACGCCTCCTACGCGCAGGCCGGACCGCCGCCCGGGCCTGCCGGCCCAGCCGTGGGCGGCGCTGCGGGCGGAGCCGTGGTCGCGACCGAGATCCCCGAGCAGCTGGTGATCGAAGGCTCGGTCAGCGTCGAGGTCGAGGAGGTGAGTGATGTCGGGCCGCAGCTCCACGAGCTGGTCGCGCAACTCGGTGGGCGCGTGATCAACGAGGCGGTGACCGGCGCCGAGGCGACGTGGAGCGCACGGTTCACCGTGCGCGTGCCTCCGAACAAGGTCGACGACCTGCTCGCGTTCCTCGCGAAGCACGGCGCGATCACCGACAAGCGCATCACCGCGAGCGACGTGTCGAAGCAGCTGTTCGATCAAGACATCGCGCTCGAGAACCTGCACGTCACGCTCGATCGGCTCGCGCAGGTGATGGCGGCCGGCGGGCTCAAGGTGCAGGAGATCCTGCAGATCGAGCAGGAGATGACACGGCTGCGCGGTCAGATCGAGCAGCTCGAAGGCGATCAGCGGTTCTTGAAGGATCGCGTCGCGCTCGCCACGCTCGAGATCGCGATGAGCCGGCGCGAGGGTGCGGTCACGGCGGTCGCGACGGCGAAGGTATATCCGGGCGCGCGGGCCGCGACGCTCGTGCTGTTCGACCCCGGCACGCGCACGCGCGTGCGCTACGGCGGCGGCTTCGTGATGCACACCGTGCTGCGCGAGATGTCGCTCGAGGTCGACCTGTTCCAGAAGGAGCCGAACGCGGCCGGTACGTCGCCGGCCAACGCGGTGATCGCGACGGTCGGCGGCGCCTCGTACTCCGACTTCCTGGGCGGCGGCCGGCGACAGCTGCTGAACCCGTACCTCGGCTTCCGGCTCGGCTACGCGTACCTCGACGACCATCGCTTCGTGGTCCAGGGCGAAGCCGGCGTCGAGCTGTTCAAGGCCCGCAACGTCGTGCTCGACGCGAACGTGCGCGCGACCGGCCTCATCGCCTCGTCGTCGGACCTCGCGCTGGTCGCCGGCGCCGGTGCGACGTTCGCGTTCTGATAGTGTCGCGAGCATGGCCGACGAACCGCACGCGTACGGCACGGTCGAGCCCGATGCGCCGGTGACGCGCGCCGAGCTCGAGCGGGCGCTGCGCAACCTGAACCTGCGCGACGCCGATACGCGCGACGCGTTGCTCCAGCTGGCGGCGCGCGTGGTCGTGCTCACCGACGAGCTGACGCGCCGGCTCGACGGCGTCGAACCGATTCCGGCGCCGCCGAACACGCCGGCCGCCGCGGCGACCGGCACGATCGAGCACACCGTGAACGATCAGCTCGACGAGACGCTCGTGAAGATCCGCGCCGGCGATCTCGGTCGCGGTGTCGCGCTCGACACCGGCGGCGACAAGTACGCGACGCCGGTGGCCGGCCCGAACTGTGCCGAGCTGATTCACCTGTGCAAGGCGCGCTGCTGCGCGTTCACGTTCGCGCTGTCATCGGCGGACCTCGACGAACGCGTGATCCGCTGGGACTACGGCAAGCCGTATTCGATCCGGCAGCGCGCGAGCGACGGCTACTGCGTGCACAACGATCCCGCGACCCACGGCTGCACGGTGCACGCACAGCGCCCGCGCGTCTGCCGTGCCTACGATTGCAGGAGCGACCAGCGGATCTGGGCGGACTTCGAGCAGCGGCTCGTCGCCGATCCGAGCGCGCCCGCGCCGGAGCCGGAGTCGGGGCCGATCGATCTGGTCGCGCGCGTCCGGCGTCGCGCCGAGGCGATGGCCGCCGAGGAAGCCGCGATCGCGACGACGTTCGGCGATGCGGACCCTCGCCGCGGCCCGCGGCTCACCTAGCCGGCTCGCTCGCACAGCCACAACCGCATCCAGCCGCGCGGATCCGGGAACACGGTACGCACGCGCCAGCCGGCGCGCGCGAGCTGCGCCTCGATCACCGCGACGGGATACTTGTAGCAATGCTCGGTGACGATCGGCTCGCCGTCCTCGACGACGAGCTCGCGATCCGCGACGCGCACGCGCTGGTCGCGCATCGCGACGAGCTGCATCTCGATGCGGCTGTGCGCGGCGTCCCAGACCGCGCGATGCGCGAACGCGTCGGGATCGAAGGTCGTGCCGTACGCGCGGTTGACGTGGACGAGCACGTTGCGATCGAACTCGGCGGTCACGCCTTCGCGATCGTCATACGCGCGCACGAGCGCCTGGGGATCGGAGTTGGAGTCGGCGCCGAGCACGAGCAAGCCGCGCTCGCCGGCGTGGTGCGCGAACCGCGCGAGGAACGCCTCGGCCTCGGCGAGCTCGAAGTTGCCGATCGTCGAGCCGGGGAAGAACACCAGGCCGCGATCGACGGCGCGCCGGGGCGCCGGCAGCTCGAGCGTGCGCATGTAATCGGCGCACACCGGCTCGATCTCGAGCTCCGGATAGTGCACGCGCAGGTCGGCGGTCGCGAGCGCGAGCTGCTCGGCCTCGACGTCGATCGGCACGTAGCTCGCCGGCGCGTCGAGTGCGTCGAGCAGGATTCGCGTCTTCAGCGCGAGGCCGCAGCCGGGCTCGATCACGCGCGCGCGTGGGCCGGCTGCCGCCGCGATCGCGGCAGCGTGCTCGCGCAGCAGGGCGAGCTCGTGCCGCGTGAGGTAGTAATCCGCGACGTTGCAGATGCGCGCGAACAGCTCGGCGCCGCGCGGATCCCATAGCAGGCGGCACGGCAGTCGCTTCGGCGAGCTGCGCAGGCCGTCGATCACGTCGCGCGGGATCTCCATGTCCGAGGTGTGGCGTATTTGGACCCCGAGCTCAAGCCCCGAGGCGCGTTCGCGCCGCCGCCGCAGCCGCTTGCAGCCGCGGCAGCACTCCCGCGGCGACATGCGGCGGCATCCCGTGGCGCGTGCCGACCTCGACGAGCGGGCGCGCGAGCGCGGGCACGTCGATCGGACCGACCTCGGCGGCGAGGCGCGCGAGGCGCGGCCCGAGCGGGCGCGGAAGCAGGGCGAGCGCGAGCCGCGCCTCAGGAACGCTGCCGACGCACTCGAACGGCGAGTGCTCGGCGAGGCCGAGCAGCTCGCGGAACCAGCGCGCGTTCTCGGCGCGCTCGCCGAGGTCGTCGCCGAACGTCGCGCGCACGATCGCGGGCGGCAGGTGCGCGGCCATCTGCAGCCACACGTACGCGCACTTCGCGCAGGTGCCGCACCACGGCTTGCGCACGTTGCACGAGTGCGTGAGCGGTGCGAGCGCGGCATCGCGCGCGAGCAACTCGAAGATCACCTCGTCGTGCACCGGCTGCAGGACGCTGAAGTAGCGGACGTCGGCGAGTAGCTCGGCGCGGACGTAGTCGTCGAGCATGGTCTCGGCGTCCCAACCTTTTCCCCACTGGTGGTTGACGTGCTCGCCGCGCCACGTCAGGTTGCCGTGATTCGCGCTCGCCTCGTGCGCGACGACGAGGCCGCGATAGCCGCGCGCGAGCGCGATCGGCAGCGCGGCGAACACCGAGGCCGGCGTCTCGGCGGCGAGGATCGAACGCACGCCGAGCTCGGGGCGCAGCGCGGCGACCGGTGCGTCCATGAAGTCGTCGAGGACCCACTGGCGCTCGGCGCGGACGCGCGGGACGACGCCGCCGATGCGATCGAGCAGCGCGTGCTGGGCCGCGGCGTTGCCGTAGATCGAATGCGCGTAGCCGAGCGTCGCGAACGGCAGGCCCGCGCGCTCGAGGAGCTTCAGCGCCACGAGGCTGTCCTTGCCGCCGCCGCAGAACGCGAGCAGCTCGACCTCGCCGCGTGGCGTGCTCGCGGCCTGGGCGGGCGCGGCGGGCGCATCGACGAACGCGGGGCCGTGATAGTCGGGCCGCGCGTGCTCCCAACGCCATTGCGCCCACACGTTGCGGAACACGGTGCGCCACAGGTCCTGGAACCGCGCGGTCGCGAACCGCGCGTACGAGCCGAGCTCGATCGCGTGCGGTGCGAGGCTGCCCACCGCGTTGATCTGGAACATCGCGACGTGAAACGCGAGCCGATCGAGCAGCTCGTCGCCGTGCGCGCGCGCCAGCTCGTCGAGATCGATCGCCTCGTACCAGACCGTGAAGTGAAACTGGAGATCGTCGAGCGCGCAGGTCGCCGCGACGTGATCGCGCGCGCGGCGGACCTCGACGAGGCGCAGCATGGTCATGGCGTCACGCCGCCGCAAGCGGGCGGTGGGCCGAGCTGTGCGGCCAGCCAGGTCGCGGCGGCGGCCGGCGTGTCGTGCTCGCGATCGACGAGCGCGTTCGCGCGCCGCATCGCTTCGATCGGCACGCGCATGCCGAGCGCGCAGCTGACACGCGCGTCGCCGGCCGCACGCGCGCCGAGCAGGACCAGCGCGTCGTAGGGCGGCAGCGCGCCGCGCGGATCTGCAAGCACCACGAGATCGAACGCCGCGATCCGGCCGTCGCTCGAGAACGCCGAGATCACGTCGACCTCGCCGCGCACGAGCGCGTCGTAGAGCAACGCCGGATCGAACGTCGCGCGGCGCGCGAACGACAACCCGTACGAGCCGCGCAGCGCGGTCCACTCCGCGCGGCCGAAGAACTCGTAGTCGCCGCCGATCGAGACCTCGGGATGGCGCGCGAGATCGGCGAGCGTGTGCACGCCGAGGCGCTCGGCGGTATCGCGGCGCATCGCGAGCACGTACGTGTTCTCGAATCCGAGCGGCGGCAGCGCGCGCACGTCGTGCTCGCGTGCGAGCCAGCCATCGAGCTCTGCCAGCACGCGCCAGCGCGGCGCATCGGACGGGCGTTTCATCGCGTTCGTCCACAGCGTCCCGGTGTAGTCGACGTACGCGTCGAGATCGCCGTTGACGAGCGCGTCGAAGATCACGGTCGACCCGAGGCTCGGCACGACATCGACCGACACGCCCGCGGCCTCGAGCCGCTGGCGCATCAGCTCGACGAGCACGTATTGCTCGGTGAACGTCTTGCCGCCGATGTGCACGCGCTCGAGCTGGGCGACGGCTCCGCGCGCCGGCGAGGACGACGCCGCGACCGCGCGGCTCGGCTCGACGAGGCGCGGCGCGACGCCGATCACGGCGATCGCGAGCGCCGCGAAGCACGCGAGCGGCACGGCCACGCGGCCCTTGCGGCGCCCGGCGAGCGCGTGCTCGACGAGCGCGAGCAAGCCGTCGAGCACGAGCGCCAGCGCGGCGGCGAACGCGATGCCGACGCCGAGCATCGCGAAGTTGCGCGTCTGCAGGCCCGCGAAGATGTAGTTGCCGAGGCACGACGCGCCGACCGGTGTCGCGAGCGTCGCCGTCCCGACCGTCCACACCGCCGCCGTGCGCACGCCGGCCGCGATGACGGGCGCCGCGAGCGGCAGCTCGACGCGCGCGAGCAGCTGGCGGCTCGTCATGCCCATCCCGCTCGCCGCTTCGATCGCGGCCGCGTCGACGCCGCGCAGGCCGGTGATCGTGTTGCGCAGGATCGGCAGCATCGCGTACAGCGTCAGCGCGATCAGCGCGGGCGCGAAGCCGAACGGCCGCAGCCAGCCGATCGCCGCGAGCACCGGCACGACGACCGCGAGCAGCGCGAGCCCGGGAATCGTCTGGATCACGCTCGCGACCGCGATCGTCGCGAACGCGGCGCGCGGCCGGCCGGCGACCACGATCGCGAGCGGCAGGGCGATCGCGATGGCGATCGCGAGCGAAGCGAGCACGAGCACGAGGTGGCTCGCGAGCAGCGGCGGCACGCCGCGCAACAGCTCGCTCATGCGGGCGTGCCTCCGAGCAGCCGCTCGCCTTGCTCGCGCGCCATCGCGACGAGCCGCGCGACGTAGTCGTCGGCGGGGGAGGTGAGCAGCTCGCGTGGCGTCGCGAGCTGGCACAGCTTGCCGCGCAACATCACGGCGATGCGATCGGCGAGCACGAGCGCTTCGACGAGATCGTGCGTGACGAGCACCGACGTCAGGTGGAGCTCGTGATGGATGCGCGCCAGCTCGCGCTGCAGCGCGGCCCGCGTGATCGGATCGACCGCGCCGAGCGGCTCGTCGAGCAGGAGCACGCGCGGCCGCGCTGCGAGCGCGCGCGCGAACCCGACGCGCTGGCGCTGGCCGCCCGAAAGCTCGTCGGGATAGCGGTCGCGATGTTCGCGAGGCGACAGCGCGACGAGCTCGAGCAGCTCGTCGACGCGCGCGCGGATCTGGTCGCGCGGCCAGCCGAGCAGGCGCGGCACGGTCGCGACGTTGTCGCCGATCGTCACGTGCGGCAGGAGGCCCACGCCTTGCACGACGTAGCCGATGCCGCGGCGCAGCTCGACCGGATCGGAGTCGCGCACGTCGCGGCCATCGACCTTCACGACGCCTTCGTCGGCGTCGCTCAGCCGGTTGACGGTCTTGAGCAGCGTCGTCTTGCCGCTGCCCGATTCGCCGAGCAGCACGAGCAGCTCGCCGGGCTCGACGCGCAACTCGATGTGCCGGATGACCCAGGCGTCTCCATAGCGCTTGCCGACGTCGTGCCACTCGATCACGCGTGCAGCATATACTGACCGGGCGATGCCGCTCGACGCCGCGACGCTCGCTAGTTGGGTCGCCGACGCCAGGCGGCGCACGCTCGAGCTCTACGCCGATCGCTCCGATGCCGAGCTCGCGGTGCCGTATTCGAAGCTCATCAACCCGCCGGTGTGGGAGCTCGGCCACATCGCGTGGTTTCAGGAATTCTGGGTGCTGCGTGGCGTGCTCGGTGAGCCGGCGATCCACGACCGCGCCGACGAGCTGTGGGACTCGGCGCGCATCGCGCACGCGGCGCGCTGGACCGCCCCGCTGCCGTCGCGCGCGGGGACGCGCGAGTATCTCGAGCTCGTGCGCGAGCGCGTGGTCGCGGCGCTCGCGCGCGGCGTCGACGATCGCCTGCGTTACTTCACGATGCTGTCGGTGTGTCACGAGGACATGCACGCCGAGGCGGTCGCGTACACGCGGCAGACGCTCGGCTGGCCGGGCGCCGATTCGGTGCAGGAATTCGCGCCGTGTCCCGGCGACGTGACGGTCGCGGCCGGTCGCTATCGCATCGGGGCCGAGCGCGAGCCGGCACCGGAGTTCGTGTTCGACAACGAGAAGTGGGCGCACGACGTCGAGCTCGCGGCGTTCGCGATCGCGCGCGCGCCGGTGACGCAGGCCGAATTCGCGGCGTTCGTCGACGCCGGGGGCTACGCCGCGCGCGCGTCGTGGAGCGACGCCGGATGGGCGTGGCGCGAGGCCGCCGGCGCGCGCCAACCGTTGTGGTGGCGCGGCGACCGCGGCGCGTGGGAGCGCCGCGTGTTCGATCGCTGGATCGCGATCGCCGCGCAGCCACACCGACCGATGCTCCACGTCAACGCGCACGAGGCCGAGGCGTGGTGCCGCTGGGCCGGTCGCCGCTTGCCGAGCGAGGCCGAGTGGGAGGTCGCCGCGCGCGGCGCCCTGCCGATGCGCGGCCACGTCTGGGAGTGGACCGCGACCGCGTTCGGGCCGTATCCGGGCTTCGAGCGCGATCCGTACGCCGAGTACAGCGAGCCGTGGTTCGGCGATCACCGCGTGCTGCGCGGCGGCTGCTTCGCGACGCAGCCGCGGCTGCTGCGGCCGACCTGGCGCAACTTCTACACGCCGGATCGCCGCGACGTGTGGTCGGGATTTCGCACGTGCGCGCCCGGCTGACCGCGTTCATCGCGACGCCGCCGGCCGATGGCGCCGCGGGCGGCAATCGGGTCACCGCGCTGCGCTGGGCGAAGCGGCTGCGCGAGCTCGGCTGGCACGTCGTCGTCGCGGACGCGTGGCATGGCGAGCCGTGCGACCTGCTCGTCGCGCTGCACGCGCACAAGAGTCACGCGTCGATCGCGCGGCTCGCGGTGGCGCACCCGAGCGTGCCGCGCGTGGTCGCGCTCACCGGCACCGACGTCTACGGCGAGCTCGACCACGACGCGGCCTCGCTCGACTCGCTCGCGCTCGCGACGCGGCTGATCGTGCTCCAGCCGCGCGCGCTCGATCGCGTGCCGGCAGGCGTGCGCGACCGAGCACGCGTGATCCGGCAATCGGCCGCGGCGGCGCGCGTCGCGGCTCCGGCTGGCGACTTCACCGCGTGCGTGCTCGCGCACCTGCGCGACGTGAAGGATCCGCTGCTCGCGGCGCACGCGGCGAAGCTGTTGCCGGACGATTCGCGCGTGCGCATCGTGCACGTCGGCGCCGTCCACGGCGAACCATGGATCGCGGCCGCGCGGCGTGCCGAGCTCGAGTCGCGCGGGCGCTGGACGTGGCTCGGTGGCAAGCCGCGTATCGAGGCGCTGCGCGTGCTCGCCGCGTCGCGCGTGCTGGTGTTGACGAGCCGCACCGAAGGCGGCGCCAACGTCGTGACCGAGGCGATCGCCGCGGGCATCCCGGTGCTGTCGACGCGCATCGAGGGCTCGCTCGGCATCCTCGGCGACGACTATCCGGGCTACTTCGAGGTGGGCGACGCCGATGGCCTCGCGCGGTTGCTCGCGCGCTGCGAACGCGACGCGAGCTTCCTCGACGAGCTGCGCAGCCGGATCCACGCGCTCGCACCGCTCGTCGATCCGGCACGCGAACGAGCGGCCTGGCGCGCGGTGCTCGACGAACTAGGTTGGGCTCGTGGCGGCGGCTGACCGGGGCGTTCGCGCTACCGCTTCCGCCGGCGGCCGATGACGAGGCCGATGACCAGCAGCGAGAGGACCGAGGAGCCGGTGCCGCCGCCGGAGGCGGAGCAGCAGCCGCCGCCGTCGCTGGCTGGCGTGTCGCACGCGTCGCCGATGCCGTCGTGGTCGGCGTCAGCCTGATCGGCGTTGGCCGCGTTCGGGCAGTTGTCGGTGGCGTCGGGGATGCCGTCGCCGTCGCTATCGAGCTGGCAGACCGTCGGTGTGCCCGAGCACAGGAAGCCCGTCTCGAGCTGGCAGGTCGCGCTGCAGCCGTCGCCGGATGTCGCGTTGCCGTCGTCGCATTGCTCGCCGGC
>DASXCY010000156.1:0-20616 GCA_036490935.1 Kofleriaceae bacterium | reverse complement strand
GGCGTTCAAGGGCTCGCCGCTCGAGAAGTATCTCGTGGCGAAGGGCCCGATCGTCGCGATGACGAAGGCGGCGAGCTTCTTGATCTGGAGCTCGGGCTTCTCCGGCATCCGCGATTACTTGCTCGATCACATGGTGTGGATGGCGTCCGATGCGACCGGCATCTCGCCGCACTATGCGAAGAAGGCGGGCTTCACCCAGACGACGTACGGCACGTTCACCGGGCCATTCCTCGACGAGGCCGACAAGGACGTCGGCGAGGCGATGGTCAAGCTATGGGCGAGCCAGCCGCATCGAAGATTGCCGTTTCGCTACGGCTATCCGGATAAAGACAAGCACGTGCATCTGATGATCACGGCGAAGGAACCGACGAAATGATGAAGTATGTCGTCGCGGCTGCTGCGCTCGTCGTAGCGGGGTCGATGTCGGCGCGGGCGGACGAGCCCACGGATCCGAGTCCGAGCACGGATCCGAGCACGACTACGAGCCCGAGCCCGGACGATGACCCGGGTGTGCCGGATGAAACTGCGCAGCCCGAGAAGCCGAGCGCGCGGCTCGCGACGCCGGCGCCGCATCCGTTCGCGCGGCCCCGAGTGAGAGACGATGGCGAAGGGCCGCTGGACAAGAAAGAGGACGAGGTCGCCGGCGGCAAGCACTGGCGCATCAAGACCTCCGAGGGCGCGGTGCACGTGTGGATCCCCGACGGCTACGACCGCGCGACCGCCGGCACCGTCGTGTACGTGCACGGTTACTACACCGACGCCGACGGAGCGTGGCGCGACTACGATCTCGCGCACCAGTTCCGGCGCAGCCACCAGAACGCGATGTTCATCGTGCCAGACGCGCCGGCCGGTAACGACGACCCGGTCAACTGGCCCGCGCTCAAGGATCTGCGCCACGCGGTCGCGCGCGCGAACATCCACCTGCCCGACGGGCCGCTGATCGTGATGGGTCACTCGGGCGCGTTCCGCACCGTGATGCAGTGGGTCGATCACCGCATGGTCGAGCAGATCATCCTGCTCGACGCGATGTACGCGGGCGAGTCGGCATTCGACGAGTACATCGGCACGGGCAAGCGCGCCGACGAGCACAAGCTGATCGTCGTCGGCGCGAGCACGGCGACCGAATCGGCGGCGTTCGCGAAGAAGTACAAGTTTGCCGTCGCGCGCGAAAAGATGCCGGACGTGGTGAGCGGCTTCACGCGCCACGAGCGCAACGCGCGGCTGCTTTACATTCGTTCACAGTTCGAGCACATGTCGATCGTGACGAGCGGCAAGGTCATTCCGGTGCTGCTCCACTTGACGCCGCTCAAGGCGCTGTAATCGGCTCGGCTCGCGCGCGGAGTGCGATAGGCTGAGGCGTGGGCGTCATCATCGCGATTCCCGGCAACGAAGAGCACGCGCACAAGCTCGGCGAGCGACTCGGCGCGGCGGTGATCGTCGCGCACGCGCGGCCGTTTCCCGACGGCGAACTGTACGTGCGTGTCGACGGCGACCTCGCCGGCCACGACGCGATCATCGTCGGCAGCTTGTATCCGGCGCCCGCGGAGAAGTTCCTGACCGTCGCGTTCGTCGCGGCGACCGCGCGCGATCTCGGCGCGCGCAAGGTCGGCCTGGTCGCGCCGTACCTCGCGTTCATGCGCCAGGACAAGCGGTTCTCGGCGGGCGAGGGGGTGACGTGCGCGTACTTCGCGCGCCTGGTGTCGGGCGCGGTCGACTGGATGGTGACGGTCGATCCGCACCTGCATCGCATCGCATCGCTCGACGGGCTGTACACGATCCCGACGACGATCGCGCGCGCCGCGCCGGCGATCGCGCGCTGGATCGCGAGCGAGGTGCGCGACCCCGTGCTGATCGGACCGGATGCCGAGTCCGCGCAGTGGGTGAGCGCGGTCGCCGAGCATTGCGGCGCGCCGTTCGAGATCCTCGAGAAGACGCGGCGCGGCGACCGCGATGTCTCGATCTCGGCTCCGCCGCGCAGCGTCGATCACAGCCTGGGTGGCCACACACCGGTCGTGATCGACGACATCGTGTCGACCGGCAAGACGATGGTCGAGGCGACTCGCCAGCTCCGCGCGGCCGGCAGTCGCGCGCCGATGTGCGTCGCGATCCACGCGGTGTTCGCCGATGCGGTGCACGACGAGCTGATGTCGGCGGGCGCGGCCGGCCTCGTCACGTGCGACACGATCCCGCACGCGTCGAACCGGATCTGCGTCGCCGATTCGATCGCCGACGCGGCGCGCCGCCACCTCTGAGGTCAGGGCTCGGCGGCGCCTGGCTTGGCGTTGTACTCGTGCAGGCGATACTGGATCGTCCGCACGCTGATGCCGAGCATCTCGGCCGCCTTCGAGGTCGATCCGCGGGTCGCCTTGAGCGACTCGAGGATCGCGTAGCGCTCGATCTCGTCGAGCGTCGAGCCGGGGATCGGCGGCATGCGGCGGGCACGCAGCTCGCGCGCCTCGTTCGCGAGCGCATAGCGTTCGGTCGCCTTCGCCACCACGACCACAAACTCTTCGATCTGGATCGGTTTCGTCAGGTAGTCGGCGGCACCGGCGCGCATGGCCGCGACCGCCGTCGACACCTCGCCGTGCGAAGTCATGACCACGATCTCGGGCGGGTCGCCTTGTGCGCGCAGCTTCTCGACGAGCTCGAGGCCGTTCATGCCGGGCATTCTCAGGTCGGTGACGACGACCTGCGGCGCGAACGCCTCGTATCGGGAGAGTGCCTTCAGGCCATCCCCTGCAGTTTCGACTTCGTAGCCGATATCGCGCAGCGGCTCCGCGAGCGCGGTCCTCGCATTGACCTCGTCGTCGACGACCAGGATCCGGGCTCTTTGCATGCGGCCGATCCCAGCCAGATTCGTGCCACGCAAAACTCGCGCAAACACGTGGCTCGGTACGCAGGTCCTGCGCCGCCTCGGCCACTGCCACGCAAACCATGCGTGGTTTCCGGAATCCCCCGGCGAGGAACGCGACTTGCTCCGGACTTAGACATGCTGTTCGTGTTGTCGACGCTGGCCGCGCTGCCCTGGCTCTCCGGTTACGAGCCTGCGGCGGTAGACGATCACGGCGCGCGTGACGTACAGGCCGAGCTGGCCCCATGGCAGGGCGAAGCCGATCCCGCATGTGTCGCCTCGACGTATGGCGGCCTCCGCATCTCCGCGGGCGACCACACCGTCCTCGCCTCGTACACGCAAGGCGTCGTCGTGCTCGGCGCCGATCGCGGCGTGGTCGCGCGCGCGCCGGGCTTCACGTGTTACGGCTCCGCCGATCAGCTCGTCGCGCTGGCAGAGGGGCAAGGCGGTCTCGACGTGCCGGTGATCGCGCTCGCCGCGACGAGCGGCGGCCGCGCCGAAAACGCGACCTGGATCGCGCTGTATCGCGTCGGCGACCACGGCGATCTCGAGCCGATCTTCACCGCGATCGTCGAGCGCCACATCGGCCGGCTCACCCACACCGGCTCGATCGAGATGTTTCAGGGCGGGTTGCGCTATCGCTCGCCCGACGGCGACACGTCGGTCTGGTTGTACGACCGCGAGACCGGCAAGTACGTCCCGCAGGCCGTGCCCGAGAACGTGGCTTAGCTAGGTGACGGCCGCGATCGCGGCAACGCCGAGCCCACACGCGACGAGCGCCGCGAGCCGCGCGCGCCACGACGAGCCGCGCACGACCGCGGGCGCCAGATCGACGAGCGCGATCCACACGAACGTGCCGGTCGCGAGCGCGAGCACGAAGCCGTTGCCGCGGCTCGCCGCGCGAACGCCGAGCAGCGTGGCCGCCGCGCCGAGCCCGGCGGTGAGCTGCACCAAGCCGAGGGCGACGAGCGACGTCCACCGCTTGAGGCCCGCCGAGCGCAGCACCGCGTAATCGGCGAGCTCCTCGGGCAGCTCGTGGATGATCACGGCGAACGCGGTCACCGCGCCGAGCCGAGGCGACACGCCGAACGCCGCCGCGATCGCCATGCCGTCGCCGAAGTTGTGGATCGCGTCCGAGCCGAGCAGCGCGTACGGCAGCAACTGCTCGCGCGACAGGCTCGCGTGGTGACCGTGCGCGTGCAGCAGCACCTCGATCACCGCCATGCCGACCAGCCCGGCCGCGAACCACGGCACGGCCTCGACGCCGGCGATCGCGCACGCCTCGGGCGCCAGGTCGAGGATGGCGGCGGCGAGCAGTGCACCGACCGCGAAGCCGAGCATCACCGGGCGATGCCGCACGAGCCACGCATCCGGCACGAGGCCGCCGATCAGGCCGGCGGCGCCGTCGACCACGATCGCGAGCGCGACCCAGAGCGCGGTCACCCCTCACCCCGCGCGCAGCTCGGCGACCCGCAGCTGCACGTCCACTTCGAGAGGCACGCGCAGCGCGTTCGCGATGAAGCACAGCGCGCGGGCCTCGTCGAGCGTGCGCCGGGCACGGTCGACATCGTCGACCTCGAGCTCGAGCGCGACGTGCAGCGCAGCGAGCGCCACGCCCCGGTCGGTGCGATCGAGCGTGCCGGTCACCTCGGCCTCCCACGAGGCCAGCGACACGCCGTCGCGCGCGGCGAGCGCCTCGAACGTCGTCAGGAGGCACAGGCCGATCGACGACAGCAATAGGTGCTCGGCCGACCACGAGGTCGCATCTCCGTCGAATTGGGGCGGCGGACCGCCGGAGATCGGCGCACGGGGCTCGGCCTCGACCCGCGCGCGTGATGCCAGCGTGCGCACGAGCCGCGTGCGGTACTGGTGAGGGAAAGGCGCGGGCATGCGCAACCGCAAAGCAGGAACCGTTCCATGTGCGTCTGCGCTCGTGGCACGTCGCTTGAAACCACACGAGACATGCCGCCTGCGCATTCTCCTCGGTCGTGGTGGGTCTGGGACCTCGGGCGGATTCGCGGCATCGCGATCCGCGTCCACGTGACACTTCTGCTGTTGCTCGCGTGGATCGTCGGCGCCGCGGCGGTCTCCGGCGCAGGTGCGCGCGGCAGCTTCCTGGTGCTGCTGCTCGTCGTCTGCGTGTTCGCGACGATCGTCGTCCACGAGCTCGGCCACGCGCTCGTGGCGCGCCACTTCGGCATTCGCACGCGCGACATCATGCTGCTGCCGATCGGCGGCATCGCGAGCCTCGAGCGCATGCCGTCGCGGCCCGCCCACGAGCTCGCCGTCACGCTGGTTGGCCCCGCGATCAACTTCGTGCTCGCCGGCATCCTCGCGCTCGTGCCGGGCACGTTCGCGTCGCGCCTCGCGTGGATCAACCTCGCGCTCGCGGCGTTCAACCTCATCCCGGCGTTCCCGATGGACGGCGGCCGCGCGCTGCGCGCGGTGCTCGCGATGCGGCTCGGCGCCGAGCGCGCGACCGACATCGCGGCGGCCTGCGGCAAGGTGTTCGCCGTCGTGCTCGCCGTGTTCGGCCTGTTCTACAACCCGTTCGCCGTGCTGATCGCGGTCGTCGTGTGGATCGGCGCGAGTCAGGAGCGCGCGCTCGTGCACTTGAAGTCGGCGCTCGTCGGCGTGCCGGTCAGCGCCGCGATGGTCCGTCGCGTCGAGATCGTGAGCCCCGACGAGCCGCTCGAGCACGCGGCGTCGATCCTGCTCGGCGGCGGCCAGAACCAGATCCCGGTCGTCGATCATGGCCGGCCCGTCGGCGTGCTGACGCGCGGCGATGTCGCCTCGGCC
This sequence comes from Kofleriaceae bacterium, assembly GCA_036490935.1. Lineage (GTDB taxonomy): Bacteria > Myxococcota_A > Polyangia > Haliangiales > Haliangiaceae > JABFXX01. Next base: position 14,966 of record DASXCY010000156.1, on the reverse strand, counting down.
CTCGCTCACACCGGCCCCGACACCCCGATCTCGGCGGCGCACACGCACGACATCGTCACCGTCGGGCCGTCGGATCCGCTCGACGCCGTGCTCGATCAGCTGCGCCACGCGCCCGGCTCGGTCGCGATCGTCGTCGATGGCGGCTCGGCCGTCGGCCTGGTCACGGCCGAGGGCCTGGCCGCGTACGCAGAGCTCCACGGCCGCCGCCGCGCGGCCTAATTGCTCGGCGCCGGGCCCCAGTCGACGCCCGTCGCGTTGCCGCTCCACACCTTCGTCGCGCTGCCGCTGCCGTCGGCATTCGCCAGGAAGATGCCGACCCCGATGCGCGCGAATGCGATCACGCGGCCGTTCGGCGAGAACGCGGGCTCCTCGTTCTGGCCCTGGTTCTGGGTGATGCGCGTCATCTGATTCGAGTCGAGATCGATCGTGACGATGTCGTAGGTGCCGCTATCGCGCGTCGTGTACGCGATGACGTGCTTGCCGGACTTGGGCGACCACGTCGGCGTCGTGTTGTAGCTGCCGTTGAACGACACCTGCTTTGCAGCGCCGCCGCTCGCCGGCACGACGAAGATCTGCGGCCCGCCGAACCGATCGCTGACGAACGCGATCGTGCCGCCGTCGGGCGACCACGCCGGCGACGTGTCGATCGCCTTGTCGTTGGTCAGCCGCCGCACGATCGCGCCGTCGGCCGCATTGATGATGTAGATCTCGGGATTGCCGTCCCTCGACAGCGTCAGCGCGAGCTGCCGCCCGTCGGGCGACCACGACGCGCCGGTGTTCATCCCGCGCTGGGCCGAGAGCCGCTTCGGCCGGCCGCCGCCGGCCGGCCCGACGTACAGGTCGGGGTTGTCGCGCATGAACGACGTGTAGGCGATCTGGCCGCCGTTCGGCGACCACGCCGGCAGGATGTTCGTCGAGTCGTTGTGCGAGACCGAGTACGCATTCGCGCCGTCGAAGTCCATCGCGTAGATCGCGCTCGTGCCCTTGCCCTTCGCGGTGAACGCGATCTTCGAGCCGAAGAACCCGGGCTCGCCCGTGTAGTACTTCACGACCTCGTTGCACCAGCGATGCGTGATCGTCCGCGTCGATCCATCTTGACCTTTGCGCGGGTACGTCTTGGTGAGGACCGGCTTCGCGCCCTTCGAGACCTCGTAGAGCCGGAACTCGATCGAGTCGCCGCTGGCCTTGTACTTCAACACGCCGTACGCGCCGACGTCCTGCCACTTCTGCGGGACGATCTCGAGCCCTTCGCCGCGCAGGTCGGCGAGGAACGACTGCGGGTCGAGCACCTTGAACACGCCGGCGACCGACATGTCGAACGACTCGACCTGCGCGATCTCCTTCGCGGTCGCGTCGCCCTCGGGCGCCGTCGGCGTCGCGATCGGATACAGCCCGCGCGTCGCGCCGTAGACATTGATGAGCACGCCGCCCTGCGGCTCGTCGGCGAGCGCGGGCGTCGCGAGCGCGCACAGCGCGAGCGAGACTAGTGACCAACGTTGGGATTGAACCGGAAGCATATCCATCGATTGATCGCACCGAGCAGCTCGGTGGGGACCGGGACCGGGGTTGCGTTGCGTAGCTTCTTTACCGCGTCGATCGCGTCGCTCGCAGCGCGGTCGAGATCCGCGCTGTCGCTGTGCTCCTTGATCGTGGTGTCGACGATCTTGCCATCGGCCGAGAGGTGAAAGCATCCGACCGGATTGGTATTTGCCTGGGAGATCGACGGGAAGTTGAAGTTGTCGTGGATGTCTTGCGCGAACTTCTGGAAGTACGGATGGCCCTTCGTCTCCGAAGCCCAGCCGAACTCGTTGCCGTTGAAGTCGCCGGGCTCCTCCGTCGGCTTGCCGGCGGGGTCGTCCGGGTTGTCGTGATGGCCGGCAGCCGCGAATGGATCCTTCACGTCGTCTGGCTTCTTCGGCTTGGGCTCGTCCGGCTTGGGCTCGAGGGGCTTTTTCTTGTCGTCGTGCGACACGCCTTCGGGCTTCACCACGGGATCGGGCGCACGGATCTTCTTCTGCGGCTGCTTCTTGGGCGACTTCTTGTACGCGACCGACGCCTCGATCGACTCCATATCGTCGGACAGGATCGGCTTGTGCGCCTCGGCCTTCTTGGTGAGGAACACCGCCGGGACGAACAGCGCCACGCTGAGGACCACGGTCAGGATCCCCGACACCGCGTGCATCTGGTTCTCGCTCAGCGACATGGTTCTCTATGCTCTAAGACGCGCCTCAGTGCCCGGCGTTCTTGTCCAGGTCGTCCAGATTGAGGGTATCGGTCGGGGCCGTGAGCATCATGACGCGCGTAACTCCTGCATTCTTCGCGATCGCCATGGCGGTGACGACGCGGCCATAGGCCAGCGCGTTATCGGCCTCGATGTAGAGCGAGCTCTCCTTCTGGACGCGGTCGTTGGACTTGAGCTTGGCCTCGAGCTCCTTCCAGTGCACCTGCGTGCCGCCCAGGAAGACCTTGTCGTCCTTCATGATCGAGAGCACGAGCTTGCCCTGCGGGTCTTCGACGTTCTGCGCGGTGACCTGCGGGAGGTCGAGCGATACGCCGGTGTTCATCATCGGCGCCGTGATCATGAAGATGATGAGCAGCACCAGCATCACGTCGACGAGCGGAGTGACGTTGATCTCCGCGTTGAGCTCGCCGTCACCGCCGCCTGACATTCCCATGGCCGGCTACCTCAGGAAGTGACGCTTGATGATGTTGAGGTAATCCTGCTCGAACGTCTCCATCTCGGAGCGCAGCACCCGGATCTTGCGCGTGAAGTAGTTGTACGCCATCACCGACGGGATCGCCGCGGCGAGGCCGATCGCGGTCGCGATCAGCGCCTCGGAGATGTGCGGGCCGATCGTCTGCAGCGCGGCGGTTTGCTTGGACTGCGAGATATCGAGGAACGCGAACATGATGCCGAGCACCGTCCCGAACAGGCCGATGAACGGCGCCGCAGAGCCGGTCGTCGCGAGGAACGGCACCATCGACTCCAGCTTGGTCCCCTCCTGCGTTTGCGCGCGGCGCAGCGCGCGCTCGATGTTGGACAGGTTGCCTTCGCGATCGTCCTTGAACTGCTCGTCCGACTGCAGCTTCGCGAGCTCGGTGTAGCCGGCGATGAACATCGACGAGATCGGGCTGTTGCGCAGCGCCTGAGCCTGCTTGTAGATCTGCTCGATGTCGCGCGACCGCCAGAACGCGTCGACGAAGCGCGCCGACTCTCCCGACGCACGCCCGATGTAGAGCTGCTTGTAGACGATGATGTAGAGGCCGACGACGAACATCACCAGGAGCAACAGCATCACGCCCTGAACGAGCCAGTGAGCTTGTTGGAACAGACCGATGAGGTCCAGGTTCGCCCCGAGGGCGGTGGCCGCGTGAGCCGGCGAAAACCCTGGCATAATGACGGCTTCGATAGCACGCGATTTCATGCCGGGTCAATCGACAGTCATCTTGCGAGCTTGTCTGATCGCGGCGACCGCTGCCGGATGCACGACAGCGAACGGCGGCGCCGTCGATCTGAGCTGGAAGCTTAGGCCGCAGAGCGGCGCGACCGACGATCCGAACGTTCCGACATTCCTCGACTGCTCGATGCAGGGGAGCGACGGCGAGCCGCTCGGCGGCTCGGTGCAGTGCATCGAGCTGCAGTGGCAAGTCGGCTCGGACAGCGGGTTCAGCGACTTCCAGTGCGTCGACCAGCACGGCGAGACGCTCTTCGATCTGCCGACCGGTACGGCATCGCTCTCGGTAGTTCCCCTGTGCGCGGACCCGACCATGCCCAAGCAGTGCGTGCGGACCCGGGCGGCCACCGTTGGCACCTACCTGGCGCCCGCGCCCGTGCAGCGCCAAGTGACGGTGGGCGGGACGATCTCGCTCGGCGCGGTCGAGCTCGTGGTCGACGTCGCGCCGAGCATGGCCGACTGTTCGACGACGGTGTCATGCATCTGCGACTGAGCGCGCTCGCGTGCGCGCTGCTCGCGGCGTGCACGACGACCGATCTCGGCCACATCCAGGCCACGTGGGCGCTCGCCGACATCGACGCGACCGGCCAGCAGACCGGCGCGACTTGCCCGTCGGGTTACGACACCGCGGAGCTGCACACCGCGGTGTCGGCGGGCGACGGCACGCTCGCCGATCCGTGCATCACGCTCGACTCGCAATGCTACGTCGACGTGTTCGATTGCGCGGCCGGCGAAGGGCTCAGCTCGCCGCTGCCGCCCGGCAATTACACGACGTGGATCGAGATCACGAGCCACGACGGCCAGCAGGTGTTCGCGACCTCGCAGCAGCAGGTGGTGCTGATCGGCACGCGCGACGTCGCGTTCGAGACCACGCTGCTCGACAACGGCGGCGCGTTTCGGTTCGCCTGGCTGCTCGAGGGCGAGACCTCGGGCCAGGTGCTGACGTGCGAGCAAGCCGGGGCCGCGACGATCTCGGCGAGCGCGACGATCGGCACGCAGATGCTGACGTCGAGCACACCGTGCACCGCGCCGTTTGGCTACAGCGAGGGCCTGCCGCCCGGTGACTACACGCTCGCTGTGGCGGCGATCGACAGCGGTGGCCAACCGCTCGGCACGACCGCCGCGTCGCAGGCGGGGACGATCGGCGCGATGCCCGATCAGATCGACGACCTGGGGACCTTGGTGGTGCCTGTCGCCGGAATGTGACGTGCTAAGGTTCGATCGTGGCGCGACGCTCGCGTTTCGATGCCAGCCAGCTGCGAATCACGCGCGGCGCGCTCCTCGTCGCGGGGCTCGAGCTCGGCTTCACGATCGTGTGGCTGCTGTGCGACGTCGAGACGCGCGCGAAGATCGCCGAGTACACCGTCGCGTCGGCCGGCAACGTGTTCGACCAGGGCCGGGTGTGGACGCTCGCGACCAGCCCGCTCTTGCAGCCCGACATCCTCGGGCTGGTCTTGAACTTGTTCATCCTGTGGGCGTTCGTGCCGACGCTCGAGCGCTTCTGGGGCACGAATCGATTCTATCGGTTCGTCGTGATCACCTCACTCGCCGGGACGATCGCGGGTTCGTTGATGGGCCTCGCCACCGGAAACCTCGCGGCGCCGATCGTGGGCCTGTCGCCATTCGTGTACGCGTCGATCGTCGCGTTCGGCATCGTGTACGCGCGCCAGCCGGTGCAGTTCTTCGGCGTGCTGCCGCTGTCGGGCCGGCAGCTGATGTACGGCTTCATCGGCTTCCTGGTGCTGTTCGTCGTGCTGCAGCAGGCGTGGGAAGAAGGCGCGTCGTTTGCGGCGGCGATGATCGCGGCCGCGCTCATGACGTCGAAGCGATGGAGCCCCGGGCTCGTGTGGCGGCGCTGGCGCATCGCGCGGGCACGCTCGCGACTGAGCGTGATCGAAGGCGGCGGCGCGCGCGCGCCGAGGAAGCCGAAGCCGCCGAACCAGCGATTCATCAACTAGGCGTGGTACTTTGGGCGTGATGGAAGAGGGTGACGTTCCGAACGAAGAGGGCACCGGCATGACCACGCTCTTCGAGGGCGACTGGGCGACGGTGCGCCGCCTTCGCAAGGGCAAGCTGGCGGTGATCAGCGGCGCGGATCAGGGTAAGGAGCTCGAGATCACCAAGCCGCGGGTCACCGGCGGGCGCAGCATCATCAGCGACCTCGTCGTCCAGGACAAAGCCGTTTCGGGCACGCACTTCGAGGTGAGCGCGCGCGACGACGGCTATCGCCTGCGCGATCTCAACAGCCGCAACGGCATCTTCGTCGGCGAGCTGCGCGTGCGCGAATGCTACCTGCGACCGGGCACGGTGTTCCGCATCGGCCACACCAGCATCCAGTTCCAGTCGACGCAGGATGTCGTCGAGATCGAGCTGTCCAAGAAGGATCGCTTCGACATGATGCTCGGCGCGTCGCCGGCGATGCGCGAGATCTTCGCGCACCTCGAGAAGGTCGCGCCGAGCGAGCTGACGTGTTTGATCACCGGCGAGACCGGCACGGGCAAGGAGATGGTCGCGCGCGCGCTGCACAACGCGAGCGGGCGCAAGAACAAGCCGTTCATCGTGCTCGATTGCGGATCGATCCCGCGCGAGCTGATCGAATCGACGCTGTTCGGCCATGAAAAGGGCAGCTTCACCGGCGCGGTCTCGCAACACACCGGTTGCTTCGAGCAGGCGAGCGGCGGCACGATCTTCCTCGACGAAATCGGCGAGCTCGACATCGGGCTCCAGCCCAAGCTGCTGCGCGTGCTCGAGCAGCGCGAGATCAAGCGCGTCGGCGGCGATCGCACGATCAAGGTCGACGTGCGCGTGCTCGCCGCGACCAACCGCGACCTGCGCGAGGAAGTGAACCGCAGCACGTTCCGCGAGGATCTGTATTTCCGGCTGAGCGTCGTGCACGTCGAGCTGCCGCCGATGCGCGAGCGCCGCGAGGACATCCCCGGGCTCGCGAACCACTTCTTGCGCGAGGTCGCGGCGCGGCGCGGGATGACGATGTCGTTCTCGCAGGACGCGATGGCCGGCCTCATGAGCCACAGCTGGGCCGGCAACGTGCGCGAGATGCGAAACGTCGTCGAGCGCGCGTCGGCGCTGTCGGACGGCCCGGTGATCACGCGTGCCGATCTCGTGTTCGGCCGCGAGATGGGGCCGAGCGTGGTCGTCTCGCACGATCTCGCGCAGGCTGGCGCGCAGGCGGCGCAGCGCGCGGCGGCCCAGCTCGCGGGCGTCGACGTGCCGCACGTGCAGGGCCCGGCGACGTTCGATGCATCGCTGCTCAAGGCCGGCCACGGGTTCAAGCAAGCGAAGCAGACCGTCGTCGATGCGTTCGAGATCGCGTACCTGCAGGCGCTGATGATCCGCAACGACGGCAACATCACGCGCTCGGCGCAGGAGGCGGGCCTGACCCGCTATCACCTGCGCGAGCTGCTCAAACGTCACGGCCTCAAAGGCGGAGATCTGGAGTAGGCGATGGTGAATCCGTATCCACCGCAGTATCCGAATCCTTACCCGTATCCGCCGCCGCAGCAGCAGGGCAACGGCATGGCGGTCACCGCGATGGTGCTCGGCATCCTCGCGCTCGTGCTGTTCTGGGTGCCGGTCCTCAACTGGCTGCTCGCGCTCATGGGGATCGTGTTCGGCATCATCGGGCTGTCGGCCGCGAAGAAGCGGGCGGGGACCGGCAAGGGGATGGCGCTCGCCGGCCTGGTGTGCGGCATCGTCGCCGCGGTCATCGGCGTCGTGATCGTGCTGCTCGTCGTGCGTGCCGTGCACGAGGTCAAGCACGAGATCAACGACATGAGCCAGCGCCAGGAGGTGCGAAGGGTCGCGTCGCGGTTCGCCAACGAGGCGTATCCGCAGTGGGCGACCAGCCACGTGACCGAGACGTGCCCGAAGAGCATCGACGATCTCATGCCGTACATGGATACGAAGGACCGCAAGGATCCGTGGGGCCACGACTATCAGTTGAACTGCGACCCCGCGGCGTCCGAGGGCATGAACAAGGTCGTCGTGTACTCGGTCGGCCCCGACGGCATCCGCAATACCGAAGACGACATCAAGTCGTGGTAACGCGCGCGCCGGCGTTCGTCGCCGCGCTCGCGGCGTGCGGCGGCGGCGGCCGGGGCAAGACCGGCGACGGCGGCGCACCGACGGATGCGATCGTGACGCCACCGGGTACGACGTGCGGCGCGCCGGTGCAGCCGGTCGACACGTCGGCGCCGGATCACGTCGTCGGCATGGGCACCGCGGAGTCGTGCACGGAGACGGCGCTCGCCGCGGCGATCGCGGCCGGCGGCACGATCACGTTCGCGTGCGGCGGCGCGGCGGCGACGATCGCGATCACGCAGACGCTCGAGCTGCGTACCGACGTCGACACCGTGCTCGACGGCGGCGGCCTCGTCACGCTCGACGGCGGCGATGCCGTGCGCATCCTCGACTTCGATCACGAGGACTACCGCAAGAACACCGTGACGCTGACGCTGCAGCACCTGACGTTCGCGCACGCCCACGCGCACGGCACGATGACGTACGCGCCGGCGCCGGCGCCGTGCTCGCAGGGCTACTACGACGGCTTCGGCGGCGCGCTCCAGCTGCGCGACGGCAAGCTCGTCGTGATCGACTGCGTGTTCGACTCGAACCAGGCCGAGTCGCTCGGCCCCGACGTCGGTGGCGGCGCGATCTCGGTGCTCGGCTCGCTCGGCGCGGTCGTCGCGAATTCGACGTTTCACGCGAACAAGGCGAGCAACGGCGGCGCGCTGTACAGCTTGAACTCGCAGCTCGACGTCTACGATTCGGTGTTCGACGGCAACGTCGCCGAGGGCAACGGCGCGAACAGCGACGACATGGCGATGTGCTCGGTGCGGGCGACGAACGGCCAGTATCAGGTCGGCTCGGGCGGCAATGCCGGCGCGATCGGCATGGACGGCGGTGACGACACGACGCACACGTTCTGCGGCGTGAAATTCACCGCGAACCAGGGCGGGGTGAAGGCGCTCGGCGGCGCGATCGCGCGCACGCCGGATCTCGCGATGCAGACGACCGTGATCGATCGCTGCGCGTTCGCCGGCAACCTGGCCGCATCGGCCGGCGCCGGCTATTTTCACAACAGCTTGCTGCAGGTCACGGCCTCGACGTTCTCGGCCAACGTGGCGACCGGCGGCAGCGGCGCGCTGCAAGCCGACGGCACGACGTTCCAGCTCCTGAACGACACGTTCAGCGCGAACTCCGCGCAAGCCGGCTTGGGCGGCGCGGTGTCGCTGTTCGGCGGCGGCGGCTCGATCGAGTTCACGACGTTCGCGCAGAACCAGGCGAACGGCGGCGATCCGTATTTCGGCGCGGCGATCGCCGGCAACCCGACGCTGGCGCTGGTCGGCGATCTGTTCGACGGCAACACCGCGCAAAATCCCGGCGCGCCGATGCAATGCCAGGTGACCGGCACCGGCGGCGGCAACTTGCAGTGGCCGATGAACCACGCCGTCGGCAACGGCGCCGACGCGCCGTGCACGCCGACCACGACGTTCGCCGACCCGATGCTCGGCGCGCTCGCCGATCACGGCGGCGCGACCGAGACGATCGCGCCCGCCGCCGGCAGCCCGGCGATCGGCGCCGGCGTGATGTGCCCGCCGACCGACCAGCGCGGCATGCCGCGCCCGCCGACCGGCTGCACGTCGGGCAGCGTCGAGCCGTAGACCTAGTCGACGCCGCCGATCGTCACGACGCCGTTGCCGGCCTGCGCGCCATCGACGCCGACCGGATCGGCGCCGGGGTTGAACGAGCCGCCGCCACCGCCGCCGGTCCAATTGTCGCTGTTGCACGACGTGCTTCCGCCCGAGTAGCCACCGCCACCGCCGCCGGCGCCGTGCACCCATAACCCGTTGTTGCTCGCGCCACCGCCGCCGCCGAAGCCACCGTTGGTGAAACCGGTACCGCCGGCCGCGCCGTCCGCGGGCGACTTGCCACCGAACGCCTGTGGTTCACCGTCGACGTCTCCATCGGCACCATCGCTCGCAAAGCCAGCTCCGGCGCCCGCCGAGATCGAGCCAACACCAGCGGCGAGGCCGCCATTGCCGTCGGTGCCGCCGGCGGGAATGCCGCAGCCGCCGTCGGTGGCGCTCGTGCCGTCGTTCGCCGCGACGCCGGGCTGCCCGGGTCCTTGCGTGCTGCAGCACTCGCCGGCACCGCCGCCGCCACCACCCGCCGCGATCACGAGCGATCCGTCGGCGTGGAGCACGAACGTGCCGCCGCCGCCGCCGTTGCCGCCGTCGGTCGGCGAGCCACCGACAAGGATCGTGAGCGTCTCACCCGGCGTGACCGCCACCGTGCTCGTGACCTGCGCGCCCGGGCCACCTGCGGTGCTCGCGCTGCCGCCTTGCGCGCCAGCCGCGGTGATGCGCAATGCCTCGCAGGTGGCGGGCACGATCCAGGTTACCGCCGCGCCGCTGTAGTCGACCTCGACGTTCACGTTGCACGCGAGCGGCTGGCACACGCCGGCCTGGCAGGCTTCGGCCGGCCCGCACGCCGTGCCGGTGCTGCCGCCGCCGCAGTCGGTCGCGCCGCAGAAGTTGGGATCGGTCATCGGATCGATGCACGAGCCGCTGCACTCGAGGCGGCTCGAATCGCACGTCAGCGCGCAGGTGCCGGTGCCGTCGCACACGAAGCCGCTGTCGCAGGTCGTGCCGGCGTTCGCGCCTTCGCAGTCGGTGCTGGCGCCGCAGAACGTGTTGTCGCGGTCGGGATCGATGCACTGGCCGTTGCAGACGAGCTCGCCGCCGACGCACGTCTGCGCGCACAGGCCGGCGCCGTTGCACACGGAGCCGGGGCCGCACGCGCTGCCCGCGTTCGCGCCTTCGCAGTCGGCGCTCGCGCCGCAGAACGAGTTGTCGCGGTGCGGATCGATGCACTGGCCGTTGCACGCGACCTCGCCGGTCGGGCACGAATCCGCGCATGCGCCGGTGCTGCACACCTGGCCGTCGCCGCAGGCGCTGCCGCACGCGCCGCAGTTGTCGCGGTCGCGCTGCGTGTCGACGCACTCGGCGCCGCAGACGGTCTCGCCCGTCGGGCACGTCGCGGAGCACGCGCCGGCGCTGCACGCCTCGCCGGCACCGCACACGGTGCCGCACGCGCCGCAGTTCGCGCCGTCGGTCTGCGTGTCGGTGCACGTGCCGCCGCACGTCGTGAATGCCTTGGGGCAGGAATTGTCGTTGTTGTCGCCGCAGCCCCAAAGGCCGACCGCGATCGAGACGATACAGACACCGAACAGTTTGCGCATCGTGACGATCGTCGCGCAAACCGCGAAAAAATTCCAGCGCGCCGCGCCGCTCTTATCATCGGTCACAAGTCGGCACGCCTCGAGGTGGCCTCCCGGGCGGGTTTCGCGCGGCCAGAACACGTGACCGCGGGCGCGCTCTGGCGAGGAGCTGAATTAGCAGGTGCCGGAAGATCGAGGACGCTGATTCCACCGGCGCGCGACCAGCCGGCCGCGAGCAACCAGGTCCGCGGCCGGTGGACGCGCAGCGGTTGGTAGGTCGGCGGCGGCTGCCAGAGCCACGCGCGCGTCTCGAGCTCGCGCCAGCCGGTGAACGAAATGGCGCTCGAGAACGGATCCACCGGGAATGCGCGCAGCAGCGGCGCGCGGTCGTCGCCGTGCTTGCGCCAGTTGTTGACGACGTAGCAGATGGCCCGGCGGGTCTCGGTCGGAGTCTTCAAGATGTGCGCGTGATAGCGGTCGGGAAATACCGCGCCGGTGCGCGTACGGTGCCCGCGCCGCGAGATCGCGCGATTGATCTGGCGCGCCGCCGAGATCTCGAACGCGCGCACGCCGCGAGACAGCGGGATGCGGCCCTCGGCCTCGGCAATGAAGTGGATGTGATCGTGCTGGATGCTCAGGTGCACGATGCGGAAGTCGTCGCGGTGCGCCACGGCGGTCGTGGCCGCGCGGACTGCGTAGTAAAGGTCTCGCGTGCGTAGCTCCCGGATATCCGGCGCAGCGCGCAACGTCACGTGAACGGGCTGGCTCGCCAATAGCGCCGAGCCATGCCCGTTCCCACTACGGCGCGATCTTGATTGCGTTGAATTACTTCAGCGCTCGAGGATCATGGTGCCGCGCGAGCTCGGCGAGCACGTGCTCGAGCACGGCGGCCGGGATGTTCGCGCGATCGAGATCGATCGTCGACAGATCCAGCTGCTGGGCGAGCACGCACGACCGTGCGGCCGAGCGTGCTGCTCCACCGCTTGCTCGGCGAGCGCGGAGCTCGCCGTCGCTCAGCGCGCCGGCATCGACGAGCCTCTTGCGCGCCACGCGGACAAGCTCAGGGCGAGGTGACCTCGACCGTGAACGCGCCGGCCTCGACCGGCGCCGGATAGAACGAGTCGACGATCACGTAGTAGGTGCCGCCCTGACCGGTCGGAACGGTGTAGGAGAACGTCTCGCCGTCGCCTTCGAGTCCAAGGTCTGCGCCGGCCACGCACGTCGCGATCGGGTCGGCGTCGCATACCGCCGCCGCACCGGGACCGACGAGCGAGATGCTGGCGTCGAACGTGGGATCCACGTTGCTCAGCGTGAACGTGTAGCCGGTCCCTGCGGCCAGCGTGACCTTGTACGCGACATCGCCGCCCGGCTGCGAGACGGTGGTGCACGTCGCGCCCTCGAGCCCGCTGTCGTAGTTCGACGTCGCGCCGATGGTCGTGCCGGTAACCGGCGTGCCGACGGTGAGCGTGACCGCGGTCTGGCACGTATCGTTGGCGACCGCGTTCGCGCACGCGTTCGCCGAGCAGACCTGCCCGGGGCAGCCGTTGACCGGCGCGCCCTCGATGAAGCAGTCGGCGTCTAGGACGCCGCAGGCGCAGTCGCAGGTGGTGCCGTCGCTGTACGTGGCGGCCGCGCACGTGTACCCGTTCGGCGCGCCGTTATGCGACAGCGTCGTGTCGGGCAGCGTGAGGCACTCGCCGCCGGCGACCGGCGTCGACACGAACGTGCTCGAGTCGATCGTCACCTCGATCAGGTTGACGCCCGAGGTCGAGCCCGTGAGCTGGCGACCGGAGACCGGATCGGTCGCGAGCGTCACCGAGCCGCTTGTCTGGAAGAATGAACGGGCCGGCATGCCGGACGAATCGGTCGTGCCGAGCACGAGGCACACCGCGCACGTGCTGTAGTTGTTCTGGTTGCCCATCGACAGGTCGAACGTGCCCATCAGCGACGGTTCGATGCCGCTGTAGAACTGGAACGAGAGGTCGGCCGTGCCACCATCGCCGAGATCGGTGGTGACCGGCGCGCCCCACAGGACGTACGTGCCGTCACCTGGATCCTGAAGGTCCTGCGCGCCGATCGCGATCGACGTGCAGTTCGACGCGTCCGCGCCAGCCTCCGACGGCGCGGTGTTCGCGTCGGGCTTCTTGCTGGAGCCGCCACCGCACGCGGTGGCTACGAGGAGTGCAGCGACGAGTCCCAGAGACTTGATCATGGGCGCGACCGTGCCAGAAGTGCCCCACGAGTTCAACGCTCACTGCGCGCTGATCACCGTCGCCGTTCCGGTCGCGGCCAGCGTGCCGAGGAAGTTACTCGACTGCGTGCGCGCCGCCGGGACGTCGAACACCACGAAGTGCCCGTCGTCGTTGGGCGGCGCGGTGTATTGCGCGAGCACCGCGGTCGCGCCGCCGGCCTCGTTGCCGGTGATCGGCGTCGCCAGCTCCGCGCGGCCGCGCAGCGCGAGGCCGGGCACGGCCTTGTACGCCGGCTCGGTCACGATGTCACTGCCGATCGAGGTGGCGAACGCCTCGATGCACGGGTCCGGCGCGTAGGTGTCGGTGAAGCCCTCGGTCTGGAAGATGTTCTTCGCGGTGTTGCCGGCCGCCGGCGCGCGGACGAAGTACTTCGCGTAGTTCACGCCGTCGGCGCGCTCGATCCAGGTCTGCGCGAGCGCCAGCTCGGGGTTGTCGACGTCCATCGGCTGGTCGCGCGCGATCGTCGCCACCAGCTGTGGGAAGTTCACCGGCGCGAGCTTGAGGAGCAGGCTCAGGTAGCCGACGCCGCCGGTGCCCGACAGCACCGCGCCCGTGACCGCGGGCTCGAACGCGATGAAGCCGGGGCCGGTCAAGCCGCCCTGCGAGTGGCCGAAGAACATCAGCCGGTTCTGGTCGAACGTGATCGTGCGGCTGTTCGCGGTGTCGTCGATCGAGAGCCCGAACGCGAGCCGCATCTGTGACCACGCGTCGGCGAACCCCTGCAGCGCGTTGTCGCGCGCCGCGAACGGGTTCGCGAAGTTGAAGAAGTCGACGTCGGGATCGCCGCTCGGGTTGCGGATGCCGTGGAGCACCTGATCGGTCGAGATCACGGCGAGGCCTTGCTGCGCGAGGAAGCTCGCGGTGCCATCCTCGACGAACGACTGCCAGTCGCCGCCCGTGCCGTGCTGGTAGATGACGATCGGCCAGCCGGTCGCCGGCGTCGGGCCGGGCGGCACCGTCAGCGCGAACCGCATCGGCTCCATCACCTGCACGACCGCGGCGCCGTCGGCACCGACGTGGATCTGACCGCCCGACGACAGGTACGGCACCGTGCCGTCCTGGAAGTTCGGCGCGACGTACGTGCCGGTCCACAGCGTGTAGCTCGATGCGGTGCTCGCGAGCATCACGTCCGCACCGACCGGCGCGGCCGTCGCGAACACGCCCTGGCGGAGCGCGCCCGCGATGAACGTCGCGTGCTGCGTCGTGAACACGGCCGCCGACACGACGTCCGCGCGCGTGTCGCCGCCGGTGCCGGCGTCGAGCCATGCGAGCAGCGGCGCGTACACCGTGCGCGCGGCCTGGATGTCGGACGTGCCGCCGCTCGTCGCGAGCAGCGACTTGAAGTCGGCCGACGGCTCGATGCGGTTGCCGCTGGCGTCCTTCACACGGTTCGTGATGACGAGCGCGTATACGGTGCCCTCGTCGAGCGGAAACCCCGGATACGGTCGCACGACCAGCCGGTTCGCGCCGATCGTGTTGGTGCCGTCGGCGCGAAAGTCGACGATGACCGGCTCGAGCTGGCCGTGATCGGGCGAGGCCGGATCGACGTTGACGACGTACACCGACGCGCCCGCCTGCATCGAGCCCGCCGCATCCGGCAGCGACATCGGATCGATCGCGTCGGAGAATCGCGACGACATCGTCGCCGACAGGCCCCAGCCGTCGAGCGCCTGCGCGTCGGTCCGGTACTGATCGACGATCATGCTGTTCGTCGGGAACGCCGACAGCTCGAGCGTGCCGTCGCTGTTGCGATGCAGGTCGTTCGGAAACGGTAGCTCGTAGTAGTCGCTCACCGGCGCGAGCGCGAACAGCGCGGTCGTGCCGCCGCTCGAGCTACCGCACGCCGCCACGAGCACCAGCGCGAAAACCTTACGCATGCGCCGACGCTATCAGAAGCTCAGCACGACCACACCGCCGAGCGCGAGTCCGACGCCGCCGCCCGTGATGCCGATCGCGTAAGCCGGCTTGCTTTGGGTCTCGTAGACCGCGAGGCCGGTGGCGAGCGCCGCCAGCCCGACG
>DASXCY010000155.1:0-66326 GCA_036490935.1 Kofleriaceae bacterium | reverse complement strand
CGATCTCGTCCTCGGGCTGGACGAGCTCCCCGTCGACGATGCCTCGCTGCCTCGCGGCTGCGTTCCTTACATCCCGGCGCCGATCGACAAGCTGATCGCGATCGCGGACCACGCCGGCGTGCAGGCCTGCGACGTGTTCGTCGATATCGGCTCCGGCCTGGGCCGGGCAGCCGTCGCGATGCACCTCATGACGGGCGCCGCGGCGATCGGGCTCGAGATCCAGCTGCCGCTCGCGCAGGCCTCGCGCGAGCTCGCGGCGCGCGTCGGTGCCGAGCGAGTCACCGTGGTCGAGGGCGATGCCGCGCTGATGTCGAGCCGGATCGCGAACGGCACCGTGTTCTTCCTGTATTGCCCGTTCGGCGGCGATCGCCTGGCGAAGGTGGTCGCGGACCTGGAACCGATCGCGCAGAGCCGGCCGATTCGCGTGTGCTGTCTCGATCTCCCGCTGCCCGAGTGCCCGTGGCTTGCCCTGGCCGCGCAGCCGGCGCCGGGCTTGGAGATCTATCGGTCGATCAGCCCCGTCACAGCGACCGCATCCACGTGTTGACGACCATCGAGCCGTTCGCGTTGCTCTCGCAGTACGTCATGTCGAGGTTGCTGCCGCCGTCTCCGATCGCGAACACCGCGAACGTCATCGCGTCCTGCCGCCCGGGCTCGCCGGTGTTGGTGTCGGGCATGTCCTTGCACGCACGCGCGTGACAGGTGAGCGTCGTGAGCTTCTTGATCGCGTCGCGCTGGTAGGACTTGAGCGGCGAGTCGGCCTCGCACGCGCTGGCGAGCTCGGAGATGGTCTCGTACGTGCAGTACCCGGCCACCATGTTGTCGGGCATGTGCTGTGCCTGCTGGACCTCGATCCAGTGGTTCATGTCGAACGACTTCCAGTCGAACGCGACCTTCAGATCGTGACCGCAGCTCTTCGCGAACTGATCGTGCGAGCGCTTCATGTGACCGTCGTCCGCGTGGCCGTTGCTGTCCCATTCGCCCTTCGCATTGGCGGAGTCCTCCTGGACCTTGCGCCACCACCGCTGCTTCGGCGACAGCCCGCTCGCATCGGGGTCCGACCGCTGCGCGGTTCCACCGCTCGGCGGGTTCGCGCTCGCAGGCGGCATGAGCGTCCCGAGGCTCGAGCAGGCGCCGAGCACGATCGACCAGCAAGCGGCGTGAAACTTCATGTCGTGTCTCCCCATGCCCCCTCAGGTCGACGCCACGAGCCTGTCCCCACAAAAATTATCAGCGGGCGGTGCAGAACCGCCGCGCCGGCAGAAAGGCCAGCTGGAACACCGCGGGATGCATGGTGTCTTCGCACACCGCGCGCGCTTCCTTGATGCGGTGCAGCGCGCGCAGGTTGCGCACTAGCGCCATCCGCTCGGGATAATCCCAGAACGCCGACGGGTCATGCACGAGCTCGCCGAGCAGCAGGGCCGCGCGCACGTGATCGCCGGTCATCTCGGCCTCGATCGCGTCGGCGAGCTGCGCGTCGCGGTCGCTGAGGTCGCGGCGCACGATCAGCGCGCGATCGCCGACCAGCGGCGCGGTCAAGATCGACATGCGCTGGTAGCCGCGCACGGGATTGCGCCGCGAGCGCTCCGCCAGGAAGTCGACGAGGCGCTTGGCCTCGTCGGTCATGCCACCGCACACGACCACGTCGCCGAGCAGGCGCAGCAGGTAGTACACGTTGTCGGGGATCTCGCCCGCGGTCTCGCGGGCGAGCACTTGCTTCCAGATCTCCTCGATCTCGGCGTGCGCGGCGCCGCGGTCACCGGCTTCGAGAGCGCGCGCGGTGCCATAGATGCGGTGGACGATCGGATCCGCGCCGAGCTCGTCCTCGAGCGCCGGCGCCGGCGTGCGCCCGAGCACCAGCGTCGCGTGCAGGCGCGTCGGAGGCACGCCCGAGGCCGCCAGCTGCTCGTAGTGGCCGAGCACGAATTCGGCGACGTCGTGAGATTCGCTGCCCGTGCTCGCGACCATCAGCGAGTACTGCTTCATCGACTCGACGTCGCGGTTTGCCGTCGCGTACTCGCCGAGGTGCTCGACCGGCAGCTTGAACGTCATGTCGAGATCGAGAGCGCGCCGGAAGAAGCCGACCCCGATCCGGTGGTGGCCGTCGTGCCAGTGCGCCTCACCGAGCAAGTACAGCGCGTCGCGCAACTCGGTCTGCGACAACGCGGGATTCGCCGACAGCGGCTCGAGGATCGCGCGCGCACCGCGCAGGTCGTGATGGAGATACTTGGACAAGCCGGCCACGAGCTCGCGGTCGAGCGCGCTCGGCGCGGTCACCCGCGCGTGCTCGACGGCGCCGAACACGCGGCTTTCGGGTGCCAGCACCCACGAACGCGTCAGCGCGAGCGCGTACCAGCCCGGGAAGAACGCGGGATCGGCGGCCACGGCCTGCTCGAGAAACGGCCACGCCAGCTGGAATCGAGTGGCGCGCAGGTACTCGTCGCCGATCGCGTAGAGCGAGCGCGCGCGGATCGCGGCGTGCGATCGATCGAGCTCGTGACCGGGCGCGATCGCTCGCGCGACGTCGTTGGTGACGTCCTCGAGCAGGTTCGCGAGCTCGCCGGCCGGTCGATCGGCCTGGATAACGACGATCGTGCCGTCGGGCTGGACGAGCTCGACTCGCGCGTGCACGCGATCGCCGCGCTGGTCGAGCGATCCCCGCACGACGTAGCTCGCCCCGATCCGCGCCTCCGCCGCGCGAAGATCTTCCGCGTGGTCGCCGGTCAACAGATTCCCGGGGCCGACCGCCTTGAAGCCGTCGATGTCGGCGAGCAGCAACGCGATGACGTCGGCGATGCCTTCCCGCCAGTCGACGCGGTCGCCGGGGGCCAGCGTGGTCGCGAACGGCTCGACGGCAACCGGTCCGAGCGGCCGACGTGCTTGCGCCGGCGCGACCGGCTCGTGCAACCGCCCGAGCACGGCCCACGACGCCAGCGCGCCGGCGATCGCGAGCGCGCCTCCGATCGCGAGCCAGCGCGCTGGCGAGCGACGCTCGGCCGTCAGCTCGCCGAGCAGCGGCACCATCGACGGATACCGCTCGTCGGGGTTGCCGCGCAGGCCGCGCAGGATCGCCGCGCGGACTCGCGCTGGTGCGCCCGGATCTCGCGCGGGCGGCGTGAGCTCGCCGCGCAGTGCGCGCGCGGCGATCTCGGTGTTCGTATCGCCGGCGAATGGCCGGACTCCATACAGCGCCTCGTACAGCGCGGCGCAGAACGCGAACTGATCGGTCCGCGCGTCGACGTCACCGCCCGCATGCTGCTCGGGAGACATGTATGGCGGGGTTCCCACGACCGATCCGGCGCGTGCCGGCCGCGCGGAGGGGTCGCCGCTCGGTGGTTCGCGCGCCGGCTCCGCGCCGTACACGTTCGCGATGCCGAAGTCGCCGACCAGCACGCGCCCGTCATCGCCGACGAGCACGTTGTCGGGCTTGAAGTCGCGATGCACGAGCCCGGCATCGTGGGCGGCGACGAGCCCGCGCCCGGCGAGCCCGTACATCGCGACGATGTCCTTCCAGCTCGGCTCGGGCGTGCGCGCGAGCCAACCGCGCAGCGTTCGCCCGGCGACGTACTCCATCACGATGTAGACGCCGTGCCGATCGGTGCCGACCTCGTGCACGGTCACCACGTGAGGGTGACGCAAGCGTGCCATCGCACGCGCCTCGCGTGCCATCCGCGCGTGCGCCTTCTCGAGGTCGACGCCGACGTGGTCGCGCAGCACCTTCACCGCGACGCGCCGGTCGAGCGTCGGATCGTACGCGACGTACACGCGGCCCATGCCGCCGGCACCGAGCTCGTCCTCGATGACGAAGCGATCGACCATCATCGGCATCTCGCCGTCGCTGTCGTCCCCGGTGCCGGTCAGGCGCACGGTCGGTGCGGCGCCCAGCCCCGCGGAATCCGCCCCATCGTCGGTCACGCTGCTTCCAGTGTAGTGGATCAGCCGCTTGCCTTGGCAAAACCGCGCGCCTCCAGGAAATCTTCGAGATAGCGCACGGTCAGCTCGACCTCGCGCGGTGTGAGATCGAGACGGCGCGCGATCTCCGGATAGGCCAACCCCTCGAGCGCCGACGTGAGGACGAGCAAGTAGCGATCCGTACGCGTGACCAGCCGCCGCACGTGCGTCCGATCGATCTTCCAAGCGAGTGACAGGCGGGCGATCGCGTCGTCGCGACCGTACTCGCGGGCCTCCTCGTTCGCGCGCACGACGGCCTCGCGCACGAACGCGAGGACCAGCGTGCGTTTTTCGGCGAGCGTGTCGGGCTGCGCTGCCGCGCGCGAGCTCAGCGTCGCGAGCGAGATCCAGCGATCGTCTCGCCCCGAGCTGCCACGCTCGTACTCGGGATTCCCGCGCATGTAATCGATCGCAGATCGCTTCACGAACACGCGCAACCACGCTCGCAGCTCGGGCCGTGGGGTCACCGCACACAGCTTGTGGATGGCCTCGAACTCGCGCCGGTGCAGCCTGGCGAGCACGCTGGTCACGATGTCGCGC
Organism: Kofleriaceae bacterium; assembly: GCA_036490935.1. GTDB lineage: Bacteria > Myxococcota_A > Polyangia > Haliangiales > Haliangiaceae > JABFXX01. The sequence goes on along the minus strand of DASXCY010000155.1, from coordinate 61,835 downwards.
GGGCTATCTTCGCGATCGCGCAGCCGGCCGATCGGCTGGTTCTTGGCCATCTCGATCAGCACCGGGTGCAGCGCCGCGGCCAGCGGCGGCCACGCGGTCGCGCCGCGGCTCGCCACCGCTCGAAACAGCTGCCACAGCGGCCCGTCCTCCACCGGCTTCCACGGTACCGCAGTCAGTGACGACCCGATCACGATCGACGAGGGAACGCCGATCTCGATCATGCCGACTGCCGCACGTGCCAGCCTGCTACCGGCCGGGTCCATCGCCGTGACCGGGACCGAGCCGAATCTCGCAGTTTCTCGGGCTGCTATTTGCGAGGATGTAGCTCGTCATGACGAATCCGTTGGGACAAGGATCCAGCTCGTGGGCACGGACGACCAGGTTTGCGGAGCTCGAATGGGGGATGTCGCGCAAGAAGGTGCTCTCGATCTTCGGTTCCGCGCGCGCGTATCCACGTTACGAGGGCCGTAACCCGCACACGGGCGAGCGCGTGATCGTGCGCGAGTCGGTCGCGCTTCCATCGAGCACGCCGCCGGTTCCCGATCTCGCCGTGCACGGTTCGGTCACGTTCGACGGCGAGGATCGCCTCGACTCGATCACGCTCAAGTCCACGTCGCCGCGGCCCGCGGAGGCGACGGACCCGGTCTTGCTGGCCGCCACGAACAAGGTCATCGCGGCTCTCGGTCTCGAGGCGTTGTCGGGGATGCCTCCACGGCCGATGACGTGGAAGCACAAGGCCACCCACGTCGTGTTCGAGCGCGATGACGAGTGCTTCTGGTTCGAGCTCTCCCCGGCGGCCGGACTCGCGAAGTGACGTCCGATCTAGTGGCGCAACACGTCGAACGCGACGTCGCGAGACGACCGAGCTGCGCGCCGCGGCCGAGCAGCAGCTCGGCGACAAGTTCGATCGCGAGGCCGTGCTATCGCAGCTGCACTGAGCCGATCGCCGCGAGCCCGGTCCGGAGGTCGGCGAGGATGTGTTGCCACCGCGGGTCGCTGCGGGGCTGCGCCGCCGCGTGCTCGGCGAGCGCGATGCCGATCTGATATTCCCCGCGCGCGCCGGGCATGTCGCGCAGATCGGCGAGCGCTTCGCCGACGGCTTGGTGGCTCTGGACGAGGTCTTGCGCGTACTGGATGCTCGCCGGATGCTGCGCGGCGTTGTCAGTCGCCGTCGCGAGCGCGTCCCGGACGCTCGCGAGTGCATCCTGCTTGTGGCCCGGCATCTGCGAATAGGTGACACCGATCAGGATCGAGTTGTAAAACAGGTCGCGGTGCCATTGTCCATTATCCGGCTGCTTCGCGACGAGCTCGCGCCGGCTGGCCAGCGCCTGCTGTAAGACCGCGAGCGCTTCCGGGAGGCGAGTCAGACGCACGAGCATCTCGCCGAGCTTGTCGTCGATCAGACCGAGGTCGCGCCGGTAGTCGAGATCGTTCGGCTCTTTCGCGACGAGCTCGTGCAGGACGGCCTCGCAGGTCCGGTACTGCGCCAGCGCGCCCGCGAACTCATGGCGGGCGGCGAGCACCATGCCCATGCGTTCGTGGAACTGCTGGACCTCGAAGTACCGGACTCTGTCGGATGGATCGATCGCGTGCAGTCGGTCGGCGCCGGCCAATCCAGCTTGCAGCTCCGATGCGGCTCCTGCGAGGTCATGGCGACTGATCAGGATGTCCGCGATCGAGCGATGCACTCCAGCGAGCTCGCCCAGCAGCTTCGTGTTCAGGCCATCGCCGGCCTTCTGACGCTCGAGCAAGGCGAGCGCGGCACGATACTCGACCAGTGCGGCATCGTCGTCGTGCCCGTCGTGCAGCAGATCGCCACGCACGGTGTGCGCGCTGCACAGCACGACATCCGATTGCCCGTGGGGACGGACTGCCTCGAGCGTCGTCGCGATCGCGAGCGCGCGGCTGGCCTCTGCGAGCCCGGCGACCGGATCACCGTGATTGGCGAGCAGAGCGGCGACCTCCTGGTGGCATGCAGTCGCGACGTCGAGCGCGCCGGCATCGCCGGGCTGACGTGCGATCAGCTGGTCGGCACTCGCGGCGATCGCCTGGAGGTCCACGATCGGCGATCCGAGCCCTCGTTCCGCGTCCAGGTTCACGACGTTGATCCACGCCTGCAAGCCGAGCGCCGCGTACTTGACGGCTTCGGGATGCCGCGCAGCGAGCACGGAGGCGATCGCGAACGCTCGCACGAAGCTGGCTCGCGCCTCGGCGACCTGGCCACGCAGCGAGTGGACTCTCGCGATCGTCATGTTCGTCTGCGCGAGCTCGAAACGATCCTCGTCGTCGTCGCCCGCCGCGGCACGCAGCTCGTAATACGCGGCGAGTCGCCGGGCCACCGTTTCGAGCAGGTCGAGGCGACCGACCCCTTCGATCGTGGGCTTGAGATCGTCCATCATGAACTGCGCGAGCTCCTCGGCGCTCTTGCGGTTCGCGATCGCCTCGCCGCGCTGCTGCTCGATGACTCGATCCGCCTCGAGCACCCGGCGCAACGCGATCACGCCGACCACGGCCGCGACGACCAGCGCCGCCGCGACGGCCGCGAGTGCGGTGCGGTGGCGGCGGATCCAGCGCCGGAGCAGCTGGCGGAGCGAGTAGTGGTGCGCGCCGACGAGCTGGCCGGTCTGGAAGCGCCGCAGATCGTCGGCGAGCTCGCGCGCCGTCGCGTAGCGGCCGTCGCGCTCGCGGGCCATCGCGCGCTCGAGGATCGCGACGAGCTCGCCCGGCGTCTCCGGCGCGCGCTCGCGGATCGGCGGCGGCGGACCGGTCATCACCGCCGCGATCACCTCGGCGCTGGTCGGCTCGCGGTACGGCGGCTCGCCGGCGAGCACGTGATAGAGCATCGCGCCGATGGCATACACGTCGACGCGCTCGTCGACCGCCTGTCCCGCGGCTTGCTCGACCGGCATGTACGACGGCGTGCCGAGCACGTCGCCCGCGGTGGTCTCGCCGGGCGCGCTGCTGCTGCTCGGCGGATCGACGCTCGCGGGCGCGGCGCCGTCGAGCGAGCTGGCGCCGGCGTCGCGCAGGTCCTTCGCGAGCCCCCAATCGATCACGACGGTCTCGCCGAACTCGCCGACCACGACGTTGCGCGGCTTGAGGTCGCGATGGATGACCTTTTGACCGTGCGCGTACGCCATCGCGTCGGCGACCGCGAGGAGGTTCGGCAGCAGCGCGAGCCGCTGGTCGAAGCCGCGCGCGGCGGCGATCGCCTCGTCGAGCGACTGGCCCGAGACCAGCCGCATCGCATAGAACGGCTCGCCCGACGGCCACGCGCCCGCCTCGTAGACGCTGACGATCGACGGATGCTGCAGCCGGGCCGTGATGCGCGCTTCGCGCTCGAACCGGCGCAACACGGCGGGCGAGGCGCCGAGCACCTCCTTGAGCGCGACCTCGCGGCCGAGCCGGCGATCGCGTGCGACCCAGATCCGGCCCATGCCGCCGCGTGCGATCTCGCGGCCGAGCGCGTAGTGCGTCGGATCGACGACGCTCAGCTCTGGATAGTCGGAGCCGGCCGCAGGCGTCGGGCGCGCGCCGCGGAGCCGCACGCTCGAGTCTCGCGGCGCCGAGGTGGCGAGCGTGCCGTCGCGATCGATGTCGCGAGCGTCGACCGTCGCATCGTGACCGCTGGCCGCGGCGCCGGCGCGCAGCGTGTCGTCGTTGTCCCCTTGCTCGCTCAGACCATCAGTCTAACGCCACTACGGCGTCGCCGGCGGCACGGGCCACGGGAACGCGCCGGTCGCGGCGAGCAGGTCGAGCTCGGCCTGGCGGTAGTCGTCATCCGCGATCACCGCCTGCGTCGCGGCGTCGCGCGCGCTGCGCTCGGCATCGATCACGTCGAGCTCGCTCGACGTGCCGGCGCGGTAGCCTTCGGTCGCGAGCGCGAGCGTGCGCGCGGCAAGCTCCGCCGCGTGATGCGCGGCGTCGCGTGCGGTGCGCGCGTTGCCGATCGCCTGCTCGGCCGTCGCCACGTCCGAGCGCGCCTGGCGATCGGTGCCGGTCTCGCGCTCGCGCGCTTCGGCGAGCTCGGCACGGTGCTGGTCGTGGATGCCGCGCCGCAGCCCGCCGTCGTAGAGCGGCAGCTGCAACGCGACGACGAGCTGATAGCCGAAGCGCGGAATCGGATCGATCTGCGGCGCGGCGTAGAAGCCATCGCCGCCGAGGCGCAGCGTCGGCGCCCACAGCATCCAGTCGAGGTGCTTGGACTCGTCGGCGGCCTCGCGCTGGGTGCGTGCCGCGATCACGTCGGCGCGTGCATCGACTCCGCGGCCTTCGCGCTCCTCGAGGTGTGGCTCGTCGCCGGCGGCGAGCGCGCCCTCGCTTCCGGTGATGACCGCGAGCGCCGCCTCCGCGCGCACGCGTGCGGTGGTCGCCGATGCGAGTTGCGACTCGTCGGTCGCGAGCTCGGTCTGCGCGCGGGTGACGTCGAGGTCGTTGCCGACGCCGCCGCGTGCGCGTTCGAGCGTGTAGTCGACGTGGGCGCGTGCGGTATCGCGCGCGTGCTCCGCGAGCTCGACCATGCGCGCCGCGACGAACGCCGCGAAGTACGCACGCGCGGTCGCGATCGCGACGTCGCGCGCGATGCTCGCCGCCTCGGCCGCGCTGACCTCGACCTGGTCCTCGGCGCGGCGGCGCTGCGCGTACGCGCCGAGGTCGACGATCGGCGCGTCGAGCGTCGCGTCGGCCATGACGCTGTTCGCGGCGGTGGCGCGCCGCATCGCGACGTAGCGGTTGCCTTCGAGGCGCGTGTACGTCGCGCCCGCGCCGACCTGCGGCAGCAGCGCCGCCGAGGCTTGCACGAGCAGCGCGCACGTGCGCTCGATGTCGAGCTGGGCGATCCGCCGCGTCGGATTGTGTGCGATCGCCAGCCGGATCGCGTCGTCGAACGAGACGCGCGGAGGATCGGCGCCGGCGCGCCCCGCGGCCGCCAGCGCGAACGCGACGGCGAGCGACTTCACTGCGATGCCCCGTGTGGCTGGTCGGCGCGCGCCTGTGCGCCGCCGCTCGACTGCTGCTGCTGCTCCTGTTGCTGCTGCTCCTGTTGCTGCTGCTGCGGTGTCTTCGGCCGCACCGGTCCGTTGTCGGCCAGCTCGTCGGAGAGCCGCGCCGCGATCCAGTCGCCCGGCTTCAGCCCGCGCGTGATGCGCGCGACGCGGCCATCGTCGTCGGCGACCGCGATCGCCGTGTAGTGCACGCGGTTGGCGCGCACGACCGCGACCGAAGGCTTGCCCGCGACGAGCGCGATCGCGTCGGACGGAATCTCGACGCCCGCCGGCGCCGGTACGCGCAGCGTCACCGCGACAAAACCACCCGGGTAGAGCTCGCCGCGCGGGTTGTCGACGTCGGCTTCGACCCACATCGTGCGCGTGCGCAGGTCGAGCTCGGTCGGGATGCGCGACACGCGCGCGGGCATCGGGTGCGTGGGGTCCGCATCGCGGGCGATCTCGACGACGTCGCCGACCTGGATGCCGGGCGCGTCGCGCTGGCCGACGTAGACGACGACGCGCACGCGGCTCGTGTCGGCGACGTCGACGAGCGGCTCCGCCGATTCGGTCGAGCCGGTGGGTGCAGGCATCAGCGCGCCGACATCGACGTAGCGGCGCGTGACGATGCCGTCGTACGGCGCGCGAATCACGTTCTCGCCGCGCAGCGCGCGCAGCCGATCGACCTCGGACCGCGCCTGGGTGACGTCCGCATCGGCGCGATCGAGATCCTGACGCGCGACCACGCCCTTCGGCACGAGCGGCCGCAACCGATCGGCGATCGCCTGCTTCGTCGCGAGGTTCGCGAGCAGCGGGCCGAGCTGCCGATCGGTCTCGGGCGTCGTCACGATGCCGAGCACCTCGCCCGTCTTGACGCGATCGCCGCGATCGACGCGCAGCTCGACGAGGTAACCCGACGTCCGCGCGTACACGGCGGCCGCACGCCACGGCCGCACGTCGCCGGGCAGCACGATCGCGCGCGTCGGCGCCGCGGGCTTGGCCGGAACGACCGGCACCTCGGGACCGAGCGCCTGCTCGTGCTCGCGCTTCTGCCGTTCGCGCTCGTCGGCGGTGACGTGCCGGTGGTGCAAGACCCACGCGAACACCGCGACGACGATCACGGCGAGACTTCCGACTCCGTACAGGATCCAGCGTGCGCGCTGTTTGCTCATGCGTGCTCGGCTTCGTCGATGCGGCGGTCGAGCGCCGGTTTGTGGGGCGCCGACTTGCGCACGAGCGTGTACGCGACCGGCACGAGGAACAGCGTCACGAAGGTCGCGACGATCAGGCCGCCGATCACGGCGCGCGCGAGCGGCGCGTTCTGCTCGCCGCCTTCACCGAAGGCGAACGCCATCGGCAGCATGCCGAGGATCATCGCGAGCGCGGTCATCATCACGGGGCGCAAGCGCGTGCGGCCGGCCTGCTTCACGGCGTCGAGCGCGCCGAGCTTGGCATCGGCCTCGCGCAGCTCGTTCGCGAACGATACGAGCAAGATGCTGTTCGACGTCGCGACACCGACGGACATGATCGCGCCCATCAACGACTCGACGTTGATCGTCGTGCCGGTGATCGCGAGCATCGCGAGCACACCGACGAGCGCGCCGGGAACCGCGACGATGATCACGACCGGATCGGTGAAGCTCTGGAACAGCACGACGAGCAGCAAGTACACGAGCAGCGCCGCGATCACGAGCCCGAGCTCGAGCCGATGAAACGAGCTGCGCATCGTCTCGCTCTGGCCGCGCACGTGGATCTTCGTCGCGGTGGGCAGCTTGCCGAGGTGCGCGATCACGTTGTCGATCGCATCGGCGACGCTGCCGAGATCGCGGCCGTCGACCGCGAGCCGCACTTCGAGCACGCGCTGGACGGCGTCGTGACTGATCAGCGCGGCGTCGACCGACGGCGATACGTCGGCGATGTCGCCGAGCGTGACCGCGACGCCGGGCGCCGGCGCGAACGGGCTCTCGCTGATCTGCGGCGGGCGCACGTCGGACCGCGCGATCGCGAGCGAGCCGCCGCCGCCCGCGCTGCTGCCGCTGCCGCTCGGTGCGCTGCTGGCGCCGCCGCTCGGGGTGATCGGCGTGGCGAGCAGCGCGTCGACCGACGACTCGCGCCACAGCGGCGTTTGCACCGCGACGATGTAGTTGACGCCCTTGTCCGGATCGAGCCAGAACGACGGCGAAACCAGCGAGCTCGACGACAGCGATACCAGCATGCTCGAAGCGACGTCGCGCTGCACGAGCCCGACCTGGGCCGCACGCGAGCGATCGACGGCGACCGAAAGCGCGGGATGGTCGAGCTCCTGCGCGATGTGGACATCGACCGCGCCGGGGATCTGGCGGATCTCGTCGCGCAGCTCGTGCGCGAGCGGGACGAGCGCCTCGAACTTGGGCCCTTCGATCTCGACGTCGATCGGCGCGGGCAGCCCGAAGTCGAGCACCTGCGTGACGATGTCGGCGGGCTGGAAGTAGAACGTCGTGCCCGGGAATTCGTGCGGCAGCGCCTCGCGCAACCGGCGTTCGTAGTCGAACGTCGAGCGGTGGCCGTCCTTGAGCGCGACGAGCACCTCGGCGTCCTGGCCGCCGAGGTTGTCGGTCGGCACGAACGCGAGGTTGTAAGAGATCGGCACGCCGATGTTGTCGTCGATCACGGCGAGCTCTTCGGGCGGCACGATCGCGCGGATGCGCCGCTCGACCGCGGCGACGAGGTGCTCGGTGTCCTCGATCCGCGTACCGATCGGGGCGCGCACGTGCAGGCGCATCTGCCCGGCATCGACGCGCGGGAAGAAGTCGGAGCCGACGACGAGCGCGAGCGAGAACCCGGCGACCGCGAGCAGCGCGGCGCAGATGATCGCGAACACGCGATGCGCGAGCACGAGATCGAGCGTGTTGCCGTAGAAGTCGCGGAGCTTCTCGTAGGCGCGATCGCGCTTGCGATTCGCGCGCGCCCACCAGCCGTCGCCTTCGGGCTCGATCGGCTGGCCGTCGAGCAGCTTCGCCGACAGCGCCGGCACGAGCGTACGCGAGAGCACGTACGACGCGAGCATCGCGATCACGACGGCAAGCGCGAGTGCCGAGAACAGGTAACGGGCGGGCCCGGTCAACAGCACGACCGGAAAGAACACGACACAGATCGTGAGCGTCGCGGCGAGCGCGGGGATCGCGATCTGGCTGGCGGCGTCGAGGATCGCGCGCACGAGCGGCTTGTCGTGCTCGGCGGCGCGGTTGCGGTGGATGTTCTCGATCTCGACGGTCGCGTCGTCGACGAGCATGCCGATCGCGAGCGCGAGCCCGCCGAGCGTCATCACGTTGATCGACTGTCCGAACAGCTCCAGACCGACGAGCCCGGTCGCGATCGACAGCGGGATCGACGTCGACACGATCACGACGCTGCGCCAGCTGCCGAGGAACACGAGCACCATCAGCGACACGAGCGCCGCGGCGATCACCGCCTCGCGCAGCACGCCCGCGATCGCGCCGCGCACGAAGGTGGATTGATCGAAGTCGATCCGCACCTCGAGTCCCTTCGGTGCGGCGGCGCGGATCATCGGCAGCGCGTCTTTCGCCGCGTCGACGACCGCGAGCGTCGAGGCATCGGCCTTCTTCAGGATCGCGAGATAGCTCGCGCGCCTGCCGTCGATGCGCACGATGTTCTGCTGCACGGCGAACCCGTCGTGCGCGTGCGCGACGTCGCCGAGCCGTACGATCGCGCCGTCGGACAACGCGAGCGGGATATCGTCGAGGTCCTGGATGCGCTTGGGGCTGTTGTTGATCGTGACGTCGTACTCGGTCTTGCCGGCGCGGATCGTGCCGGCCGGCGTGAGCAAGTTGCTCGCGAGCACCGCGCTGACGACGTCCTGCGGCGACTTGCCGCGCGCCGCGACCGCGTCGGGGTCGATGTCGATCATCACCTGGCGCTGCTTGCCGCCGTAGGGCGCCGGCGTGGACAGGCCCGGGATGGTGAACAGCCGCACGCGAATGAAGTTGAGCGCGTGGTCGAAGATCTGTTCCTCGCCGAGCGTCTGCGACGTCAGGGACATCTGCGCGACCGGGACATTCGACGCGTTGAACTGGATCACGTTCGGCGGCGTCATGCCGGGCGGCAGGATGCGCGTGATCGTCGACGACACGCTCGCGATCTGCGCGATCGCGCTGCCGATGTCGGTGCCTTGCTCGAAGTACACCTTGATGATGCCGATGCCGGTGATCGACTGCGACTCGATGCGCGAGATCCCGCTGACGGTCGTCGAGAACGCGCGCTCGCTGATCAGCACGACGCGACGCTCCATGTCCTCCGCTTGCAGCCCCGGATAGGCCCACACGACCACCACGACCGGGATATTGATCGTCGGAAATACGTCCTTGGGCATCCGCGTGGTCGACATGCCACCGAACAGCAGCATCAGCGCAGCGAGCACCACGACGGCGTAAGGCCGTCGTAACGCGAGCCGCACGATCCACATGCGGCGCGTGTCATGCACGTTCCGGACCGCACGCGGTCCTCGGATGGTCGCGCGCCTGCGCGCCTGGACCCGCGACAACGCGCCCGCAGCTGCGTCGCGCGCGCACACTCGGGTGGCCGCTGGCCGCGACGTCGGCGCGCAGCGTGTCGTCTTTGTTTCCCGCCTGATAAGCTTCGCGCGTGTCGGACGACGGCGAGGATGACGATCCGCGGAGCGCGCGACAGATCGCGCGCCAGCAGCAGCGCGAGGACGGCGAGCGGTCGGCGCGGCTGGCGAAGGCGCTGCTCGCGCTACCCACCGCGGCGTTCGGCAGGCTCGAGCTCGACGACGACGTGCGCGCGGCGGTGAATGCCACGCGCGCGATCAGGTCGCACATTGCACGACGCCGCGCCGAACGAGCGCTCGGCGGCCAGCTGCGCCGCGCCGACCTCGACGTCCTCGAGCACGCGGTCGCCAAGCTACGCGATGCCCGCGCCGACGCGACGCTGCAACATCACACCGCGGAGCGCTGGCGCGATCGCCTGATCGCCGATGGCGCGGCCGCCGCCGAGACCTTCGCGCCGGGCGTCACCGATCGTCTGCTGCGTTTGATCGAAGAGGCGCGGCGCGAACACGAGACCGGTCGTCCCCGCGGCGCGAGACGCGCGCTGTACCGCTACCTCGTCGAAGCGATGCGCTAGGCCGCGCTCTCATGATTCACCACATCTGACGATGCGCGGGAGGCGCGCGGCGTGCACCGCATCCGGACGTGACGGCGGCAAACCAGGCCTGCCTGCTCGCGCGCGATCTCCATGTCGCCGCCAAGCACCTGCCGAAGTAATCGTGAAGCGCGGCGCTCAGGAACGCGAACGTGCCGTCGGTGAACGAGCGGGTCACAGCCTCTGCGCGCGGAAGCGCGCGAACTCGTCGCTCTTCTCGCCACTGGTCCGGACCGTGGCCGCGAGAGCCTGGATGCGCGCGTACTCGGACTCGAAGAACGCCACGTCGTGCGCGTCGCCACCGTAGAGCTCGAGGTTGTCGTCGCCGTGCTCCTGCAGGTCGCTCGAGATCATCTCGAGCGCATGCTCGACGGCATCGACGATCGCGACGCGCGGCGGATGTCCCTCGTCCAGGAGTCGCAGGCCCTCGCGATACACGTCGTAGAAGCGGCCACGCGACAGCTTCTCGAACAGCGGCCGCAAGACGGGATCGGAGGGCAACGCGTCGGTCAGGGCCCCCAGGTCCGGATCGTGCTGGAACGCGGCGAACGCCGGGGCGTCCGCGACCGACGCGTAGAGGTTGTTGCATCGGATCGCCGCACCGAGCTGCGCGAGCATCTCCGCCTTATTCCCCTTCCGCGCGTGAGTTGCGGCGAGCTCGTAGTGCGCCTCGCCGGACTGCCGGTCGCCTGCCACCGCGAGCGTCAGGCGTTCGATCGCGGTGTCCAGGTCGTTCCGCTGTCGGGCCAGCCTCGCCTGCCAGATGAGCGCCGGCGTGCACGCCGGATCCTTCTTCAGCGCCTGCTCGCAGAGCGCTTCGATCTTCGCGAGCTTCTTGTCCTCGAACAGCTCCTCGACCCAGGTCTTGGTCGGGTCGCGGTTGCTGCCCTGCAGGAACGACTTGCGGGCGCTCGCGCGAGGATCCGCCACGGGCTGGATGCTCGCAGCTGCCGCGCACGCAGTCGAGGTCGCGCGCTTCACATCGCGAGCACGATCGACGCACGCCTCACGGGTCGATCAGCCGACGCGGTTCGCCTTTTGGATAGCGGCGCGAACGTTCGTGGCAGTAAGGTTGGCTCCGGAGGAGGGCTTCGAACCCCCGACCCGGCGGTTAACAGCCGCCTGCTCTACCCCTGAGCTACTCCGGAAGGTTTGGGGATGCAATTGATGACGCATGGATGCACCGCGTGTCAAGGAGGCCTTAGCGTCGTAAATCTACGAGGGCGGCGTCGATGGCGGCGGCGTCGCGGGCGGCGAGCCCGACGTGGAGCGCGGCCACGGCCGCCGCGTTGGCCCCGCACGCGGCCGCGTCGGTGAACGCGGCCGGCGCCGAAGCTCGCTGCGCCCAGGCCGCTCGGCCGTAGGCGCCGCGGGCGAGCACGCGGCGGCCGTACCACCACGTCAGCGGCAGCATCGCGAACGCCAGCAGGTCGGTCGCGTCCTGGTGCACGTGGGCGCGCGGCACCATCACGCGCATCAGCCGCACGAGCGCCTCGGAGCCCGCCGGCCACAGTTTCAGCACCGTGAACCCGGCGACCGTCAGCGCCATCGCCGTCGCGAGCTTCCAGCGCCGCAGCGTGAAATCCACGCGCGCACCGAGCCGCCACGCGATCCACAACAGCACGTCGAACGCCGCGGTCGCGACGAGCGGGAACACGAAGATTCCTGCGAAGTCGCTGAGCTTGCCGGTCAGCCAGACCGGCGCGCGCGAGCCCTTCAGCCACCAGTCGTTCGCGGCGAGCAGCGCGAGCGCGCACAGCGGCAGCGGTGCCAGCAGCTCGGCGATCGGCAGGCCGCCTCGCACCGCACCGTCGGCGCCGGCGAGCAGGCGGCGCACGCGCGACCACATGCGGGCTAGCGCGCCGAGCGCGACCGCTTCGCCAGGTATTCGCGCAGCAGCTGCTCCGAAGGCGCCGGCTCGCGCTTGATCTTGTTGCGCGCGCGCTGCAGCGCCATCGTGACGATCTGCTGGATCGCCTGCGAGTACGTGCGGCCGCTCGCCCGCACGCATTGCGCGTACGCGCAGCCGTCCGCGAGATCTGGGTTCGGGTTGACCTCGAGGATGTACGGCTCGCCGTTCGCCGATAGCCGCATGTCGACGCGCGCATAGTCGCGGCAGCCGAGCGTGCGGAACGCGCGCACCGCGATGTCCTGCATGCGGCGCACGAGCTCGGGCGACAGATCGTCGACCGGGCACTTGCTCTCCATCGAGTAGTAGTCGCGGCTGTACGGATCCCACTTCGCGCGATACGTGATGATGCGCGGTAGTGCCCGGCCTTCGTTGTCGGTGCCGCCGTCCTTGAAGCACATCTCGTAGAGCGGCAGCGGCTCGGGCGGATCGTTGCCGAGGATCGCGCAGTGGATCTCGCGGCCGTCGATGTACTCCTCGATCAGCGCGGGCATCTTGTGGTCGCCGACGACCATCTGCACGCGCGCGTCGAGCGCGGCGCGGTCGTGCACGACCGAGCCGGCATCGATGCCGCCCGACGCATCGTCGAACGCCGGCTTCACGATCATCGGGTAGCGCAGCGCGAGCGACTCGGGCGCCTTGCCGGTCTCGACGACGATGCCGCGCGGCACCGGCAGCCCGGCACCGGCCAGCAGCGCCTTCGCGTGCGGCTTCTTCTGGCACAGCGCGAGCGAGAGCGGGCGATTGCCGGTGTACGCGACATCGACCAGCTCGTAGAGCGCCGCGACGTGCATCTCGTGCTCGAGATCGTCGTGAAAGAACTCGACGAGGTTCAGGATCGCATCGGGGCGCTCCTTCTCGATCACGCCGAGCAGCTTCTCGAAGTTGTCCTCGATGTTGTAGACGAGGACGTCATGGCCGCCTTCGGCGACCGAGCGCTCGATCAGCGCGATCTCCTCGGCGACCGTGTCCCACGGCTCGACGATCTTCGTCGGATCCCAGTCTGGGGTTCGACGGCCGTCGCGGCGCCACAGGTCGACGACATCCTCATCGACCTGGTTCCACAAGATCAGTACGCGTGCCCGCTGCATGAAGATGCGGCTTTCTCAACACGTACCATCTTTGCGCGATGTCGACTAGGGATCAGATCGCTGCGGCCGGCATCCGCGTCCCCCACGGCTGCTGCGCGGCGAGCGCATCGGCGCGCTGGCGCTGGTCGGCGGTCAAGCTCTCGCGCGCGGCGGCCGCGAACCATTCGGCGAGCTCGACCGCGGTCGCGAACCGATCGCGCGGATGCTTGGCCAGGCCGATCGCGAGCACGCGGTCGACATCGCCGGGCACGTCGGCCAGCATCGACGGCTGCGTCGGCACGCGATAGACGACGTCGTACAGCGTCGACGGCACGTCCTTGCCGGTGAACGCCGGGTGGCCGGTGACCGTGCGGTAGAGGATCGCGGCGAGCGAGTACACGTCGGCACGGTGATCGACGTCCTCGCCGCGCGCCTGCTCGGGCGCCATGTACGCCGGTGTGCCCACGACATGGCCCTTGGTCAGCGTGCCGGTGCCGCCCTGCTTGCTGACGCCGAAGTCGAGGATCTTCCAGCGCCGGCCGGACGAGTCCTCCGCGAAGAACACGTTGTGCGGCTTGAGATCGCGGTGGACGATCCCGGCCTCGCGCGCGGCCTCGAGCCCGACCGCGACATGGTCGGCGAGCAGCTGGGCCTGGGCGAGCGGCACGCGGCGCTGGCGGCGCAACTGATGCGCGAGGTCGTGGCCGCGCAGCCGTTCCATCGCGAGGAACGGCAGCTCGCCGTTGGTCGTGCCGACCTCGAGCACGCGCACGACGTGGGGGCAGTCCAGCTTGGCCGCGGTCTCGGCCTCGCGGATGAACCGCGCGACCGCGGTCGAGTCGGCGAGCGTGCCGGGGTGCAACAGCTTGACCGCCGCCTCGCCCCGATCTTTGACGCTTTGCGCCTCGTAGACCTCGCCCATGCCGCCGCGTCCGATCAGCACGCCGAGGCGGAACGACCCGATGACCTGGTCGGTGAAGCGCCCGGGGCCGCCGACCTTGAGCGCGCGGTCGAGCTCGGCGCGCGCCTCGACCAGCAAGGCCTCGCGCTGGGCGACGCCGCGCACCGCCTGCTCGAGCTGCGAGACGGCCTCGAGGGTCACGCGCTGGCTGACGCGCGCGGTGAAGAACGTGATGAAGTACAAGAACTCGATCACGCTGATGACGCCGATCTGATCGAGGTGCGCGGCCGGCATCTGCACGATGCCGCGGTCGACGATCAGGCCGGCCACGATCGCGAACCCGAACAGCGCGTGCACGACCGCGACCAGCACGTACATCGCGGTCGTCAGCCGGGTGTTCGCACCGAGGCTGAAGAAGTAGATGCCGTACGTGATCATCGCAGCGACCGGCGACGCGACGCCCCAGTAATAGACGCCGCCGAATGCGCCGAGCGCGATCACGCACGCGGGCGGCAGGATCGCGCGCGACGAGTACGTGTCGGGATCCGCCGCGATCCGCAGGAGCCAGATCGCGCCGACCGTGTTGATGCCGCAGCCCGCGACGCACACGCGAAACGCGATCGGATCGCCGCCGGTCAGGAGCGCGACGAGGATCCCGGCGAGCGCGGTCGCGATCGCGACCTTGAGGAAGATCCGCGTGCGCGCGATCTCCTCGGCGCGCATCGCCTCGACGGGCGAGGCCATCGTCGAGTATTTGGTCTGCGAGTCGGTCTGCGGGCGCTTGCGGGTCGGCGTCAGCTGCTGTGTCGGCAGGCCGTGGACGACATCGGGCGCCGGCGCGACGGTCTGGGTGTCGTCCCCAAATCCAGCGTGCTCGGGCCCGAGATCGGTCGGTTCCGCCGCCCGATCGGCCGTGCGCGGGCCGAGGTCGACGGTCGGCCGGTCATCGTCTCCCGGATGCCTGACGGCCACGACGAAAGCATAAGCCGGCCTCGGCGGGCGCGGCTAATTCATTCCGAGGCCGCACTCGGCCACCGGAATGCACATGTCGCTGTAACAGGATCCGAGAATTCCCTCGACCGTGCCAGGCGGACAGACGACCGCCGGATCGCACTGGGTCTCGCCGGAGCACGAGCCGGCCGTGGCCGGGGTCGCGCAAGTGGGCTTCCAGCCGTCCTCGATGGCAAGGACACACTCGGTGCCGGTCGCGCAGGAAATGCCGTCGCACGCGGTCGGATCGCCGCCGCAATACTCGAAGGTCTCGGTCTCGCACGTGCAGCCGTGGTCGTCGCACGTGCAATTGCTGCCGCTGTAGAACGGATCGCAGTCGGGGCGCGCCTTGCACGCGTCCTCGGTGGTGAGCGACGAGCACGCGACCTGCGCCGCCGGCTCGGGCGCGCAATGATCGAAGGACGCGGAGGTGGCGTCGGCGTGCTCGTTGAAGACGCTGATGCAGTCGTCGTGCGCGGTGCACGTGTACGCGTCGAGCCCGGTGCACTCGCCCTCGATCGGTCCGGTCGGCTCGACCTCCCAGCAACCCATGAAGGACAGCGTGTCGAGATAGGCCGCGTGGCAGCCGGGCTCGGCGAGGCACGAGGATTCGTCGAGCGTCTCGCAGCGGCCGTTGCACTCGGCCCAGTTCGGCGCGTCGACACCGCACGGGAGGCAGCCGCAGTCGCCGGTGCTGTAGTCCACGCACTGCCCGGTGTCCGGATCGCGAAGGTCGATGCCGTCGCTGCCGCCGGAGAAGCCGGTGCCGGCGCACGCGGGCGGCGGCGGCGGCGGGTCGTTCCAGTACAGACCACAGCCCGCGAGCAGGATCACGACGTAGGCGCGCATCGCGTGCGGCTTCAGCAAGGCCTGCGCCACGCCCAAGTGCGCGAGACCGCGAGCCGGCGCCACAGTTTTTCGCGGTAGGCAGCTTGTGCGGCACCGCGGCCCTTCATTAGATCCGCTGCGCCATGCATCCCTGGCTCGCGTTCATCTGCTTCTGGAAGATCCTGTTCGGCAAGAAGGTGCCGGCCGAGCTCGCGATCGCGGCGCCCGTGCCCGCGCCGGCGCTTCCGCCTGCCAAGCCGGCGGCCGAGAAGCCGGCGGCCGAGAGGCCGGCGGACAAGCCGATCGAGAAGCCGAAGGTCAGCGCGGGCGCGCAGCATCGCGAAGGGGCGCTCGCGCTGCTCGCGATCCTGCAGCGCGAGGCGCGGTTCGTCGACTTCGTGCGCGACTCGGTCGACGGCGCGTCGGATGCCGACATCGGCGCGGTCGCGCGCGAGATCCACCGAGGTTGCAGCAAGGTGATCGATCAGTATCTCAAGCTCGAGCCGGTGATGCCGGGCGACGAAGGCGCGGCGGTGACGATCCCCAAGGGGTTCGATCCGGCAGAGGTGCGGCTGTCGGGCGAAGCGAAGGGCGACGCCCCGTATCGCGGCACGCTTCGTCATCACGGCTGGCGCGTGGTAGATGCCAAGCTGCCTGCGCTGGCAGAGGGCGTCGATCGCACGGTGATCGCGCCGGCGGAAGTCGAGCTGTGACGACCAAGATCATCGGCATCGACCTGGGCACGACGAACTCGGCGCTCGCGGCGGCGGGCGACGACGAGCCGGCGCACGCGCTCGCGATCCCGCAGGTGGTCGGGCCGGGCGAGGTCGCCGAGCAGGCGACGCTGCCGTCGTTCCTGCTGCTGCCGAGCGACCAGGAGGTGGCGCCGCTGCAGCTGCAGCTGCCGTGGTCGGGGCCGCTGCGCTATTGCGTCGGCACGTTCGCGCGCGATCGCGGCGCCGAGCTGCCGCACCGGCTGGTGTCGTCGGCGAAGTCGTGGCTGTGCAACCCGGCGATCGATCGCACGGCGCAGGTGCTGCCGTTTCGCGGCGCGCAGCGCGAGCTCGAGGAGGCGATGCAGGGCGGCGAGCGCGTGTCTCCGGTCAACGCGTCGGCGCGTTACCTCGCGCACCTGCGCGCCGCGTGGGACGACGCGCACGAGGACGCGCCCGCCGACGAGCAGGACGTGCTCGTCACGGTGCCCGCGAGCTTCGACGCGGTCGCGCGCGAGCTCACGGTGGTCGCGGCGCGCGAGGCCGGGTTCGCGAAGATCACGCTGCTCGAGGAGCCGCAAGCGGCGTTCTATGCGTACCTCGCGGCGCGGGGCGACGCGTGGCGGCGCGAGCTCGCGCCGGGCGACGTCGTGCTCGTGTGCGATGTCGGCGGCGGCACGACCGACTTCTCGCTGATCGAGGTCGCGGAGGACGCTGGCAACCTCGCGCTCGAGCGCGTCGCGGTCGGCGATCACATCCTGCTCGGCGGCGACAACATGGACCTCGCGCTCGCCGCGGTGGTGCAGCGCGAGCTCGGGTCGACAGGATCCCGGCTCGATGCGATGCAGCAGCGCGCGCTCGTCCACGCGTGCCGGCGCGCGAAGGAGACGCTGCTCGGCGATGGCGCGCCGGACAAGGTGCCGGTCGCGATCCTCGGCCGCGGCTCGAAGCTCATCGGTGGGACGATCAAGGCCGAGGTCACGCGCGCGCAGGCCGAGGCGCTCCTCGTCGACGGGTTCTTCCCGAGCGTCGGCGCCGGCGCGAAGGTCGAGCGGCGGCGCGCGGCCGGCCTGCGCGAGCTCGGCCTGCCCTACGCACACGATCCGGCGATGACGCGGCACCTCGCGGAGTTCCTCGCACGGTTCGGCCGCATGCCGACGGCGGTGCTGTTCAACGGCGGCGTGATGAAGGCCGATCGGCTACGCGCGCGCGTCGTCGAGCTCGTGCGCGCGTGGGCCGGGCGAGACGTCCGCGTGCTCGAAGGCGCCGATCCGGATCTCGCGGTCGCGCTCGGCGCGGCGCATTACGGGCAAGTGCGGCGCGGGCGCGGCGTACGCATCCGCGGCGGCACCGCGCGTGCGTATTACATCGGCATCGAGAGCGCGATGCCGGCGATTCCCGGGTTCGCGCCGCCGGTGAAGGCGCTGTGCGTCGCGCCGCAGGGACTCGAGGAGGGCCAGTCGGTCGAGCTCCCGGACGACGAGCTCGGGCTCGTGGTCGGCGAGACCGCCACGTTCCGGTTCTTCGCGGCGGCGACGCGCAAAGCCGACGCGGCCGGCGCGCTGATCGACGCCGATGCCGATGGAATCGCCGAGCTCGATCCGGTCGAAAAGACGGTCGAGGCGGAGGGCGAGCGCAAACCGGGCGAGCTGGTCGCGGTGCGGCTCGAGTCGCACGTCACCGAGGTCGGCACGCTGGAGCTGTGGTGCGTCGCGCGCGACGGGCGCGGCCGCTGGAAGCTCGAGTATTCGGTGCGCGAGCGCGAGTAACGCCGTTAGTCACGCGCGCGGCGGATCAGCACGTTGCCCTTCTTCGTGCGCAGTGGCTCGTGCTGGAGCTCGGGCAGCTCGTGGCGCCAGCGCTCGAGCACGCCGCGTTCCTCGTCGCCGACGACGTCGAGCACGAAGGTCGCGTGCGGCGACAGCCGCGGCGCGAGAACCGGCAGCGACGCGTAGCGGAGCATCGGCCCGACGTGGCGAGGCGGCCCGTCGTCGAGCACGAGATCGATGTCGTCGAGATCGGCGAGCACGCGTGTCGCGTACCAGCGGTGGCGCTCGCCGCCGATCTCGATCGACTCGAGCGGCGCATCGACGACGGTCGCGTAGGCTTCGAGCCCGTGCGCGCGGATCAGCGCGCGCGTGGCTTCCGCGTAGCGCGGATCGTGATCGAGCGCGATCACGCGGCCGTCGTGGCCGAGCTTCTCGAGCGCGTACGCGAGCACGAGCGTCGACACGCCCGAGCCGGTCTCGACGACCAGTCGCGGCCGCTCGCGTGCGACGAGCTCGGCGAGCAGCAGCGCGCAGTCGGGCGCGATCGCGTAGCCGTGCATCGCGGGCAGCGGCGCGCGCGTCGGCAGCACGCGCTGGAGCGCGAGCAGCGGCTGCGTCTGCGCGAGCTCGGCTTCGAGCTCGTCGAACCGGCGCGCGAACGTCGCGTGCACGCGCGTCAGCTCGAACGCGAGCGCCGCGGCCGCAACGGCGATCGCGACCTCGGCTGCGGACGCGGGCGCGATCAGCCGAGCCGCGATACCGGCGACGAGCGTCGCGCCTCCTGCTCGAGTGACCACGCGCAGCGCGTACCGCGACATCACGTGCATGATACCGTGCCGCCATGGCCTCGGCTCTCGACACGATCGCGCACGTCGTGCTCCCGAATGTGATGAAGCTCAAGGGCGCCGCGACGCTCGTGTCGGCGATGGAACGGCGCGACGCGTCGCCGTTCGCGCAGGTGTGGCAGCAAACCGGCGTCGCCCACTCGCCGCTCGTGACCGCGAAGGAGCGCGACGTGTGGCGCATCGGCGTGATGTCACTGCCGAAGCCCGAGCAGATGGGTGAAGCGCACATGTGCGCTTTCGTCACGAAGAAGAACGACACCGGCTCGCGCTACTTCACGCTCGAGCACGACTACGTGCTCGCGACCAAGACGTCGCGCACGCTGCTGTGCGAGCGTGAGGGCTCGATCACGCGCAAGCTCGGCGAGGGCCCGGCGCTCGGCGGCGATTTCCAGAACGACGCCAACGCGTTCGTCGACGCGATCATGGGCGTCATCGAGGCCGGCAAGCCGAAGTGACCGCAGCGCGGTTCCTGATCGGCATCGATCTCGGGACGACCAACTGCGCCGTTGCCGCCGTCGACACCGCGTCGGCCGATCCGCGCGTGCGCGTGTTCGAGATCCCGCAGCTCGTGGCACCCGGCGATGTCGCGCCGCGCCGCCAGCTGCCGTCGTTCATCTACCTCGCCGGCGACATCGATCTCGCGGCGCACGAGACGCGGTTGCCGTGGGATCCCGCGCGGCGCACCGTGGTGGGCGAGCTGGCGCGCGCACAAGGCGCACGCATGGCGTCGCGAATGATCGCGAGCGCGAAGTCGTGGCTGTGCCATCCCGGCGTCGATCGCAACGCGCCGATCCTGCCGTGGGGCGAAGGCGAAGGCGGCAAGCTGTCGCCCGTCGCGGCGCAGGCGTTGATCCTCGGCCACATTCGCGACGCGTGGGACCACGCGCATCCCGATGCGCCGCTGGCGCAGCAGGAGGTGCTCGTCACCGTGCCGGCGAGCTTCGACGAAGCGGCGCGCGAGCTGACCCTGCAGGCCGCGGCGAAGGCCGGGTATCCGCCGATCGTGCTGCTCGAGGAGCCGCAGGCCGCGTTTTACGCGTGGATCGACGACCGAGGCGCCGAAACAAATTCTCGGCGCGCAAGCGCGGAAAACTCTGCACGCCGAGGAAGTGCCGCGCCAGCGGCCGCCACCGCAAAGCTGGCGCCGAACGAGCGCGTGCTCGTGTTCGACGTCGGCGGCGGCACGACCGACTTCACGATCATCGAGGTCGACGCTGATCGCGACGGCTTCACGCGCACCGCGGTCGGCGATCACCTGCTGCTCGGCGGCGACAACCTGGATCTGACGCTCGCGAAGATCGTCGAGGCGCGGCTCGGCCAAAACTCCGGCGCGCCTGGCAAGACGTTGGACACGTTGCAGTGGCACGGCCTGGTCCACGCGTGCCGGCTCGCGAAGGAGCTGCTGCTCGGCGACGACCCGCCTGCCTCCGCGCCGATCGTCGTGCAAGCGCGCGGCGCGAAGCTGATCGGCGGCAGCGTGCGCGACGAGCTGACACGCGACGAGCTCGAGCGCGTGCTGTTCGACGGCTTCTTCCCGCTCGTCGAGGCCGACGCGCAGCTGCAGCGCGCGCGTGGCGCGCTCCAGGAGTTCGGCCTGCCATACGCCGCCGACCCAGCCGTGACGCGCCACCTCGCGGCGTTCGTGCAGCGCCACCCCGGCCGCATCGACGCGGTGCTGTTCAACGGCGGCGCGATGACGCCGGCCTCGCTGCGCGCGCGTGTGCTCGATCAGCTCGCGCGCTGGCAGGGCACGCCGCCGCGCGAGCTGCCCGCCGCGATGCCCGAGCTCGCGGTCGCGCAGGGCGCCGCGTATTACGGCCTGGTGCGGCGCGGCATGGCGACGCGCATCAAGGGCGGCACACCGCGCGCGTTCTACATCGGCGTCGACGCCGCCGGCGAGAAGCTCGCCGCGTGCCTCGCGCCCGCCGGTCTCGAGGACGGCGCACGCGTCGAGCTCGCGCGCGATTTCTCGCTCGTCACCAATCGGCCGGTCAGCTTCCGGCTGTACTCGTCGAGCTCGCGCCGCGACGAACCCGGCACGCTCGTGCCGGTGGGCGACGGCCGCGCCGACACGCTCGACGACGGCAGCGATCTGCTCGAGCTACCGCCGATCGTCACCGTGTTGCGCGCGCGCGGCCGCGGCGAGGTCACCGTGCGGCTCGCCGTGCACATCAGCGAGCTCGGCGCGCTCGAGATCGCGTGCGCGGAGCGCGAGACCGGCGACAGCTGGAAGCTCGCGTTCGACATGCGCTCGGGCGGGGCCGCCCAGGACACCGCAGAAGCCGCGCCACCCCACGCGAAGCTCGAGGAAGCGAAGACGCGCGTCGCCGACGCCTTCGTGCGCGGCACCGGCCTCGCGACGCTCGCGCGCGATCTCGAGACCCTGCTCGAAGCGCGCCGCGACGATTGGTCGATGACCGACACGCGCGCGCTGTTCGACGCGCTCGTCGAGGTCGCGGCCGAGCGCAAGAAGTCCGCAGATCACGAGCAGCGCTGGCTCAACCTCGCCGGCTTCTTGCTGCGGCCCGGCACCGGCGCACCGCTCGACGCGTGGCGCTCGCGCGTCATGTGGGGCGTGTTCAACGAAGGGCTCGCACATCCCAGGTCCGAGCCCGGCAAGCTCGCGTGGTGGATCGCGTGGCGGCGCATCGCGGGCGGGCTCGTGAAAGGCCAGCAAGACCAGATCTACGACCGGCTCGCGCAGCTGCTGCTGCCGAGCACGAAGCAGCAGAAGAAGCTCGCCGACGTGCGGCCGAGCAAGCAGGAGCTCGCCGAGATGTGGCGCGCGGTCGCCAGCATGGAGCGGCTGCCGGTGGCGCACAAGCTCAAGCTCGGCGACGAGCTCGTGCATCGCATGGAGCCGCGCAAGGGCCGCGAGGATGCGGTGCACCTGTGGGCGCTGTCGCGCATCGGCGCGCGCGTGCCGCTGTACGGCCCGCTCGACGCGGTGGTGCCAGCGGCGCAGGTCGCGCACTGGCTCGCGCCGTTACTCGCGTGCGACTGGCCCGAGCCCGACAAGGCGGCGTTCCCGCTCGCGCAGCTCGGCCGGCGCACGGGCGATCGTGCGCGCGATCT
The DNA here is from genome assembly GCA_036490935.1 of Kofleriaceae bacterium. GTDB lineage: Bacteria > Myxococcota_A > Polyangia > Haliangiales > Haliangiaceae > JABFXX01. Next base: position 39,593 of record DASXCY010000155.1, on the reverse strand, counting down.
CGACGACGCGACCCGCACGAAGCTCGCGGAGGTCGTGCGCGCGCTGCCCGGCGGCGATCGCGCGGCCGTGCTCGTCGAGCGAGTGGTCGAGCTCGAGGCGCGCGAAGAGCGCGTCGCGCTCGGCGACACGCTGCCCGCCGGGCTCAAGCTCGTCGGCGATCGCGAGTGAGCGAGCGCACGCGCTGTCGGCTCGGCCCGACAGTAACAATCGTGTGGCGATCGCGATTTTGGTTCTCGTCGTGTTCGCCGCGTGCACGATGAAGCCATGCGCTGGCTCATCGTCTTCGTATTCGCGTTCGGATCTGTATTCGCGTTCGGCTGCGGCAACGACCACGCGGCGTCACCGGATGCCGCCGGCGATGCCGCGGCCGATACCCCGCCCGATGCCGCGCCCACGCCGCTCGCGCTGATGTGCGCCGTCACGCTCGGCGACGCGATCGCGCCGAACCCGTGCCCCGCGCCGAGCGGCGCCGACGGCCACGCCGACTTCTGCTTCCGTCCGCAGTGGCCGGGCGTCACGTCGGTCGACGTCTACGGTGGCTTCGGCCAGGCCACGGACTGGACGCAGCCCTACGTCTCGCTGACGAACGACGGCAGCGGCACGTTCACCGGCGGCGCGGCGCTCGTCGACGGCTCGTACCCGTATCTGTTCCGCGTCCACGGCACCGTGGACAACCTCGTCAAGAACGGCCAGTACCTGCTCGACCAGACCAATGCCTCGTTCGTACCCGCGCCTGCGCAAGCGCCGGGAGGCGGAGGCACCATCCCGCGTGCGGTCTCGCAGCTCGTCGTGCCCCAGGTCGCCAGCACGCTCCATCACCTCACCGGCAAGGTCATCTACGGCGCGACCGCGCAGCCGTGCTTTGCGATCGCGCTCGAGATCGGCGAGCTACGCGCCGGTTCGACGGTGCTCGCGGAGCACGACACCGCGAACTTCGTCGAGAGCGGCACCGATGGCTCGTTCGAGCTCGATGTCGCGGACGGCGAGGTGATGGCCGTCGTGCGCTACCCGTTCGAGCTGACCGGCATGCAGGCGCCGTATCCGGATCCCGCGACCACACCGACGCTCGGCTACGCGCGCACGACGCAGCAGATCGCAGGTGCGGACCTCGCGCTCGACGCGCTCGACGTCACGTACTCCGAGACCGACTACAGCGCGATGTCGCCGACGGGAGGCACCGGCTCGTTGCCGCAGACGTTCGCGCTCAGCGTGCTGCCGGCCGCACAGACCGCGTCGGTCGCGGTGAGCGCGACGAACATCGCCGGCAACGACGCGAAGTACCAGAGCACGCCGAGCACGACGACGGCGGTGACGTGGGACGGCACGTTCGGCGGCGGCCAGCAGGCGATGACCGGCACCACCTACTACTGGGGCACGTGGCAGCAAGGCGCGACGTGGACCGCGGAGAGCCTGCTGTTTCCGATCGTATTTCAGTAGCCGTACCGGGCTCGACGAGGTCGTGCGCGCTGCGATCGCTAGGCCTGCACCAGCGCGCGATCGACGGTCGGATAGACGCCGCCCGAGACCATCCACCAGCGCGAGCGATGCTTCACGACCATGACCGGGTACGCGAACGAGTGCGACCGGGTCATCGTCATCTGCAGGACGACGATCGCGATGAGCCCGATCAAGCCGAGCACGATGAGCGCGATGATCCAGCTCGGATAGGTCTGGACGCGCATCTGCAGCATGTAGCGCTCGACGGCCGGCTGGCGGCTGATCGGCACGAGCCGCCACGAGGTGATGCGGCGCGAGCGGCCGCCGCTCGAGCGCACGATCGGCGACCAGTAGCGCCTCAGCTCGTCTGGGGAGTCGAGCACGACGTGCAGATCGGTGCAGTGCAGCTCGGGCAGCGCCGTCCGCATCGCGGTGCGTTTGGCGACCGGCGACAGACACGCGAACGCGTTGCGCCAGCGCCCGAGCTTGAGCGCGCGAACGAAACAGCGCGCGCCGTCGTAGCCGGTGCCCCGCGCGCGCACCGACAGGAACACGAGGTCGCCGATCACGAAGAACAGCGCGATGATCGCGCACACCATCCCGAAGCCGACCCCGACGATGATCGCGGCTTCGTGCTTCGAGATCGCGCCGAGCGCGATGAGGCCGATCGTCAGCCCGACCGACACGTACGTGCCGACGCGAAACCGCGGCGACTCGTCGGCCTCGGGCGCCGCCCCGGCTTCGATCGCGAACGCCGCCAGCTCGCGATCGATCACCGCGAGCTCTTCGGCCGGCACGATCGGCGTGTCGCGCAGCGAGACGCGGCACTCGATGCAGAACTCCGCGGCCATCGGGACGAGCGCGCCGCACTTCGGGCACGGCGCGACCGGGAGCTCCCCTGCCATCACCATCAGCGCGCTCCCATGAATTGCTCGGCGAACTGGCGCGGCCGCAGCACCGACGGAAGGCCCTCGGCCGACGAGAACGTGAGCGTGTCGTTGAACTTCACGGTGTCGGCGGCCTCCGGCTGGGTGATGACCTCCATCGAGCCGCTCACGTTGTTGACGCGCACCGCGACCTGGCCGGCCTCGACCGATTGGCACGAATGAAACCCGACGACGACGGCGGCCGGTGCACCCGCTGCGAGCCACGTGCGCGACGGTTCGCCCGCCGTGCCGCGCAGCCCGCGCCACGCGCGCAATACGGCCGATGGAATCTTGCTGTCCCCTTCGCTCATCCGCGTAGGGTATCACCGCGTGCGCACGACCACCGCGAGCAGGTCCTCGGCGGGTGTGCCCGCGGCCAGCGCGGTGTCGACGAGCACGCTCGCGAGTCGCGCCGCGGCCGGCGCGCGTTCGCGGACCATGCGCTGCCAAGCTTCGTCGTCGTCGCCGCGCAGCGCCGTCGACGCGACGACGAGCAGCGTGTCGTCGGGGAGCGGCTCGGTGCCGCGCGTGGCGGCGGCGAGACTCGCGTCGGGCGCGCGCGTGCCGGTGCCGACGAGCGTGACTTGCACGCGCGAGGAATTTACCGAGCCGTCGGGCAAGCCCGCTTCGACGACCGCGATCGGCCCGACGACGAGCGCGCCGGGATGGCCGGCGCACGCCCAGTCGATCGTGTGCGCCCGCGCGTCGAGGATCGCGAGGAACGCCGCAACCGGCTCGCCGGCGCGCGTGACGCCGTCGGCGCTCACGCGCAACGCGGTCATGATCTCGTCGAGCGAGCGCGCCGAACCGGCGGCGGCCGAGAACCCGCCGGTGAGCGCGGCGGTCGCGAACGCCGCCGCGACGCCGTGAGCCTGCGCCTCGGTGACGAGCAGCGCGAGCCGGCCGTCGGCGAGCTCGATCGCCGACCAGCCGGCGCCGGTCGTGCGCGGCGCGCTGCGATACTCGCCCGCGACGTTCCAGTGGCCGAGCTCGGCGTCGCGGCTCGTCGAGGCCTGCCGGCGCAGCGCGTCGGCGATCTCGACCTCGCGCGCGGTCTCGCGCTCGCGTGCCGCCGCGCGGGAGAGCTGGACGAACGTCAGCGCGCGCCCCGCCGCCCGCGCCGACTCCGCGATCAGGCCGCGCTCGCCTTCGCGCAGCGCGGTGCCGTAGTCGGCCTCGACCAGGCCGACCAGCTCCTCGCGATCGACGAGCGGCACGACGAGGGCGGCGCCGTGTGCGCTGCCGAGCTGCTCGAGCTGCGCGCGCATCGCGCCGAGCCGCATCGTCGCGAAGTCGGTGATCGCGATCGGCGCGCCGTGCGCGACCAGCCACGCGACGACCTCCGGCGCGAGCGGCCAGTCGGCGCCACCGCCGACACGCACGAGCGCACCCGCGCGCGCGGGGTCGCGCCACCACGTCGCGCGCGGTACGACGCCGATCGCGCGCTGCCACAACCCGCCGAGCAGCTCTGCGATCTTCGCCTCGTGATCGAGCGCGGACACGCGCGCCACGAACTGGTCGAGCTCGCGCTCGCCGGCGACGCGGACCGGGCGCGCCCGGCCGATCGCCCACGCGCCGCCGGTCGCGGCCGTCCACGCGAGCGAGGCCGCCGCCGCGAGCGCGACCGGCGAGCGGCCGACCGACGACAGCGCGAGCAGCCCGGTCACGGCGAGCGCGAGCGCGAACCCCGCGACCTCGAGGCCGGCTTCGCGATCGAAGCCTTGCGGGCGCAGCAGGTCGGTGTAGAGCGCGGTGTACAGCGCGATCGTCGCGGCGATGAGCGCGGGCAGCCACGCGATCGGGTAGCTGCCCCACACTCCGTAGAGCAGCAGCGTGTCGAGCGAGCCGATCGCGGCGAACACGAGCACGCCCATCACCAGCCGGGTCGAGCGGCGGCGCTCGCCGGTCGGGCTCGAGCGCCGCACGATCCAGAGGCCGATCGCGAGCCACACGACGAGCAGCGAGATGTGCACGCCGGTCAGCGGGCCGACCGCGGTGTAGAACATGCCGCTCGGCAGGCGCTGCACGCCCGGCACGGTCCACGCGGTCGTCCAGCACAGCACGAGGAACACGAGGCCGATCACGCCGGCGAGGCGCGCGATCCACCTCTGGCGCTCGAGCTGGCCGCTGACGCCGAGCAGCAGCAGCAGCAGGTTCGGCCCGACGAGCGAGACCGGGCCCTGGCCGATGCGCAACAGGCGAGTCGCGACGAGCGGATCGCCGGTGCAGGCCGCGAAGCCCTGACACAGCGCCCACGGCAGCGCGGTGGTCGCCGCGCCGAGCATGCCGAGCCGCAGCACGCGGTCGCCGCGCACGAACGCCGCCGCGAGCGCGCCGGCGAGGATCATCGCCGACACCACGAAGTACGGCGCGCCCAGCCAGCTCCACCGCAGATCGGTCACGCGACCACGTTACGGCGTGACGAGCTGGACCGACAGCGTGTAGCGATTGAAGTTGCAGCTTCCACCGCAGTCGGCGCCGCCCGCCGGCTGCACGGCGATGCCGTACGAGCCACCGCTCACGAGGTTCTGCGAGACGCACAGCGAGTCGACGCCCGCCCCGTTCGACGGGTTCATGCACGAGCCGCCCGCCGCGAGCATCGTATCGGCGCCGAGATCCCACAGCTGGAGCGTGAGCGGCTCGAACGCGATCGGGAACTCGATCTCGATCTGCGCGGCGACCGCGGTGCAGCCGCTCGGTGTCGTGAAGCTGCGCCAGTCGGCGGCGTCGCCGGCGACCAGGCAGTCGTCCTCGGTGTACAGCGACGATACGCACGTCAACTGCGGCAGCACGAACGCCTGCTGCGGCATCCCATCGGGCTCGTGCATGTCCATGCACGCGAACGGCTGCGCGGTGCTCGCGACCACGCACGTGCCGGTCGGGCCGTCGCACGCCTGGCCCTCCGGGCACAGCTCCTCGTCACCGCACAGATACGTGCCGGTCGCGACGCTCGGCTGGCATGCGGCGAGCGCCGCCGCGCAGACTAGCCACTTCATCAGAACCTCCACACGCCGCCGACGACGGCGCCGCCCGGCGTCGGTGCCACCGTCGCGGTCGCGCGCGGGTGGATGACGGTGGTCTCGGAAGCCGGTGCGGTCACCATGTAGGCCACGGCGACCGCGATCACGCAGGCGCCGCCGATTCCGTAGAACACCTCGGCTTTGGTCGACGAGCTGTTCGCGCGATCGAACGTCGCCTGGTCGGCTTTCGTCCACGGCTGGCCGACCGGCCCGGTGGTCGTCACCTGGTTCGCGGCGTCGCGCGCGTCGAGGTTGTAGTAGAGGCCGACGCCGCCGAACGCGAGACCGGCGAGCGCGGCGCCCGACAGCGCGAGGATGTTCGTGGTCGAGCGCGAGCCCTCGGTCACGACGACGATGTCGCGCCCCGAGGCACCTGGCGCGATCGGCACCTCGGTGCCGCCCTCGGGATTGACGCCCTGCGCGCGGGCGGCACGCGGCGCGAGCACTGCGAAAATCGCGAACGCCAGCAAGACCGCTCTCATGCGCGTACGTTCCCTCGGAGATTTGCCCAGGTCAATGCTGATACAATGAAGCTCGGTTGTCGCGTCGCGCCCCCCGCCACCGGATCTCGCTCGCGGCCACGGTCTCGCCCCTGCTCGGCGGCGAAACCGTGGTCTGTCGCACACGCGACATCTCCGACGTCGGGGTTTGCCTGGACACGGCCGCGTGGTTGCCACTCGGGACACGCGTCTCGCTCGCGCTCACCGATCCGAGCGCGGGAGCGGTCGTCGAGATCATCGGCGACGTGGTGCGAGAGATGAATGGCGCGCAACCCGCGCTCGGCGTGCTGCTCATCGAGCCGCCGCCCGAGTGGAAGGTGCTCGTCGCCGGCGCGGCGCGGCAATCGGGACACTTCGAGAAGCCCGGCCGCCGCATGCGCGTGCTCGTCGTCGGCGACGACCACCGCCAGCGCGGCGCGATGGCGCTGTACGTGTCGAGCGGCTGGGACGTGCTGTTCGCGAGCGACGAGTTCGCGGTGCACGAGGCGCTCGAAAACATCGCGCTCGACGCGGTGATCGCCGAGCTCGACGCTCACGACCCGCGCGTGCTGCCGATCATGGACGACGTGCGCCGCGCCCAGCCGTCCGCGCGCCGCATCGTGCGCGGCGCGGGCCGCAACGACGACGACATCGTGCACCGCTACGTCGACCGCGAGGCGGGGCTCGAAGCGTTGCTCGACGCCGTGACCGCAAACATCGGCGGCGGCACCACCAGCGCCGCGGGCTGACGAGGCTCAGCGCGCGAGCGCGAGCATCGCCGAGTGCTCGTAGCGGCCGACGGCTCGGCTCATAGCTCGATCGGCCAGGCGAGGTGGCGCTCGAACATGCGCGCGCGCAGCGCGGCGAGCGACGCGGGGACGAGGGCGCCGAACGTATCGGCCGCGGCGGCGAACGCCGCGCGCAACGGCGGCGCGAGCTGCGGGCAGTCGGCTTCGCCGATCGGGAACAGCGGGGTCAGGAACGTGGCCGCGTACACGTCGACGGCGTTCGGCTGGCCGCCGCCGAAGTAGTCGCGGCCGCCGAGCTGTGCCGCCAGCACCGCGAGCCGGGCGGCCACGCGCTCGCGCGCGCCGTCGACGGCCGCCGGCGTGTAGCCGTAGCGCTTCGCGAGGTAGCTCCGCGCCGGCTCGCCGAACCCGCCGTGGATCATCGCGAGTCGCCCGTTCCAGCCGATGCCGTCCTCGCCGGCGATCATCTCGATCGAGCCCATCGCCGCCGCCCGCGCGGCCGGCTCCTCCGGCAGCACGGCGCCAGGTGCGAGGCGCGCCACCAGTCCGACGATCGCCGACCAGCTGCTGCGCGCCGGCTCGTCGCCGTTCAGCACGACCGGCACGTTATCGACGCCGGTCCACGCCGCGATCTCGCGATCGCGCGGCATCGTGCGCACCGCGACGATCGGGATCCGCGCGAGGCGGAACAGGCCCTTCGTCGCTTCCTGCCACGGGCTCGGCACCAGGCCGGTCACGACCACGCGGATCTCCGTGGTGCGCGCCTTCGCCGCGGCGACCTCGACAAATTCGATCGTCACGGTCCCAGGCTTCCTTTGGTCTCGAATTCGAGGCGCACGATGCTCGCGCGCTGCTTGTCGAGCACGTCGCGCAGCTGGCGCTGGGCCATCTCCTCGCGCAACCGGGCCGCGCGATCGCGCGACGCACGCGACACCGCGGCGAGCGACACGACGCGCGCGACGGTGACCGCGACCTGCGTCGCCGCCTCGACGAGCACCATGCGATCCGCCGGATCGCGAAACGCGCGCTCGATCGAGATCATCAGCCGGTCGAACACCATCTCGGCGTCGGCGAGCACCGCTTCTTCGTGATCGCCCCACGCGAGCCGGCGCGCGACCGCGTCGTGGAGCTGGAGGTCCAGGCCCGGCACCGATTCGCCGCCGATCGCGAGCGCGCGCTGCAGGGCGTCGAACACCTCCGCGCCGGGCGGATCGCGGTCGCCGTGCTCGGCGGTGTCGAGCACCTCGTCGCGCAACACGCGGACCGCCTCGACGAGATCGACGTCGCTCATGTCACCACTCCGTCGTGCCGCGCTTGTCCCACGGCTGGCTCTGGTCGATGGTCGCGGCGAACTTGCGTTCGAGCTCCGCGCGCTTGCGCTCGGCGTGCGCGACCTGATCGCGCAGCTCGCTCGTCTGCTGTTGCGAATCGCGCAGGCGATCGCTGATCGGCGCGACCGCTTCGAGCACGAGCCCGGTCATCGCGCCGACGAGCCGCTGGTGCGCGGCGCTGATCGCGCGCAGCACCTTCGCGCGCAGCAGATCCGTCGCGGTGATCTGATGCACGCTCGCGCACGTGATGATGCGCGCCTGGTCGAGCGCGTCGAACAGCGGCATGATTCCGCCGTCGTCGACGGGCCGCACGCCGTAGAGCTCGCGCGCCGACAGCACGGCCTGCGCGAAGTTGCCGCTGTCGTCGCACGCGATCGCCTCGAGCGCGCCGAGGATGTCGCGCACGAGCGTCGCGCGCGGAGCGGTGCGAGCACGCGCGATCGTCAGCGTCTTCTCGATCCCCGAGACGAGCTCGGCGCTGATCCCCGCGCTCGTCACCGGGCGATCGGCGCGCAAGAACGGGATCGTCGGCGTCTCGATGAACTTCGAGCCGGTGTCCTCGGCGATCTGCTCGACCTCGGCGGAGGCCTGGATCTCCGAGTGCAGCCGGATCAGATCGGCGTCGACGACGCGCAGCCGATCGGCGAGCAGCCCTCCGATCGCGAGCTCGGCCACGACGAGCGCGCGCGATACCGCGACGTCGAGCAAGAACCCGAGCGACGGCTCGGCCACGCGAAGCTCCTCGACGATCGCACGCGCCGTCACCGCGAGGATGTCGACGAGGCTGCGCATCGCGTGCCACTCGCCGCTGCGCTCGAACCAGCCGCCCGCGAGGTTCTGCGCGAACGTCCACACGTTCACGCCCGTCGATTTTTCGAGGTCGTGATAGATCGCCTCGCACAGCGATAGCGCGACGACCTCGAGCGCCTCGTCGGGCGAGAGCCCGCTGCAGATCGGGTTTTGCGTCAGCCCGCGGTCGCGCGCGATCGCCAGGAATCGGTCGCGCTTGTTCCACCACGCGATCGCGCCGCTCGTGCGCACGACCTGCGTCGACGACTGCACCGCGGGCGGGCCCTCGAGCACGATCACCGACACGTTGTCGCCGCCACCACCGCGCAGCGCGAGATCGATCAGATCGCGCGCGACTTGCTCCGGCGGATCGCCCGAGCTCACCAGATATTGGATCGCCTCGGCCGACGCGTAGCCGTACAGGCCGTCGCTGCACAGCAGCACGCGATCGCCTTGCTTGAGCTCGAGCTCGCTGAGATCGACGCGCGTGTCGGCGCGCGCGCCGAGGTTGCGCGACAGCACGTTCTTGTAGGGATGCCGCTCCGCCTCCTCGGCCGAGAGCAGCCCGCGATCGACGAGCTCCTCGACGATGGTGTGATCGCGCGTGAGCGGGATCAGCCGCTGGCCGCGCAGCAAATACGCGCGCGAATCGCCGACGTGCGCGATCACCGCGCGCGCCGGATCGACGAGCAGGCACGCGACCACGGTCGTGCCCATGCCATGGCGCGTGCGATCCGCCTGCGCCGCGTTGAACACGGTCGCGCACGCGGTCTGGATCGCGCCCTCGATCAACGCCTTCGGCTCGGCGTGCAGCCGGTGCTGCACGACATGTTCGCGCAGCGCGTCGCGCGCGGTCTGCGACGCCACGTCGCCCGCGTTCGCGCCGCCCATGCCGTCGAGCACGACGTACAGCCCGAGCGCGGGCTCGACGATCATCGAGTCCTCGTTCGCCGTGCGCACCTTGCCGACGTTCGTCTCGCCGGCGACTCTGGGCTGCGTCACGACGGCGGCGCTCCTCGCCGCTCGCGCCGGGCGAGCTCCGCCCACTGCGCGAGCCGGCGCTCGAGCTCCTCGGCGACCAGATCGTTCAGCGCCCGCGCCGTCGACGCGGTGACGCGCGTCAGCATCAGCGCCAGGTCCGCCCCGCCAGGCGTCGCGGCGGCCTCTTCGTGCGCGACCTGCGCGGCGGTGTCGCCGATCGCGACGAGCATCGCCAGCACGGCGGCGGGGCCTTGCGCCTCGGCGGCGCGCATCGCGAGGAACGTGTGCAGGAATGCGCGGTGCAGGCCGAGATCGCCGGTGGTCAAGAAGTTACCGATGTGCTCGAGCACGGCCGCGATCTGCGCGCGCGCGGTCGGCTCGTCGAGCCGGCCCAGCGACGGATCGAGCGAGACGCGCAGATCGAGCAGGCGCTGCAGGATCTTCGGGCGCATGGTGTCGTACGCCTGTGTCACGGAGGGCGCCGTCGCCATCTCGGCGATGGTACGCTCGAGCGTGGTGCCGACTCAAGGCGCGGCGGGCAAAGGCGGGCGCATCCTCGTCGTCGACGACGAGAAGATGGTGCGCGACACGCTCGGCCAGGTGCTCGCCGACGAGGGCTACATCGTCGACGCGGCGGTCGACGGCGCCGACGCGCTCGATCGCGTGCACGCCGCGTGTCCGGACGCGATCCTGCTCGATCTGATGATGCCGGGCATGAACGGCCGGCAATTCCTGCAGGCGCTGCGCGACGACGCGCGCTACGCGCAGGTGCCGGTGATGATCATGACCGCGGTGCACGGGCTCGAGATCAACCTCGCGTCGATCGGCGCCAGCGAGGTCGTCGAGAAGCCGTTCAACGTCGACGAGCTTCTCAACAAGGTCGCGCTCGCCGTGTATCGCTCGCGCGATGCCGATCGGCTCGCGCACCCGCCGTACACCGCGTCGCCCAGCGAGCCGGCCGCGATCGCCGCCGATCACCGCATCGTGCTCCTCGTCGAGCACGACCGCACGCGCTTGCAGCAGCTCGATGTCCAGCTCAGCGATCGCGGCTACACCGTCGTGTCGATGACGCGCGCGTTCGTCCAGCTCGCCCGCCTCGCCCGCGCACTGCATCCACGCGCGATCCTCCTCGATGCCGCGAGCGACGGCGCCGAGCACATCGTGCGCGAGCTCCGCGCCTCCCCCGAGCTGGTCGCGATCCCGCTGCTCGTGTTCGCGCGCGAGACCGGGCCGGCGACGTGCAAGGAGATACACGAGCACGCGCGCGATGCCGAGCTCGTCGCGTTCGTCGAGCGCGCTACTTCGAGATGATCGCCTTCTTCGGGTACAGCACGATCTCGATGCGCCGGTTGAGCGCCTTGTCGCGACGCGAGACCGGGCGGTACTGGCCAAAGCCCACCGCGGCGAGCCGCGCCGGATCGACCTTGCCCTTGTCCTGCAGGTAATGCACGACCTCGAGCGCGCGCGCCGCCGATAGCTCCCAGTTGGTGTGGAAGCGGAAGAACTCGGGGTCCTTGTCGTCGTCGGCCTTCGCCGCCGCCGCCGGCTTGCCCTTCACCGGCTTCGCGGCCTTCGGATCCGGCTTCTTCGGCGGGATGAAGATCGGTTGATCGTCGGTGTGGCCCTGCACGTAGACCTGCTTGTCGGGCAGCTCCTTGAGCGCGGCCGCCACCTTGTCGAGCACCTGCTTGCCCTTGTCGGTGAGCAGATCTTCGCCGACCGGGAACAGCACCTTGTCGACCAGCTTCAAGTGGATCTCGTCGCCTTCGGTCGAGACCGAGCCTTGCGACTTGTCGATCGTGCCCTCGAGCTTCTTCTGCTGTGCGGCCAGATCGGCGGCCCTCTTGTCGACATCGGCCGCTTTGTTCGACAGCGCCGCGAGCTCCGTGTCCTCGTCGGTCTTCTGCTTCTGCAACGTGTCGAGCTGCGAGGCGAGCCCGTCGGCGCGGGTCTTCTCGGCGCTGCCGACCATCTGCGCCGCGGCCAGATCCTCCTTCGCCTTGGCCGCCTCCTTCGCGTGCGACGGCGTGACGAGAAAGCCGATCAGCCCGCCGACGACCGCGGCGACGGCGAGCCCGATCACGATCTTCTTCTTGCTGTACCCGCCGGACCCGCCGTGCGTGAAGCCGCGGATCTTCGGCTTGCCGGGCTCGCTCGGGCGACTCGGCGGCGACGGCATCTTCGGATACATGGTGATCCCGCTCGGGTCGTCGGGCGTGTCCATCCCGACGATGATATGCCGCCGCCCGGCCGCGAGCTACTTGCCCTTCGGCTTCTGATCGGGGCAGCGGTTGTCGTCGCGGATCTGGTCGGCCGCGCCGTCGAACTTGATGCCGCCGTAGCACGCGTCGAACGAGACCGCCGCGGCGGTGAGCTGGTCGCCGCCGACATCGGCCGAGAAGTCGGTCTTGCCGCCGGGATCGAGCTTGCCGTTCCACGACAGCGGAACCGACGTGCGCGCGAGCTGCTTGCCCGACGCGTCGTACGCGTACGCGTAGATCGCGACGAACGCGATCGGCTTGGTGCCGAGGTTGTACAGATCCCAGTTCGGCCATCCGGTGTCGTCGCGCTTCGCGAGCATGCGGAACTTCACCGACTCGAACGGCGGCAGATCCTTCGGCGTGATCGTGCCCGGATCCGGATCGGCGGTGAGCGGGGGCAGTTTCTCGCCGCCGCCTGCGCCGCCTGCTGCAGAGCCGGCCGCGCCCGGCTCGTGTGACTTCTTCTTGCAACCGGCGCCCGCGATCACGAGCGCGCCCAACAGCAGTCCCGAAAACTTGGTCATTTGAATCCTCCGGCGGCGCCACTAGCAAGCGACGCGCCGCGTATGTGTGCCGACTCATCCGCACCGCGACGCGCGGGCGGGCCGGCGATGATGCCACGTGTGTCGTCACGTGTCGTCACGCGAGATGCCGAGCTTGTCCATCAGCCGGTACAGCTGCGTGCGGTGCAGGCCGAGCGTGCGCGCGGCGACGCTGACCACGCCGTTCGCGCGGGCGAGCGCGGCCATCACGGCCGGCTTGTCGAGCGTGGCCGGCGGCGACGGCGGCGTCCGCGACGGCTGCGGCTCGTCGGCGATCGCGAGGCCGGCGTCCTGCGGCAGATCGTCGACGCGCACGACCTCGCGGCCGGCGGCACGCGCGGTCGCCGCCGCGCGCCGGATCGCGCCGCGTAGCTCGCGCACGTTGCCCGGCCACGGCCGGATGCAGCACGCCTCGAGCAGCCGGGCGTGCGCGCTGCATCGCGGCTCGCTCGCCGCGAGCTCGCGCGCGACCAGCCGGCACAGATCGAGCTTGCGCTCGCGTAGCGGCGGCAGCTGCACGATCACGCGCGCGAGCCGATAGTAGAGATCGTCGCGGAAGCGCTTGGCCGCGACCTCGCCGCGCAGCTCGCGGTGACTGGCCGCGACCACGCCGAGCTCGACCGCGACCGGCGAGGTGGCGCCGACCGGGAGGACCTCGTGCTGCTCGAGCACGCGCAGGAGCTTGGCTTGCACCGCGAGATCGAGGTCCGCGATCTCGTCGAGGAACAGCGTGCCGCCGTGCGCGCTCGCGAGGTAGCCCGGCGCGTCGACCGCGCCGGAGAACGCGCCCTTGCGCGAGCCGAACAGCAGGCGCTCGGCGACGCCCTCTGGGATCGCGGCGCAGTTGACCGCGACGAACGGCCCACTCGCGTGTGGCCCGGCGTCGTGGAACAGCTTCGCGACGAGCTCCTTGCCCGCGCCGCTCTCGCCGTGGACGAGCAGCATCGGCTCGGCCGCGTGCGCGCGGACCTGCGCGTAGACGCGCGCGAGCTCGGGCCCGACGACGTGCTCGCCGTCGTCGCCGCCGAGCGCGTCGTAACCGCGGCTGTCGGCGACGAGCAGGAACACCGTATGGCCGAGCCGCAGCACGACGTCGCCGCGCCGGCGCACCTCGCCCTGCACGCGCTCGCCGTCGACGAACGTGCCGTTGCGGCTGTCGCAGTCGCGGATGATCCACGTCCCGCGATCGTTGCGCACCGTCGCGTGCTCGCGCGACATCCGGTCGTCGTCGAGGTCGGCGGTGCGCCCGAGCTCGAGCTCGCCGCGCGCCGGCACCACGTCGCTGCGCGGGGCCGTGCCGCACGCGACCACGACCGCGGCCGGCGTGGGCGGAGCCCCGCCTTCACCCGCGGCGGACAGGTCGTCGACGGTCTCGCTCATGTGCGGTGCTCCGCGACGATATCAGATCAGTCTCCGGCTGCCGCGCCGCCGCCGCGCGGATCGGCGGCGCCCTGCCAGCCGGCGGGGACCCGCACGATCGCGTTGGCCGCGCCGAAATTGTGCGGCTCCTTCCACTCGATCTTGTAGCCCATCGCGCGCAGCGCCTTGTCGGCGTCGCGCGTCACCGACTCGTATTCCAGGCGCACGAGGTCGGGCAGGTGCTGGTGATGGATGCGCGGCGCGGCCACCGCCTCGGCGACCGGCATGCCGAAGTCGATCACGTTCGACATCACCTGCCACACCGACGTGATGATCGTCGGGCCGCCCTGCGCGCCGACGACGAGCTCGACGCCGCCGGCATCCGTCACGATGGTCGGCGTCATCGACGACAGCATGCGCTTGCCCGGCTCGATCTTGTTCAGCTGGCCCTGCACGAGCGCGAACGTGTTCGGCTCGCCGGGCTTGACCGAGAAGTCGTCCATCTCGTCGTTCAGCAGGAATCCCGACACGGTGACGCCGTTGCCGAACGACAGGTTCAACGTGGTCGTCATCGCGATCGCCATGCCGCTGCCGTCGACGATACACAGGTTCGTCGTGTGCAGGCCGTCGAACAGCGCCGGTACCGACTTCGACGGCGTCGCCTTGTCGGTGATCGTGGCGGCAAGCTTGTCGCCTTCTTCGGGCGAGATCAGCTTCGCGATCGGCATGTCCTTGACGAACGCCGGATCGCCGAGCAGCGCGTTGCGCACCGCGTACGCGCGCCGCCACGCCTCGACGATCCAGTGCACGTGCGCGGCCGAATGCCAGCCGAGCTTGCCGAGATCCTGGTTGCGTACGATGTTCGCGGTCATCGCGAGGACGACGCCGCCCGACGACGGCGGCGGCATCGTGATCACGTGCTTGCCGCGGTAGTCGAACGTGATCGGCTCGCGCCACTCGGCCTTGTAGCCGGCGAGATCATCGGCGGTGATGAGCCCGCCGCCGCGCTTCATCTCGTCGACGATCGCCTGCGCGGTCTCGCCCTTGTAGAAGCCGTCGGGCCCGTGCTCGGCGATGCGCTCGAGCACGCGCTGGAGGTCCGGTTGCTTGACGACCTCGCCGACCGCGCGCGGCTTGCCGCCGGGCAGCCACATCGCGGCGCTCGCGGCGTTGCCCGCGAGCAGATCTTTGCGCCGCACGATCGCCGCGTTGACGAACGTGTCGACCGCGAAGCCATCGCGCGCGAGCGCGATCGCCGGCGCGACGAGGTCCTTCCACGGCTTCTTGCCGTACTTCTCGTGCAGCGCGTACAGGCCCGCGACCGAGCCGGGCACGCCGCTCGCGCGATCGCCGATGACCGAATCCTTCGACGCCTTGCCGTCGGGGCCGATGTACATCGTGTCGGTCGCGGCCGCCGGCGCGGTCTCGCGAAAGTCGAGCGCCGCCGACTTGCCGTCCTTGTAAACGACCGCGAAGCCGCCACCCGCGACGTTTCCCGCCGTCGGATGCACGACCGCGAGCGCGAACGCGGTGGCGACCGCCGCATCGGCCGCCGTGCCGCCCGCCGCGAGCACCTGCTGGCCGACCTTGGTCGCGAGCGGCGCCTCCGACACGACGAGCTCGGTCTTGCCGGCACCCGCGAACTGCGGATCGGCGGTGACCTTCGCGTCGTCGGCGCGGACGTGGTCGCCGGCGAGGTCCTTCGACGCGGATTTCTCGGGCGAGACTGCGTGCTTCTTGCAGCCCGCGACGACGAGCAAGGCCGCGAACGCGACGCGCCGGATCATCCGCGCACACTACTACGCTATACGTTAGGCATGTTCGATCCGGCGACGTTCGCGGCGCGGCGCGAGGCCTTCTCGCGCGCGCTCGGCCCGCGCGCGGTGGCGATCGTGCGCTCGCTGCCCGAGCGGTTGCGCAACGGCGACTCGTATCATCGGTTTCGCCAGCACTCGGACGTGTATTATCTGACCGGCTTCGTCGAGCCCGAGACCACGCTCGTCGTGCGGCCCGGCGCCGAGACCGAGCGCGTGGTGATGTTCGTGCGGCCGCGCGATCCCGAGCACGAGGTGTGGGACGGCAAGCGCGCGGGTCTCGAGGGCGCGCAGCACCTGTACGGCGCCGACGTCGCGTATCCCGCAGCCGAGCTCGAGAAGCGGCTGCCCGAGCTGCTCGCGAACGCCGACGAGCTGCACTACGCGCTCGGCCTCGACGCGCAGATGGACGGCGTCGTCGGGCGCGCGATCGCGGCGCTCCGCCGCACCGAACGGCGCGGCAAGCGGCCGCCGCGCGCGGTCGTCGATCCGCGCGTCGTGTTGCACGAGCTGCGGCTGCGCAAGCGGCCCGAGGAGCTCGCGGCGCTGCGCGCGGCGGCGGCGATCACCGTCGAGGCGCACGCGGCGGCGATGCACGCGGGCCGGCCAGGCGCAGGCGAGCACGAAGTCGAGGCGGTCGTCGACTACACGTTCCGGCGGCGCGGCGGCGGCGGCCCCGGCTACGCGACGATCGTCGGCGCGGGCGCGAACGCGACGATCCTGCACTACACCGAGAATCGCGGCGCGATCCGCGACGGTGAGCTCGTGCTCGTCGATGCCGGCTGCGAGTTCGAGCACTACACCGCCGACGTCACGCGCACGTGGCCGGCCAACGGCCGGTTCTCGCCGGCGCAGCGCCGCGTGTACGAGATCGTCCTCGACGCGCAGCTCGGCGCGATCGCGCGCGCGCGGCCCGGCGCGACGGTCGAGCAGCTGCACCAGCACTGCGTGCGCCGGCTGACCGCGGGCATGATCGAGCTCGGCCTGCTCGCCGGCACCGTCGACGAGCGCGTCGCCGATCAAGCGTATCGCCGGTTCTTCATGCACGGCACGTCGCACTGGCTCGGCCTCGACGTCCACGACGCCGGCGCGTACCAGCCCGACGGCAAGCCGCGCCCGCTCGAGCCCGACATGGTCATCACCGTCGAGCCCGGCCTGTACATCGCGGCCGATGCCGACGGCGTGCCCGACGAGCTGCGCGGCATCGGCGTGCGCATCGAAGACGACCTCGCGATCACCGCCGGCGAGCCCGACGTGCTCACCGCCGCGTGCCCGAAACGGATCGACGACGTCGAAGCCGCGTGCCGGTGACGGTCGCGCTCCCGGTCACCAGCAGGTATGGAACGACTGCTCGTCCTCGGGCTTGGTCGCGGCGTCACCAGGCCCGCCACATGACGTGTACACGGCTTCGGCGTCGCTGCCGAGACTCGCCGCCGCCGCGAACAGCGCATCCTCGTCGAGGATGCCGTCGAAGCGCGTGCGGTACGCGGCGTGATCGATCCAGTGCGCGACGTTGAGCTTCGCGTACTGCCGCCAGCGCGGCATGCCACGCGCGACCGCGATCGCCTCGAGCGCTGCGCGCCGGCATTCGTCCAGCTTGCCCGCGGCCTTCAGCTCGCGCGCCTCGGCGAGCCGGTAGTGCACGACGTTGATCCCGCGCACCGCCGCGTTGCCGCTCGCTTCGCATGCCACGTCGTGCCCCGCGCCGCATGCATCGAGCACGCCGCGCGCGCCGCGCACGTAGTGAGAGACGGTGACGCAACGCAGGCGCTCTCGCGTGACCGGATGGATCAGCTCGCGCCAGCCGCTGGTGACGACGAACACGTCGCTCTTGGCGGTCTTCGCATGCGGTGCGTCGGCCAGCGCGACCTCGATCTCGCCCTGCCAGCTGGTTGTCTTGTGTGCCGCAGGAAACCGGCCGCGCACGGAGCGCACGCGCAGCTTGCCGCGCTGGATCTCGTCCGCGAGCACGAGCGGCCCATCGTCCCGCTGCTTGCAGACGAGGTGCTCGAGCTCCATCGAGCCGGCGAGCTTCTTGCCCGCTCGAGCATCGGCTGGCTCGGTCGTGTAGCACGACGGCAGGCAGCGCTCGTGCTCGCTTCGCGGCGCCGGATCGTCACACGTCGCGGCGAGCGCAGTCTGCTGCTCGTCCTCGAGCGCGCGGTGCGCCGCGACGATCTGGTCGTGCTTGGCCTGGTCGTCGCGCGCACGCTGCGCCTGCAGCTCGGCGTCGCTCGGCCCGGCCGGGGCGCTCGGCGGCGGCGTGCTCGGCGCCCGCGAGGCGGCGCACCCGACGGCGAGCACGACCACCGCGATCTCGAGCTTCATCGGGTCACTCGAGCTGCAGCCCGCAATCGGCGCACGCGCCGGCGACCAGCGGCCGCGTGCAGCCGCACGCCGGGCACGCATCGCCAGACAGATCCGGCTGCGCCGCGCCCTCGCGCGCGAGCATGTCGCGCCAGTCGCCGCGCAGGATCTCGCCGACTCGCACCAGCTCGTCCTCCTCGACCAGGAGGTGCGTGCGCGTGCCTCAACCCTTGCCGGATCCCGGCGGGCAGCCGACGAGCGCCGGGATCTCCGACGCGAGGCAGCGGTCGCGCAGCACGCGCATGTCTGCCATCGAGCCCGCCATCGCCGGCACGAGCGGCAGCCCGTCGAGCAGCGCCTCGGCTTCGGCCTGGGTCATCGAGATCTAGGGTAGCGCGATCTTCGGTCTCTCGGGATTGGCGCGATACAGCACGACCACGTTGCCGAGGACCTGTACGTTCTCGCTCTTCGTCTTGCCGGCGATCGCGTCCGCGACCTCGTGGCGATCGCCCTCGCCGACCTTCACCTTCACGAGCTCGTGGTCGACGAGCGCGCGGTCGACCGCCGCGACGAGGCCGTCGTCCACCCCGCCCTTGCCCACGTGCACGATCACCCGCAGCGGGTGCGCGAGCGCCCGCAGGTGCCGACGTTGCTTGCCGGAGAGTGGCATCACGCGGTTCTAGCAGGTTTTTCACCCCCGTCGCCGACACGTCACAAGCCTGTCACCGAGCATGCTAAGGCTAGCGTCATGAGCGGCATGGTCCTTGTGATCGAAGACGAGGTCGACCTCGCTACCACGCTCGAATACAACCTGCGCAGCGAGGGCTTTCAGGTCCGGCTCGCGCATTCGGGCAAGCAAGGGCTCGCCTCGGCGACGGCCGAGCCGCTGCCCGACGTGATCGTGCTCGATCTGATGCTGCCCGATCTGAGCGGCACCGAGATCTGCCGGCGGCTGCGCGAGCACGAGCGCACGCGCGAGCTGCCCGTCATCATGTGCACGGCGAAGGGCGAGGAGATCGATCGCGTCGTCGGCTTCGAGGTCGGCGCCGACGATTACCTCGTCAAGCCGTTTTCGGTGCGCGAGCTGATCCTGCGCGTGCGCGCGCTGCTGCGCCGCGTGCAGCGACCGACTCAGATCGATGGCCGCGGAAGCGGCGAGCCGGCGCTGCTGCGCTTCGGCCGGCTCAAGATCGATCGCGACGCGCACCGCGCGTGGGTCGACGAGGGCGAGATCGCGCTGACCGCCCTCGAGTTCCGCCTGCTCCACGCGTTCCTCTCGCGCCGCGGCCGCGTGCAGTCGCGCGACGCGCTGCTCGATGAAGTCTGGGGCATGGACGCCGACGTCACGACGCGCACCGTCGACACCCACGTCAAGCGACTGCGCGAGAAGCTCGGCGATGCGGGCTCATACATCGAGACCTTGCGCGGAGTCGGCTATCGCTTCCGGAGCGAGCCCGACGAGGCGGGGAGCGCGGCATAGTGCGGAAGCGGCATCGTTCCCTGCCACGGCCCCTGCCCACAAGCTGGACCGCGGGTTCGCCGGGTGGTCCGGCTTGATCTTCGCCGCGGTCGCGGTCGCGCTGGTGCTCGTCACCGCGCTCGTGACCGCCGCGATCGTGCGCCGTCCGCTGCGCCGCCTGCGCGACACCACGCGCGACATCGTGCGCGACGGCAAGCACCGCGTCGCGCTCGCGTCGCTCGCCGGCCCCGCGCGCGAGCTCGGCACGTGGATCAACGCGCTCGCCGAGGATGCCGCGCAGCGCCGCGACGCGCTCGGCCGCGAGCGCACGCTGCTCGCGTCGGTCGCCGACGGCCTCACGCAGGGCGTGATCGCGATCGACGGCGAGCGCCGCATCGAGATGCTCAACGACGCCGCGCGCCGGATGCTCGGCATCCAGTCATCGATGATCGGCGAGTCGCTGCTCGAGCTCGTTCGCGTTCCCGAGCTGCGCGCGCTGATCGAGCGCGAGCGCGAGCGCGACTCGACCGCCGAGGTCCGGCTACCGAACGGGCCGCGCACGCTGATTCGCGCCGCGCGCACGTACGGCCGCGCCGGCTGCGTGTTGCTGCTCGAGGACGTCACGAACGTGCGCCGGCTCGAGACCGTGCGCCGCGACTTCGTCGCGAACGTCTCGCACGAGCTGCGCACGCCGGTCGCGGTGATCCGCGCGAACGCCGAGACGCTGCTCGCCGGCGCCAAAGACGATCCGGTGATGGCCCCCAAGCTGATCGAGGGCCTGCATCGCAACGCCGAGCGGCTCGCGCGCATCCTCGCCGACCTGCTCGATCTGTCGCGCCTCGACGCCGGCCAGTACCGGCTCGAGCTCGCGCCGGTGCCGGTGCGCGCGGTCACCGAGCAATCGCTGACCGCCGTCGAGCCGCAGGCGCAGCGGCGCGGCGTCGAGTTGCACGTCGAGGTGCCGCACGCGATCGCGGTCAAGGCCGATCCGAAGGCGCTCGATCAGATCCTCGTCAACCTGCTCGACAACGGCGTCAAGTACACGCGCGCCGACGGCCACGTCTGGGTCGAGGCGCGAGAGATCGGCGACGCCGTCCGCATCGAGGTGCGCGACGACGGGCCCGGCATCGCCGACAAGCACCGCGAGCGCGTGTTCGAGCGGTTCTACCGCGCCGATCCGGCCCGCACGCGCGAGGCCGGCGGCACCGGTCTGGGGCTGTCGATCGTCAAGCATCTCGTCGAAAGCATGGGCGGCGAGGTCGGCGTCGAGCCGAACGCGCCGCGCGGCAGTATCTTCTGGCTGCGACTACCGAGGATCCACGCATGATCAGCACGCACACCAACAAGGACTTCGATGCCGAGCTCCGGACGCTGCGCGAGCGGCTGGCGGAGATGGGCGGCCGCTGCGAGCAGCAGATCACGGACGCGATGCAAGCGGTGACCGATCGCGACGACGAGCTCGCGCGCAAGGTCATCGATGCCGATCACCTGATCGATCGAGACGAGAACGAGATCGACGAGCTCGCGCTGCAGATCCTCGCGACGCGCCAGCCGGTCGCGAGCGACCTGCGCTTCATCACGATGGCGCTCAAGTTCGTGACCGACCTCGAGCGCATCGGCGATCTCGCCGCCGGCATCGCGAAGCGCGCGCTCGAGCTCAACCGGCTACCGCAGCTCGAAGCCCACGCCGATCTGGCCAGCCTCGCCGCGCTCGTGCAGAAGAACCTGCGAGCCGCGCTCGACAGCTTCGTCGCGCGCGACGCCGATCGCGCGACCGCCGTGATCACCGCCGACCGCGAGATCGACAAACGCAACGCCAGCATGTTCGCGGAGCTGCTCGCGCACGTCGCGACCGATCCCGCCACCGTGACCCGTGTCCTGCCGCTCACGTCGGTTTGCCGATACCTCGAGCGAATCGGCGATCACGTGAAGAACCTTGCGGAAGAAGTCGTTTACATGGTGCGCGCGCAGGACGTGCGCCACCGCGCACCGACCAAGACGAACTGAGCGTCACCGTCCCGTCACACAACCGACGTGGACTCGCCCGACCCGATGGGTACGGTGCGGACATGAAGCTCAGGCTAGCAATCGCACTGGCGGCGCTCGCGCTGTCCTGCGGCAAGAAGGACGACGGCGGTAACGGCGGCAATGCGGGGAAGACGACCGAGGGAGGAGGCGGCGGCTTGGTCACGCTCGACGCCAGCGGCTCGACGTTCCAGAAGGCCTTCGAAGAGGTCGCGATCGAGGCGTACACGAAGCAGCACCCGAACGTGAAGATCAATTACGGCGCCGGCGGCTCGGGCAAGGGCCGCCAGGACCTCGCCGACATGGTCGTCGACTTCGCCGGCTCCGACGCGCCGTACAAGGACGCCGACAAGGCGAAGCTCAAGGGCGGCGACGTCCTGTACTTCCCGATCCTGCTCGGCGCGGTGAGCGTGAGCTATCACCTCGACGGCGTCGCCAAGCTGCAGCTCTCGCCCGAGACGGTCGCGAAGATCTTCCAGCGCGACATCAAGAAGTGGAACGACCCGGCGATCGCCGCCGACAACCCCGGCGTCACGCTGCCCGCCACCGACATCACGGTCGCGCACCGCGCCGACGGCTCGGGCACGACCGACATCTTCACGCACTTCCTCGACGGCGGCTCGGCCGGCGCGTGGAAGCTCAAGGCGGGCGGCACCGTCGAGTGGCCGGCCGACACGCAGGCCGGCAACGGCAACAGCGGCGTCGCGCAGATCGTGACCGCGACGAACGGCGCGATCGGCTACGTCGATCTATCGGACGCGAAGGCCGCGAAGCTCTCGTACGCCGCGATCAAGAACGCCGCCGGCAAGTACATCACGCCCGATGCGGCGTCGGTGTCGGCGGCCGGCGACGGCATCGCCGTCAAGGACGACCTGACGTTCAGCGCGGTCAACTCCAAGGGCGATGCGGCGTATCCGATCACCGGCCAGACGTGGGTGATCGTCTACGCGAAGCCCGCCGACAAGCAGAAGGCCGCCGCGATCAAGGCGTACCTGGCGTTCCTGCTCGGCGACGGCCAGAAGCTCGCGCCCGACGTCGACTTCGCGCCGCTGCCGAAGGCGCTGCAGGACAAGGCGATCGCGCAGCTCGGGAAGATCCAGACCTGATGATCGATCTCCGCGGACGGCCGGCGCACGCCGACACGACGTTCCGGTGGCTCGCGATCGCGGCCGCCGGGATCGTGCTCGTCGTGCTCGGCCTGATCGCGGTGATCATGACCCGGCGCGCGCTGCCGGTGTTCAGCGAGATGGGCGTGCACTTCTTCACTTCGAAGCGGTGGTCGCCGGCCGACGAGCTCTACGGCTCGCTCGCGTTTCTGTGGGGCACGCTGTACACGTCGGCGATCGCGATCGCGCTGTCGCTGCCGGTGAGCCTCGGCGTCGCGCTGTTCGTCACGCAGGTCGCGCCGCCGAAGCTGCGGCGGCCGCTCGTCTACGTGATCGATCTGGTCGCGGTGATCCCGTCGGTCGTGTTCGGCCTGTGGGGCATCCTCGTGCTCGCGCCGCACCTCGGCCGGTCGTTCCTGACCGCGGGCGTCATCCTCGCGATCATGATCACGCCGATCATCACGTCGCTCGCGCGCGAGGTGATCGAGACGACCCCGCCCGGCGAGAAGGAAGCCGCGCTCGCGCTCGGCGCGACGCGCTGGGAGATGATCGTCGGCTCGGTGTGGCCGCACAGCAAGAGCGGCCTGGTCGGCGCGGTGATGCTCGGCCTCGGCCGCGCGATGGGCGAGACGATCGCGGCCGCGCTCGTGATCGGCTCGGCGCTCGGCCAGATCACGGCGAATCCGTTCGCGTCGGGCAACTCGATGCCGGCCGTGATCGCGAACGAGTGGGGCGAGGCCGACGACCTGCACAAGTCGGCGCTGATCGCGCTCGCGGTGGTGCTGTTCCTCATCACGATCGCGGTGAACCTGATCGCGACCGCGATCGTGCGGCGCTCGACGGCCAGGAGCCGAGGCAAATGAGCGTGCCGGAGCTCGCCGACCTGCGCGCGCGCCGGAGCTGGCGCACGACGAAGAACACCATCATGATGGGCGTGCTCGGCGCCGCGCTGCTCGCGATCGCGATCCCGCTCGTGCTCGTCCTGTACTCGGTGATCGCGCGCGGCGCACACTCGGCGTTCGCCGCGTTCCCCGACTTCTTCACGAAGGAGATCCCGATCGTGTCGCGGCGCCCCGGCCCCGGCATGGGGCCGGCGATCCTCGGCACGCTGCTCGCGACCGGCGGCGCGACGCTCATCGCCGTACCGCTCGGCGTGCTCGGCGCGGTGTACCTGCACGAGTACGGCGGCACCACGCGGTTCGCGCGGCTCGTGCGGTTCATGGCGATGGTGATGACCGGCGTGCCGTCGATCGTGATGGGCCTGTTCGTCTACGTCGCGTGGACGATCCCGTTCGGCTACTCGGCGTTCGGCGGCGCGCTCGCGCTCGCCTGCCTGATGCTGCCCGTCGTGATCGGCTCGACCGAGCAGATGCTGAAGCTCGTGCCCGGCCAGCTCCGGGAGGGCTCGTACGCGCTCGGCGCGACGAAGAGCCGCACGATCATCACGGTCGTCCTGCCCGCGGCGCTGCCCGGCATCGTGTCGGGCGCGCTGCTCGCGGTCGCGCGCGCTGCCGGCGAGACCGCGCCGCTGCTGTTCACGGTCGGCGCGGCGAGCTCGTACAACGGTCATCTGTTCTCCGGCGCGAACACGGCGCTGTCGGTGCAGATCTTCGGCAACGCGACGTCGGCGTTCGCGCCCGCGCAGGATCGCGCGTGGGGCGCGGCCCTGGCGCTCGTGCTGCTCGCGTTCCTGTTCACGCTCGCCGCCCGGCTGTTCACCGCCCGGTTCGCGACCAAGAGGTAATCGTGGAGGACGACGCCATGCAGCTCGAAGACCAACGCGACCAGGCGAATGGCCGCAGCCAGCGCAAACTGGCGTACGTT
Source organism: Kofleriaceae bacterium (assembly GCA_036490935.1). Lineage (GTDB taxonomy): Bacteria > Myxococcota_A > Polyangia > Haliangiales > Haliangiaceae > JABFXX01. The sequence continues at coordinate 15,183 of DASXCY010000155.1, read as the reverse complement.
CCTGCGGACCACGCCATGCCCGACGCCGAGCTCGCCCCCGTCGTGTTCGAGCTGGACCAGCTCGCCGTCTACTACGGGCCCGTGCGCGCGGTGCGCGACGTGTCGCTGAAGATCCGCAGCAAGGAGATCACGGCGTTCATCGGCCCGTCGGGGTGCGGCAAGACGACCGTGCTGCGCTGCCTGAACCGGATGAACGATCTGATCGCCGGCGCGCGCGTGGTCGGCGGCGTGAGCTACCACGGCACGAACCTGTACGGCCCCGAGGTGTCGGCGACCGAGGTCCGGCGGCGCATCGGCATGGTGTTCCAGAAGCCGAACCCGTTTCCCAAGAGCATCTACGACAACATCGCGTACGGCCCGCGCCTCAACGGCATCCGCAACCGCGCCAAGCTCGACGAGATCGTCGAGAAATCGCTGCGCGCCGCGGCGCTGTGGGACGAGGCCAAGGACCGGCTCAAGACATCCGGCCAGGCGATGTCGGGCGGCCAGCAGCAGCGCCTGTGCATCGCGCGCACGATCGCGGTCGAACCCGACGTCGTGCTGATGGACGAGCCGTGCAGCGCGCTCGATCCGATCGCCAGCGCGCGCATCGAGGAGCTGATGCGCGAGCTCAAGAAGACGTACACGATCGTGATCGTCACCCACAACATGCAGCAAGCCGCGCGCGTCAGCGACCGCACCGCGTTCTTCACCGCCGAGCTCGACAAACAAACCGATCAGCGCACCGGCCTGCTCGTCGAATACGACGTCACCGCGCGGATCTTCTCGAACCCGCGCGAGGAGCGGACCGAGAACTACATCACCGGCCGCTTCGGCTAGAAAAGCTCGCGCAGCGATGCCGTCGCCGGACCCTCGTCAGCGACAATAGATCGTCACGCCCGTCGTGAAGCCGCCCGGGATCACGACCAGCCCGACACCGCCACCCTGCGTCGGTGCCCATCCCTCCGACGGTAGGCCGCTGCTCATCTTGACCGCGCACGTCGTGCCCGGATCCGTCGCGCTAAGGTCGTACAGGCCGGGCACGACGTTTCCGAACAGCACCTGACTCGACTCGGCCGTGTCGGTCAACGTTGGCGTAGGTATCTCGGAGGTGTCGACGTATACCGGGCCGAGCCCCGACGCAGGAACGAGCGTCGCGGTCGCGGGTGTCAGGCTCACGACGACCGCTTGCACGAAGCCGGTGTCGGTCGCCGGGTAGGTAAACTCAGCCTCCGTCGCCAGATACTGGCTCGCTTCTGCATCCGAGAGCAGACGCTGGCTGCCCCATTCCGAGTTCCCCGGCGATTCGATTGCCAGCGTCACATTGGTGAGATACCCCGGGGCGCTGGCCATGATCGCCAGACCCTCGACCGAGCTAGGCTTTGGAACGTACAACGTCCAGTGGCCATCCGCCCCGGTCGTCGCGCACGCGATTTCCGGATGCTGATAAATGCACACGGTCGCCCCGGAAAGCGGCCCAGTACTATTACCGACGGCTGCCGTCCAAGGATCTATTGCAGCATCCGGCCCGATCCCAGCCGAATCGTCATTGCGCCCGTCCGCTACGCCGCCACGCGGCGAGCTACAGGCGCTAGCGAGTGCAAGCGAGTGCAAGCGTCATCGCCAGAACAGTCCAGAGCCTACACGGATGAATCATTGGCCGCCTCGATGTTCCCACAAGTGTGCGAGGTGCAACTGGCCACCTATTCCCTATATGATACTTCAAGCAAGATCTCATCGGAATCAATATCAGTAAGATATTGGTGTCCTGACACACCAAAACGACCTGGCATTAACAGTCCCTCGATGAGACCACGAACTCGGATCCAGCCAAGGCGCGTTTGCGTCCCAAACTAAGGACATCCCTCCGTCTCGTGTATGGCTGCAACTGAGAGCCTTAGGAACGTCCGCTCTGGTACTCGGCATCAAGTCTGCCACATCGGAGTGACCGGTCACTAGGTCTAGAGAGTGAATCGGCGGTTCAATAAAGATATTACCAACCTGCGAAATCGGCGCGGTTACAACTGAGCCCTCCGCAAACCTCGCAGTAAGCCTAATAAGGTCATTCAGGCGATCTGTACTTTGTGTATCTATTCGCAAGGTTGGTCCGTATGCGCCACTATAATAGGCGATCAAGATTACTTCCGGAGCAAGCTTAAGTGCATCACGATGCGCGCTCATGGTTTCGCACCGCCAAGAGGAACGTTTTGCCACTGCGAATTCCATTCCGTCCATGGATTGTAGTCCCAATGGTCCACAGGATGCACAAACGAATCATTGCTCGTCTCGATAATATCGATGATACCTCAAGCATGAGCGAGCGGATTAAATGAATCATTGCACTCGAAACCGTTTAGGGTCGTGCCAATAACTAGGCGCATCCCATTCACCGTCGTCTTCATGAAAAGCAAAGCCACCAGCGACGACATGGCCGACATAACCCTCCCCCTGCAAGATAAAACGTGTTCCGGATGCGCTCGAGTCTAACCTCGTTTGAGGTGCAGCTACACTAACGACTAGCGATGGCATGGTCGTAGGAAGGTTGATCTCGTATACGCTTACGAAGTGTACATCCACCCGCGTCACATGGGCGTCGTCCTTGAGGCTACGCAGCAAAAGCGCTCGGTGGCCGACCGCGAAGCTCCAGATTCGGAATTCACGAGCTGACGAAAATTGTATCGCGGACATCGCACCTCTAGTGAGCGAAAGGATTGTCAACTGGTGTGCCGCGCCACGCAATCGACAAGCCAGCACGGGCCGCCGACCTCGCGGCCTGCCTCGGGGCCCTCGACCGCCTCGTTTCGCGAGACGTCGTTTCCGACGAGTGTGCATCACAGCGGAACCTGCTGCGCGTGCTCGAACAGTGCAACGGCAACAAGTCCGCGGCCGCAAGATTGCTGCGTCGCTCGCGTGGTTGGGTCGAGCGCCGATTGGCCGGCGAGAAGCCGAGGTAACACACTCGGAGACCTACGACCGGTAGGATCGCGCGATGGCCGTTGTCCTCGCGCTGATCGTGCTGATCGGCGTGGTCGCGTGGCGGCCGCACGGACGCGGGCCGGTGCTCGGGTCGCTCGCGGCCGTCGCGATCGCGATGGCCGGCGGCGCGGTGTATCCGCACGACGTCGTCGACGCGCTCGCCGCGCAGTGGCGCGCGTACGTGACGCTCGCGTCGATCATGACGATGACGTCGGCGGCCGAGCGCGCCGGGCTGTTCGAGCGCGTCGCGTCGTGGATCGAGCCGCGCACGCGCGGCCCGGTGCGCCACGCGTTTCGCGTCACGTTCACGCTGTCGGCGGTGGTCGCCGCGGTGCTGTCGAACGACGCCGCGATCCTCGTGATGACGCCGACCGTCCTCGCGCTGCTGCGCACGGTCTATCCCAAGCGCAACCCGAAGTTCCTCGTGCCGTTCGCGCTCGCGGTGTTCGCGTCGGCGGGCGTCGCGCCGCTCGTGATCTCGAACCCGATGAACCTGATCTTCGCCGAGCACATGGGCATCGGGTTCAACCAGTACTCGGCCGTGATGATCCCGATCGCGATCGCCGGCTGGCTCGTCGCGTATCGCGTGCTCGCGTACCTGTTTCGCGGCGTGCTCGCCGACGAGGCACCTGCACTCGGCGCGTGGCCGGCGCCGCCGCCGCGGCTCGGAGCCGGCGCGATCGCGGTGGTGATCGCGGTCGTCGCCGTGCTCGTCGCCTACCCGGTGATGTCGTATCTCGACCTCGAGCTGTGGCCGGTCGCCGCGGCCGGCGGCGCGGTCTGCGCGATCGCGAGCGTCGCGTCGGGCCACGCGCTCGGCCGCATGGCGCGCGGCATCGCATGGCCGGTGTTCCCGTTCCTCGTCGCGGTATTCGTGCTCGCGACCGGGCTCGATCGCGCAGGCGCCGTCGACCAGCTGCGCGACCTGTACGCGACGACACCGGCGCCGCTCGCGACGATCGGCACGGTCTCGGCGCTCGGCTCGGCGCTCCTCAACAACCATCCGATGTCGCTGCTCGACGCGCTCGCGCTCGATCATGCACCTGCGCACGCGTTCGCCGCGCTGATCGGCGGCGATCTCGGTCCGCGCCTGACGCCGATCGGCTCGCTCGCGTCGCTGCTGTGGTTCGATCTGCTGCGCAAGCACGACGTGACCGTGCGCGTGACCACGTTCGTGCGCGCCGGCGTCGCGCTCACCGTGCCGACGCTCGCGGTCTCGCTCGCGCTGCTCTGGGCGCTCGCGCACTACTTCGCGTAGGAGCAGATGATACGGTCCGCGCATGGGACTGTTCGGATTCGGTGGTGGCCTCAAGGTGGCGTGCTCGCAGTGCGACAAGAAGATCAAGGGCGCCGGCGTGACGCGCCGGCAGCTGCCGTTCTGCTCGCAGGCGTGCGAGGCGGCGTTCATCGCGCAGCATCCGATCGCGCCGGCGCGCGGCGGCACGCCCGAGAGCAACCGGATGGAGGCGATCAACCGGCTGATCGCGGGCGTCGGCGAGCTGTACGCCGCGGCCAACGCAGCGCCGCGCCTCGGCACGTCGTTTCGCGTCGGCACGTCGACGGTCACGCTGTCGCTCGGCTCGAGCTCGCCGCACAGCTTCAACCCCAGCAACGACGACGGCTCGGCGGCGCGCGACGCGCTGTATCGCTTCGATTCGCTCGCGCTCGAGGCGCTCCCGTTCCTGTACGCCGCGGGCCGTACGGCCGAGGCCGAGCGGCTCGAGCGATTGAATCTGGGCCCGATCCGCGACGGCCTGCCGATGTCGCGCGGCTCGATCGGCAGCGTCGCGCACGACATGCATCAGCTGCTCGTCGGGCTGTCCGACTAGCGTATTCTTCGGGGATGCGCGCCGCGGCTCTCGCCATCGTGCTCGTGCCGGCGGCCGCGCGTGCCGATGGCGCGTCGTCGTCGGTCGTCGTCACGCTCAACTCGGCGGGCCAGCAACTCGCGGCGCAGTACGGCCAGAGCGAGGCGCAGCTGATCGCGAAGGCGCAGACCTCGATCGAGGACATCTATCAGACCGAGAACTTGCCGAACCTGCTCGTCGCGTTCGCGAACACCGCGGCGTTCGCGGCGCGCGGCCTCGGCGCCGATTACATGTCGGATCCCGACCGCTGGGTGTTCGGCATCGCCGCGACCGGCGCGCTCGCGACCGATCTCGCGCTCGGCAGCTCGAGCCACGTCGTCGCCGGCGCGGTCGTCAACATCGGCGGGCTCGCCGGCACGAGCCTCGCGCGCTGGGGCGCGCCGAGCTGGACCGTGTTCGCGAACGGCTCGTACGAGGCGACCACGATCCGCGGCCTCAGCGGCAGCTTACTCACCGGCGGCGCGCACGCCCAGGTCAAGCTCGTGCATCCGAGCGCGCCGGCCGCCGTGCGCTGGATCGGCGTCGACGCGACCACCGGCCTCGACGTCACGGACTGGAACGTCGGTGCATCGGCGCCGATCAAGATCAACTTCCACGTCGGCAACGGGACGATGCCCGGCCAGTACCACACCGTCGATCTGGCCTCGACCGGCGTGCTGCAGGTCAAGGCGACCACGTACTCGGTGCCGATCGAGCTCACGACCGGCGTGCTGTTCTGGGACACGATCGGTCTGTACGGCGGCGCAGGCATCGATCTCACCGCGGGCCAGAGCCAGATCGCCGCGTCGCTCTCGGGGACGATGACGATCAACAACGACATGGAGCCGATCGGCACCGCGACCATCACCGCGAGCGGCACGAACGAGCCCGACGTGTTCTCGGTGCACGCGCTCGCCGGCGTCGAGCTGCACACGCGCTACGTGCGCGTGTTCGCGCAAGGCGCCCTCGCGCCGTCGGAAGAGGCCGTGACGATCGGCGTGCGCGCCACGCCCTGATATCATCCGGTGTGGCCGCTGCCGCGGCACTTCCTCGGCCCAAGGTTGCTCGTGCTTCGCACTCGCTCTATCGCTACGCCTCGGTCGTCGGACGACGGCGGGTCGCGATTCGCACGAGCACTGGCTTCGCCGGCCGGTGTGCTCGTGATCTTGCCGCTGCTCGTGATCGGCGCCGGCGCGGTCGTGATGTGGCTCGGCCGCGGCGCGACGCGCGATGCCAGCGAGTCGATGGCGCGCCACGCGCTGGTCGCGCAAGCCGCCGACATCCAGCACGACGTCGCGTTCGCGCTCGATCAAGCCGACCCGCTGCTCACCGCGCTGCGCCCGCTCGCCCAGGGCGCCTACCCGCGCGAGGAGTTCGCGCTGCGCCTGCGCGACTACGTCGTCGGCCGGCCGGGTATCGCGAACGTTTCGGTCGCGTTCCCCAACGGGCTCATGCGCGGCACGTTCGTCGACACCAGGACCGGCCAGCTCGACGTCCAGGAGAGCCAGGTCACCGACCACGGCACCGAGCGCGTCAACTTCGCGTTCGACGACGGCGGCGTGCACGAGGTCTCGCGCGAGACCAACACCTACGACGCGCGGACGCGCCCGCACTACCAGATGGCGGTGGCCGCCAAGCAGCGCGTGTGGATGCCGCCGCGCACGTTCTTCACGTCGCACAAGACCGGCATCACGCTCACCGAGCCGGTGTTTGGCAGCGACGGCAGCCTGCGCGCGGTCACCACGGTCGACTTCGACGTCAGCGCGCTGTCGTCGTTCATCGAGCGGCCGCCGTTCGAGTCCGCGCGCACGATCGTGTTCGCCTCCGACGGCACGATCCTCGCGTTCCCGCAGGCGCCGCTGCCGCCGGCCGCGACGCGCGAGAACCGCCTGCTGCGCCACGAAGACTTCGCGGATCCGGCACTCGAGGCCCTGTTCGCCGAGCTCGGCACGAAACCGCAAGCGAACGAGCAGCGGTTCCTCACCGTGCATGCGAGCGACGGCGATTACCTCGTGTCGCTCGCGCCGGTCGGCGGCAAGCGCGCCGGCATCGCCGCCCCGCTCGACTGGTACCTCGCGACGCTCGTGCCCGAGCGCGTGCTGCTCGGGCCGACCAAGCGGCTCGAGTTGCAGAGCTTGTTCGCATCGGGCGGCGCGCTCGCGATCGCGGTCGGCGTCGCGCTGATGTTCGCGTGGAACCTCGTGCGCATGCGGCGCGCGGTCGGCGCGGCGCGCGCGGCGGCGCGGACGGCCGAGGAGCGCGCGAAGGAGCTCGGCAGCTACCGGCTCGTCGAGAAGGTCGGTGGCGGCGGCATGGGCGACGTCTGGCGCGCCGAGCACAGGCTGCTCGCGCGCCAGGCCGCGATCAAGCTCGTGCGCGCGGAGGCGCTGCGCGATCCGGCGGTCGCACCGAAAGTGCGCGAGCGGTTCCGGCGCGAGGCGCAGACGCTCGCGTCGATGCGCTCGCGCAACACGATCGCGCTCTACGACTACGGCGCCACCGACGACGGCACGTTCTTCTACGTGATGGAGCTGCTCGACGGCGTCGATCTCGACAAGCTCGTGCGCCAGCACGGCCCGCTGCCGGCGGCGCGCGTCATCCACTTGCTCGTGCAGGCGTGTCACTCGCTCGCCGAAGCGCACGATGCCGGCCTGCTCCACCGCGACATCAAGCCGGCGAACCTCGTCACGTGCCGCGCCGCCGACGAGGTCGACGTGCTCAAGGTGCTCGACTTCGGCATCGTGCACACGATGACCGACCCACTCGCGGCGGTCGAGGCCGTGCTGCCGCGGCCGAGCAAGGAGCTGTCGACCGCCGAGCGCCTCACGCGCGAGGGCGCGGTCGTCGGCACGCCTGGCTACATCGCGCCCGAGGCCGCGTTCGCCGATGCGATCGACGGGCGCGCGGATCTGTATTCGCTCGCGTGCGTCGGCTGGTGGCTGCTGACCGCGAGCGAGGTATTCCCGCGCGGCGACGACGACGAGGTCGTGCTCGCGCACGCGAAGCAGCCGCCACCCGAGCTGCGCCCGCTCGTCAAGGCGTGGCTGCCCGACGCGCTCGAGAAGGTGGTGTTCGAGTGCCTCGCGAAGCGGCCCGAGCAACGCCCGCGCGACGCCCGCGCGCTCGCCCGCGCGCTGCGTGCGATCGAGATTCCCGCCGACCACGCGTGGACCGAGGGGCACGCGCAAGCGTGGTGGCAGGAGCATCGCCCGGCGCAGGATCGCGGGGCGCCCGCGATGCCGCCCGCCGCCGACTCGGTCTCGCGCGTGCTCGTGCCGCAGCTCGTGGAGCCACCTGCACCGAAGCTGCCCGCCGACGCGCCGACGCAGGTCGAGCGCCGCAGCGAGCGCGCGCTGCGCCGCGACTGATCGGCTCAGAACACGAACGGGAACGTGAACGAGCCGCCGTTTTGCGACTTGCCGAACTTCGCGGCGTGCATCGCGGATGCGACGCACGCGCCGAGCGCGGGATCGGGCGTTTCGTCGACGGAGACGTTCGAGACCGCGCCGGCGGCCGTGACGGTGACCGACAGCTTGACCGTGCCCTTGGCCGGCGTCTTGTCACCGCAGGCCGAGATGCGCGGCTTGATCTGCTCGACCGCGGCGTGAACCATCGGGCGCGTCAGCGTGTCGGGGACTTCGTTGGGCGGATGGAAGTCGTCGTGCGCGGCCGGCTTGAAGTGCTCGCAACACGGTTGCGCGTAGTGCGAGAGCACGCACGACACCTCGTCGCAACCGTCGGCGACTTCGGCGGAGCCGGCGGAACCGGAGCCGGCCGGACTCGGTGTCGGACTCGGACTCGGACTCGGACTCGGACTCGGTGTCGGACTCGGACTCGGTGTCGGACTCGGACTCGGTGTCGGACTCGGACTCGGAGTCGGACTCGGATGCGGACTCGGATGCGGAGTCGGATGCGAGTGCGCGATCGGCGTCGGATCCATATCGATATCCGGCGCGGGCTGCGCCGCGGCATCGACCGGAACCGCCGCGACCGCGACCGGCGCGGGCTCCGGCGGTGGTGCGGGTGCGGGGGCCGGCGCAGGCGGCGGATTCTGCGCGACCGCGCCGGGCTTCGACGTCGCGTACAGCTTCCAGCCGATCGCCGACGCGAACCCGACGAGCAGCACGACCAGCACGGCGATGATCAGCCGGTGCGAGCGATTCGCGCGCGCCGGATACACGCGCGCCGTCCCCGACGGGCGATGGCGCGGCTCCTCGAAGCGCGGCGGCGGCGGTGGCAACGGCGGCGGCGGCGGCTTCACCGGCGGCGGCGTCGTCTTCGTCGGCACCGGCGGCGGCGTGGCGCGCGCCGGCGGCTCGGGCTCGGGATCCGGCAGCGCTTCGATCGGCTCCGTCGAGATTCGCTCGCGCGCCGGCGCCTCCGGCTTCGGCGGCTCGACCGGCTCGGACTCCGCGCGCACCGCGGCGGCCGCGCGCGCCTCCGGCGGGATCGGCGTCACCCTCGTCGCCTCGCCCGGCGCGTCGCTCGACAGCGCGATCTGCTTCTCGAGCCGATCGAGGTCGATCTCCTTGGTCGTGTCGTTCGCGAACGGATCGTTGCCCTTGCGCGCGACCACGTGCTTGCCGGTGCGCGGCTTGTCGCGCAACAAACCCGGTAACCGCGGCATCAAGCCCGACCCCGCCGCGGTGCGCTCGCCGGTGATCGCCGCCGGGATCGCCTCCTTCGCCTCGCGACCGCCGTTCAGGCGCGGCAGCATGCCGATCAGGTTCTTCGGCTTCGTCGTCGGATCGAGCTGCGGCAGGATCAGCTTGTCCATCGCCGCCTTGACCGCGTCGAGCGACGCCGGCAGCACGAACACGAGCGTGTCGCCGCAGCGCGCGGCCTCGGCGGTGCTCAGCATCGCGGACGTGCCGATCGCCTGATACGCGAGGAACCGGAACAGATCCGTGAATCCGGGCAGCGGCTGCGCGACGAGCGGCGCGATCGCCTTCGACGCGTGCTCGGTCTCGGCCGCCGACGTCACGATCACGACGTCGATCTCGCGGTTCGACATCCAGCGCGTCAGCTGGTCGCGCACCGCGGTCTCGGTGTCGGCGACCACCGCGCGCTCCACCACCTTGTGACCGCGCGCGAGTGCGGGTTCGCTCACCGCGGCGGCGATCGTGAGGTCCGCCTTCGACGGATCCTCTGCGATCGCGAGCACCGCGAGGTGGACGCTGACTTGCTCCACGGGAGACCATCCTAGCGCAGGCGGGAGTTCGCAGGTACGGGTGCTAGCTTTCGTACGTGAAAGCCGTAGCCATCGCCGCCGTGCTGGCCAGCGCGGGAGTCGCTGCCGCCCAGCCGGCCGGCCCGCACCCGCGGATCGTGCTCGATGCCGGCCTGCGCGCCGCGTGGCACGAGCAAGCGAAGGCCGAGCACGGCCCGATCCGCGGCGCGATCGCGCTGTGCGAGGAGGCGCGCGACACCCACCAGCACGATCACGCGCTCTACCAAGGCGCCGAATGGGCGAAGGTGCTGCAGGCGTGCCTCGTCGCGTACGCCGCCACCGACAACACGGACGACGCCGCGACCGCGGTGCACTTCTTCGAGGCGCTGCTCGACGACCTCGACGAGGTCGGCGACAAGCGCGGCGGCGATCTCGCGGCGCGCCGCGACGACGGCTACGCGATCCGCAACCTCGGCCCGTATACGGCGCTCGCCTACGACTGGCTGCACGACGCGCCCGGCATGACGCCCGCGCTGCGCGCGAAGGCCCGCGCGCGCTGGAAGGCCTGGCTCGACTGGTGGCGCGAGCACGGCTATCGCGTGCACGACGCCGGCACGAACTATCACGCCGGCTACGCGCTCGCCGCGACGCTCATCGCGATCGCCGAGGGCGGCGAGGCCGGCGCCGACGGTGCGGCACTGTGGCAAGACGTCGTGAGCCGGATCTGGAAGCAGGAGATCGCGGGCGCGCTCGCGGAGGGCGGCGTGCTCGACGGCGGCGACTGGCCCGAGGGCTGGCAGTACGGCCCGCTGGCGGTCGCCGAGTACGCGCTCGGTGCGCGCGCGATGCGCGGCGCCGGCGTCGACGTGCCGGGCGTCGCGCGCTGGCTCGATGCGGTGCTGCGCCGGCACGTCTACGCACTCTCGCCCGGCGGCGGCATCTACGCCGGCGGCGACACCGAGGCCGAGACCGCGAACCTGCCGCCGAACGTGCTCGTGCTCGATGCGGTCGCGCTCGGCCAGGCGTCGCCCGATTCGAAGCGGTGGGCGCGCGGCGAGCTGTCGCGGCTGCAGCTCGCCGATCGCGACAACCTCCTCTACGACGCGCTCGCCGGCGTCGGCGATCGCCCCGTCGCGCCGCCACGGAGCAACTGGCCGACCTCGTACCTCGCGGCCGGCACCGGCACGCTGTACGCGCGCACCCGCTGGGACGAGCGCGCGATCTGGTTCGTCGCGTCGTGCCACGCGACGATCCCGGTCGATCACCGCCATCCCGACGCCGGCAACTTCGTGCTGTCGCGCGGCGCCGACGACGTGATCGTCGACCCCTCGCCATACGGCACGCTGTCGACGCTGACGAGCAACGCGCCGACCGTCGCGAGCGCGCAGCTGCCGCAGGACTACCTGCCGAGCCAGGGCTACTGGAGCGCGAAGACCGGGTGGGACTTCGTCACCCAGCGCGCGAGCGGCGTGGTCGCGGCGCGCTGCGACTACAGCGATCAATACAAGTTTCAGGAACATCCGAGCGACGTCGCCGACGCGCTGCGCGACCTCGTGCTCGTCCCGTCGGCCGACGGCACCGACGCGGCGCTCGTCGTCGTCGATCGCGCGCGCACCGGTGACGCGGCGCGCGGGATGGATCTGCGGTTCCGTACGCCCGGCCACCTCGCGCTCGCAGCCACGACTGCGACCGCGACGATCGGCGCGACGAAGCTGGCGATCGAATCGGTGACACCGGGCGCGTCGGTGTCGGAGCGCGTCGCGATCGGCACGCCGAGCGCGAAGGACTGCTTCCAGCCCGGCACGGTGCGCGGCCAATGCGACGCGGCGCGCGTGCCTGTCACCGACTATCGCGTCGAGCTCGCGGGGCCCGCACCGAGCGCCGCGCACGTCGTCTTCGCCGGCGCCGGCACAGCGCCGAACGCCGAGCCGATCGCCGGCGACGGCTGGGCCGGCGTGCAGCTCGCGAATGCCGCGGTCGTCTGGCGACCGCTCGGCGCGCGCGGCGATCGCTTCGCGTATCGCGCGAAGCCCGGCACGCACGTCGTGCTCGACACGGCGGGCACGACCGCGAGCGTGACCGCGCATCGCGAAGGCGACGCGTGCGCGGTCGAGGTCGGCCCCGGTGCCGACGTGCCGGCGCGGCCGCTCGTCGTGGTGCTCGATGCCACGTGCCGCGTGTCGCCCGATCAGGAAACGGCGCGGGTCGCGACGGCGGCCCACACGAGCCCGGCGCGGCCCGAGACGGCGCGTTCGCCGCGCGCCGGATGCTGCGGCGCGCAAACCACACCGTCGCCGATCGCGTTCGCGATGGTGGTTGTCGTCGGACTGATCGTCATGCGGGGGAGAAAACGGGGCGAACTGCCGTAAGATGGCGACCCCGAGGTCTCCATGTCCGAACCAGCGCAGCAAGCGCCGCAGACGCAAGATAAGAGTGTGGCAGGGCACGAGGCGGACGCGTCACACGCGGCGCCGAATGGCCCGGCCGGAGCTGGCGGCGGTGGCACCCAGTTCACGGCGAACGGGCCGATCCCGCCGGTCGCGACCGGCTCCGCCGGCGACGGTGGTGGTCCGAGCGCATCGGACCAGGCGTTCGGCTCGTCGAGTAGCGCGGTACGCATGCGCGTCACCGCGAGCGGTCTCAACGTGCGCATCACGCCGGACTCGGGCTCGAAGACGAACATCATCGGCGGCCTGTTCCACGGCGAGGAGCTCGATGCGTTCGGCCACGCGGGCCACTGGGTGCGGATCCGCTACCGCGACCGCGACGCCTACGTGCACGGCGACTTCGTCGCGCCGGTGCAGGCCAAGGCGCACACCGAGGCCAAGCCGGTCGAGACGCCGAAGCATCCCGCGCCGCCCAAGCAAGCGGCGGCGGCGGCGACCGAGGTCGTCACGCCCGCGCCGCACGCCGAGGCCGCGCCGCACGAGAAGACGCAGGTGGCGAAGGAATCGAAGGCCACCAGCGACGCGAAGAAGTCCAAGCCGAGCGGCTTCCACCGCTACGGCGGCGGCACGGTCAAGGCCGCGCTCGCGCGGCTGTCGGCGGCGAACAAGCTGAAGATCACGCCGAATCAGATCGCGCAGCTCGACGCGGTCGCGCAGGTCGAGACCGGCGGCCAGGTGTCGGGCGTCGATACCACGGACGATCAGGTCGTGAGCATCGGCTTCCACCAGGTCGTGCTCGTGCACGGCTCGGTCGAGGCCGTGATGAAGAAGGCGCCGGCCGCGTTCGCGAAGCACGGCCTGTCGCTCGACATGACGAAGCAGTACCACTCGGAGGGCTCGAGCCCGCACCAGATCGCGGGCGTGCCCGACATGGACGATCTGCGCGGCCACGACTGGGGCGACAGGTTCTACGCGGCGTCCCTCGAGGACGACGTGATCGTCGCGATCGCCGAGTTCGCGCTCGCCGAGGCCAAGGACGTCGAGGTGCTGACGCAAAAGCACGGCGGCACCGCCAACTTCTTCGACGACGACACCGCGCGCGCGTGGTTGCTCGAGGTCCACAACAACCGCCCCGGCTACACCGCGCCCGCCGTCGCCAAGGCGGTCGCCGCCGGCGCGAACGCCGCGAAGGATCGCGACGCGTTCCTCGACATCCTGAGCAAGGCGATCATCGACGCCTACGTCGAGCACGAGCCGCTGACGTTCTTCCAGCGCTGGAAGGAAGCGCAGAAGCACAAGGCGAATAAGGAAGACGACGCGATCCTGCTCGAGCGCGCGAAGAAGACGTACGAGCCGATCGGCCGCACCAAGGCCTCGCACATCGTCACGAAGATCTCGCGCCACCTCGACATCCCGAAGGTCGACGCACACGCGGCGACCACCGCGGCGCCCGTTCCCGCGCCAGCGCCGACGCCGGTGGTCCATCACGATGCGCCGGCGGCCCCTCTCGCTGCGGCGCCCGTCGCGCCGGCATCGGCGGTGACGGCCCCGATCGTCGAAGACCCTCAGGCCAAGCACGACCGAGAGCTCGAAGTGGAGCATCAGGCGATCTTGAAGGCGTTCGATGCCGGACAGATCGATTTCAGAGCCGCGTACGACCGTCTATTCGCGTTCGAACAGACCCACAACCACGGCGAGCTATCGCCGCGCGGGCAAGAGCTCTTCTATATGCTGCCCGTCGAGCTCGGGCAGCATGCGGTGGCTCGTCAGGCCCATCAGCCTCAGTCGGGCGCCGGCCCGACGACCCACGCGCCGGCGCAACCGGCGGTCGATCACGGCACGGATCACGGTGCGAACGCCAAGGCATCCGTGGAGCCAGCGCACGCGGCAAGCGGGTCGTTCACGACGCTTTCAGGCAATCAGGTGAAAGAAACCACTCAGGAAGAAGCCTCGACGCTTCACCTGATCCGTGCTGATCCGCGTCGCCTTTCACCCGAGTGGGTCCTGCGCGCGCAAAACGAGCTCAAGGTCGGCGACAACACCGGCGCGATGAATACAGAGACGCTGCGCGGGATGCGCGCATTTGCCAAGCACCCGCTCGATGCCAAGCAGGTGCTCGACGAAACGTTCCTGCAGACCATCGCTCCGGGACCGGTATGGGTCGCTGGCAAGAACGACGGCTTCGTGAACCAGGCGAAAGACCCGAACGCAGACACACCGGCCGATCACGCAGCACAAGCGGCGGGGTATGCGAGCTTTGCAGCGTACAAGCACGACGTCGTGCCTTTCACCTTCCTCGGTCAAGACATGACCGGCCAAGGGAGCGGCACCGTCCACAAGTATCTACTCGCGCGACTGAACGCGGCCGAAGCGTTTCTCCATCAGCGCTACGGAAAGAACAACGATGATGTCCTGCAAAAGATCCAGTGGAGCGGCAAGGGCAACGGCGGCTACGACGATCAGCTCGGCTCGAAAGAGTCACACCAACATACGATGGGTCTCGCGATCGATATCGACCCTGCGCAGAACCCTTGGTTCTTCTCGCGATCGATCAAAGGGCTCGACGCGAAGCAAATGCAGTGGTGGTACGACACCTGGGAGATGCTGTTCTTTGTCGCGTGCAAGGTGTACGGCGGCGAACCCATCACCCACGACGGCATGATGAAGTGGTCGGAGCAGGGCTCCACGGAGGAGCTCTACAACAAGGTCGAACAGAACCGGGAATCGTTCGACAAATTCCTCGCGCTGTCGAAGAAACCTCCTGCCGAGATCACGGAGACATTGCGAGCGCACGGAATCGGCCAGGCATACATCGACAAGAACC
>DASXCY010000154.1:0-20745 GCA_036490935.1 Kofleriaceae bacterium | reverse complement strand
ATGAAGCCGGTCATCTTGATCCCGTAGTAGCGGCGATAGATGTCGAGGATCGGCAGCACGAGCAGATCGGCGAACAGGAACGCGATCACGCCGCCGAAGCTGATGCCGCTGTTCCACAGCACTGCAGCGAGCGGCACGTTGCCGACCGAGCACACGAACGAGCACATCGCGATCAGCGGACCGACGAGCGGGCCCCAGATCTTCGCGAGCGTCGGGTGCGACGTCAGGAAGAACGACGACCAGAACGACGCCGGCACCCACGCCGCAAGCGCGCCCGCGATCACCAGACCGAGCGCGAGGTCGAACGCGATCGACACCCAATCCATCACGAAGTAGTGGCTCGTCGCGGTGGCGCCCCGTTTGGACAACACGCGACGCCACAGCGGGCCTTCGGTCACCGCCATGTCCATCTCGGCGTGACCTTCCATCCGGCCGGCGACGCCGCGGTCAGCCTGCGCGCGTGCACGTTCGACGAGCCGCCGCGTCGAGAAGACTCGGAACAGCACCGCGATCGACGCGACCATCAAGACCGCGCCGATCGCCTCGGCCGCGAAGAACTGCCAGCCGAGCACCACGAACATCAGGATCGACAGCTCGGCGACGAGGTTCGTCGACGCCAACTCGAATGCCATGGCGGCGGTGAAGTCCGCGCCCTTGCGCACGAGGGAGCGCGTGAGCGCCACCGCGGCGTAGGAGCACGATGACGAAGCCGCTCCGAGTGCGCACGCGACTGCGAGCGTGCGCGGCGACGCATCGGGCAGAAGCCGACCCAGCTCGCGCTTCGACACAACTGCCTGAACGATCGCGGACAGCGTGAAGCCGAGGACGAGCGGCCAGAGGATCTCCCAGCCCATCGCCGCCGACATGTGCAGCCCGCGACCGATCGCCGAGAGCACGTGGCTCATTCCCGACGAGCGACGCAAAGCGAGGGCCACCCGATGGTTATGTAAGCGCTCGAAATCGCGCTTGCAGCGCCTCGGAGCGGGGCCTAGGGTTGAGCTGATCGTGCGTCGCGTGATCCTCACCCTGCTGGCGTTGGCGGTGCTGCTGCCGTCGTCGGCGTTCGCGCGCACGAGCTTCTTGTGCCGCATGGACGGCCAGGTCCGGCATTCGTGCTGCTGCCCTTCGAAGGCGAAGCAGCACGACGCCGCGCCCGAGTCGACGATCCGCGCGCAATGCTGCTGCTCGAGCACGACCGTCGCACCGGCCGCGTCGCCACCGGCCGCGCACGAGACCAAAGCGGCACCGGCGCCGGATGTCGTCGCGATCATCGCGCCGGCGCCGTACGTCGCGCCGCGCATCGAGCGCGCCGCGGTCAGGCCGCGCGCACTCGCGCCCCCCGATTCCGATCATCGATCGCTGTTCGCACGTCACTGCGCGCTCCTGTTGTGAGCCGGTCCGCCTGACTTCGTCGGGACCAGCTTCCACAGGAGAACACCATGCGCACGATCATGGCGTGCCTGGCGCTCTGCGCCGGGTGCGCCGCCACACCCCTCCAGTACGACCCCATGCTCGGCGAGCTTCGCCGAGACGAACGCGCGCAGGCCGGCGCCGGTGCTCGGCTCGCCGCGGTCATCGGCGGCAAACAGCTCGATCGCGCGACGCTCGTCGCGGCGGTCGTCGCGGCGAACCGCGACGTCGAGGCGATGCGGCAAGCATGGCGCGCCGCGGCCGCCGAGGTCGGCGCCGCCACCGCGCTCGACGATCCGATGGCGAGCTACGCGCTCGCGCCGCTCGGCATCGGATCGTCCACGGCGAGCTTCGGGCAGGTCATCGAGCTGCGCCAGAAGCTACCGTTCCCGGGCAAGCGCCGGCTCGCCGGCGAGGCTGCACTCGACGACGCCGAGGTGAGCCGCGCCGACTTTCAGTCCGCGCAGCTCGCGGTGGCCGAGCTTGCGTCGCAGCTCTACGACGACGCGTTCGTCAACGCGCGTGCGCTCGAGATCAACGACCGTCACCGCGGGCTGGTCGAACAGATGAAGAAGGTCGCGGAGGCGCGCGTCGCGTCGTCGCGCGGCAGCACGCAAGACGCGCTGCAAGCCGAGGTCGAGCTCGGTCACTTGGAGCACGAGCGCGTGATGCTCGACACCGAGCGCGAGACGATCGTCGCGCGCATCAACGGGCTGCTGCATCGCGAGCCAGATGCGGAGCTGCCGCCGCCGCCGAGCGAGCTGCCCGCGCCGAGCGCGCCGCCCGACGTCGCGTCGCTCGAACAGGCGGCGATCGCCGAGCGTCCGCAAGAGGCAGCGGCCGCCGCACGCGTGCGCGCGAACGAGACGCGCGCCTCGCTCGCCGAACGTGCGTACTACCCGGACTTCGAGCTGACCGGCTCGTACAACTCGATGTGGGACATGCCCGCGCATCGCTGGATGCTCGGCGTCGGCTTGAACCTGCCGATCGAGCGCGGCAAGCGCGCCGCCGAGGT
This sequence comes from Kofleriaceae bacterium, assembly GCA_036490935.1. Classification (GTDB taxonomy): domain Bacteria; phylum Myxococcota_A; class Polyangia; order Haliangiales; family Haliangiaceae; genus JABFXX01. Next base: position 18,320 of record DASXCY010000154.1, on the reverse strand, counting down.
CGCGGCGGCGCAGGCACGCGTCGCGCAGGCGCGCGCCGAGGCGGAGGACGCGAGCGACGAGATCCGCGTCGAGGTCGTGCGCGCGCAGCGCGAGCTGGTCGAGGCGATCCACGTCCTGCACCTCTACGACGAGCGGCTGGTGCCGGCGGCGCGCGCGGAGGTCGACGCGGCCGAGGCCGGATTCACGACGGGACAGAACGATTTTCCCGCCGTGATCAACGCCGAGCGCGGGCTGCGCGACATCGAGCTGGGCGCGTTCCGCGCGCGCGCCGATGCGTGGCGCCGGCAGGCAGCGCTCGATCGCGCGGTCGGTCGCTCGCCGCAAGGAGGGATGCCATGACCGACGAGGCTCCGGCGAAGTCTGCACGACGTCACCGCGTGCCCATCGCGGTCGGCGCTGTGGTCGTCGTGATCGCGATCGTGTGTCACGCGCGCCTGATCGCATGGTTCACCGGCGAATCGACCAGCGAGCTCGGCGAGCCCACCACCACGACCGCCGGCACGTGGACGATCGCGACGTCGATCGATCCGGACCCACCGCGCGAGAAGAGCGACCGCGCCCACGTCGAGATCCACGATCCGAGCGGCAAGCCCGTCGACGGTGCCGACGTGACGGTCACGTACGACATGCCGCCGATGGGCGCGATGCAGGAGATGAAAGGCGACATCCACGCGAAGCCTGCCGGCGCTGGCGCGTACGAGGCCGGGTTCGATCTGCCGATGACCGGGAGCTACACGCTGATCGTCGCGGCGAACCGCGGCGCGACCTCGGCCACGGCGCGCTACACGCTGACGATCGGCGCGAAGGGCCTGACGTCGCTCGGTGGCGAAGGCGCCAGCAGCGGCAGCGGCGGTGACATCGCGTACTACACGTGCTCGATGCACCCGTCGGTGCACGCGCACGAGCCCGGCAAGTGCCCGGTGTGCTCGATGGAGCTCCATCCCGTGACGAAGGCCGACGAGCAGAGCGGCGTCGTCGAGCTCGACGATGCCCGCCGCGCGGCGATCGGCGTGCGCACCGAGAAGGCAGTCAAGGCGCCGATGACCGTCGACATCAAGGCGGTCGGCAAGCTCACGTACGACGAGAGCCGATTGCACGACGTGGTGCTCAAGGTCGGCGGCTACATCTCGGACCTTCGGGTCACCGCGACCGGCCAGCCGGTGACCAAGGGCGAGCCGCTGTTCCGGATCTACAGCCCGGACATCTACGCCGCCGAGCAAGACTTCTTGCTCGCGCGGCAGAGCCGCGACGCGCTCGGCAAGGGCGACGATCTGGTGCGCGCCGCCGAGACCAAGCTGACACTGCTCGGGCTGACGACCGATCAGATCGCGCAGCTCGCCAAGAACGGTCAGCCGATCGAGAAGCTCGCGTTCGCCGCCCCGGCGAGCGGGTACGTGATCGAAAAGGACGTCGTCGATGGTGCGGCCGTGAAGGCCGGCGATCGCATATTCCGCATCGCCGCGCTCGACAAGATCTGGGTCGAGGCCGACGTGTTCGAGCCCGACCTCGCGCGGATCGCGAACGGCCAGACCGCATCGATCGCGCTCAGCTACGTCCCGGGCAAGACGTTCGACGGCAAGGTCACGTTCATCTATCCGTATCTCGATCCGGGCACGCGCACCGGCCGCGTGCGGATCGAGCTGCCGAACACGGGGCTCGAGCTGAAGCCGGACATGTACGCGGACGTGATGTTCCACCTCGATCTCGGCTCGCGCTTGCAGATTCCGAGCTCCGCGATCCTGTACGCGGGCCCGCGCAAGGTCGCGCTCGTCGACCTCGGCGGCGGGAAGATCGCGCCGCGCGAGGTCCAGATCGGCGCGCAGAGCGGCGACCGTGCCGAGGTGGTGTCGGGGCTGACCGAAGGCGACGCGGTCGTGACGTCGGGTAACTTCCTGATCGCGGCGGAGAGCCGGATCCGTGCGTCGGGCACGTTCTGGAGGGACGCGAAGTGATCGCACGGCTGATCGCGGCGTGCGCGAAGAACCCGCTCCTCGTGATCCTCGTGATCGGCGGGCTCGGCGCGTGGGGCTGGCTCTCGCTGCGCGCGGCGCCGCTCGACGCGATTCCGGATCTGTCCGACGCGCAGGTGATCGTGTTGACGCAATGGACGGGCCGCAGCCCCGATCTCGTCGAGGATCAGATCACCTATCCGATCACGTCGTCGCTGGTCGGGGCGCCCGGCGTGAAGTACGTGCGCGGGCAATCGATGTTCGGGCTGTCGTTCGTGTACGTCATCTTTCAGGACGGCACCGACATCTACTGGGCGCGCAGCCGCGTGCTGGAGTATCTCGACAGCGCGAAGGCGCACCTGCCGGCCGGCGTCGAGCCGACGCTCGGGCCGGACGCCACCGGCGTCGGCTGGGTCTACGAGTACGCGCTCGTCGATCGCAGCGGCCAGCACGATCTCCAGCAGCTGCGCGCGCTGCAGGACTGGAATCTCAAGTACGCGCTGTCGAGCGTCGCGGGCGTCGCCGAGGTCGCGAGCGTCGGCGGGTTCGTCAAGGAGTATCAGGTCACCGTCGATCCACAGAAGCTGCTCGCGTACGGCGTGTCGATCCACGACGTCGTCACCGCGATCCAGCGCTCGAACCAGGACGTCGGCGGCAGCGTGCTCGACGTCGCCGGCACCGAGCACGTGATCCGCGGGCGCGGCTACGTCAAGTCGCCACACGACCTCGAGCACGTGCCCCTCAAGACGACCGCGCGCGGCACGCCGGTCACCGTGGCCGACGTCGGCGCGGTGCAGCTCGGCCCGGAGATCCGGCGCGGCGTCGCCGATCTGAACGGCCAGGGCGAGGTCGTCGGCGGCATCGTGATCATGCGCTACGGCCAGAACGCGCTCGACGTGATCGATGGCGTCAAGGCGCGCCTCGACGAGATCCGCAAGACGCTGCCGGCCGGCGTCGAGATCGTACCGACCTACGATCGCTCGGGGCTCATCCGCGCTTCGATCGGGACGCTGCGTAAGACGCTGATCGAGGAGATGGTCGTCGTCGCGCTGATCATCTTCTTGTTCCTCCTGCACGTGCGCTCGGCGATCGTGCCGATCCTGACGTTGCCGCTCGGCGTCTTGCTCGCGTTCATCCCGATGGCGCAGCAGCACCTGACCGCGAACATCATGTCGCTCGGCGGCATCGCGGTCGCGATCGGCGCGATGGTCGACGCATCGATCATCATCATCGAGAACATCCACAACAAGCTCGACGACTGGGAGCGCAGCGGCCGGCGCACGGCCCGCATCGACGCCATCATCAGCGCGATGCAGGAGGTCGGCCCGTCGATCTTCTTCTCGCTGCTCGTCATCACCGTCTCGTTCATCCCGGTCTTCACGCTCGAAGGCCAGGAAGGCCGGCTGTTCAAGCCGCTCGCGTTCACCAAGACCTACTCGATGGGCTTCGCGGCGATCCTGTCGGTGACGCTGACGCCGGCGCTCGCCGCGATCCTGATCCGCGGGCGATTGCTGAACGAGGAGCGCCATCCGCTCAATCGCGTGCTGATCCGCGTGTACGCGCCGGTGGTGCGCGCGGTCGTGCGCCATCGCGTGATGGTGCTCGTGCTCGCGGGGCTCGCGATGGCGCTGACGATTCCAGCCGCGCTCCGCTTGCTGTCGCCGGCGCGCACCGAGTTCATGCCGCCGCTCGACGAGGGCGCGCTGCTCTACATGCCGACCGCGCCTCCGGGCATGTCGGACGCCGAGGCGTCGCGCACGCTCCAGATGATGGACCGCGAGCTCGCGTCGTTCCCGGAGGTCGCGAGCGTGTTCGGCAAGAACGGCCGCGCGGAGACCGCCACGGATCCGGCGCCGTTCGGGATGGTCGAGTCGACGATCGTCCTCAAGCCCCACGATCAGTGGCGGCCGGGGATGACGACCGATCGCCTGAAGCACGAGCTGGATGCCAAGCTCCACTACCCCGGCATGCCGAACGTGTGGTGGATGCCGATCCAGACCCGGACCGAAATGCTGTCGACCGGCATCCGCAGCAAGCTCGGGATCGAGGTGTTCGGCGACGATCTACCGCAGATCGAAGCCGCCGCGATCGCGGTCGAGCGCGCGGTGTCGGGCGTGCCCGGGACGACCAGCGCGTTCGCGGACCGATCGACCGGCGGCTTCTACATCGACATCATCCCCAAGCGCGACGAGGCCGCGCGGTACGGCCTCACCGTCGGTGACATCGACGACGTGGTCGAGACCGCGATCGGCGGCATCGCGGTGTCGGAGACCGTCGAGGGTCGCCAGCGCTTCCCGATCAACGTGCGCTATGCGCGCGAGTTTCGCGACGATCCCGCGCTGCTCGGCCGCATCCTCGTCGCCACGCCGCAAGGCCCGCAGATCCCGCTCGCCCAGGTCGCGGACATCAAGCCCGTGAACGGCGCGCCGATGATCCGCTCCGAGGACGGCAAGCTCGTCGGCTACGTGTTCGTCGATACCGATCGCGCGATCGCCGACTACGTCGCCGACGCGAGAGCCGCGGTCGCGCGCGACGCGAAGCTGCCGCCGGGCGTACGGCTCGCGTGGGTCGGGCAGTTCACGTACCTCGAGCGCGCGAAGGCCAAGCTCGAGCTCGTCGTGCCGATCACGCTCGGGCTCGTGCTCGTGCTGCTGGTCTTCAACACGCGCTCGCTCGCCGAGACCGGCATCGTGCTGCTCGCGGTGCCGTGCTCGCTGATCGGCGCGATCTGGCTGGTCTACCTGCTCGGCTACAACGTCAGCGTCGCGGTGTGGGTCGGCGTGATCGCGCTCGCCGGGCTCGATGCCGAGACCGGCGTCGTGATGCTGCTGTACCTGACGCTCGCGCACCGGCGCTGGCGCGACGACGGCCGCTTGCATCACGAAGGCGATCTGCGCGAGGCGATCGTCGAAGGCGCCGCCAAGCGCATCCGGCCCAAGCTGATGACGGTGCTGACGATGATGATCGGCCTCGTGCCGGTGTTGTGGAGCGCCGGCACCGGCGCCGACATGATGAAGCGCATCGCCGCGCCGATGGTCGGCGGCCTCGTGACCTCGTTCTTGCTGGAGCTGACCGTCTACCCGGCGATCTTCGCGATCTGGAAGAGCCGCGGGCTTCCCAAGGAGCGAGCGACGTAACGTCGCGCTACGCGAGGCGGATCCAGCGCGCCTTCGCCGACTCGATCTTGGGCGTGAAGGCGGGCGGGAAGTGACGCTGCACGTACGCGAAGGCCTGCTGGATCAACTCGTGATCGATCGCCTCCGGCACTTCCATGTTCTGGTCGTGCGGATCGGGCTTGATGCCGAGCCGGACCACCTCGGTGAGCCGCAGGACGTGAAGCCGGTTGACGAACAGCGCATGCGCGATGCCGAGGAACAGGTCTTCGTACGCGGGATCGATTGCGGCCATACGAGGGCACGTAACTACCACGACGCCGAAACCGGGGCTAGTGACTCTTCGTGGCGTTCACCAGGCCGGCCAGGCTCGCGTCGGGCGTGGGCTCGTAACCCTGCACGTCGACGTTGGTTAGCGCGACGTTGTCCTCGTGCCACAGCGGGATGATCGGCAGATCGGTCGCCACGATCGTCTGGACGCGGTCGTAGATGGCCTTCGCTTGCACCGGATCGAGCTCGGTGCGGCCGCGCTCCACGAGCTGGTCGAGCTCGGCGTTCTTGTAGCGCCAGCGGTTCGCGGCGTTGAGGTCGGCCAGCGTCGGGATGCGGCTCGAGTGAAAATAGAAGTAGTAGAAGTCGGGGTTCGTGATCGGCGTGGTCTGCATCGACGCGAGCTGGAACTCGCCGTGCTTGATGTCGTCGAAGAACGTCGCGAACTCGAACGGCTGGACGTCGACCGCGATGCCGACGTCGGCGAGCTCGCTCGCGATCAGGCGGGCGAGCGCGACGCGAAACCCGTCCGCCGACGTCTTGTACGTGAGGTGCAGGCGCACGCCGGTCGCGTCGGGCCGGAGGCCGGCCTCGTCGAGGAGCGCGCGCGACCGGGCGGGATCGAAGTCCCAGTGCGGCACGTTGCCGTCGTACGCGGGCGAGATCGGCGGCACGAGGCCGGTCGCGAGCCGCGCGCGGCCGGCGAGCTTGGCGTCGACGATGGACCGGCGATCGATCGCGAGCGCGATCGCCTCGCGCACGCGCACGTCGGCGAGCACCGGGTCGGTGTTGTTCATCATCAGATAGGTGAGCAGCAGGCTCGGCCCGTTGTGGATCGCGACGCGCGGCCGCTCGAGCACGTCGTCGACGAGATCGGGCTGCGCGCTGTTCTGCAGCACGTCGACCGAGCCGCCGACGAGCATCAGGATGCGCGCCGACTGATCGGCCACGAAGCGGATCTCGACGTGCGGCAGCTTCGGCGGCGTCGGGTAGTACGGGTTCGCGTCGAGGTACGCGGCGGTCGACGTCAGCTCGCGCAGCACGTACGGCCCGGCGCCGATGACCGGCGGATGGCACTCGCCCGGCGCCACGCCGTGGAACGACAGGATGCCGAACTCCATGTCGGTCAGAAATGTCGCGAGCGGGCGCTTGAGGTGGAACCGCACCAGGTGATCGCCGCGCGCCTCGATCGACGTGAACCGGTCGGCGATGTTCGCGTGCGAGTTGCTGCTGCACGCGGGATCGAGCACCGACGAATACGTGCGCGCGACGTCGCCGGCGGTGACCGGCGAGCCGTCGGAGAACCGCGCGCCGTCGCGCAGCGTGATGTCGACCGTGAGCGGATCGACGCGGTCGACGCGCGCGGCGAGATCGAGCCTGGGCTCGCCGGTCGGCGTCGCGACCGTGGTGAGCCCGGCGGCGACGAGGCGGCCGAGCTTCGCGTCGTAGTTGCTGATCGCGTAGCGCGGGTCGTCGGTCGTCATCGGCGTCTCGATCGCGACCACGAGCGTGTCGTCGGGCGTGCGCCGGCGGGTCGGCGCGCACGCGGCGAGCGCGACGAGCGTGATAGCGTAGAGGCGGCGTGTCATCGCGGCTCGTACTGGTACTCGTACTCGCTGTTGTCGGCCCGCGCCAGGCGTGGTCGCAGGGAACCGGCTCCGACGACGACGAAGCCGGCGCGGGCTCGGGCAGCGCGCTCGTCGCTCCGAAAGATTCGAAGGCGCGAGGCGACTGGCTGCGCGAGAAGCTGGCCGCCGCGATCGCGGCGCGGCCGGCGCTGGGCCACGCGAAGATCTCGGCGCTCGTGATCGATCTCGGCAGCGGACACGAGCTATTCGCGCACGCGCCCGACGAGGCGCTGAACCTTGCATCCAACGCGAAGCTGCTGACGACCACCGCGGCGCTCGAGACGCTCGGCAGCGGGTTTCGCTGGCGCACCGCCGTGTTCGCCGACGACCTCGACGACGCGACCGGCATCGTCCGCGGCAACCTGTACGTGCGCGGCCGCGGCGATCCGACGCTGGCGGCGACCGATCTGCGCGCGCTCGCCGACGACGTCGCCGCGCGCGGCGTGCGCGCGATCGACGGCCAGCTCGTCGTCGACGCGAGCTACTTCGACACCGACGTCGACCCGCCGCACTTCGCCGACCAGCCGAAGGAGCGCGCCGGCTATCGCGCGCCGGTCGCGAGCTTCGGCGTCGCGAAGAGCGCGGTGACGGTGACGGTGACCGGCGTGCCCGGCGCCGACGCGGTCGTGCGCGTCGAGCCCGACGCCGGCGACTACGTGCGGCTCGTCAAGGCCGACGTCAAGACCGACGACACGAAGCCGACGAAGATCGAGGTCAAGGCGAAGCCGAAGAAGGATCACCTCGAGCTCGAGGTCACCGGCGTGATCCGCGTGCGCGACGGCAGCTGGGATCATCGGTTTCGCGTCGACGATCCGGCGCGGTTCGCGGGCGAGGTGCTGCGCGCCGCGCTCGTCGCACGCGGCGTGAAGATCGGGCGTGCGATCGGCTCCGGGCCGGTGCCGGTTGCCGCCAAGCCGCTCGCGCAGCACGAGTCGGCGCCGCTGTCGCTCGTCGTCCGCGAGATGAACAAGCTGTCCGACAACTACGTCGCCGAGAGCCTCCTGAAGACGATCGGCGCCGAGACGCGCGCGACGCCGGGCGCGGCGACCTGGAACGACGGCCTCACCGCGGTGCGCGCCGCGCTCGCCAAGCTCGGCCTGCCGCCGACGTATCGCTACGAAAACGGCTCCGGCCTGTACGCCGCGACCGCGATCAGCGCGCGCCAGCTCGTCGCGGTGCTGCGCGCCGCGCACGCGGATTTCCGGATCGGCCCCGATCTCGTCGCGTCGCTGCCGGTGGGCGGCGAGGACGGCACGCTCGCGAAGCGCTGGCACGGCCGCGCCGCCGCCGGCCGCGTGCGCGCCAAGACCGGCACGCTCGACGCCGTCGTCACGCTCGCCGGCTTCGTCGGCGTCGACGGCGATCACCTGCTCGCGTTCGCGATCCTCGCCAACGACATCCCGGCAGGCCAGCGCTCCGCCGAGCGCGCGATGGCCGACGACATGGTCGACGCGATGGTCGCCTACCTGACGGCCGGCATATCATCGCCGCCATGATCCAGATCGCCGCGCTCGTATGCGCGAAGTGCGGGTCAGCTCCACACAGTCCCGGCTACCACCGCACGGTCGACCGCGCGCTGCTCGCCAGGCGCGCACGGCGCGACCCGCACGCACCTGCGCCGCCCCCGAGCCGGCGATCACGCCCGAGCCCGCGCCCCAGCCACCGCCCGAGCCCGCGCCCGACGCGCCGGAGCCGAAGCAGCCCAAGAAGCTGTTCGGCCTGTTCTGATCCGCGGCGCACGCGTTGCTGCGCCTCGTCGGCGGTGGTACGAAGGCGGCACCAAAGGAGTCCACCATGGCCGAGCTCAAGGGCACCAAGACGCACACGAACCTCAAGGACGCGTTCGCCGGCGAGTCGCAGGCGAACCGCCGCTACCTCTACTTCGCCAAGGTCGCGGACGTCGAGGGTCATCCCGACCTCGCCGGCCTGTTCCGCGACACCGCCGAAGGCGAGACCGGCCACGCGCATGGCCATCTCGATTACATCAAGCGCGTCGGCGATCCGGCGACCGGCGAGCCGCTCGGCGACACCGCCAAGAACCTCAAGGCCGCGATCGTGGGCGAGACCTACGAGTACACGCAGATGTACCCGGGCTTCGCGAAGACCGCGCGCGAAGAGGGCTTCACCGAGATCGCCGAGTGGTTCGAGACCCTCGCGCGCGCCGAGCGCTCGCACGCCGGCCGCTTCCAGAAGGGCCTCGACTCGCTCAACACGAAGTGAGCCTCGTCCGACCGATCACGCGCCGGGACATCAAGGGCCCGGCGCTGTACGCGCCGATTCGCGACGACTACCGCAAGCGCATCATCGAGCTGAAGGCGCCGCGGCGCGTGATCGTCGGCGATCGCGTCGAGGTCGTGTTCGATAACCGGCTCACGCTGACGTATCAGGTCGAGGAGATCTGCCGGCTCGAGAACCTCGTGCGCGACGATCAGATCGAGCCCGAGGTCGCGCAGACCAACGAGCTGATGCCGACCGAGACCTCGGCCGCGGCGACGTTGTTCATCAGCGCGGAGCCGAGCGACCGCGCGACCATGCAGGCGCTCATCGGGCTCGACGAGCACGTCGTGCTTCACCTCGGCGCGCACGCGATCCGCGCGTCGTTCGAGGCCGGTCGATCGAGCGACGAGCGCATCTCGGCGGTGCAGTACCTCCGGTTCCCGCTGTCGCCCGAGGCGAAGGCCGGGCTGCGGGTGCCGGGTACGCCGGTCGCGCTCGAGATCGATCATCCGGCCTACCGCCATCGCGTGGACTGCACGGAACAGCTGCGCGCCTCCCTCGCCGCGGACTATGATCCGTAAGGTGAAGTGGCTCGTCTTAGTCGCGGTCGTCGCATGCGGCGGCCAGCGCCAGCAGATCCAGCGCGAGCAGGAATCGTTCGCGTGCAAAGATCGCGAAGCGTCGTACATGGTCGCGAAGGACATCAGCGGCGACGAGCGCGGCGTGCAGATCGACTGCACCGACGCAGGACCGCGCGTCAAGCGCTGGAAGACCGCGCACGACGGCACGCACGTCGAGGACGCGCACGGCATCACGCCCGGCGACTTCGACAAGGCGTGGGCGCAGATCGACGGCACCGGCTGGCCGAACCTGCACGACTGCGCGAACGGCTCGCTCGGCAAGCGCGACCCGGTTTACCAGTTCGACATCCACGACGACCAGAACAAGGCGTCGTTCTCGTGCCAGACGCGCGAGGTGCCCTATCCGTACTTCGACATCACGAACGCGCTCGACGTGGTCGCGAACCAGGGCCGCAAGCAGCTCGGCGACGACGAACCGGCCGACGCGAAGGCGCTCGACAAGAAGGACAACCAGAAATGACGGCCTCGAGCCACTGGCGTCGGGCCTCGGCCAGAGGTGAGCGATGACCAAGCCTCTGGAGGGAACCACCGCGGTGGTGACGGGCGCGAGCCGAGGAATCGGGCGAGCGATCGCGATCAAGCTTGCCGAGGCAGGCGCCGAAGTCGCGCTGTGGGCTCGCGATTCGACGATGACGCTGCGCGGGGTCGCCTCCGAGATCACGGCGCAACGCGGCAAGGCGCGCGCGATCGTCGTCGACGTGACCGACTCCGAGGCGGTCGACCGCGCGGCCCAGCTCGTGCGCGCGACGATGCCGCCGCTGCGTATCGTCGTCAACAACGCCGGAGTCGTGCTGCGCAAGCCCGCCGAGGCGATCACCGACGACGAATGGCGCCACGTCATGGCGGTCAACCTCGACGGCACGTTCTTCGTGACGCGCGCGTTCATGCCCGACCTCGAGCACAATGCCGGGCGCGTGATCAACATCGCGTCGATCTCCGGGCGCGAGGGCACGTCATTGCTCTCGGCCTATTGCGCCGCCAAGCACGGTGTCATCGGCCTCACGAGGGCGCTTGCCGAGGAGCTGCGCGCTGCTAAGGTCTGCGTGAATGCCGTCTGCCCGGGAAGCGTCGACACGGCTATGTTGCGTGAAGGAATGCCCGGAGCGCGGCCCGACATGACGCCCGACGACGTCGCGAAGACGGTGCTGTTCCTCGCCCACGCCGCACCGGCCGCGCTCACCGGCGCGTGCATCGATATCTTCGGTTAACCTGGATCGAGGATCATGCGGCAACCAGACGACACGCACGGTCCGCTCGGTCCCTCCGACGCGGCCGCGTTGTCCGCGCTGCCGATCTTCCCGCTACCGAACTGCGTGCTCCTGCCAGGTGGCCTGTTGCCGCTGCACGTGTTCGAGCCGCGCTACCGCGAGCTGACCCGCGATTGCCTCGCCGGCCATCACCTGATGGGCGTGGCGCGGCTGCGTCCCGGCTACCAGACGCAGTACCAGGGCCGGCCGCCGATTTACGAGCGCGTCGGCGTCGGCCGCATCATCTGCAGCGAAGAGCTGCCCGACGGGCGATTCGCGCTGCTCCTGCGCGGCGTCGCCCGTGTCGAGATCGCGCGCGAGCTCCCTGCCGAGCGCTCGTACCGCCGCGTCGAGGCGCGCCTGCTCGAAGATCGCTACCCCGATCGCGCCTGCGCCAGCGACTACCACCGCCGCCTGGTCGCGCTCTGCGATCGCCTCGCCGAGGTGCTCGACCAGGGCGGCCCGCAGCTCCGCGACCTCGTGCGCTCCAGCGGCGAGCCCGGCATGTGCGCCGACGCGATCGCGGCCGCCATCGTGATGGACGCCGACGCCCGCCAGGAGCTGCTCGAGGCCATCGATCCGCTGATTCGCATCGAGCGGACGCTGGGCCATGTGAGTCATTTGCTGTGCGAGCTGGCGCCGTGTGATGGCGCGGTGAATTAGGATGGGCTTTGGGCTTTGGGCTTTGGGCTTTGGCCAGCGGCAGAGACCGAAGCGATCAGGCGTGATAGCGCGCGCGCTACTCGCTCGTAGCCTTGTGTGAGTTGCCCGGCGTTCTCGATGAAACCGAGCCGAGACGCGAGGTCGATGAGGTAGCGGGTCTCGGCCGCCGATCCGAGAGCGATCGACACGAAGTGGAGATACTCGGCCTCGGAGCGACGCGCACTCCCCTCGACAAGATTCGCCGCGACCGACACGGCCGCACGCCGAATCTGGAGCTGCAACGCGAATCGTTCCTCCCGCGGAAACGACCTTGTCTGCTGATAGACGCGCTCTGCGAGCTCGTCGGCCATCCGAAACGCTTCCAGCTTGTAAGGATCTCGACTCACGCGGCCGTTATCGACCGCTCACTTGCCGGGTTGCTTCCCTCTGGCCAAAGCCCAAAGCCCAAAGCCCAAAGCCCAGCCCCCTCTACTTGATCACTGCCAGCCGCGGCGACCGCTTCGGCTTCGCCAGCACGGCCTTCGCGACGGACATGGCCGTCTTCGTCGCGAGATCCATGAAGAGCGCGGCGTTCTCGCTATCCGGCGCCGCCAGCGTGATCGGGACGCCGGCGTCGCCGCCGAAGCGGATGCGGGTGTCGATCGGAATCTCGCCGAAGAACTCGGTGCCCAGCTCCTGGGCGAGGCGCTTGCCGCCGCCGTGGCTGAAGATCTCGTCGTGGTGTCCGCACGCCGGGCACTTGTAGTAGCTCATGTTCTCGATGATGCCGAGGATCGGGACCTCGACCTTCTCGAACATCGCGATGCCCTTCACGACGTCGACGATCGAGACCTCCTGCGGCGTCGTCACCATCACCGCGCCCGCGATCGGGATCAGCTGCGAGAGCGAGAGCTGCACGTCGCCGGTGCCGGGCGGCAGGTCGCACACGAGGTAATCGAGCTCGCCCCAGTCGACGTCGCCGAGGAACTGCGTCAGCAGGCGATGGACCATCGGCCCGCGCCACACCACGGCCTCGCCGGTGTCGACGAAGTAGCCGACCGAGATCACGCTGAGCCCGTGGATCTTGGCCGGGATGATGCGCGACTCCTTGCTCGCCGCCGCCGGCACCTCGGGCTGGCCGAGCATCGTCGGGATCGACGGGCCGAACACGTCGGCGTCGAGCAGCCCGACCTTCGCGCCGTGCTTGTGCAGCGCGACGGCGAGGTTCACCGCGACCGTCGACTTGCCGACGCCGCCCTTGCCCGCCGCCACCGCGATCACGTTCTTGGGGCCCTTCAGCACGGCCTTGTCGCTCGGTGCAGGCAGGTACGCGGTCACGACCTCGGGGATCACGGTCACGCGCTTCGCGCCGAGCGCCTTGACCGCGGCCTCGACGCGCGCGGCGAGCTCCTTGCGCTGCGTCAGCGGATACGCGTGCGTCGGAATGTCGAGCCGCACCAGCACGTCGTCGCCTTGCACTTCCGCGATGCGATACACGCGGTAGCTCACGATGTCGTGGCCGAGCATCGGATCGATGACCTTGCTCAACGCGTCTTTGATCTTCGGCTCGTCGACCATAGAACCTCAGGGCAGGTGCCCCAGCTTGCTGCGCTTCGCCGACAGGTAGTCGGCGTTGTGCTCCGATTCGCCGACCCAGTGCGCTTCGAGCATATCGACGCGCACGCCCGCACGCTCGAGGCTCGCGCGTTTGGCCGGATTGTTCGTCATGAGCCGCACGGAACCGACGCCGAGATCGCGCAGGATGCCGGCCGCGAGGTCGTAGCTGCGCGGATCGGGCTCGAAGCCGAGCGCGACGTTCGCCTCGACCGTGTCCTTGCCGGCGTCTTGCAGCTCGTACGCGCGGACCTTGTTGCCGAGGCCGATGCCGCGGCCCTCCTGCACGAGGTAGACGAGCACGCCGCGGCCTTCGCGGCCGATGCGGGCCAGCGCGGCGTCGAGCTGCGCGCGACAATCGCAGCGCAGGCTGCCGAGCACCTCGCCGGTGAAGCACGACGAGTGGACGCGGGCGAGCACGCCCGGGCCCGAGACGTCGCCGAGCACCATCGCGATGTGTTCCTCGGGACCGAGCCCCACCGTGGTCGCGCCGGTGCCGGCCGGCTGGCCGGTCCGGTACACGACGATGCGGAACTCGCCGTGCGGGGTCGGCAGGCGAGCCTCGGAGTAACGCGCGAGCACTGCCGGGCGTGTATGGCCCCCTCCTTCCGCGTTGTCAATCGCGTGGTAAGCTGCCTTCGTATGGCGGTTCGCCCGGTGGTCATCTGGCCGGATCCTCGCCTGCGCGAGGCTTCGGTGCCGGTCGCGGAGGTCAACGAGTCGGTGCGCGAGCTGTATCGCGACCTGTGCGACTCGATGTACGCGGAGAACGGGCTCGGCATGGCCGCGCTCCAGCTCGGCGACACGCGCCGCATGTTCATCGTCGAGCCCAAGCTCGCGGGTCGCGCGGAGACCGATCCGCCGCTGTGCTTCATCAACCCCGAGGTCACCGCCACATCCAGCGAGCAGCAGGACAGCGAAGAAGGCTGCCTGTCGTTTCCCGAGATCTACGTCAAGGTGAAGCGGCCGATGCGCGCGAGGGTCCGCGCCACCGGGCTCGACGGCCAGGTGTTCGAGCTCGAAGGCGAGGGCCTGCTCGCGCGCTGCCTGCTCCACGAATTCGATCACCTGACCGGCAAGCTGCTCGTCGATTTTGTCGGCCCGCTCAAGCGGCAGATGATCAAGAAGAAGCTGCAGCGTCACAAAGACTCCGACGACGCCAGCGACGCCGTGTGATATAGACCCGGCGCAATGACCAAGCTCCTCGCGTTGATGGTGATCGCCGCTGCATGCGGCAAGGGTGCGAACAAGGGCGTCGAGACCGAGACCGTCGCGCTCGCCGACACGGGCTACGTCGTCGACGTCCCGAAGGGCTGGACGGTCGAGGTCCCGATGAAGGGCTTCTACTCGTTCAAGGGCGCGCACGGCGCGCCGCAGATCCTCGATTCGCCCGGCGCGCGCTCGGCCGACGACATCGCGACGGCGGAGTGCGCGGGCCGCACCGATATCAAGAAGGAGACGCTGCCGAACGGCGCCGGTGCCGCGGTGACGTGCGCGGGCCCGAGCAAGATGGTCCAGGGCGTGACGACGACGAAGATCCTCGTCGACATCGCGCGCCCGACCGGCGGCTTCCTCTGCCATCTCGAGACCGATCAGGATCCGGCGTCGGCGCTCGCGATCTGCAAATCGATCCGCAAGAAGTAGCGCGCGGTGCGATGAGCGACGCCGTCTTCGTCCGCGGCCTCGAGTTCGAGGGCAACCACGGCTACAGCGCGGCCGAGCGGCGCGGCACGCGACGGTTTCGCGTCCACCTCGTGCTCGAGCTGCCGCTCGCGGCGGCCGCGGCCTCGGATCGCATCGCCGACACGGTCGATTACTGGAAGGTCAGCGAGATCGTGGTCGCGCTCGGCACCAAGTCGACGTTTCGGTTGCTCGAGGCGCTCGCCGGCGCGATGGCGGCGAAGATCCAGGAGCTCTACCCGCACGCCGCGGTGTCGATCGAGCTCGAGAAGCTCGCGCCGCCCTGCCCCGGCGTGCCCGCCTCGTGCGGCGTGAAGTTACATCTGCCGGCGAAGACCTGACCGTGCCCGCGTTCACGTATTCCCTGCCGGTCCGCTTCTCGGACGTCGACCACGCGGGCATCGTCTACTACCCGCGCTACTTTCACTTCTTTCACGTCGCGTTCGAGGAGCTCTGGCGGGCGCGCGTCGGGGCACGGGCCTACAGCGACCTGATCGATCGCGAGCACGTCGGATTCCCTGCGGTGCATGCGGAGTGCGATTTTCGCGCACCGCTGCGCTTCGGCGACACCGCCGATGTCGAGGTCTCGATCACGAAGCTCGGCGGTAAGTCGATCGTGTTTCGGTATCGCGTGCATCGCAGCGAGCCGCGCGAGCTTTGCGCCGAGGGCCGAGTGATCTGCGCGGTCGTCGATCTCGCGCGGTTCGTCGCGGTGCCGATTCCGGGGCACGTGGCAAAGATGCTGCAAGACCTGGTGGAAACGCCCCTGGCGTGAGGCGCCCCACGGGTCCCACAAAAAGCAGCTTGTGCTTTACCTGCGCCCGGCGATCGTACTAAGTCCGCACCATGATCGAGCGCGACCCCAAGACCCTGGCCCGACTTCAGGCGGTGGTGACCGCGCTCATCGAGCATCGCGTTTCGACGTCGCTCGTCGATGTGGAGCGCGCCCTCGCGCGCTGGCGCAGCGGCGCGCACTCGGCTCTCGCCGCACACGGCGCGGTGCTGAAGCACGCAGCGCGCTGCGAGCGAACGGTCGAGCGCGTGACCGCGGCCGCGGGCGATCGCCCCGAGGGCATCCTGCGCGACGCGGTCGATGCCGGCCTGATGTCGGCAGAAGAATTCCGCGAGCTCGTCGGCAAGGCGCCGGAGGATGTCGCGTCGATCGACGCGCTGCGCGACGACGATGATGCGAGCGCACCCGACAAGCGCCGCACGCTCGAGTCGCTGCTCGCGCGCGGTCCGGTGCTCGTGCACGTCGACGCGCGCCGCGCCGAAGTCGCCGTGCCGCCGCGCTTCCGCGCCGATCCGAGCCTGGTCCTGCGGTTCGGCTACACGCTGTCCCCCGCGATCGCGGATCTCGACGTCGGCGAGGAGGCGATCAGCGGCACGCTGACGTTCGCCGGATCGCCGTTCCACGTGGTCCTGCCGTGGTCGGCGGTCTACGCGGCAATGGTCGAAGGTGAGCAGCGCGGCACGGTGTGGCCGGAGGACGTGCCCGAGGACGTGCTCACCGCGGGCGGCGACACGCCCGCGGTCGCGACGCCGACACCCGCGCCGGTTCCCGTCAAGGAAGAGACGCCGCGCGCGAAGCGGTCGACGCACCTGAAGCTCGTGGAATGAAGGCGGCACTCGCAGCGGTGGCAGTCGTGGCCTGCGGCGGCTCGCCGGCGAAGACGCACCATCCCGACGAGGGTCCCGGCTGGGGCCCCGTCGAGCCGCGGCAGCGCGACACGCCGGCGCCGGCGGTCGCGTTCGGCGCCGACGGCCACTTCACGTGGAGCCACCTGCCCGCGGTCGCGAAGGGCGGCGAGCTCGCGGTGCTGCCCGTCGTCGAGAGCGACGGCGGGCGCGGCCTGCCGAACCTGCGGCTCGAGCTGCGCGATCGTGCGGACCATGCCGTGCGCACGATCTCGGTCGCGACATCCGACGAGATGGAGAAGCTCGCCCCGGGCGGCGCGGCCTCGCCGGAGCTCGACAAGCGGATCGCGGACGCCAACCGCGAGCTCGCGCTGCAGCACGGCATGCACGAGCTCGTCGAGATGCACGCGATGGAGGTGCAGCCGCCGGCCGGCGGCGCCGACAAGCACCTCGCGATCGGCGACGGCTTCGACGTCGACTGGAACCACGACCACCTGCACTTGTTCCCCCACAACGTCGACCGCGACATCCTCGCGATCGACGGCAAGGGGTGGCTCGCGAAGCCGCGCACGGCCGCCGGGCAGCCCTGCGAGAATCCGGCGTACCTCGCGGGCGCGTATCACGCGCCGGAGATCAACGTGATCGTCGTCGAGATCGGCTACAAGGGCAGCGATACGTGCTGGGAGCCCGGCGATCAGCTACACGTGATCGCGTGGTGAAGCAGCGGCAGCAGACCTGGGTGACGTACGCGCTGATCGCGGCGAACATCGCGGCGTTCGCGTACGAATTCGCGGCCGGCGCGAACCAGGGGTCGCCGACGCCGCAGCAGATGATCGACTTCGGCGGCGACTTCGCGCCGCTCACGCTCGACGGCGAGTGGTGGCGCATCGTCACGTCGATGTTTCTGCACTACGGGATCCTTCACATCGCGATGAACATGATCTGTCTGTATCAGGGGCGAATCGTCGAGATCGTGTACGGGCGCGCCGGGTTCGCCGCGCTGTATCTGGCGGCGGGGCTCGTGGGCGGCATCGCGAGCCTCGCGCACGCGGCGCACGCGGTGTCGGCCGGCGCCTCGGGCGCGGTGTTCGGCGTGTTCGGCGCGTTCGGCGCGTTCCTGCTGCTGCGCCGCGACCGGCTCGATCCGGTGGCGGTGAAGCGCACCGCGACCTCGCTCGCGATGTTCATCGGCATCAACATGGTCATCGGCCTCTCGACGCCGGGCATCGACGTGTCGGACCACATCGGCGGGCTGATCGCGGGCTTCCTGGCCGGCCTGGGATTGCTCGCGGGCGCGAAGACCGAGAAGCTGCGCTGGCTGCGCGCCGTGGCCGTCGCGGCCGTCGCGGTCGGCGTGACGGCGGTCGCGCTGAAGACGCTGCCCAAGCCGGAGAGCGTGGTGCGTCAGCACCAGCAGGACCGGCTGAACGACATCATCAACGGCGACCAGCAGCCGTAGCGGCGCCCGCCGCCGCCGCCGCTGCTGCTGTGGTTGCGGCAGCTTCGGCGGCTTCGGCGACGGCGACGGCGACAGCTGCGGCGACGGCGACGGCATCGGCAGCGGCTGCGGCGACGGCTGCGGCGACGGCGACGGCGACGGCTTCGGCGACGGCGGCGGCTGCGGCGACGGCGTCAGGTGCGGCGACGGCGTCGGCTGCGGCGACGGCGTCAGCTGCGGCG
>DASXCY010000153.1:0-8229 GCA_036490935.1 Kofleriaceae bacterium | reverse complement strand
CGCTCGCCGGCGTGAGCGCGAGGTACTCGTACGTCGGCGGGCTCGAGCCCGGGTGGACGAGCGCGATCGCGTCGGTCCAGGTCTGCGGCCAGTCCTGTCCCGGCGGCGCGATCGAGATCGGCTGCGCGGTGTCTCCGACGAGCTCGAAGATGCCCGACGTCGCCCCGGAGGCCGCGCCGACGAGCAGCGCATGGCCGTCGGGACCCGCCGGGTTCAGGTGGCCAGCTTCGCCGTTCTTCACCGCGACCCACGACGAGCCCTGCAGGTACGAGGCGCCGCCCGTGGCATCGACGGCATAGACCTCGTCGCTCGCGGATACGACGATCGCGCGCGGCACGGCGCAGTTGTGGTTGATGCTCGGCACGGGCATCGCCTGGGGCGTCCATTGCGTGCCGTCGAACGTCGCCCACGTGCAATCCGCGGCGACCGCGTACAGCGTGGCGTGCGAATCGGCGGCGAGCCCGTAGATCGTGGTTCCGGCGCCGAATGGCGCGGCGCCTGGAGTCGGTTGCAGCGACAGGTTCTGCGAATCACCGGCGAGCTCGTCGACCTCGTTGCCGTCGGCGATGTAGATCGTGCCGTTCGCACCGATGATCGCGTGGACGTTGCCCGCACTCGTGAAGTCGGTCTCGACGCCCCGATCGAACACGGTGAGCCCGTTCGTCGTCGCGAACACCGACACGTCCGCCGTCGTGTACACCGAGTCGAAGGACGTGCCGATCGTGCCGAGCATCATGCCGAGCAGCGCCCTCGGCGTGAAATCGCCGCAATCGATCAGCGACGAATCCGAGCAGTGCGACGTGCATTGCAGGTGGCCGTAGTCGAACCCGCGGCCCACGCACGTGTACGCCGGCAGGCCGCCGTCGCAGTCCTCGATCGGGGACTGGACGACGTGGTCACCGCACCTTCCGCTGCAGCCGTCGAAATCGTACAAGCACGACGACGTGCAGCCGAGGTCGCCGAAGTAGTAGCCGAAATCCGCGCACGTCGACGCGCCGATCGAGCCGTCGCACTGCTCGCGGCCGGTGACCTGATCGTCGCCGCAGACTTCGCCGACGCAGACCTCGCCGCCGTCGACGTCCATCGAGCTCTCGCACGAGCCGTCGATGTCGCCGTCCGAGCACACCGTGCCGGCCGCCGAACCGGTACAGGCGGCCACCGCGGCGGGCGAGGCGCAGATCTCGAGATCTGCGACGCACGCCGTGCCGGGCGGGCAGGTGAGCTCGCCGCAGGTCGGCAAGTCGGGGCGCACGCAGCCGATGACGGCGAGCACGACGACCACGATGCACCTCATCAGAACCTCCACCCGACGCGCGCGCTCATGCCGCCGGCCATCGGCTCGACGAGCACCTTCGGCACGATGCGCTCGGCGTGATTCGAGATCGCGAGCACGACGCCGACGATCGCGGCGGCGCCGCCGACAGCTTCCATCGCGAGGCCGGCATCGCCTTCGTGCTCGGCGTGGTCGCGCTCCGAGGTCAACGCGGGCTGCGTCGCCAGGTTGCACCCCGAGGGGCACGTCATGCCGAGCTGGCTGCGAAACGCGTCCATCCCGCTGCGACCGGCGAGCCACACGCCGAGCCCGACGAGCGCGACGCCCGCGCCGCCGCCGGCGATCGTCCACGGCAGCCAGCGCGCGTAGCGATACTTGAGCGTCACCGTCGACTCGAGCGTGACGAGCCGCACCGGCGCCTCGGCAGTCGCACCGCCGGTGACGAACACGCGCTGCGCACTGGTGACGAAGCCCGCGCGCTCGCCGACTACGCCGTGTGCTCCGGCGAGCACGCGCTCGCTGCGCTTGCCCGGGCAGTCGAGCCAAGGTTTGCCGTCGAGCGAGACGCGCACGCCCGGCTGATCGCAGCTCGCCTCGATCGTGCCGACGCTGCGCGCGAGCAGGTGCTGGTATTCGAGTGCCTGCTGATATTTGTCGGGTGGGAACGGCGCGGCGCCGAACCGCAGCGAGCGCTCGAGCGCGTCGGCGGCCTCGACGAAGCGATCGGCGCCGATCAACGCGGCCGCGAGGTTGAAGCGGATCAGCGGGTGGTCCCAGAGCTCGAGCGCGGCGCGATACTTTTCGATCGCGGCGGCGTACTTCTGCTCGGCGAACACGCCGTTGCCGTCCTCGAACAGCTTCTGCGCGCTCGCCTGGACGTCGTCGGGCACGCCCTTCGCCCATGGCTTGGAGTCGTCGGCGCGTGCGGCGGCGGATATCACGAGCAGCGCCAGCAGCGCGAACGTCTTCACAGGCCTCCACTATAGATCTTCTGTTTTTCGGCTTCGAGCTGCTTCACGCGTGCGCGTTCTTTTGTGAGCAATGTCTCGGTCCGGGCGTTCGCGGCGGTCGCTTCCGCGCCTGCCTTTTGCGCGGCGAGCGCAGCGGCCTGCGCGCGTTGCTTCTCGGTTTGCTCGACGACGAGCGCGCGCTCCAGCTCCTCGCGGGACATCTGCGCCGAGGCCTGCGCCGCGATCGCGTTCGACTCGGCCTTCGCGCGGCGATCCTGCTCGGCGCGCAGCTCGGCCAGCTCGTCCTGCGCGCGCTTGTTCGCCGCGACCGCGCGCAGCGCCTCGAGCCGCGCCGCCTCAGCTTGGTCGCGCGCGGCCCGCTCTTGCACCTCGGCGGCGTGCTCGGCGGCCGAGATCCGTACGACCGCGATCGCGCCACCCGCGATCACGAGCCCGAGCGCGACGAAGATCGAAGCGAACGCGGTCACGCGACGGCGACGCGAGCGCGCGATCTGCGCGCGCACCGCGGCAAGATATTCGCGTTCGAGCGAGGCGAGCTCGAGCGCGTGGCGACCGGCGAACGCGACCGCTTCGTGCGCGGGCGCGCCGTGCCACACCAGCTCGCGTAGCTTGCCACGCGAGCTCCATTGCCGTGCGGCCTGGCGCAGCTCCTCGACGAACGAGTGCACGGCCTGACCGTCGTCGAGCCAGCGCCGCAGCGCCGGCCATTCGGTGATCAGCGCCTCGTGCACGATCTCGACGGTCGCGCCGTGATCGGGGTGGCGCTCGACGTGGACGAGCCGCGCCTGGACGAGCTGGTCGACGATGTGCTCGACCTCCCGCGGCTCGCCGCCGAGCGAGAGCAGCTCCGCGTGATCGACGACCGCGCGCGTGCCCTCGCGCGTGACCAGCCGCACGAGCAGCGCGCGCAGCAGCGGTTGTTGCTGGGCCGGCACCGCGGCCGCGACGCGATCGGCATGTCGCGCGAACGCGCCGCCGACACCGCCGAGCTCGTCGTACGCCCCGCGCGTCAGCAGCTTGTGTGCGCGATCGCGTGCGTCCCACAGCCGGCTCGCGGTGAACGAGAGCAGCGGCAGCGCGGCGCGATCGCCGGCCGCGCGCAGCATGTCGTCGACGACGCCGGGCTCGAATGCGTAGCCGGCGAGCTCGGCCGGCCGCACGAGCGTGTCGCGCAGGTCGGTCACGTCGGGCGGCGCGAGGAAGAACAAGCCGCGCGACAGCTCCGCGAACGGCGCGCGATATACCGCGAGTCGATCGAGAAAATCGGCGCGCAGCGACAGCACGACGCGCACCGGCGTGCTCGCGTCGTCGGCGGCCGAAAGCAGCGCCGCGAGGAAGGCCGCGCGCTCGCCGTCGTCGCTGCACAACGTGAACAGCTCCTCGAGCTGATCGACGACGATCAGCATGCGCTCGCCGCGCCGTCGTGCATCGCCGCGCACGAGCTCGCCGAACCAGCCGGGCGCCGCGCGCAGGCTCTCGACCACATCCGCGGCATTGCCGTCGACGCTCGTCAGCGTGCCCGCGAGACGCGCGAGCGGAGAGCGCCCGGGCCGGAGCACGCGCACGTGCCACGGCTCGTCGGCCGCGCGCATCGCCGGCACCAGGCCGGCGTGCACGAACGACGACTTGCCGACGCCCGATGCGCCGACCACGGCGAGCACCGGCCAGCGGTCGAGCAAGCTCTGCGCGCCCCGGATCTCGTTGCTGCGGCCGAAGAAGTAGCGCGCGTCGCCCTCGCCGTAGGCGGCGAGCCCGCGATACGGACAATCGTCGTCGGGCTGGACGGCGCGCTCGGCGCCAAGGAAGGCCTGCAGGTCGCGCAGCAACTGCGTCGCGCTCGCGCAGCGCTCGGCTTTGCGCTTCGCGAGGCAGTGATCGACGATCGCGACCAGCTCCTTCGGCAGGTGCGGCGCGTGCTGCGCGAGGCTCGGCAGCGGCGTCGCGAGATCGAGACAGCGCTCGCGCAGCTTCTCGCCGTTCATCGAGCCGGCGGGATGCACGCCGGCGAGCGCGCGCCAGAACAGCATGCCCACCGCCCACAGATCGGTGCGCGCGTCGATCTCGTCGGCGCCCCACTGCTCCGGCGACATGTACGGCAGCGTGCCGATGACCGAGCCCGGCTCGTCGAGCGAAGCCTGGAATTCGTGCGCGATGCCGAAATCGAGCACCTTCACCTGGCCGCGTTCGGTGATGAAGATGTTCGCGGGCTTCAGATCGCGGTGGACGATGCCGTGCTCGTGCGCGCGTTCGAGCGCACGCACGACCGAGACCATGAGCTCGACGAGCCGCCGCGGCGATAGCGGCGGATCGAGCATCGCCTGCAGCGTCTTGCCCTCGAGGTACTCGAGCACCATGTAGGGCAGGCCGTCGTGCTCGCCGACCTCGTGGATCGTGATGATGTTCTCGTGCGTGCAGCGCGCGGTCGCGCGCGCCTCGACGAGAAACCGCCCGACGAACGCCGGGTCGTACTCGAGCAAGAACTTGATCGCGACCTTGCGGCCGAGCATCGTGTCGCGCGCGAGGAATACCTGGCCCATGCCGCCGCGCCCGAGCTCGCGAATGAGGCCGAAGCGGCCGATCGGCTGGTTCGCCGCGAGCTCGATCGTCTTGCGCTGCGGCGCGACGCGAAGCGCGCGGGCGGCCTGCGTCGGGTCGGTCTCTCCGCCGGCCATGGTCATCCATGTTACCGCGGCTGGCGGAGCAGCGCTGCCTTCTTGCCGATGCGCTCGATCCGGGTGAATTGCTCGTCGGTGAGCTCGAGCGAAGCCGCCGCGACATTCTCGCGCGCGTGGTCGACCCGCGACGTGCCCGGGATCGCGATCAGCGAGCGCGAGCGGCGCAGCAGCCACGCGATCGCGACCTGCGCCGGCGTCGCGCCGAGCTCGGCCGCGATGGTCGTGAGGATCGAATCGGGCGCCGCGAGGGCGCCGGTCGCGAGCGGAAAGTACGCGATGAACGGGATGCCCGCGCGCTCGCAATGCGCGAGCACGGGCTCGTTCTTGCGCTCGATCAGGTGGTAGCCGTTCTGCACCGACGCGACCGTGAAGTGCTGGCTCGCCGCCGCGATCTGTTCGACCGACACCTCCGACAGCCCGACGTGGCGCAGCTTGCCCTCGCGCTGCAGCTCGGCGACCGCGGCGAACTGCTCGCCGGCCGGGACTTTCGGATCGACGCGGTGCAGGTGCCACAGATCGATGCGCTCGATGCCGAGCACCTTCAGGCTGCTGTCGACCGCGGTGCGCAGCGATTCCGGCCGGCCGTCGGGCAGCCATTGATTCGGGCCGGGCCGCAGAAAGCCGCCCTTGGTCGCGATCACGAGCCCGCGATACGGATGCAGGACCTCGCGCACGAGGAGCTCGCTGACGATCGGGCCGTACGCGTTCGCCGTGTCGATGAAGTCGATGCCGAGCTCGGGCAGCGCGCGCAGCGTCGCGCGTG
The DNA here is from genome assembly GCA_036490935.1 of Kofleriaceae bacterium. Taxonomy (GTDB): domain Bacteria; phylum Myxococcota_A; class Polyangia; order Haliangiales; family Haliangiaceae; genus JABFXX01. The sequence continues at coordinate 2,547 of DASXCY010000153.1, read as the reverse complement.
CGCCGTCGAGGTCGCGCGGCGGGCCGAAGATGCCGGGCCCGGTGAGACGCATCGCGCCGAAGCCGAGGCGATGGATCGTGAGATCGCCGATCGCGATCGTGCCGGCCGCGGTCATGGTGATGATGATGTTACGCTGTCGGCGTGGCGCTGTTCGCGTGCGGCAACTGCGGAGCTGCTCTCGCGTTCGACGGCGTGCGCACGCTGACCTGCCCGTACTGCGCGAGTCCGAACTTCGCCGAGCGCGAGCCGGCGGCGGGCGTGCCAGATCCGCGGTTCGTCGTCGGGTTCATCGGCGATGCCGAGGTCGCGCGGCGTGCGATCGATCGCTGGCTCGGCAGCCGGTCGTGGTTCGCCGATCCGGCGCTGCGGCGCGCCACCGTCGAGGATCTGCGCGGCGTGTACGTGCCGGCGTATCTGTACTCGGCCGTCGCGCACACCAGCTATAGCGCGCAGATCGGCGAGCACTACTCCGAAGAGGAGACGTACACGGTCACCGGAGCAGACGGCAAGACGCGCACCGAGACGCGCACGGTCACGCGCACCGAGTATCGCTCGCTCGCCGGCACGCACGTCGGCTACGTCACCGACGTCGTCGTCAGCGCGTCGGGCGGACTCGAAAACGCAGAGCTCGCGCGCGTCGAGCCGTTCGATCTGCGCCAGATGCGGCGGTTCCAGCCGGCGCTCGTCGCGGGCTGGATCGCGGAGGAGTTCTCGCGGCCGCTCGCGGAGTGCCAGCAGGCGAGTCGCGCCGAGGCGCTCGAGCAGATCGGCGGCAAGCTGCGGCGGTTCATGCCGGGCGACAGCTACAGCGACCTCGCGTGGCGCACGAACGTCGCGTGGGAGTCGATGGAGCCGGTGCTGGTGCCGGCGTGGGTGCTCGCGCTGCGCTATCGCCCGAACAAGCCGGCGTTGCGGGTCGTGATCAACGGCCAGACCGGGAAGATCGTGGGTCGCGCGCCGCTGTCGTGGTGGAAGATCACGCTCGCGATCGCGGTGGTCGTTGCGATCGTGGCGGCGATCGTGTGGGGGATGCGATGACTGCGTCGACGTCGGCGGCGGAGCTCGCGGCCTGCGAGCGGTGCGCGTCGCCGCTCGAGGACGGCGACCTGCGCTGCGCGGTGTGCGCGCTGCCGGTCGAGGTGCCGGCGCTGGCGGTCGTACGCGCGCGGGCGAACGTGCTGCGCTGCACCGAGTGCGGCGCGGCGATCGGCTACGACGCGAGCAAGCGGGCGCCGGGATGCGGGTTCTGCGGCGCGGTGATGGCGCTCGAGCAGCCGATCGATCCGATCGAGGAAGCGCGGCTGCGCGTGCCGTTCGCGGTGACTCGCGACCTCGCGACCACGGCGCTGCGCACGTGGCTCGGCCGGCGCGGCTGGTTCGCGCCGAAGGCGCTGCGCGACGAAGCGGTGCTCGAGACGGTGACACCGCTGTGCTGGGCGGCGTGGATCGTGAACGCGACGGCGCACGTGGCTTGGACGTGCGACTCCGACGACGGCGCGGGCCGCTCGGCCTGGGCGCCGCACGCGGGCGAGCTGCGGCTCGACCTCGGCAACCTCGCGATCCCGGCCTCGCGCGGCCTGCGGGCGGACGAGTGCTCGCTGCTCGTGCCGCATTACGATCTCACGAAGGTGGTCGGCGCGAGCGCGACCGCGATCGCCGGCGAGGAGGTGGCGATGATCGAGAGCTTCGACGCGCAGCGCTCCGCCGCACGCGCGCTGGTGCAGCACGCGATCGAGGCTGTGGCGAAGGTGCGCGTCGAGCGCGCCGCGCCCGGCCGGCGGTTTCGCAACATCCACGTCGCGTGTCTGGTCGAGCGCCAGACGACCGATCGCGTCGCGCTGCCCGCGTGGGTGCTCGCGTATCGCTACCGCGGCTCGCCGTACCGCGCGATCGTCCACGGCCAGCGCCCCGAGCTCGTGTTCGGCAGCTCGCCGAAGGATTGGGCGAAGATCGCGTGGCTCGTCGCCGGCGGGATCGCGGCGGTGCTCGCGGTGATCGCGTTCGTGCTGCTGCGCGGGTAGCCGGTTCCGGTTCCGGTTCCGGTTCCGCTTCCGCTTCCGCTTCCGGTTCCGGTTCCGGTTCCGGTTCCGGTTCCGGTTCCGCTTCCGCTTCCGCTTACTGCTTCCGCTTCCGCTTCCGCTTCCGCCGCCGGTGCCGGTGCCGCTTCCGGTTCCGGTTCCGCTTCCGGTTCCGGTTCCGCTTCCGCTGCCGGTGCCGGTGCCGCTTCCGGTTCCGGTTCCGCTTCCGCTGCCGCTTCCGGTTCCGCTTCCGGTACCGCTTCCGGTTCCGGTTCCGCTTACCGCTTCCGCTTCCGCTGCCGTCGCCGTCGCCGCTGCCGCTGCCGTCGCCGCTGCGGCTTGCCGGTCCCGCTCCTGGCGCCCCCCGTCGTCCGCCGCCGCCGAACCGTTCGCATCACGTCGCGATCGACGGGTCAGCTTCTGGGCCGCCTCCGTGGCCGGGCGCTCGCCCCGCGCCGCTCTCGCGCACGGCTCGTGCCGAGCGCGTGCGCGCTGAACCCCTGACGACTACCGCCGGGGGCGATGACCA
>DASXCY010000152.1:0-2081 GCA_036490935.1 Kofleriaceae bacterium | reverse complement strand
CGAGCGCTTCTTGGGCATGTCGCGCGATCAGATCATGGCAGTCGCGCGCGAGACGCTCGAAGGCAACTTGCGCGGCGTGCTGTCGACGCTGACGCCGGAAGAGGTCAACACGGATCGCGAGAAGTTCGCCGGCGCGCTCGTGCACGAGGCGGATCACGACCTCGGCCGGCTCGGCCTCGAGCTCGACACGTTGAAGATCCAGCACGTCACCGACGACAAGGGCTACCTCGCGTCGCTCGGCCGGCCGCCGACCGCGGCGCTCCTCAAGAGGTCGCGCATCGCGGAGGCCGAGAACCACGCGCTCGCGGCCGAGAACTCCGCGCAGAACCTCCAGAACCAGGAGATCGCGAAGGTCGAGGCCGAGATCGCGACGGCGCGCGCCGAAGGCCAGCGGCGGATCGCCGAGGCGCAGACGCGCAAGACCGCGCTGATCGCGGAGTCGAAGGGCCAGGTCCAGGCATTGCTCGCGAAGGCGACGGCCGAGGTCGAGGTGCAGCGCGCGCGGCTCGCGCAGGTGCGGTTCCAGCTGATCGCCGACAAGGTCAAGCCGGCGGAGGCGCGCAAGTCGCAGATGGTCGCGCAGGCGCGCGGCGCGGCGTCGAAGATCGTCGAAGAAGGCAAGGCGACCGCGACCGCGATCCGCTCGCTCGGCGAGACCTGGGCCAAGGCGGGCGACAGTGCGCGGCAGATCTTCGTCGCGCAGAAGCTGCAGGGCCTGGTCAGCCAGATGATGCAGACGGTCGGCGAGATGCCGATCGACAAGCTCACGGTGATCGATCGCGAGCTCGCGACGAACGGAAGCAACTTTGCGGTCAAGGCCGCGGTGACGGCGGAGCAGCTCAAGCAGATGCTCGGCATCGACATCGCCGCGATCGCGCAGCGCGCACTGCCGGCGCAATCGCCGACCGTCACGATCCCGCCGCCGCGACCGCGTCCACCGACGCAGCCGCCGGGCGGCGGCGCGAAGCAAGGCGGCTGATCGATCGTGAGCCGGGCGTGGTGGGTGGGCACGGTGATCGCGCTGGCTGCGTGCCGCCAGCTGCTCGGCATCGACGTGCCGGTGCGCGACGACGCGGGGCCGTCGCTGGTGCGCGACACCAGGTCGGCCGACAGCACCGGACTCGCCGACGCGCGGCCGGATGGCGCCGCGCCGGCATGCGATCCCGCCGCGTGCTCGGCGGCCGGTGGGACGTGCATGGGCGACGTGTGTGCGATCACGGCTCCCGCGGGCCCTGCCGGCGTCCAGTGCCCCGACGGCGAGCTCTGCGACATCTCGTGCGACGATCAGGGCAGCTGCCCGACGATCAACTGCAAGCACGCCGCCGGCTGCATCATCTCGTGCGACGCGAACAACTCGTGCGCGGGTGCGGAGATCGACTGCGGCGGCCCCGGCGGCTGCACGATGTACTGCAAGGGCGGCGACACGTGCGTCAACGACGACTTCGTCTGTCCGAACACCGGCACCGGCTGCGACGTCGAGTGCTGCGGCATCGGTGCGTGCAGCAACAACAGCGGCAACGCGACGATGCACGAGCCGGGCACGTGCCCGTGACGAGCGGATCTACAGGCTGAGCCCGACGCGGCGGCGCGCGGTCAGACAATGCTCGGAGCCGAGCGTGAACTCGCGGCACGTGCGCGGGCGATCGTCGTAGATCGTGCAGCGAAAGCGCGTCGCGCGCTCGCCCTCGAACGCGCCGCCTTCGAGCGCGGCACAGTGATCGCCGGCACGCAGGATCTCGAGATACGTCGTGCGATCGACGACGAGCGCCGGGTGCTTCTTCACGACCGGATCGCGGCGCGCTACGTGGACCGAGTGATACGCGGCGCGGCAGCACGCGCCGCAGGTCTGGCAGTCGAGCGCCCGCTCGAAGCGCTCGCACGCGGGCCACGCGTCTTCGAGCCTCGCGCCGCCGGCCTGGCGGCAGCGCGCCGCACCGCGCTGCTCGTAGCGCCACGCACACGTGCCGCAGGTCGCGCCGTCGCCGGCGGTGCGCGGCGGCAATCCGGTCGCGTGCGGCGGGTGCACCGGCGCGACGCGCGCCCACAGCACCTCCGGATCGCCGGCGGCCGCGGCTGCTTCG
>DASXCY010000151.1:0-16783 GCA_036490935.1 Kofleriaceae bacterium | reverse complement strand
TAGTGATCCGGTGGCTCCATATGGAAGGGCCATCGCTCAACGGATAAAAGGTACTCCGGGGATAACAGGCTTATCACGTCCAAGAGTTCACATCGACGACGTGGTTTGGCACCTCGATGTCGGCTCATCGCATCCTGGGGCTGAAATCGGTCCCAAGGGTTTAGCTGTTCGCTAATTAAAGCGGTACGCGAGCTGGGTTCAGAACGTCGTGAGACAGTTCGGTCCCTATCCGTCGTGGGCGCAGGATACTTGAGAGGAGCTGACTTTAGTACGAGAGGACCGAGTTGGACGGACCTATGGTGTTCCGGTTGTCACGCCAGTGGCATCGCCGGGTAGCTATGTCCGGAAGGGATAACCGCTGAAAGCATCTAAGCGGGAAGCCCCCCTCGAGATTAGGTATCCCAAATGCAGCCAATGCACCAGAAGACCCCGCGTAGACTACGCGGTTGATAGGCGCGATGTGGAAGTGCCGCAAGGCATGGAGCTAACGCGTACTAATCGGTCGGGCGGCTTGACCACCTATTTTTTCCGAGCGTTCAGCAATGGACGTCGGCGCCACGCAGGCCACCACGCCTGCGGCTGGAGGCGCGCCGGGAGAAGGTCAAAGCCATCACTCTAGTTTGCTATCTCAATCGCGAAGCTTGTCATCGCCTCGTGGATTGCAGCAGCACGATCATCAGCACTCACCAGAGTGCAGCTCTGAGCTCCGCTGGACACCAAGCCAGCAGGCTTCGCACTTCAGCTTTTTTCCTGGTGGCTACACCGGAGAGGTCACACCCGTTCCCATCCCGAACACGGAAGTTAAGCTCTCCAGGGCCGATGGTACTGCAGGGGCAACCCTGTGGGAGAGTAGGACGCTGCCGGGGTTTTGAAGGCCCGCTCGAAAGAGCGGGCCTTCATCTTTTTCGGCGCGCGTGTTATCGGTCGCGCCCTATGAACAGACTGCTGCTGGTGGTGAGTGCTGTGGCCGGGCTAGGTGGCTGCAGCAAGAAGACCGATGGTCCCGCGCCGGCGCCGACGCCGGCGCCCACCCCGAAGACGGTGGAGCCCGCGCCGCCGAAGGCGCCGGACAGTCCGGATCCGAAGCTCGTCGAGCGGGGTGCGTATGTCGCCAAGCTGGCCGGCTGCGTGGTGTGCCACACCGCGATCGGGCCGACGGGTCCCGACTTCGAGCATGCCTACGGCGGTGGCCTCGAGATGCCCGATACGTTCGGCACGTGGCGCACGCCGAACATCACGCCCGACAAGAGCACCGGGATCGGCTCCTGGACCGACGACCAGGTCATAGCGGCCGTGCGCGAGGGCGTGCGCCCTGATGGCAAGAAGCTGTACCCGATCATGCCGTACGTGAATTACAACCGCATGACCGACGACGACGCGAAGGCGCTCGTCGCGTTCCTGCACACCGTCAAGCCGGTGAGCCGCGTGGTCGCGCCCACCAAGGACCTCAAGATGGCGCCGATCGACGTGCCGAAGCCGGCCAATCAGCCCGACGTGGCCGACGATCCGGTCCCGCACGGCGAGTACCTGGCGACGCTGATGCTGTGTAGCCACTGCCATTTCAGCCCCGATCCCAAGACGTTCGCGCCCCAGGGACCCGACAAGATGTTCTCGGGCGGGCTGGCGATGCAGCTCCCCATGCTCGGGACCGGCACGCTCTACTCGCGCAACATCACCTCGGACAAGGACACCGGGATCGGTAAGTGGACGACCGCGCAGATCGCCACCGCGATCAAGACGATGACCAAGCCCGACGGCAAGATGATCCAGGGCCCGATGGTGTTCCTGCAGGGTCCGTGGAGTCAGCTCGACGACAAGGACATCCAGGCGGTGGCCGAGTACATCCACCAGCTGCCGGCCGTGACGAACAAGGTGCCGGACGCGACGTTCAAGCCGATCGCGCACTGATGGGGCAGCGGATCTCGTTCGACGAAGCGGCGGCGCTTGCCAAGGCGGGCGACGCCGAGGCGCAGTACGCGCTGAGCGCGGCCCTGCATCAGCGCGGCCGCTTCGACGAGAGCCTGCACTGGCTGCGCCTCGCGGCCGCACGCGAGCTGATTCCCGCGCGACTCGCACTGGCTGCGATGGTGATGGACGGCCGCCAGTGCCCGCGCGATCTGCAACAGGCGCTCGACCTGCTGCGCCCGCTCGCCGCCACACAGGTCAAGGCCAACCTCCTGCTTGCCGAGCTGCACGGCTTTGCCGTGTTCGAGCTCGGCGAACGCGCGACCGGGCTGCGGTACCTGCTCGCCGCTGCCCGGATGGGCGATGCCGGCGCGGCTCGCCAGCTGAAGCTGCTCGCGGTGCTCCATCGCTACGACGAGCGCTCGGACGACCACTCGATCGAAGCGATGCTTCCCGAGCTCGCCGGCGATCTTTCGCTTCCGGTCGCCGAACCCCTGTGCGAAGCGCCGCGGATCCGCAGGTTGCCGGGCGCGATCCCGCCGGGCGTGCTGGACGCGCTGATCGCGCTGGCGACCCCGCTCGTCCAGCGCTCGCAGATCGTCGATGCGCGGACCGGCGAGGTGCGCGCCGATCCGATGCGGAGCAGCTCGCACGCGACGCTCGGACCGCGCCACCACGATCACGTGCTCGAAGCGATCGAGCAGTGCATCGCCCGCGTCTCGGGCGTGTCCGCGCTGAACGGCGAATTCGTGCAGGTCCTGCGCTACCGCAAGGGCGAGGAATTCAGGCCACACGTCGACTATTTCAACGACGGCGCCGACGCCGCGTATCGCTCGCTCGCCGACGGCGGGCAGCGCGCGCAAACGGTGCTGATCTACTTGAACGACGGCTACACGGGCGGCACGACCCGGTTTCCGAAGCTGCAGCTCGACATCCAGGGCCGTCGCGGCGACATCCTGCACTTTCACAACCTCGACGCCGACGGCGCCGGCCACCGAGACAGCCTGCACGCCGGCATGCCGGTCATCGACGGCGAAAAATGGCTGCTCTCGAAGTGGATCCGCAGCGACCGCTATCCGCCGCGCGTGACCCGGTAGCTAGCGCACGCGCACGAGGCGGTAGTCCTTCTTGCCGCCGCGCACGACGAGCATCGTCTCGGTCGCGAGATCCGCGAGCGTCACCGTGCGCTCGACGTCCGCGATGCGGACGTTGTTCAGATACGCGCCGCCCTGCGTGACGAGCCGGCGCGCGGCGCCCTTGGAGTCGGCGACCGTGCGCGCGAGCAGATCCACGATCGTCACGCCGGCCTCGAGATCGCCGCGCGCGACCTCGACGGTCGGCACCGTGCCGGCGAGCTGGGCGAGGTCGGCGTCGGTCAAGCCCGCGAGCTCGCCGCCGAACATCACCCGGCTGGCCGCCTCGACCCGCGCGATCGAGGCCTCGCCGTGTACCCACGCGGTCAACGCGCGCGCGAGCTCGCGTTGCGCGGTGCGCTTGGCGCGATCGGCGTCGTGCGCGCGCACGAGCTCGGCGAGCTCGGTGAGCGGACGCAACGAGAACAGCCGCAATAGCCGCGGCGCGTCCTCGTCGGCGACGTTGAACCAGTACTGGTAGAACGCGTACGCGCCGGTCTTCACCGGATCGAGCCAGATGCGCTCGCCTGTCGAGGTCTTGCCCATCTTCTGGCCGGCCGAGTCGAGCAGCAGCGGCGCGGTCAGCCCGTACAGCTGCGCCATGCCGAGCTTGCGCGCGAGCTCGCAGCCGGCCGTGATGTTGCCGTATTGATCGCTGCCGCCGACCTGGAGCCGGCAGCCGTGGGCCTTCGCGAGGTGCACGAAGTCGAACGCCTGCAGCAGCATGTAAGAGAACTCGGTGTAGCTGATGCCATGCTCGCCTTCGAGCCGCGCCTTCACCGAGTCCTTCGCGGTCATGTAGTTGATCGTCAGGTGCTTGCCGATGTCGCGCAGGAACTCGAGGTAGCCGATGCCGCGCGTCCAGTCGGCGTTGTTGACGAGCAGCGCGCCGTCCAGGTCGAGCAGGCGCGCGAGCTGCGAGCGGATGCCGGCGACGTTCGCCGCGAGCGTCGCGTCGTCGAGCAGGTTGCGCTCCTCGCTCTTGCCTGATGGATCGCCGATCATGCCGGTCGCGCCGCCGACGACGATGATCGGGCGATGCCCGGCGAGCTGCAGCCGGCGCAGCAGGATCGTCGGCACGAGGTTGCCGACGTGCAGGCTCGGCGACGTCGGATCGTAGCCGGCGTACGCGGACACCGGCGCATGGTTGCCGAGCAGCTCGGCCAGTCCGGCCCGATCGGTGACGTCGGCGACGAGATCGCGCGCAGCGAGCTCGTCGAGGAGCGGCATGCCTACCATGCGCGCAGCCTACCCCAGCTCGTCGACGAGGCGCACGAGCTGGCGGTGGCAGTCCTCGAACACGACCGGGATTTCGTCGACGTCGTCGAGCAGGTCGACGAGCCAGGTCGAATCGAGCAGGCGCGCGGCGAGCAGCCAGTCGTCGGGCAGCGGCGCGGACGCGGCCTCGTCGTAGCCGCGGGCGAACGCCTCGCGAAACCCGACGTCGTGGCGGTTCGCGTAGCGAAACAGGCTGCCGATGTCGAACAGCGGCGAGCCGGTCGTCGTCGTCTCCCAGTCGATCAAGCCGCCGACGCGCCAGCGCGCGCCGCGGCGCTGCACGATCACGTTGCGATGGCCGAGGTCGCCGTGCGCGAGGCACACCGTGCCCCACGCGAGTCGCGGCTCCCACACCTCGAGCGCTTTCTTGAGCGCGTCGGCGTAGTCGGCGCCGAGGCGCGTGCGCGCGCGCCCGTTCGATAGCTGCCCGTACGCGCGCTCGAGGATCTGCGTCAGCTCGTACGGCTCGGTCGCGTCGGTTCGCGCGAGCCACGCCAGCACGCGGCCGAGTGGCTCGGCGAGCGACGCGAAGCCGTCGACGTCGCCGCCCTTGCGCAGCTCGTGCAGCGTGATGCCGTCGATCCAGCGGTACACGATCGCGAGCTTCTGGTCGTCGACGTGCACGACATCGGGCACCGGGATCGTGCCGTGCAGCAGCGTCAGCGTCGACAGCTCGGTGTCGAACCACTCGCGGCCACCGGCGTAGTGCTTGACGCCGAACACCGCGCCGCTGTCGAGGGTGACCTTGTGGATCGTGTTCGTCAGCCCGCCGTCGACCAGGTCGACGCTCGCGATCTCGCCGCCGACGATCTCCGCGAGCTCGCTGCGGCTGACCTCCAGCAGCGGAAACACGCGAACGTTGGTGACGGTGGGGTCGAGACCCACGACGGCTCAGTCTACTACCGCGCGTAGTCCGAGGCGCGCGTCTCGCGCACGACGACGACGCGGACCTGGCCGGGATACGTCGACTCGGTCTCGATCGCGCGCGCGATCTCCTTCGACATCACGACGGCCTGCGCGTCGTCGACCGTGTCGTTCATCACCATCACGCGGATCTCGCGGCCGGCCTGCAGTGCGTAGGCGCGCTCGACGCCGCCGAACCGCTTGCAGATGGCCTCGAGGTCGGAGAGCCGCTTGATGTACGACGCGAGCTGCTCGCGGCGCGCCCCGGGCCGCGCCGCCGACAGCGAGTTCGCGGCCGCGACGACGTGATCGAGCAGCGCCTGTGGCTTGGGCGCACCGTCGTCGCCGTGATGCGACGCGATCGCCTGGCACACCTTGGGCGACTCGCCGTGCTTGCGAGCGAGCTGCGCGCCGACCTCGGCGTGCGAGCCCTCGTGCTCGTGATCGACCGCCTTGCCGATGTCGTGCAAGAGCCCCGCACGCCGCGCGAGCTTGACGTTCGCGCCGAGCTCCGCCGCGATGAGGCCCGCGAGATAGCCAACCTCGACCGAGTGAAGGAGCACGTTCTGTGCGTAGGACTGGCGGAACTTCAGCTCGCCGAGCATGCGCACGAGCTCGGGATGCAGCCGGTGCAGGCCGAGATCGAACACCGCCTGTTCGCCCGCCTCCTTGCTCGACTTCTCGACTTCCTGCTCCGCCTTGCGCACGACTTCTTCGATGCGCGTCGGGTGGATCCGGCCGTCGGCGACGAGCGCGCCGATCGCGAGCCGCGCGATCTCGCGGCGCACCGGGTTGAAGCACGAGATCGTGATCGCCTCCGACGTGTCGTCGATGATCATGTCGATCCCGGTCGCCGCCTCGAGCGCGCGGATGTTGCGGCCCTCGCGCCCGATGAGCCGGCCCTTGAGATCGTCCGACGGCAGCGGCACGACCGCGACCGTGCGCTCGTGCACGAACTCGCTCGCGAACCGCTGGATCGCGGTCGCCACGATCGTCTTCGCGCGCGCGGTCGCTTCGCGCTCGGCCTCGTCCTCGATGCGCTTGATCTCGACTGCCGCCGCCGCGAGCGCCTGGCCGCGCACATCCTCCTCGAGCCGTGTGCGCGCCTGCTCTTCCGACAGGCTCGCGATCTGCTCGAGCTTCTTGCGCGCCTCGGCCTGCGCCACCTCGGCCTTCTCGACCGCAGCGTCGGCCTGCTTGATCTTGCCGTCGATGCTCTGTTCCTTCTTCGTCAGGTCTTGCGCGCGCCGCTCCGCATCTTTTTGCAGGCGGCTGGTCTCGCGCTCCTTCGCCGTGACCTCGGCCTCGCGCTTGCCGAGCTCGGCCTTGCGCGCCTTCAGTTCGTCGTCGAGCTCGGCCTTGCGCTTGCGCGCCGCTTCCTTGCCCTCGACCTCGGCGGCGCGCTGGATCGAATCGACCTCGGCTTGCGCGGCGGTGCGGATCTTCTCGGCCTCGGCGGCTGCCGCCTCGCGCGCCGAGCCGTCGCCTTTGCCGCGCCCGAGCCGCGTGCCGAGGAAGACGCCGGCGGCGAGGCCGATCGCGACGGCCACGAGGATGTACAGGGGATCCATCAGTCTGGGGTCCGGTAGGTGTCTAGCTCGGTGACGACGAAGTGTAAGCGAACATCATGTGGATCGTGTGGGACCGCGGCCACGAGCTGACATTCGAATGCGAGGCCGACGTGCAGCGCCCGTGCGGCAGCCGCCAGCGTCGCGTCGTAATGTCCGCGCCCCCAGCCGACGCGGCCGCCGGTGCGATCGAACGCCAGCCCGGGCACGAAGAACGCCGAGATCGTCGCGAGCTCGACGGTCGTCGCCGGATCGGCCGCCGGCTCGCGTAGCCCGAATCGCGCCGTCGCGAGCTCGCTCGGTGCCGCGGCGTGGAACGCGAGCTCGCGCGTCAGATCGACGACGCGCGGGTAGACGATCCGGGCGCGCGGGCGCAGCGCCTCGTCGAGCCGCGCGGTGGCGACCTCGCTGCCTTTGGGTGCGTACAGCGCGATCGTCGAGTCGGGCGGCAGCTCGGCGACCAGCGCGGCGGCGCGATCCGCGATCCTCGCGCTCGCTTCGGCCCGCGCCTCGGCGGTCAGCGCGTCGCGCTGCGAAAGCATCGTGCGGCGCGTGACCGGCTTGTCGCGCGAAGGTGCCACCGCGCGCAAGGTAGCTCAGCGCGAGGTCGCGTGCTGGCGCATGATGAAGTTCGCGAGCGGGCGGCGGTTGCGCTCGAGATCGCCGACGAAGCGCAGCGCCATGCCGACGCGCGGTTCGTGCTCGACGCGAACGACCTGCGCGCACAGATGCAGCGTGTCCTCGCCCGGCAGATCGAGATCGAGCTCGAGCGCGGCGCCTTCGTCGACCGCGCGCGGCGCGCGCATGAACAGCCCGCTGCGCGAGACGTCCTCGACGAGGCCGTCGATGACGAGCCCGGCAGCACGAGCCTGTGCGCGGGCACGGACGGGGACTCTTACGGCTGCCCTCTGGTCCATGTAGTGAAAGCTAGGTTAGAGCCCTACGTGCAGAAAATCAAGCGTATTCACCAATATGGCTGGTCTAACGTGAGCCAGTCTAACGATAACCGACCCGCGTGATAGCTATAGCCGTGGCCGTCGACGACAAGCGCCGCGACACGGCCGGCGAGCCTCGGCTCGAGGTCGCCGAGGTTCCGCGCGTCGCCGGCGGGTTCGCCGCGTTGTGGAGCTCGGTGAAACACCTCCAGCGCGACTCCGGGATCCCGCGCGGCGGCAAGGCGCTGCTCGCGATGAACCAGGCGACCGGCTTCGATTGCCCGGGCTGCGCGTGGCCGGACCCGGATCCCGACTCGCGCAGTCGCTTCGAGTTCTGCGAGAACGGCGCGAAGGCGATCGCCGAGGAGGCGACGAGCGCGCGCGCGACGCCCGAGCTGTTCGAGCGGCTCACCGTCGACGAGCTGCGCGGGCTCTCCGACTTCGAGCTCGGCCAGCTCGGGCGGCTCACGCATCCGATGATGCTCGACGAGTCGCGCCATTATCGGCCGGTCGCGTGGGACGCCGCGATCGCCGCGATCGCCGGCGGGCTGCGCGCGGCAGGCCCGGCGCGCAGCGCGTTCTACACGTCGGGCCGCACGTCGAACGAGGCCGCGTTCCTGTACCAGCTCGTCGGGCGGATGTTCGGCACGAACCACTTCCCCGATTGCTCGAACATGTGCCACGAGTCGAGCGGCGTCGCGCTCGGCGAGACGATCGGCGTCGGCAAGGGCACGGTCTCGCTGGACGACTTCGAAGCGTGCGATCTGATCCTCATCATCGGCCAGAACCCGGGCACGAACCACCCGCGCATGCTGACGACGTTGCGCGCCGCCGCCAAGCGCGGCGCGACGATCGTGTCGATCAACCCGCTGCGCGAGGTCGGACTGTCGCGGTTCTCGCACCCGCAACATCCGCTCGACATGCTCGCCGGCGGCGTCGCGCTCGCGAAGCACTTCGTCCAGGTCCAGATCGGCGGCGATCAGGCGCTGTTCCTCGGCATCGGCAAGGCGCTGCTCGAGCGCGCCGACGCCGGCGAGCACGTGATCGACGGCGAGTTCGTGCGCGACCGCACCGCCGGCTTCGAGGCGTGGGCCGAGCACGTGCGGCGCGTGCCGTGGGCGCAGCTGTGCGCCGGCGCCGGGGTCGACGAACCGACGATCCGCACGATCGCGGACATCTACGGCAATTCGCGCGCGACGATCGCGTGCTGGGCGATGGGCCTCACGCAGCACAAGCACGCGGTCGCGACGATCCAGGAGATCGTCAACGTGATGCTGCTGCGCGGCAACATCGGACGTCCGGGCGCCGGACTGTGCCCGGTGCGCGGCCACTCGAACGTGCAGGGCGATCGCACGATGGGGATCGACCATCATCCGAAGGCGGCGTTTCTCGACGCGCTCGCCCGCGAGTTTCGGTTCGAGCCGCCCCGCGCGGCCGGTTGCGACACCGTCGGGTCGATCCAGGCGATCGAGCGCGGCGAGATCACGGCGCTGGTCTGCCTCGGCGGCAACCTGGTCTCGGCGATGTCGGACACCGACCGCACGGCGCGCGCGATCGAGCGCTGCGCGCTGACCGCGAGCGTCGCGACCAAGCTCAACCGCACGCACCTGTATCCCGGCGGGCGCGCGCTGCTGCTGCCGTGCTTGGCGCGCAGCGAAATCGATCACCAGCACGGTGGTGCGCAGTTCGTGACCGTCGAGGATTCGATGAGCATGGTGCACGCGTCGCGCGGCGTGCTGCAGCCGGCGAGCGACGAGCTGCGCAGCGAGCCCGCGATCGTGGCCGCGCTCGGCGATGCGCTCGTCGACGGCGCGGTCCCGTGGCGCGAGCTCGTCGACGACTACGATCGCATCCGCGAGCACATCGCCGCCGTCGTGCCGGGCTGCCGCGACTTCAACGCGCGCGTGCGCGAGCCGGGCGGGTTTCGCCTGCCGAGCTCGGCGCGCGACGGCACGTTCAGCGCGGTCGGCGGTCGCGCGAAGTTCTCGGTCGCGGTGCCGCCCGAGCTCGCGCTGCCGCCCGGCCGGCTGCGCATGATGACGATCCGCAGCCACGACCAGTTCAACACGACGATCTACGGGCTCGACGATCGCTATCGCGGGATCCGCGGCGGCCGCCGCGTCGTGTTCGTGCATCCGGCAGACCTCGCCGCGCTCGGGCTGGTCGAGCGCCAGAGCGTGGACCTCGTGTCGGAGTGGCACGACGGCGAGCGCGTCGCCCAGGCCTTCGTCGTCGTGCCCTACGAGCTGCCGCGCGGAAACTGCGCGACCTATTTCCCCGAGGCGAACGCGCTCGTGCCGCTCGACAGCGTCGCGGACAAGTCCGGCACGCCGACGTCGAAGTCGGTCGTGATCCGGCTGCGCGCGCGATGACTCAACGCAGCTTCGGGATCCGGCGCGTCGCCTGATCGAGACCGACGCGCGTGACCGCCGTGCGCAGCTGCTCGGCGACGAGCGGGCGGCCGAGCACCTGTTCGACGCTGAGGCTGGCGCGCAGCTCCGGCGATACGTTGCCGAGCGCGACGATCGAGCCGAACCAGCCGCGGTCGCGGATCGCGTGCAGGCCGAGCACGTCGCTCGCCGACAGCGCGTCGAAGTCCGAGACCAAGATCTGCGCGCGCGGCGGCGGATCGTCGACGAGCGCGGTCACGATCTCGCGCGCCGACCGCGCGACCTGCAACGAGAACGCCTGCCCGCCCAGCTCCGACTCGACCCACGCCATCACGCCGGCGTCGGGAGCGAAGATCAAGATCCGATTCCTGCTCGTGACGTTCGCGTTCGTGGGCACGCGCGCATCATCGCACGAGTCGGAGCACGCGCTAGTGGCCGTACATCGCGCGCGGGTGCTGCATGAACTGCAGCGTGTCGTCGTGTTGCGCCTGCCAGTCCGCGCGCGTATGGCAAACCTCGCGCGACATCAGCGAGCCCGTGCGCGGTTGATCGACGCACACGATCTCGTCGTCACTGCTGGTCTGCGCGTACTGATCGCGCGCGGCCTGTTGCGAGGTCGAGGCACACGCCGAAACCAGGATGGCCGCGAACACGCTGCGCTTCATGATGACGATCGTATAGCGGGAGCCTCGGGACGCGCGATGCGAAAACTTCCCGCCTACATGTCGTGGGCGCGCGCAGCTCGCGTGATCCACGCGCTGGAAAGTCGCGTGATTCCCGGCGCGATTCCGTCGAGCGGCATCCGCCTCAGCATCGTATGAGCGAGCTCGGTGCGATTGTGCACCGCGAGCCGCTCGAACACCTCCTTGAGCCGCGCCTTGACCGTGTTGATCGAGATCGCCAGCGCCGCACCGATCGCCGCGTTCGAGAACCCGCGCGCGGCGAGCTCGGCGATCCGGTGCTGACTCGGGCCGAGCGCGTGGATGCGTGGCACGCTCGCGATCCCGTGCACCGCGCACCAGAGCGCGAGCCGGGTCGCGACCAGCATCAGCTCGCGTTCGAGCTCGCGCGGCGGCGGCTCGCTCGTCTGCCACGCGATCGCGCCGAGCGTGCCGTCTCGGCCGACGAGCGGCGCGACGAGGCCCTGGGGCTCGCGGTCGAGTCGGCGCAGGCGTTCGGTATCGGCGAGCTCGCGCGCGTCGTCGATCGAGACCGCAAAGCCGCGATCTGCGAAACGCAGCGCGATCCACGTCGAGCGGGTGCCGAGCCGCGCGCTCTCCGCGCACGCGAGCGCGGCGATATCGACGAACCGCTCCGACATCGAACCACCGTACCGAGCGGGCGCGACCGCCGTCGCGGCAACACCGGGCAACGAGTTGCAATGCACGTGAGCGTACCCGGACGGGTACTACGCGCTCGCCGCGCGATCCGCCCACATGGCGTCATGGACGTCCCAACCCGGTTTCACGCGCGGCGACTCGGCGTCGCGCACGCGCTCGCGCGGTTCGCGATGCAGCTGCCGATGCCGCTGTTCTGGCTGACGAGCCACCTGGTGTGCCGCGCGCTCCTGCCGGCGCTGCGCGGCCCGCTGCGCTGCCCGACCATCTACGGCTTCGATCTCGTCGTGCGGCGCGGCGACGGCGACAACTACTATCGCTGCGGCTTCTACGAGCACGGCACGATGCACGTGATCGCGCGCTGCCTGCGGCCGGGCGACGTGTTCGTCGATGCCGGCGCGAGCGTCGGCCAGATGTCGTTTCACGCGGCGCGCGCCGTCGGCAAGGCCGGGCGCGTGCTGGCGTTCGAGCCCGCGCCGGATCGGTTCGACGATCTCGTCGCCGGCATCGCGCTCAACGAGCTCGGCAACGTCGTGCCGGCGCGCGCGGGTCTCGCCGCCGAGCCGGGCGCGCTCGCGCTGTATCTGCGCGGCAGCCCGTCGATGGCCGATCAAACGCGCACCGCCGACGTCGTGCGCGTGCCGGTCCGGCGGCTCGACGACGTGCTCGCCGATCACGCGATCGACCGCGTGCGGTTCGTGAAGATCGACGTCGAGGGGCTCGAGCCCGACGTGCTGCTCGGCGCGCGCCGGCTCCTCGCGTCGCCCGAGCCGCCGATCGTGTGTTACGAGCTCGGCATCTACGATCACGCGCGCGCCGTGCACGACATCCTGCCGCGCGATTACGCGCTCTACCAGCTCGCGGGTACCGCGCACCGGCCGTCGCGGCTCGTCGAGCTCCCGCCCGAGCGGCTGCGCGCCGACAACGTGTTCGCCATCCCGCGGAGCGTGCGCACGTCGCTCCCCGCCGAGCTTTTCTAGCGGTAGACTTCGCGGCTCCATGAGCGAGCCCGCGAACATCACGATCACCCTTCCCGACGGAGCCAGCAAGCAAGTGGCCGCCGGCACGACGGTGGCGGAGTTCGTGCGCACGCAGATCGGCACGGGCCTCGCGAAGGCCGCGCTGTTCGCGAAGTACGACGGCGTCGAGGTCGACCTGTCGAAGCCGATGGATCACAGCGGCACCCTCGCGATCTATACGGCGAAGACCGCCGAAGGGCTCGACCTCGTCCGCCACGACGCCGCGCACATCGTCGCGTCGGTCGTGCAGCGGCTGTTTCCCGGCACGCAGGTGACGATCGGCCCGACCACCGACGACGGCTTCTATTACGACTTCTTTCGCGAGACGCCGTTCACGCCCGAGGACCTCGACGCGATCGAGAAGGCCGCGAACGACGAGGTGCGCGCGGATCACGCGTTCGTGCGCACGGAGGTCTCGCGCGACGAGGCGCTCGCGCTGTTCGGCAAGCTCGGCGAGAAGTTCAAGCTCGAGATCATCGAGGACATCTTCGCGAAGGGCGCGAAGACGCTGTCGCTGTACGCGCACGGCGACTGGGTCGACTTCTGTCTCGGCCCGCACGGCCCGTCGACCGGCCGCGTCGGCGTGATCAAGCTGCTGTCGGTCGCCGGCGCGTACTGGCGCGGCGATCATCGCAACGCCCAGCTGCAGCGGATCTACGGCACCGCGTTCTTCACGCAAAAAGACCTCGACGCGTGGATCCACCAGCAGGAAGAGGCCAAGAAGCGCGATCACCGAAAGCTCGGCAAGGAGCTCGACCTGTTCGGCTTCCATCCCGCGGCGCCCGGCGCCGTGTTCTGGACCGCGCGCGGCACCGTCATCTACACGGCACTGCAGACCGCGATGCGCAAGATGTGCCTCGCGAACGGCTACGAGGAGATCAAGACGCCGCTGCTCTACAACAAGATGCTCTGGGAGAAGAGCGGGCACTGGGGCAAGTACCGCGAGAACATGTTCCTCATCCTCGATCCCGAGGCGGATCCGGCGCTGCCGGAGGACGAGCGCGCGTCGTACTCGCTCAAGCCGATGAACTGCCCGTCGCACTATCTGTTCTATCAGATGAAGCGGCGCAGCTATCGCGAGCTGCCGCTGCGCCTGCACACGCAGGACGTGCTGCATCGCAACGAGGCGACCGGCGTGCTCTCGGGCCTGACGCGCGTGCGCCAGTTCCAGCAAGACGACGCGCACATCATCTTGATGGAGTCGCAGATCGCCGACGAGGTCGCGAAGCTGACGAAGCTGATCGCGCGCGTCTACGCGGCGTTCGGCCTCGAGTTCACCGCGAAGTTCGCGACGCGCCCGGCGCAGAAGATCGGCGACGACGCGCTGTGGGACAAGGCCGAGGCGGCGCTGCAGGCGGCGCTCGAGCAGACCGGCCTGCCGTACGAGCTCAAGCCGGGCGACGGCGCATTCTACGGCCCGAAGATCGACTTCGACGTCGCCGATTCGATCGGCCGCAAGTGGCAGCTCGGCACGATCCAGCTCGACTACAACGCGCCCGAGCGGTTCGAGATGGGCTACATCGGCGCCGACAACGCCGAGCACCGCCCGGTCGTGATCCACCGCGCGATCTACGGCTCGTTCGAGCGGTTCATCGGCATCTTGATCGAGCACTTCGCCGGAGACTTCCCGGTGTGGCTCGCGCCCGAGCAGGCGCGCATCATTCCGGTTTCGGAGGCGCAGCTCGCGTGGGCCGAGGAGGTCGCGGCCAAGCTGCACGCGCACGACCTCCGCGCCACCGTCGATCTCTCGCACGGCACGCTCAACGCGATGATCCGCGAGGCGCAGCTCGCGAAGGTGCCGTACACGCTCGTCGTCGGCAAGCGCGAGGTCGAAGCCGGCGGCGTCGCGCCGCGTACGCGCGGCACCGGCAAGGAGACCGACCTCGGCCTGATGCCGCTCGACGCGTTCCTCGAGCGGATCCTCCGCGAAGCCGCGATTCCCTACTGAATCACGACGACCGGGTTGATCTTGCCGACGTTCCCGCCGGCGGGGTACGCGTACGACGCCGCGTACGACAGGCCCCACACCATGATGTTGAACGCGCCCGTACTGGACGCGGTGTGGCGCCCGTTCGTGCACGAGCCGACCGGCGTGTCGCGCTGGATGTCGGCGTTCGTGATCTCGTACTGCGTGCCGTTGCCGACCGGCTGCCAGCCGGTGAGCGTGCCGAGGCAATCGACCGTGACGTCGTGAAACGTGCCGGCCGTATCGGCGGCGCGCGTGACGACCAGGTTCGTCGTCGTGTACGTCGGATCGGTGAAGAACACGTAGCTCGATAGCCACTGCGCGGGCGGCAAGATGTTGACGAATTCCTCATCGCCGAGACAGCCCTGGCCGTCGTCGCCGGGGCGGCTGCCGCCCGTCACGAAGCATCCGGTCATGTACTGGCCGACGTAGAACGGATGCATCGCGTCCTGGCTCTGGATCGTGAACGGCGTCGTCGATTCGAACTCCGCGACCTGACCGACGCCGAGCGTGGGCGGCGCGCCGGGGACCGCCGGGTTCGTCGTGAGGGTCGTGCCGGCGACCATGCCGACGATGCGATAGATGATCGATTCCGGCTGCATGTCCGCGCGGCGCGTCGCATAGGGCGGCGCGACGTATAGCGAGCCGAGCGCGGAGACCGGTGGGATCTCCTGATGGCCGGAGTCGCAGCCGCCGCCGCTCGACGTCGCCGACGACAGGCACAGGTAGCCGGTGCCGCCCGTGTACGCGACGGGGTTACTCGACGTGATCACGCTGCCGGCCATGTCGCCGGCGTCCTGCCACTGGATGAACTGGTCGGCGTCGAGCGTGTAGGTCGTCGTCGTGTTCGCCGGCGCGGCGATGACGCCGGTCCCCGACGGTAGCGCGACGGTCGGCGTGATCTGGACCTGCGTGCCGTCCATCGAGGCCACGATCGAGCCCCAGCCCGGGCCGCTCGTCGGCTTCGGCCCGACGGTGACGTAGTTCTTGCCCCAGGCGGTGGTCGGCAGGACGAGCTCGGCACTCGGCAGGAACGACAGCGCGCCGCCGTACGGCATGATGTCGTACGCGCTGACTGGCATGGTCGTCGTGATGTGAAACGCGGTGCCAACGCCGGTCGCGGCGGTCGTGCCGCTCCACACCGCGGCGCCGCCCGTGCTCGAGACCGCGGGCGTGATCGGGCAGGTGAGCGGAGTGCCGCCATTCTCCGACGACGGATCCGCATCGAGGAACAGCACGCCGACATTCGAGCTCGCGATGCCGGTCGGCGACACGGTGGGCCAGCTCGCCGCGTTCGGCGTACCGTCGGGTACGCGCCCGTAGGTCGCAGGGTCGTAGTTGGTGCCGGCGCGCGAGATCGTCACGACGCTGTCGAGCGGCCAGTTGTTGGCGAGGAATACCGCGAAGCACGGAGGCGCGATGCTCGTGTAGAACGACGGCGTCGAGACCACGAAGTCGCAGCCGACCGAGCCCTGGCTCGCGGCCGCGGCGTCGCACGCCGGAACGCACATTCCCGCGGCGCAGCCCTGGTCGTCGGGGCAGGTCTGGATCACGTTGCCATTCATATCGAGGACGTTGTGCAGATCCGAGCTGCACGCGGCGCCGCTACCGCCGCCGTCGCCGTTGCCACCGTCGCCGCCTCCGCCTCCTCCGCCGCTGCCGCGCGAGCCAGGACCACACGCGAGGATGAAGTTCGCGAGGCAGACGAGGAGATAGCGGTGGTGGCGCTTCACACCTTGGACGATACGCCGAACAGGGCCGCGTTTGCGGGATTCCATGATTTGTAACGCGCGCTGCCAGGGGCTTGTCGAATCACCGTGACGCACCTCGCACGGTCGATCTGGCTCGTCGGCGGTGCGATCGCCGCGGCGTCCGCCGCCGGCGCGTGTCGACGTCGCGGGCGCTGCGGTGTCGATCGTCGCGAGCGCGCCGGTCGCGAATCAAGTAGGCGCGCAGGTCGGTCAGGTCGTCGTCACGGTCGCCGCCGATCTCGCCGCCACCCCGCCGCGCTCGCGCACGACACGCGCGAACCCGAGCGTGCGCTACGCTGCGCACCATGACGTCCTCGTTCGCGTACGATAGCCCCGAGCTCGCGGCGACCTATGATCGCGTGAGCACCTGGCAGCTCGAGAGCGGCAAGCGCCTGGTCGAGCGGCTCGGAATCGCCGCCGGCGCGAGGGTGCTCGACATCGGCTGCGGTACGGGGCGGCTCGCGGCGTGGATCGGCGAGCGCGTCGGGCCGACCGGGCACGTCACCGGCATCGATCCGCTCGAGGAGCGCGTGCGGCTCGCGCGCGAGCATGTCCCCGCGGCGCGCTTCGAGGTCGGCCAGGCCGAGGAGCTCGGCGC
>DASXCY010000150.1:0-29138 GCA_036490935.1 Kofleriaceae bacterium | reverse complement strand
GATCAGCTCGCGCGGGATGGCGCCGCAGTTGACCGCGACGAACGGCGAGTCCGCGCGCCGCGACGCCTCGTGGATCACGCGCGCGAGCAAGTCCTTGCCCGTGCCGGTCTCGCCGAGAATCAAGACGCTGCAGTCGGTGGGCGCCGCGCGCAGCGCCTGCGCGACCGTCGCGCGCAAGCCCGGATCGTGGCCGCGCAGCAGCTCGAGCGCGCCCGGCCGTCCGTTGCCGCCGGCCGCGGCGACCGCGACGAGCGTCGTGCGCCCGATGCGCAGGTACGCGCCGACTCGAAGCTCGGCGACCTCGACCGGACTGCCGTCGACGAACGTGCCGTTACGCGACTCGTTGTCGCGCACGATGAGCCCGCCGCCCGGCCTGCGTTCCAGCAAGCAATGTCTGCCCGATACGAATGGATCGTTCAACGTCACGTCGCAACTCGAGCTCGACCCGACGACGAAGCGCTTGCGCTCGTCGAGCGCGAACAGATCGTTCGTCGTGAGGCTGCGTAGCGCGACCACGTTGCTGGCCCGCCGCCCATCCGGCTCCAGCGATTCCGTCCTGCTCTCCCGAAAGCTCTCGCTCATATTGATCCTCCGCGCTGCTTTATCGGCCGCGCTCGCCACGCGTTGCTTTGCGCCCCGCGTGCCGCCCCAACTCCCCGAAACCGCGAAACGCGTTGTCCGGAGCGTCCGAGCCCCGTCCATCCCGGACAGACTCTTGTCCCCATCTCGGACAACGCGCGCCGCGCGCTACATCAATTACGGCTTGTACTCGAACGCGCCGATATCATCTCGCGCACCCTGAGGCCGCGCGGTGCCATCGTAGTCGACCGTCGGATCGGTACCGGTCACGATCGCCGTGTCAATCGCGGGGCTCGTCGCCGTCAGATGAAAGTCGCCGTTCGCTGCATCGACGAACTTCGGGTCGAGCGCGATGTTTCCGGCGATCACGTCCGTCTGCGGGTACGTGACGTTGTTCGTGAACGTGCAGAGGTTGGTGCCGGCGTTGCCGTCCGCGACGACGGCGCCGCCGACGACCGTCCCCGGGTCATAGAAGACATTGTTCGTGAAGTGAATGTCCTCGGCAGCGGGTAGGGTCTCACAAGAGACAATTGCTCCACCTCCGCAGTCTGCCGTGGTGCAGTAGAAGGTGCTGTAGCTAACGTTCACGGTTACCGATGGGCTTTGCTGGGAGAGCTCTACGTCGAAGCGGTGCGCGATCGAGTTCGTCATCGTCAACGTCAGGGTGGTCGGGTCGACGAGGTCGACGCCAAGGAACGAACTGCGATCGATCATCAGGTCATTGTGGTCGCGCACGTCAACGGAGGTGGCGATGATCTGGTCGATGGTCAGCATGCAGCTCGTCAAGTCGGTCGCCCCCTGAAAGTTGACGTCGCGAATCACGCCGCTCGACATTCGGCAAACGAAAGCGTTGTAAGCGCTCGCAGCCGTGGCCACGATGGCGAGGCCGCGCACGTCGACCTCCGAGCTCATTGCACTGATCTCGCCCATCAGCGTCGCCCCAGTACCGACGATCTCAACTGACGCGATCGAAAGCGTCATCGTACCTGTGAACGTTCCTGGCAACATGCGTAGCCATGGGTGCTGGATGTCGACGATCGCGGCCGCTCTCGTCATAGAACAAGGAGTCGCCTGCGAGCAGTCCGCGGTATCAGGCCCGGTAGGCGATGCATAGCGAATCGAGCCGGCATCGACACACGTACCGTGATCGACGTCGCAGACTTGGCTGTCGCACTCGGCATCGGTCTGGCAGATGCGGCAGGCATTCATGTCGCAAATCGGAGTGCTCGCCGGACAGTCGGAGTCCATCGCGCAGTCAAGGCACACGTTGTCCACGCATGCAGGCGTGCTCGCCGGACAATCGGTGTTCGTCGCGCATGCGACACAAACACCACCCGTGCAGTGCGTGAGCGACGGATCGTCGCCGGCGCCCGGACATTGCGAATCGTCCGTGCACGAGTCAGCGCACAGGCCACTGACACAGAAGGGGTCGGTCGACTCGCAGGCGCTCGAGGCCGTGCAGGTCTCCGCGATGCACTGGTTGCCGCGGCACACGAGCCCGTCGGCGCAGGTGCTACCGGCCGGGATGTCGTTGGCTTCGCAGTCGGCCTCGTCGGTGCAACAGCGGTTCGGGTTGGGCTTGGTGCATGCCACCAGGCCCAGGACGGTTACGAGAATCACATTGCGCATGACCATGTTCTCGACCGCTCCCTCCCGCGGTTGCGTCACCCATGCTACGCGTGCTGATCGCGGCTATGAAGCCCAAGCGTGCGTGTACGCGTCCATGAACGCCTTGGCGAGCTTCTCGAGGTCTTCCTTTGGAGCAATTTGGGCCATGTCGTTCTTCGACGCCGTAGGGTCGTCGACGTAGGCAGCCATCACGGTCGCCTGATTCACGCCGTCATTGTAGTAGAGGATGTACATGTCGGAGTAGGAGCCGCCTGCGGGCGTCGTCACCTGTCCGAGCTGATACGTGTAGACCATCGGCGCGCCATCGAGGTCCGTCTGGCCCACTTCGAACGTGGTGTCCTTCGCGTCCTGCAGCTCCTTGCTGAGCTGGTTCTTTAGTGACGGCTTATCCTTCCACTTTGCGAGCTCCATGGGGTCGCAGTTGCGCTTGCACGGCTCGACGATCACGAGCGCGCGCAACTTCGGGGCAGTCAGCGTGAGGTGGCGTTCCACGATGCGTACACCGTTGTAGCCCGGGGTCAGCGCAAAACCCGGGAACGTCATGGTGTTCAGCTTCTTGAACGTAGCGTCGTCGATCGGCTTCGTCGTCTTGATCGGCGGCGTCCCACTCGCGGGCGGAAGCTGGAGCTCCTCACCAGCAGGCGGCTTCGCCGGCTTGGCTGCGACCGAGCTCCCGGTTTCGGCGGATACCGGCTCCTGATGGGTCGGCTTGCCCTTGCAGCCGACCGCTACGGCCATTCCGAGGATGATTGTGGAAACAGCCGAGCGCATGCGGGTCACTGTCTACTCCAAACCGCCGCACGGGCGGACACATTTCAGCCGAAAACGAGCAAGGCCAGCTCCCGCTGGCCTTGTCCGTGGGAGCGTCGAAACGACTACCGGTTCAACGCGTGATACGGCTGGCGGAACGTGGTCATGAGGACCTTGCGTCCCGCGATCTTCGCCTTGCCCTGGAACGAGACCCCGGCCGCCGTCGGTGTCGTGCAACCGAAGTTCGCGGCCTCGACGCAGCCGTTCGCCGGCGTGCAATAGCCGGCCGTGCCGGCGGTGCCAGTACCAGAACCGGTGCCAAAGCCAGGCATCGGAATCGTGTCGCACTCGGGCAAACGTGCATCGGTGTTGTCGACCATCATGTCTCCGTTCGAGTCGTAGTAGTACTTGCTGTGGTCGAGGCAGTAGCCGACCGTGTCCGACCAGAACGACTTCGTGCCGGCGGCATTACCGTCGATGAACAGGTTACCGCTGCCGTCCTGCGCGACCTCACTCACCCATTCGGCATTGCATTGGTCACCGTTGATCGGCGTCGCGTTGCTGCCAGGCGTCGGGCTGTTAAAGATGCCGCTAGAATCAGTGCTGTTGCATCGATGTGGGGCCCCGCCGACAAGGTTCGGGTCGCCCGCACCGCCACAGTTGCCCATGTAGCAGTCCGCGATCTGGCAGAACGACGCGCACACGAAGCTCATCGAGCCCGCGTCGTCATCCTGGACGATCGGGAGGAAGCCCGGCGAGCACGTGTTCGAGAACGGCTGGCCCGCGCCGTTGAGGCACGCGACCGGGTTGTCCGACCCCACAGGAACGTTCGTGCAAGCCGAGCGGTGAACGAGCGTCTTGTTGTGCGCGCGGTTGCAGGTGTAGCGCGAGCCGTCGATCGGGCACATGTCCGAGCCCGAGCCGAGACCGGCGGCGCACTGGAAGCCCCAGCAGCCTTCGCCTTCGTCGTTCGAGCCGTTGCCCGGGTCGCAGTCCGAGCCCGTCGCCGTGTTGTTCGAGCCGAACTTGTTGTCGGCGAGCGGGTCGCAGAACGAGTCGCAGACGCCGGCGACTTCCGAGCCGACCGGGCCGAAGATGCCCGAGTAGCCGTTGCAGGCGAAGTTGCCCTGGATGCCGCTGCCGTTCGACGGACACGAGAGGCCCGAGCCGGCGGCCGCGGCGGTATCGCAGATCTGCTTGCAGATGCCGGGGCCGTCGTTGCTGCCGGTGCCGTCGTCGTGCGGCAAGCAGTACGCGCCCGCCACGCACTGGTCGAAACCAGTGGTCGTGCCGGCGGGACCCTGCGTGCAGGCTCCGCCGATCGCGACCGCGCAGTTGCCGCCCGCGCACGGAACGCAGTCGACGTGACCGAGCGCCGCGTTGCCGTTCGAACCGGCCTGGTCGATGACCCACGTGCACTTCTGGTCGGTGGCGCAGCCGGTGTTGTCCGGCGTGAGCGGGCAGCAGATGAGGCCCGAGCACGCGGCGCTCGCGCTCGCATCGACGGCGGCGTCCGCCATGACCATGAGCTTCGTGCCTGGATTCGTGCTGCTGCTACATGCAACCAAAAGCCCGGCGAACGCCACGGCTCCAAAGGCTAGCTTCTTCATCTGCTCGGCTCCATTCATCGGTGTACGTGGCCCCTGAAAGATGCGCGACCCTATCGATGTTGCACTCGAGGGTCAAGCGCATTTCGACCCAGGATCGGTTGCTCTGCTATCTCACGCCGACCGGGCTTTCTCGACGATGATCTGCGTCACGAGCGCGCTCGTCAGGCCCTAACAAGAGCTGGTCGCACCGAGGCGTCTGGTCGCACCAAGAACCTCGCGTTTTCAGTGCGTGACGGTGACCGTGCCGGGTGGCAGCGAGCCAGGCCCGGGCCCGCGTGTCGCCTCGACGCCGATCGCCGTCGCCGTCGCGGCGAGCGCCGCCGCGCCGGCGATCACATACCAGCGGCCGTACCACGGGCGCCGGCCTTCCGGCCCACCGGCGGCGAGCGCGATCTCCAGCGGCTGATCGGGCGCCGCGATGCGTGCGATCGGCGCCCCGCCGGCGTCGCGCGCCTCGACGTAATACTCGAGCACGTACGGCTTCTGCGACGCGTCCGGCACGACGCGCACGCGCCAGCGGTTCCCGCCGCGCGGCAGCAGCGGTGTCGAGCGGTACGCGAGCTCGCCGCGCCGGCGCGTCCCGATCACGAGATCGAGCACGTTGCCGCGCGTCACGCGGACCTCGAACTCGAGCGGCTTGCCGGCGGTGCCGGCGGTCGGTGCCGCGTGCTCGAGATCGGCGCCGGCGTTCGGATCGAAGCCGGGCACGAGCTGCGCCTTCAGCTTGTCGAAGAAGCCGCGGATCTTCGGAGAGCCGGTCGTATCGCGCAGCTGGTAGCCGGGGTCGATGTCGAGGATGCGCTCGAACGTCGCGCGCGCCGCGCCCTCGTCGCCGCGGATGAAGTCCGACAGCGCGATCAGCTCGAGCGCGCGCAGCCGCTGGGCGCGCGTCGCGCGCGCGTCGCGCGTGACCGGCGCGAGCGCTTGCACCGCGGCCGCGTAGTCCTGCGCGTCGTACAGCTTCTGACCGCGCGTGAGGAATGTCTCGATCTGCTGCGCGCCGGCCAGATCGTCGGCGCGCGCGGGCAGCGCGACCAGCACGAGCGCGAGCGCGATCAGCGCGCGAGCCATTGCGCGCCTCCTGCGGTGGCGAACACCGCGTCGAGGATGCCGTCGCCGTCGAGATCGATCATCACGACGCCGGTCGCGGCGGGGGCGGTGGCCTGTTCCTCCGCGAACACGCCGGTCGGCTGGCCGCGCCACGTCGCGTTGCCCGCGTCGCTGGCGACGACCGCGTCGGGCTCGCAGCCGTCGTCCCAGTTGCCGATCGCGATCGCGTGGATCGCGGGCGGCGGCTGCGGCAACCGGACGAATGATTGATCCTCGAGCAGGCCGTCGCGATCGATATAGAGGCGCATCGGCCCACCGGCGACGGCGACCGCGAGATCCGGGTCGAAGTCGCCGTCGGCGTCGGCGAGCACGAGCTGTTCGACCTCGAGCGGCACGGGCGGCACGACGCCGTCCGCCGGCACGAAGCTGCCGGTGCCGCCGGGATCGCCGAGCCACGCCTCGAGCCCGCCGCCGGCCTGACCGACGACGAGATCGACGTTGCCGTCGCCGTCGAGGTCGCCGAGCGCGAGCGCGCTCGCCGCGGTGATGCGGCCGGCGGCGTCGAGCGCGGCCGCGTCTTGCGTGAACGTGCCGCCGCCGTCGTTGCGCCACAGCTCGAGCGTGCCGCCGGCCGCGACCACGACGTCGGTGTCGCCGTCGCGATCGACATCGGCGGTCGCGACGGCGGCGACCGCCGTGCTGCCGATCGGTCCGGCATCGACGAGCGTGGCGCCGTCGCGGCGCCAGACTTCGGGCGGCGCGCCATCGGTCGCGACGATCACGTCGTCGTCGCAGTCGCCATCGAGATCGGCGGCGACGAGCGCGACCGGGTTGCCGGGCGGTGCCGCCGGCGCCTCGCGCGCGACGAGCGCGCCGCCATCGGCGAACACGAGCGCGGTGCCGGCGGCGCCGACCGCGACGATCGCCGTGCCGCCCTGTCCTTCGCTCGCGGCGAGAAGCGGGCTCGCCGGGCCGACGGCGGCGCCGACCGCATGCGGCAGGGTCGCGGCGCCCGGCGCGCAGCGATCGAGCGACAGCGTGACGTCGCCCCCGAAGTCGATCGGCGACGACGCGAGCTGCACCGGTACGCCGCCGCGATCGCCGCGCACCCACGCGAGTGCCGAGCTCGCGCCGCCCGGATCGACGCGCAGCGACTGCGGCAAGCCGGCGATCTTTTGCCCGAGCTGGTAGTCGCGCCCGAAGTGTCCGCCGCCCGCCGCGGTGTCGGCGATCCCGACGCAGATCGAGTCGAGCGCCTGCGGGATCGGCCGATCACTTGCGATCTCGAGGGTGACCGCGCCATGGCATCCCGCGACCAGGATGCCGAGCAGGCGAAGTCGCATGCGCCGATGAGAGCGCGCGGCGACGCCGGGCGTCAAGTCCGCGAGATGTCGGGGTGATCACGCCACGCAACCGGGCCACGCCGCGGCCGATACCAGCCGCATGAGCGAATCGATCTACACCGCCTTCCCGCCCCGCACTCGCTCGCTGCGCCTCGGCCGCGGCTCGTCGCCGGCGATCCACGCCGCCTCGACGATCGCCTCTTCCGACGACGCCACCGTGCTCGCGATCCTCGCCGCCCCGCTCCAGCTCGGCGAGACGGCGCAGCTCGGCTACCTGCGCAAGGAATGCGAGCTGCGCGCGCTGTTCGCTGCGCTGCCAGTCCCGACCGCCCGCGCGCTGCACGCTCGCCTGGCGGCCCCCCGCGCCGGTGACGTCCTCGCCGCCAAGTTCGCCGGCCTCGTCGCCGAGCGCAAGCATCGCCTGCTCGTGTTCCTCGCCGATGCGCGGCGCCGCGACGCGATCGCCGCGGCCGGAGGTCGTTAGTCATGGGTGGTCACGCACGAGAACAGGCTCGCGAACAGCAAGGGACACACGACTCCCCTGCCAAGCCGATCGAGAAGAAGCCCGTCGGACCGCAGCACATCGCGATCGCACCGGTGATCGATCTAGGCGACCTGGAGGTCGGCAAGCACGTCTTCGTCGACGTTCCGATCTTCAACCTCGACCTCTCCGCCCAAGCTGGCGCATCGGTCCACCTCGCCACCCCGACGCGCCTCGACGGCACGAAGCCCGAGATCGTGCTGATCTCGGCGCCCGAGCGCGTGCGACCATCGCGGGAGGGTTCCCTGCCGGATCAACAGATCCGCCTTCGCTTCGAGCCGCCGGCTGAAGGGCACTACGAGACCTCGCTGACGGTCACGCTCGCGTGGCAACTCGGCGGCCCGGAGCCCGAGACGGTCGTCGTCCCGGTCCGCGGCGCGGGTCACGCACCAGGCACGAGCTCGCTGGAAGAACGCGCCAAAGAGGCGAAGGAACGCAGCGAGCTCGAGCAAGAGAAACGCGCGCTCGATCGCAAGTTACGCGACAACAGCAACGCCGTAGGGTCACACCTCGAGTCGCGTGACACGACGAACATCACAAATCGGTTCCAGACAGCATACAAGGACGTCTTCGACAATCGCGTTCAAGGCATCGATGCCGCCGCGAAGAGTGCCTTGAACTACCGCCGCATCGTCCGACACGAGCCTTCCCTTGCCAAAGAGCTCGCGATGATCGGAATCGAGCTCGCCACGGGGATCATATCGGCG
This sequence comes from Kofleriaceae bacterium, assembly GCA_036490935.1. Lineage (GTDB taxonomy): Bacteria > Myxococcota_A > Polyangia > Haliangiales > Haliangiaceae > JABFXX01. The sequence goes on along the minus strand of DASXCY010000150.1, from coordinate 20,929 downwards.
GGTGTCGGCGCGGCCGTGGAAGCAGCCCTCTTCGAAGCGATCGAAGTAGAAGTGATCTCGAAGGTAGCGGCTGAGGCGGTGAAGGACGGTGTTAAGGTGGGTCTTACACCGCGCGAGGCCAGCACGATCGAAATAACGCCCACCGACGACGCCGGTGCGATCGAGTTCTTTCTTCGCGAAGAGGGCGCGCTCGCCAATGGCGAATACGAAGCGATGCAGGCAGCGACTTCGGTAGCGGACCTGTTCATTCCGCTCTTCGACCGCAATCCTCACGTCGCCACAAAACTGTCGAAGGCCGCTGCCGACGCCATCGCAGCCTCTGCCGACCACGCTAGCGCAATCCAAGAACAACAGAGCAGCGAGCAGTGGGTGCGCTACGTCGCCCACACGAGCCTGGGCGGCCGGCAAGACGACAAAGCACTCACGGCCGTCGAGAACGCAGGCCAAGCGCCGACGGCAGAGGGCCCAACTAGATGGTTCGACGGGCTCGTGGATATCTCGTTCACCGCGTCGACTCGCGATCCACGAGAAACCGCTGACGTGGCGTCGGCGAGATTGACCGGAATCGGCAAGAACACGGTTGCCTTGATCGCACGCGAACCATTGCTCGACTCGCCGATTCCGATCCGTGCCACTGGCGCACCGACCGAAAACGAGGCCGTACTTTCGCTCGCGGTCACGCGGAACGAAGCGATGGAGCTATCGTTCACCGACCAGGTTGGCGTCCCCTGGATGCCCTCACACTGGTTCGAGCGGAAAGGTGATGGCGATGCGCGCGAAGGGGCGAAGCGGCTGCTCGCCGACCTGCTCGCGCAGCCGCTCGGCGGCAAGCTGGAGAGCGACGATGTCAGCTAGCCGGATCTGGTGGCTGGTGGTGGTCTCGGTTCTCGGCGCGCTGCTCGGTTGCAAGCGCCCTCCCGAACACCGTCGGCTTCCTTCGCACAGAGTTGCCAAGGGCTGGTGCGACGGCTGCACGCCTTGGATGCAGCTCAAGTACGAGCTCGACATTCCAGATGGCCTCGAAAATTTGGGGGGCGACCTGTGGACCACGCCTCAGACGGGGGCGACTACCGTCTTCATCGAAAGAAGCTCGCAGGAGAAGCCCCCGTGCGACGGGGATCGGGTGCGCACATTCGCGGTGCGACGGGACGGCTACGCGGTGGCATGTGGAACGCGCGATGACCGCGTGGAGGTGGAACGCGTGATCTTCATGCCCGGCTACTTGGCGCGAGCACACGTCGCAACGACGATGCGCTGTTCAGTCGAGATTCAAGATCCGCAGCCGGGAGAAGACATCGAGACCGCCATGGCGATTTGTGATTCGCTCGTCGTTCACTATCCACCGCCGATGGTGGCCGTCGACTTTCAAGACCCACACGCCTTCGAGCCCGCTCGAAGAACGCGCACAGAGCTCATGTTCCACGATGGGCAGGTCGCGACCCTCGAGCTCGACTTACCGCGCCACTACTTGGAGACAGGCAACGAATCGAAACGGGTTGCGTTCTTCGGAACGGGATGGAGCTCAGACGAAGCAATGATCTTCGTCGAGGTCAACCCTCCGCAAGAAACTGCCGATCACTGCGCTGGTGTGCCGTTCACGGTCGTGGATGGTGCGAAAGTCTGCACGGTCGCAGATCAGGTGCGCATCGCAAGCCATCTCGATCTAGCGCCTGGGCGACGCGCGTATTGCGGCGTCCAATTCGAGGCACTTCCAGTGCCAGAACAGGAACGCGACGCGATCGCGGTCTGTAAGTCGTTGCGGCTCCTCGACATGCGGGACTATCGCAACCGTTGAGAGGCGCGGCCGATAACGGCTGCATGAGTCACCTGCAAGCGGTCTCCACACTGTACGCGCGGCTGTTGGAGATGATGGTGCGGGCTCGGCGCGGTGTGGCGGCCGATGCGGACGCGCTGGAAGCGCTGCGCGCGAGCCGGGCGGCTGTCGCTGCATGTGAAGCGCGCGACGGCATGCCTAGCCAGCAGCTCGCGAAGCGACTGGGCATGATTCCCTCCGAGCTGGCGGTCGTGCTGCTGCTCGGATCGATCTCGGCCAATGCCGACGTGCGTCGTCTGGCGGCGGCGCTCGGTCACCAGAGCCCGGAAGATCCGACCATCGACGTGATCCGTACGATCATCTTTGGAACCGAGTGCGGTCGCGACGCGTTCGCGGCGCTCGCGCCGGCCGGTACGTTGCGGCGGCTCGGGGTGATCGAGCGCAGCGATGGCGGCGGGGCCGACGTGCACGAGAGCCGGCAGACGTGGGCGATCGCGAGGCGCGTGCTGGCGTGGCTCCATGGCGATACCTCGATCGATCCGGCGATCGCCGCCGCGGTTCGCATCGCCGAGCCGAAGGCGATCGCGGACGTGATCGTCGCGGACGAGACGGTCGCCGAGGTGCGCGAGGCGTGTCGCGCGAAGCGCGCGGTGATCGTCGCGAGCGGCGCGACGGGCCTGGGCCGGCGGACGCTGCTCGCGGCGGCCGCGCGCGAGGCGGGGATCGACGTGCTCGAGATCGATGCGAGGCGGCTCGGCAAGGATCAGCTGCGCGCGGTCGCGCGCGAGTGCAAGCTCCTCGGTCGCGCGCCGCTGGTCTGCCATGCGGATGATCACATCGAGGCCATCGGGCGCGAGCTCGCGCCGGAGATCGATGGACCGATCTTCGTCACCGCGCAGCGCGCCGCCATTCGCTGGGACCGGCCGGCGATCGTCGTCCACGTCACCGCGCCGAGCTCGGCGCAGCGCGCGCGGCTCTGGCGCGCGGCGCTGCCCGAGGCGAGCGAGCGCGATGCCGAGCACCTCGCGACGCAGTATCCGCTCGCGCCCGCGCTCGTCCATCACGCGGCGCAGGCGATCCGGGTCCGGGCGCCGGACCGTAGTGTCCGGCCGGCGGACGTCGATGCCGGTGTGCGCGCCGTGCTCGACGATCGGCTGGCCGAGCTCGCGCGGCCCGTGCGCGTGACCCAAACCTGGGACGACCTCGTCCTGCCCGACGAGCAGCACGCCGCGATCGCCGAGCTGTGCGCGCGCGTTCGCCAGCGCTCCACCGTGTTCGAGGACTGGGGCTTCGCCGCGAAGGTCGGGAAGGGCTTCGGCACCGTCGCGCTACTCTCCGGCCCGCCCGGCACCGGCAAGACGATGGTCGCGGGCCTCGTCGCGCGCGAGCTCGGGCTGCCGCTCTATCAGGTCGACTCCGCGAAGATCACGTCGAAGTTCATCGGCGAGACCGAGAAGCAGCTCGCCCAGCTGTTCGACGCCGCCGAGGCCGGCTGCGCGATCCTCCTGTTCGACGAGGCCGACTCGCTGTTCGGCAAGCGCACGCAGATCGCCGACAGCAACGATCGCTACGCAAACCTCGAGACCAACTACCTGCTGCAGCGGCTCGAGAGCTTCACCGGCATCTGCCTGCTCACCACGAACCACGAGGCGAGCCTCGATCCCGCATTCCAGCGCCGGCTCGCGCTCCACGTTCGCTTCGAGCTGCCCGACGAGACCGAGCGCGCTCGGCTGTGGCGCGCGCTGCTCCCCGCGGCCGCGCCGGTCGATCCCGGCATCGACTTCGCCGACCTCGCCCGCCGGTTCGCGTTGTCGGGCGGCCACATCCGCAATGCCACGGTGCGCGCAGCCTTCCTCGCCGCCGACGAAGGTACGCCGATCGCCGAGGCGCATCTCGAGCACGCCGCGCGCGTCGAAGCCGAAGCCGCGGGCAAGCTCGCCGCGTAGCCACCCGAGACGCTATGATGTCGCGACGTGCCTGCCGAGGGTGGTATTCGCTTCGGCTCTTATGTGCTGCTGCGGCGGATCGCGCGCGGTGGCATGGCCGAGGTGTTTCTCGCGCAGCAGCGCGGGCTCGAAGGGTTCGATCGGCGCGTCGCGGTCAAGCGGATCTTGCCGCACCTGCTCGATTCGCCGGATTTCGTGCGCATGTTCCTCGGCGAGGCCAAGCTCGCGGCGCAGCTCACGCATCCGAACATCGTGCACATCTACGACTTCGGAAAAGTCGAGGACGACTACTTCATCGCGATGGAGTTCGTCGACGGCATTCACGCGGGACAGGTGTTCAAGCACGGCGAGACGCCCGCCGACCGGATGCCCCCGACGCTCGTCGCGCGCATCGGCGCCGACGCCGCGAGCGCGCTGCATTACGCGCACGACCTGCGCGGCGGCAACGGCAAGCCGCTCGGCTTGGTGCATCGCGACGTGTCGCCCGCGAACATCATGGTCTCGTTCGACGGCGTCGTGAAGCTGTGCGACTTCGGCATCGCGAAGGCGGCCGCACTCAGCGACCAGCTCACGAACCCGGGCCAGGTCAAAGGCAAGTACGCATACATGTCGCCCGAGCAGACCGTGGCACAGCCGCTCGATGGCCGCAGCGACGTGTTCTCGCTCGCGATCGTGCTGTGGGAGCTGCTCACCGGCAAGTTCATCGTGTCGCGCGGCGACGCGGTCGAAGCGATGCGCGCGCTGCGCGACGGCCGGCTCGAGCCGCTCGCCCAGGCCGCGCCGAACGTGCCGCCGCCGCTCGCGCGAGCGATCGGCTGGGCACTCGAGAATCACCGCGACCAACGCGCCACCGCGGCGCAGTTCGCCGAAGCGCTCGAGGCGTTCATCAAGGGCTCCCCCGAGCTCGGCAACTCGATGCAGCTCGGCGCTTGGGTGCGCGCGCGGTTTCAGCGCGAAGGCACGGGCCAGCTGCCGGCGCTGACCGCGCGGCCCGATGCCGCGACGATGGCCGTGCCGCCCGGGACGATCGCGTCGCCGGGCACGGCCGCATCCCCAGGCACCGTGATCGCGTCGGGGACGCTCGGACCGATCACCCCGCCCAAGTCGGCCGGCCCGCAGCTCTCCCGCGTCCGCGACGATCGCACGATGACGCTGGACTCGGCAGATCTCGACGACGAGACCGCGGTCACCGTGCGCCGCGCCGACCCCGTCGGCTACGGCGACACGACCGACGAGGAGGCGTCGCGGCGCGCCGCCGACGAGGCGACGCTGCGCCGCGGCGAGCACTGGCCGGGCACCCGCACCGAAGCGACGACGCTGCCCCGCGATCGGCCGATCCTGCCTGCGCCGCGCGCCTCGTCGCCGACCGCGCAGCCGGCGTCGACACGCGTGCCGGCTTCGGGACCGCGGCCGCGCCCGACGCCGCCGAGCAGCGAGCTGCGCCGCCGCCCGACCGCCGCGCCGATCAGCGGAGGATCGAACGACCGCGCGCGCAAGCGCCGGCTGCGCGCCGTGCTCGCGATCGCCGGGCTGGCCGGCCTCGCGCTCGTGTCGTTCGTGATCGCGCTCGCCGCGAGCGGCGGCTCGTCGAGCGGAACCCACGCGCGTGCCGCCGCGCCCGATGCACGTGCCGCCGTCGTGCCGCCGCCGCCTCGCACGGACGCGGCCGTCGCGGTCGCAGTCCCGCCTCCCGATGCCGCGCCCGCCGATGCCCCGCTCGTCGCGCCGCCACCTGCGGTGCCGATGGCGTGGCTCGACGTCCGCACGACGCCGAAGGGCGCGACGATCAAGCTCGGCGATCAGACGCGCGTCGCGCCGGCGCAGCTCTACATCCCCGCCGGGCACGTCACCGTCACCGCCGAGCTGCCCGGTTACACGGCCGAGGTGCGCGAGATCGATCTCGATCCCGAGGTGCACCACGAGATCGAGATCGTGTTCGGCCACAAGCTCGGCGCGAAGGAACCCGCGCCGGCGCGGCCGCGCAGCTCGCCCGGCAGGCTCACCGTGCGGACGACGCCGTACTCCGATGTCTACGAGGGCGCGCGCCACCTCGGCACGACGCCGTTCGCCGAGCTGGCGCTGCCTGCCGGCAAGCACCTGCTCGTGTTCAAGAACCCCGATCACGCGCCGATCGAGAAGCGCATCACGATCACCGCCGGCGTCGAGACCAAGCTCGGCTTCGATCTGCCGTGAGACGGCTCAGGACTCGAGGCCGGTCGCCCAGCTGTATTTCGGCTTCGTGTTGAAGTGGTGCGTCGCATCGATCACGCGCACCGTGCCCGACTTCGAGCGCATCACGATCGATTGCGTCTTCGCGCCGCCGCCGAAGAAGCGCACGCCGTCGAGCAAGTAGCCTTTCGTGACGCCGGTCGCCGCGAACATCACGTGGCCCGCCGCGAGATCCTCGATCGAGTAGATGAAATCTTCGTCGCGCACGCCCATCTTCTTCGCGCGCGCGCGCTCCTCGTCGCTGCGGAAACGCAGGCGGCCTTGCAGCTCCCCGCCGACGCACTTGAGCGCGGCCGCCGAGATCACACCTTCGGGCGCGCCGCCGGTGCCGAACAACACGTCGATGCCCGACTCCGGGTTCGCGGTCATCACCGCGCCCGAGACATCGCCGTCGCCGATCAGCCGGATGCGTGCGCCGGCCTGGCGTACCTCGCCGATCAGATCCGAGTGGCGATCGCGATCGAGGATGACCGCGGCGCACTCCTCGATCTTCTTGCCCTTCGCCTTCGCTATCGCCTTCAGGTTCCAGGTCGGCGACTCGCGCAGATCGATCACGCCGCGCGCCTCCGGACCGACCGCGATCTTTTGCATGTACGTGTCGGGAGCGTTCAAGAACTGACCGTCGTCGGCGATCGCGATCACGCTGATCGCATCGGGCGCACCGGTCGCGCACAGGTTCGTGCCTTCGAGTGGATCGACCGCGATGTCGACCTTCGGCGACTCGGCGTGACCGCCGTCGTGCCAGCCGGCGCCGACGGTCTCGCCGATGAAGAGCATCGGCGCCTCGTCGCGCTCGCCTTCGCCGATCACGACGGTGCCGCGGATGTCGATCGCGTCGAACGCGCGCCGCATCGCCTCGACCGCGACGTGATCGGCCAGCTTGCGATCGCCCTTGCCCATGAGGCGCGCCGACGCCATCGCCGCGGCCTCGGTGATGCGGACGACCTCGAGAGCCAGGTTGCGGTCTTGCATGCCCAGCTTGTACCGCATCCAGGTGGTAGGTTGCAGCCGTGCGTTATCGCGCGGTCGTACTCCTCGCGCTGGTCTCATGCTGGAACCGGCCGAAGACTCACGGGCCGCCGCTCGACACCGCGCTCATCGCGAAGATCGAGGCCGTCGCGCCCGATTGCGACCGCCCGCTCGGCCCCAAGGCCAGTGAAGGCATCGCGTGCACTGGCATCGGCACGCACGTCAACTTGCGGACCGATGACAATCGCGTGGTCATCTTCCGGATGGCGGTCGACGCGGCCGACCCGGCCGTCGCCTTCCAGCGCGCGAAGCCCCTGCTCTCGGCGCTCGCCGGGTCCGACACGCTGGCCGTGACCGAGCGGCACCTCGGAGATCTCGAGCGCGCGGCCCACTGGTCCGACGGCCACGTGCGCGTCGAGACCGGCCAGCTCTCGCCCGGCGGCGACAAGGTGCTGCCGATCTGGCAGGTCGAGCTCGACTGGTAGCTAGACGACCAACGGCGCGATCAGCTCGCGCATGAACGCCGGCATCGCGCGCGGCCGGCCGTCGGCACCGATCACCGCGTGGCGCGTGTGGCCCTCGGCGATCAGCTCGCCGCCCCGGCGCACCGCGTACACGAACCGGAACGAGGCGGTGCGCAGCTCGCTGACGTCGACGTCGATCGCCAACAGATCTTCGTAGTGCGCCGGCCGCTTGTAGGCGCAGTGCGCCTCGATGACGGGCAACGCGATGCCCGCGGCCTCGATGTCGTGGTGTGTCTTGCCGAGCGCGCGCCAGTATGCGGCGCGCCCGCCCTCGAAGAAGCGCAGGTAGTTCGCGTAATAGACGACGCCCATCTGATCGGTGTCGCCGAAGATCACGCGCACCTCGTACTTCACGTCGACCCCGCGATCCGGATCACGCGGGTCGGCTCGCGCACCACCGCGAGCCGATCGGTGTCGGCGAGCGCCGCGCGCAGATCGCCCTCGCGTGCCTCGTGCGTGAGCACGACGACCCACACCGGATCGCCCGCCTCCTGCACGACCTGCGCGATCGAGACGCGATGCGCGCCGAGGATCGTCATCAGCTGGCCGAGCACGCCGGGCTGATCGACGACGCCGAACCGCAAGTAGTAGCGCGCGCGCACGTCGGCGATCGGCAGCATGCGGCGCGCGACGGTGGGCCTCGGCTTGCGCGCCGCGACGTGCGCGAGGATGTTGCGCGCGATCTCGATCATGTCCGACACGACCGACATCGCGGTCGGCAACATGCCGGCGCCCGCGCCGTAGTACATCGACGGGCCGAGCGCGTAGCTCTGCACGTACACCGCGTTCTTCGCGCCGGAGACGTCGGCGAGCAGCCAGTTCGCGGGCACGAGCGCGGGATGCACGCGCGCCTCGATCGCGTCGCCGTGATCGCGCGCGATCGCGAGCGGCTTGATGACGTAGCCGAACTTGTCGGCGTACGCGTGATCGATCGGCGCGACGTGCGCGATGCCGTCGGTCGGGATCGCCGAGACGTCGATCGTCGTGCCGAAGCACAGCGACGCGAGGATCGCGAGCTTGTGCGCGGCATCGCCGCCGCCGATGTCGAGCGCCGGATCGGTCTCGGCATAGCCGAGCGCCTGGGCCTCGCCGAGGACCTCGGCGAACGAGCGGCCGGTCTCGCGCATCGTCGACAGGATGTAGTTCGAGGTACCGTTGACGATGCCCCACAGCGCCTCGACGCGATCGCTCGCGAGCCCCTCGCGCAGCACGCGGATGATCGGGATGCCGCCGCACACCGCGGCTTCGTAGTAGACGTCGACGCCGGCGGCCTCCGCCGCGCCGAACACCTCGGCGCCGTGCTCGGCGAGCAGCGCCTTGTTCGCGGTCACGACATGCTTGCCGCGCGCGATCGCCGCGACCACCGCGCGCCTGGCGTCGCTCGTGCCGCCGATCAGCTCGCACACGATGTCGACATCGGCGCGCGCGATCGCGGCGTCGGCATCCGTCGTCAGCAGCCCGCGATCGACCGCGACGACCCGATTCGCTTTGTCCGGATCGCGGACGACGATCGCGCGCACGTCGAGCCGCGCGCCGAGCCGCGCCTCGATCGCCGCCGAGTTGTCGGCGAGCAGCTTGACGACGCCACCGCCGACGTTGCCCAGCCCGAGCAGCGCTACACCGATCGTCTTGGTCATCGTTTGTACGAGTAGTGCTCGAGCACGATCTTCCAGCCGTCGGCGTCCTTGCGGAGCACGAGCGTCAGCGCCCCGGCCTCCGTCACCGTCGTGATGCCGTCGCCGATCTCGCGCGTCATCGTCGCGGCCGCGGTCGCGACCGTCGGTGCGACCGAGCTGACCGTGACGTCTTTCAAGCGCACGTGGATCTCCTTCGCGTGCGCGAGCCGGTCCTGCAGCAACTGGCCGATCGCGGTCCAGCCGACGAGCGGCGCGCCGTCCAGCACGATCACGAGCTGCGCGTCGTGCGCGTACAGCTTGGCGAGCGCGTCGAAGCTGCGCACCTCGTACGCCTGCCGCCACTGCTCGACGGTCGCGCGCCCCGCGGCCACGACTTCTTTGGGCGTGAGCGGCCCCGCGGACACCGCAGGCGGCGGTGCGCCGTGCTGACACGCGACGGCAAGGCACACCGCGACGAGCGCGCACAGCCTCCTGACCATGCCGCGTACATATCACGGTGGTACGGTGCGATCATGAGGCTGTACCATCACCCTCGCATCGAGACCTACGAGAACGACCAGCGTCAGGCTTGGATCGCGCTCGTCGGCAGCGGCATCGCGGCCGTGATCGCCTGTGCGCTGATCATCGCCGCCGTCTTGTCGGGCGCCGCCGCGTAGCGACTGACTTCGGAGTCGGCTCGCGCTCCGATCGCCTCGGTGGATGCCGAGGCGAACAGGGTGACCGCGCTGCTCCACGACTGGCGGCGCGGCGATCGCGCGGCGCTCGATCAGCTCGTACCGATCGCGGATCGCGCGCATTTCTTCGCGATCGCGGGCCGCACGATGCGCCAGATCCTCGTCGATCACGCGCGGCGGCGCGGCCGCGACAAGCGCGGCAGCGGCGATCGCCCGGTCACGCTGGACGAGGATGTGATCGCGTCATGCGAGTCGTGATACACGACGCGCCCCGGCGCGAAGCGCCGATTCCGGATAGCCGAGCGCGGAACGCGCGTGGCGATCATTTCATGCGAGTCGTGGTACACGACGCGCATGACCGAGATCGTCTGGCTCCACGCCCGCGAAGTCCTCGATTCCCGTGGCAACCCGACCGTCGAAGCGGAGATCGGGCTCGATAGCGGCGCGCTCGGCCGCGCGATCGTGCCCTCGGGCGCGTCGACCGGCGAGCACGAGGCGCTCGAGCTGCGCGACGGCGACGCGAAGCGCTGGCTCGGCAAGGGCGTCGGCAAGGCCATCGACCACGTGCGCGACGTGATCGCGCCGACCGTGATCGGCATGGACGCGAGCGACCAGGCCGGCGTCGACGCCGCGCTGATCCAGCTCGACGGCACGCCGCTCAAGTCGCACCTCGGCGCGAATGCGATCCTCTCGGTGTCGATGGCGGTCGCGCGCGCCGCGGCGGCCGCACACGACCTGCCGCTGTACCGCTATCTCGGCGGCACCGCCGCGGTCGTGCTGCCCGTGCCGCTGATGAACATCATCAACGGCGGCGCGCACGCCGACAACAACCTCGACATCCAGGAGTTCATGATCGCGCCCGCCGGCTTCGACCGGTTCGAGGACGCGCTGCGCGCCGGCGTCGAGACGTTCCATCACCTGAAGAAGCTGCTGGCGTCGCACGGCAAGGCAACGAACGTCGGCGACGAGGGCGGCTTCGCGCCGAGCCTCGACTCGGCCGACGATGCGATGTCGATCATCCTCGAGGCGATCGGCAAGGCCGGCTACGAGGCGGGCAAGCAGATCTATCTCGCGCTCGACGTCGCGGCGAGCGAGCTCTACGACAAGAAGAAGAGCACGTACACGTACGCGGCGAAGGCCAAGAAGGCGAGCGACCTGATCGACATGTATGCCGGCTGGGTCGAGAAGTATCCGATCGTGTCGATCGAGGACGGCCTCGCCGAGGACGACTGGGGCGGCTGGAAGGCGCTGACCGAGCGCCTCGACGGCAAGGTGCAGATCGTCGGCGACGATCTGTTCGTCACCCAGGTGCCGCGCCTCAAGCGCGGCCTCGAGACCGGGACCGCGAACTCGATCCTCGTCAAGCTCAACCAGGTCGGCTCGGTGAGCGAGACGCTCGACTGCGTGCGCACCGCGCAGCACGCGGGCTACACCGCGATCATCTCGCACCGCTCGGGCGAGACCGAGGACGCGTTCATCGCCGATCTCGCGGTCGCGACCTGCGCCGGCCAGATCAAGACCGGCTCGGCATCGCGCAGCGATCGCGTCGCGAAGTACAACCAGCTCCTGCGCATCGCCGATCAGCTCGGCGACGAGGCGCGCTTCGCCGGCTCGGCCGTGTTCAAGCGCTGAAGGTCCGCCGGCACCAGCAGCGCTGGATACAGCGCGAGCATCCCGAACGGAAAGTCGCCGAGGCGAAGCACGAGCGCGAGACCGACCTCGAACGCGACGCCGAGCCCGAACCACACCCAGCGCACCCGCCAGCGCCGATACAGCGCGACGAGATACAGCGGCGCGGCGAGCTCGAACGCGATCGCGAGCGCGGTCGCGACGCGCGTCAGCGGCAGCAGCGTCTGCACCCAGCCGGCCGCGAACCGCGCGGCGTGCGGATCGACCGCGGCGTCGGCGAGCGCCGTGAAGCCGCCGAACGGCCCCCACTCGGCGCCCGACTTGTTGATGCCGGCGGAGAAATAGATCCACACGAGCTGGACGAGCAGCAGGTAGCGCGGCCACGCCGGCACCTCGGCGGCCCGCGGCCGGCCGAGCGCGCGCGCGATCGCGGCGTCGATCGACCAGCGCGCGTTGCAGCGCGAGCACGCGAGCACGAGCGGCACCATCCGATACAGGACGTCGAGCGCGCTCTCCGACGCCGGCGCGAGCCGCGACAGCTGCAGCGACGCGGCCACGTACACGAGGCACGCGACCCGCGTGCCCGCACCGAGCGCGATCGCCGCCGCCGCGATCGCCGCGATCAGCCACCACGCCTGGCCGTCGAGCCCGAACCACGGCTGATAGCCGGTCGCGTAGCCGGCCGGCGCGGGCGCCCACAGCACGCCGGCGAGCCCGGCGAGGCGCGCGTACACGAGATCCGCGCACGCGACCGCGCCCACGCCGATCCGCACGAGCGCGAGCTGCGCCGGCGGCTCGCGGTGGTCCCACAGCGCGACCCAGCGCTTCCAGATCATCGCCGGCCTCGCATGCGGACGTACTCGAACTGCCCGCTCGGCTGCAGCTCGCCGCGCTCGAGCTCGATGCGCTCGAGCCGCACGCGCGCGCGCACGAAGTCGCGGTGATCGGCGAGCACGCGGTCGCTGATCCACGCGCAAAACGGACCGTACTGCGGCGGCGTGCCGCCGGCCGGCGTGTACGCGCCCCACACGCGCGCCGAGTCGAGCAGCTCGGCATCCTCGGCGTGCTCGGGATCGCCGGCGCGAAACACGAGGTGCCACGTGCCGTCGGGCGTCTCGCCGTCGATCCACAGCCGATCGTGCGTGCCGCCGGGCTGCTGGTAGATCGCCCACCACTGCGACACCCGCCAGTGCTGCTCGACCCACACCGCGCCTCGCCAGCCCCGCACGCTCTCGATCGGGCAGCCGTCGAGCGCGGCGAACGCGATCGCTGCGGCGATCGCACCGGCACGGAGCTGCGGCGACGCGCGCATCACGCGCCGATGTTACCGCGCCGGATCGAAGCGCGTGACGTGGCGCAGGAAGCTCGCGTCGAGATATTCGCGCTGGATCACGCGCGCCATCGCCTCGGCGGTGGCGAACCGCTCGTAGTCGACGCGGATCACCGGAATCGTCTTCGAGATCGTCGCGACGAACTCCTGGTAGCCGTCGTACAGCGCCTTCAAGTAGTCGAGCTGGATGGCGCCCTCGACGTCGCGGCTGCGCTGGCGGATGCGGTCGGCGCTCGCCTCCGGCGACACGTCGAGGAACACGATCACGCTCGGCTTGCACATGAAGTTGCTCATGTTGCGGAACAGCTCGATGTATGTGCGGTAGTCGCGCTCGTCCATGAGGCCGCTCGTCGCGAGCATCTTCGCGAAGATCGAATCCTCGTAGATCGTCCGATCCTGGACGGCCGAGCGGCCGCGCCAGATGATCTCCTGGTGCTGCTGGAATCGGCGGTTCAACAGGTACACCTGCATCGCGAACGAATAGCGTGCGGTGTCGCGATAGAAGTCTGCGAGGTACTCGTTGTCGGCGACCGGCTCGTAATAGACGTCGATGCCGAGGTGCTGGCCGAGCGCGGCGGCGAGGGTCGATTTGCCCGCGCCGATCATCCCGGCGATGCCGATGAAGATGTTACCGAAGCCGTTCGATAAGGCCCGTGGGGCGGAAGGGGTCGCGAGCTCGGTCTGCACGCTGCGACCGTCGCAAAGCCGTCTGACACCGACTGCGAAGCGTCCTATATTCGGACACCTGGGTGGGGGAACCCGGGCTATTTCATGTTTTCTTCATTGCGCCGCCGAACGCGCGAAGAACACAGTCGGTTGTTCGTTTCATGAGAACCGTCGTCGTGCTCGCATCCGCGCTGCTGGGTAGTGCCTCGGCCCATGCGGACGACGCGCCGCCGGTCCGCACGCTGCTGGCGAATCCCGGTCAGCTCGCGAGCTGGCTGAGCGACCGCGATCCGGTGATCGAATCGGCGCGCGATCGGCTCGTGGCGGCGGAGGCCACCGGCGATCAGACGCACGTGCTGCCGAACCCGCAGCTCCAGGCCAGCGCGGGCGGCTTCGTGCTCGGCGCGACCACCCCGAGCACGCCGATGATGTTGTCGCTGTCGCAGACCACGAACTACCAGATCGGCGTCGGCGAGCTCGTCGAGCTCGGCAAGCGCGGACCGCGCCAGACCGCCGCGGATCTGCGCACGCGCGAGGCCGGGGAGACCGCGGTCGGCGCGCTCGGCGCGCGGCTCGGCGATGCCACCGCCGCGCTCGGCCGGCTCGCGTACGACGCCGCCAAGCGCGACGTCGTCGCGGCCAACGTCAGCGCGGCCAAGCAGGTCGAACAGCTCGAGAAGGCGCGCCTCGATCGCAAGGACCTGTCCGAATCCGAGTACGCCCGCATCGAGCTCGACACCGAGGAGCTCGAGCTCCAGCTCGGGCGCGCCGAGGCCGAGCTGCAGAGCGCGCTCGCGACGTGCAGCGCGACCCTGTACGCGCGGTGCTCGGCCGCCGGCCTCGATGCGAGGTCGCTCGACGCCGCCGCGCCGCTCCCCGAGCAGCTGCCCGCGCCCGACCAGGCGATCGCGAACCGCCCGGTGCGCGCGGCGAGCCGGCTCGAAGCGCAGGCGCTCGGCTGGGACGCGACGCTCGCCGACCGCCGCAAGATCCCGGATCCGACGATCGGCGCGGCCTACCTGCTCGATAACCTCACGATTGCCGGCAACCAGCACGAGCAGCTCATCTTCTCGCTCGCGTTGCCGCTGCCGCTATTCGACCGCGGCAACCACGACGCGGCGGCCGCCCGCGCGAATGCCCACGCGGTCGAGGCGCAGGATCGCGCCGACATCGCGCAAGCGCTCGGCACCGTCGATGCGCTGCTCGCCCAGCGCGACACGCTCGAGAAGACGCTCCACAAGCTCGAGGTCGAGGAAGTGCCGAAGTCGACGCAGATCGTCGATCAGACGCGCACGGCGTTCGACCTCGGCCAGGCGCGCCTCGCCGATCTGCTGCTGGCCGAGCGCCAGCATCGCGATCTCCTGCTCGAGGTGCTCGACACCCGTTACGATCTGTTCAACGTGCGCGCCCAGCTCCGCCAGGCGCTCGGCTTCGACGACGATGTGGCCCGCACGGCCGGCGGAAGGACCCGATGAGCAACGACACCTCTGCCTCGACCGGCGCGGCACCGTCCGGACGCACGCTGCGCGTCCCGGCGATCGTCGGCGCGATCGCGATCGGCGGGATCGCGATCCTGCTCGCGCGCCACTACCACCGGCCCGCGCCGGAGCCCGAGCCGGCTGCACCCGGCATGACGGTCGGCTCGGACGGCGTGACGCTCGAGGCCAACGCGCCGATGTGGAACGTCGTCAAGGTCGCGAAGGCCGCGGTCGCCGAGCCGCACTGGACCGATCCGGTTCCGGCGCGCATCACGTTCGACGAGGCCAGCACGTCGCGGCTGGGCTCGCCGCTGTCGGGTCGCGTCACCGCGGTGATGGTCGAGCGCGGCCAGCACGTCGCGAAGGGCGCGCCGCTGTTCACCGTGTCGAGCCCGAACCTCGCCGAGCTGCGGGCCGATGAAGAGAAGGCCACCGTCGAGCGCGGGACCGCGCAGGCCAACTACAACCGCGTCAAGGATCTGGTCACGTCGGGCTCGTTGCCCGGCAAAGAGCTGATCACCGCGCAGCAGGAGCTCTCGGAGGCCGAGCTCGCGGTCCGGCTGGCCGCGCAGAAGCTCGCGTCGCTCAACGTCGCGGGTGCGGGCGCGGCCTCGTTCACGGTGATGGCGCCGCGCGAAGGTGTGGTCGTCGAAAAGTCGGTCGCGGTGGGCCAGAGCGTCGACGCCAGCGCGGGCTCGCTGATGGCGATCGCCGATCTCAGCGACGTGTGGGTCGTCGCCGATCTGTTCGAGAACGATGTCGGCACGCTCGCATCGGGCGCCAAGGCGAAGGTCACGGTCGGCTCGGCCGAGTTTTCCGCGTCGGTCGATCAGGTCGCCGGCGTCGTCGATCCCGAGCGCCACACGGTGCCCGTGCGCGTGCGGCTCGCGAACCCCGACGGCTCGCTGCGCCCCAACGCGTACGCCCAGATCCGGTTCTTCGATCCGAACACCGCGAAGGTCTCGCTCCCCGCGTCGGCCGTGATGTCGGACGGCGCGACGAGCTACGTCTACATCAAGACCGCGAAGGGCGAGCTCAAGCGGCGCAACGTCGTTGCCGGCGCGGTGAGCGGCGGCATGATTCCGGTGCTCGACGGCGTCAACGTCGGCGACGACGTCGTCGTGCAGGGCGCCATCCTCCTCGATAACCAGATCCAGCTGGACAACTAGCGCGAGCGACCACGGCCCATGATCGACGGCCTCATCAAGAGCTCGCTGCGCACGCGGCTGCTCGTGTTCATCATGGCGGTGTTCGTCGCCGCCGCCGGCTATTACTCGTACTCGAACCTGACGATCGAGGCGTTCCCGGATCCGACCGACACGCAGGTCCAGATCATCACGATCTATCCGGGCCAGCCTTCCGAGGAGGTCGAGCGCCGCGTCTCGATCCCCCTCGAGCGCGCGCTCAACGGCGTGCCGCACCTGTATCGGCTGCGCTCGATCTCGCTGTTCGGGCTGTCGATGGTCACGCTGACCTACGACGACGGCGCGGATCCGTTGATCGTGCGCCAGCAGGTGATGGAGCGGCTGCCCGACGCCGACCTGCCGCAGGGCGTCGAGCCAGATCTCGGGCCGCTCTACACGCCGATCGGCGAGATCTATCGCTACACGCTCGAGGGACCGGGCGAAGATCCGATGACACTGCGCACGGTCCAGGACTGGGTCGTGGTCCCCGCCATCCGGCGCGTGCCCGGCGTCGCCGACGTCGTCTCGTACGGCGGCCTCGTCAAGGAGATCCACGTCGAGCCCGATCCGACGAAGATGGCGGCGCACGGCGTCGTGCTCGACGACATCTTCCAGGCGCTGTCGAAGGCGTCGCACAACGCGTCGGGCGGATGGATCGAACGCGGCTCCGAGGTGTTCGTGATCCGCTCGCTCGGCACGTTCAAGGCGCTCGAGGACATCGGCAAGGTGCGCGTCGGATTCCACGGCGGCGTGCCGGTGAAGGTGAGCGACGTGGCGAGCGTGACCGTGGGCTACCAGCCGCGGCAGGGCGTGGTGACGCGCAACGGCAACGCGGACACGGTCGAAGGCATCGTCCTGATGCGGCGCGGCGAGAACCCGTCGGTCGTGCTCGCGGCGCTGCGCCGCCAGCTCGCCGAGCTGCAGGCGCATTCGCTGCCCGACGGCATTCCGACCTGGACGTTCGCGGCGGCCGGCGCGACCACCGCGGTCGACCTCGAGGTCTCCGACGAGCTCGGCGCGCAGATCAAGCATCCGGTCGGCAGCTATCCCGGGACATGCGCCGACGTGACGCCGGCGCCGATCGGCTCGCTGAGCGCCGCGCGCTGCACGGCCGGCGGCAAGACGGTGCTGCTCACCGCGACCGCCGACGGCGATCAGATCGCGGTGCACGCGGACGGCGGGCCCGCGCTGCTGCGCGCGCAGGCGCCGCAGATCCGCATCAACCCGTTCTACGATCGCACCGATCTCGTCGACACCACGCTCGACACCGTGTTCCACAACCTCGGCGAGGGCGCGCTGCTCGTCAGCCTGGTGCTGTTCGTGTTCCTGCTATCGCTGCGCGCGTCGGCGGTCGTCACGATCGTGATCCCGCTGTCGCTCGCGGCGTCGTTCATCTATCTGCACGCGCGCGGGATGAGCGCGAACCTCCTGTCGATGGGCGCGGTGGATTTCGGGATCATCGTCGACGGCGCGGTCATCCTCGTCGAGCACGTGTTCGGGCACGTCGCGGGCGACGAATACCAGAACATGACGCCGCCGCAGCGTATCGACGCGATCCATCGCGCCGCTCGCGAGGTCGCGCGGCCGACGCTGTTCTCGCTGCTCATCATCGTCGCGGCGTACTTGCCGATCTTCGCGCTCCAGCGCGTCGAGGGCCGCATCTTCGCGCCCATGGCACACACCGTGGTGAGCGCGCTGCTCGGCGCGATGCTCGTCAGCTTCACCCTCGTCCCCGTCCTGTGCTTCTTCGCGCTCCGCCGGCACAAGAAGGTGAAGGAGTCCCCGGTGCTGCGCTGGGCGCGCAAGGCCTATGACCCGCTGCTGCTGCGGGCGATGCGCAACCCGGCGCCGGTGCTGGTCATGGCGCTCGCGCTGGTGTTCGCCGGCGGCGAGCTCGCGCCGCGGCTCGGCAGCGAGTTCTTGCCGGCGCTCAACGAGGGCTCGCTCTACGTGACGTTCACGCTCCCCGCTCCGATCTCGCTGAGCGAAGGGCGCAAGCTGACGCCGAAAATCCTCGCGCTCATGCGCAAGGATCTGCCCGAAGTCACCGAGCTGCAGACCCAGCTCGGCCGCCCCGAAGACGGCACCGATCCGACGCTGCCGAGCAACTTCGAGGTGTTCGTCAAGCTCAAGCCGATGGCCGAGTGGCGCCCGGAGATCCACACGCTCGACGACATCAGCGCGGTCATGGACAAGAACCTCAAGGCCATCCCCGGCCTCGAGTACAACTTCAGTCAGCCCATCCGCGACAACGTCGCCGAGAACATCAGCGGCCAGTTCGGCCAGATCGCCGTGAAGATCTACGGCGACGATCTCGAGGAGCTGCAAAAGCTCGCGAACCAGGTCGAGGATCAGATCCAGCCGGTGCCGGGCGTCGCCGATCTCGGCATCGTGCGCGCGGCCGACCAGCCGTCGATCTCGGTGACGCCGAAGCGCGACGCGCTCGCCCGCTGGAACCTCGACCTCGGCGACGTCCAGGACTTCCTCGAGACCGCGCTGTCGGGTCACACCGCGTCGCAGCTGTGGGAGTCGGAGAAGCGTTTCGACGTGACGGTGCGCCTGCCGCTCGCCGCGCGCCACTCGGTCGAGGCGATCCGGAATCTGAGGATGCCGATGAAGGACGGCGCGCTCGTGCCGATCCAGGCGCTCGCCGACGTCGACGTCGGCTCGAGCCGCGCCGTGATCACGCGCGAGAGCGGCAAGCGCTACATCGGCGTGCGCATGAACGTCCGCGACCGCGATCTCGGCTCGTTCGTGGCGGAGGCGCAGGCAAAGGTCTCGGCGAACGTCAAGATGCCGGTGGGCTACACGATCTGGTGGGGCGGCGAGTTCGAGAACCAGCAACGCGCGATGAACCGGCTGGAGCTCGTCCTGCCGCTCTCGCTCCTGCTCACGTTCTTGCTGCTGTTCTCCGCGTTCGGCACGGTGTGGGACGCGACGATCATCCTGCTCAACCTGCCGGTCGCGCTGCTCGGCGGCCTGCTCGGGCTCTCGTTCGTCGGCATGACGCTCTCGGTGTCCGCGGCGGTCGGGTTCATCGCGCTGCTCGGTCAGGCCGTGTTGAACGGCGTGCTCGTGCTGTCGGCGATCCGCGCGCGCCTCGATCGCGGCGAGGATCTGTGGACGGCGACGCTCGAAGGCGCGCGCGAGCGACTGCGCGCCGTGCTGATGACCGGGCTGCTCGCCGCGCTCGGCCTGTTGCCGGCGGCGATGTCGCACGCGATCGGTAGCGAGACCCAGCGGCCGATCGCGGTGGTCGTGGTCGGCGGCACGATCTCGTCGTCGCTGCTGACGCTGATCGTGTTGCCGGTCAGCTACTACTGGGCCGGCAAGGTACGCACGTGGTTCCGGAATCGCCGCGGCGGTGACGGCGTGCGAGGCGAGATGCCGCGCGCGACGGCGGAATGACCCACACGAACGTGGCGGTGTACCTCGCGTGGGCGAATTGCTACACGCACTCCTTGCGCGACTACTGCTCTTAACGAGTGGCTAATGGAGGGCGGTAATCGGCGAGCGCTACATGGTCGGCGCACGTTCGATGCTCGACGCGCTACTCACGCAGTCCCTACGCGCCCGCTTGCCGGTATTCGGTCTCGCACTCGCGATCGCGGTAATGGGGTATTCCGCGTATAGCGATCTCACGATCGAGGCATTTCCCGATCCGACCGACACTTCCGTTCAAGTGATCACGCTGTATCCCGGCCAGCCCGCCGAGGAGGTCGAGCGCCGGATCTCGATCCCGCTCGAGCGCGTGCTGAACGGCGTGCCCGGCACGATCCATCAGCGCTCGATCTCGCTGTTCGGTCTCTCGGTCGTGACGATGACGTTCGAGGACGGCGTCGACGTGCTCGACGCGCGCCAGCAGATGTTCGAGCGTCTCGGCGACGCGAACCTGCCCAAGGACGCCGATTCCGGCCTCGGCCCGCTCGCGACGCCGATCGGCGAGGTCTATCGCTACACGCTCGAGAGCGAGACGTGCGATCCGCTGAAGCTGCGGCTGCTCCAGGACTGGGTGGTGCGGCCCGCGATCCTGCGCGTGCCCGGTGTCGCCGACGTCACCTCGTACGGCGGGCTGGTCAAGGAGGTGCACGTCGAGCCGCACCCCGCGAAGATGGCCGCGCTGGGGGTCGTGCTCGACGACGTGTTCCAGGCGCTGTCCAAGGCGTCGGATAACGCGAGCGGCGGGCTCGTCGAGCGCGGCGAGCAAGGCTTCGTCATTCAATCGCTCGGCACGTTCCAGGCCGACGGCGAGATCCGCTGCAAGGACGACGACGACGTCAAGCCCGGCGCGCCGCACCAGAAGACCGAGGACGAGCTGATCGACGATCTCGGCGAGGTGCGCGTCGGCTTCCACAACCAGGTGCCGGTCGCGCTCAAGGACGTGGCGAACGTGGTGCCGAGCTACGCGCCGCGCCAGGGCGTGGTCAGCCGCCAGAACAACATGGACACGGTGCAGGGCATCGTGCTCATGCGCAAAGGCGAGAACCCGTCGAAGGTGCTCGAGGGGATTCGCGCGAAGGTCGCCGACATCCAGGCGCACGCGCTGCCGCGCCACCACGAGCGCGGCGCCGACGTCTCCGACGTCACGATCAAGCCATTCTACGATCGCACCGATCTTGTCGACACCACGCTCGAGACCGTGTTCCACAACCTCGCCGAGGGCGCGTTGCTCGTCACGGTCGTGCTGTTCCTGTTCCTGCTGTCGGTGCGCGCGTCGCTCGTCGTCGCGCTCGTGATCCCGCTGTCGCTCGCGGCGTCGTTCATCTACCTGCACGTGCGCGGGATGAGCGCGAACTTGCTGTCGATGGGCGCGGTCGACTTCGGGATCATCGTCGACGGCGCGGTGATCCTCGTCGAGCACGTGTTCGAGCACGCCGCCGGGCCCGAGT
>DASXCY010000149.1:0-2388 GCA_036490935.1 Kofleriaceae bacterium | reverse complement strand
AAGGAGCACCCGCACGGGGCTCTTCCTTGTGGTCGCCGCGGTCGCGCTCGTCGCGCTCGCTGCGACCGCGGCCGCTCGGACGACGGTGCACAAGGCATCGCCGATCACGATCGGCTGGGCGTTCGACAGCAAGGGCGCGATGGCGCCGTTCGACAACCCGGCGCTCGCTGCGGCGCAGATTCGGGTGAAGCAGATCAACGCGAAAGGCGGCGTAGACGGCCGGCCGCTCGTGATCAAGACCTGCGACACGCAGGGCAACGTCCCGAACATCGCGAAGGCGTGCGCGCTGAAGCTGATCGGCGGCGGTGCGAACGTGATCTTCACGACGTGCGACGTGGATCTCGGCGCGCCCGTGATCCAGGAGGCGATCAACCGCGGCATCCTCGCGGTCGCGCCGTGCATCGGCACCGACCAGATGGGCCCGAAGCGGTTCGGCGCGAAGGGCAAGCTCGCGTTCAGCTTCGGCAACGTCGCGCAGGACGAAGGCTCGGCGATGGCGCAGTACGCGTGGGGGCATGGCTGGCACAGCGCGGCCCTCGCGACCGACGGCGTGATCGTGTACTTCAAGAACGTCGTCCAGGCGTTCAAGGTGCGCTTCCAGCAGCTCGGCGGGAAGATCGTCGACCAGGAGACGTACCACTCGCTCGGCGGGCACGACGTGAACAACACGATCAGCCGCTTGAACAACGTCAAGGCCGACGTCGTCGTGACGTCGACCGCCGGCGCGTTCGGCGCGCTCTCGACGCTCATCTCCGGCATGCGCAGCGCGGGCAACGACACGCCCGTCCTGAACTCGTGGGCCGGCGACGGGACGTACTGGCTGCCGAAGAGCCCGCAGGTGACGAACTACTGGTTCGTCACGTTCGCATCGGTGTTCGGCGATGACCCGAACCCCGCCGTGAACAAGCTGGCGAAGCAGGTGCACGCGGGCACGGGTGGCTTCATCACGGGCCCGGCCGCGATCGACGGCGTCGCCACGGCGATCCGCCGCGCACACGGCTCGACGAACGGCGCGACGCTCGCTGCGATCATGCAGAGCTTCAAGGGCGTCCCGACCCTCTCGGGCAAGGTCAGCTTCTCCGCGAAGCTGCACACCGTGTTCGGGCGGCAGTACCGCGTCATCCGCATCCAGAACAACAAGGCGAGAGTCGTCGGCACGATCGTCGCGAAGGTCGTCGCGAAGATCTAGTTGGCGGTTGCGACTCCAATCGAGTCCGAGAGGAGGCCCGGAGAGACACTCCGGGCCTCCTCTGTCTCACGCTCCTTCGACGGCGTGCAGGCGCTACGCAGCGTCACGCTCGAGCTCGGGCGCGGTGAGGTCGTCGGCCTGATCGGGCCGAACGGCGCCGGCAAGTCGACGCTCGTCAACGTGCTCTCCGGCTTCGACCATCCGGACGACGGCCGCGTCGAGCTCGCGGGCCAGGACGTGACGGGCTGGTCGCCGCATCGCCGTGGACGCAAGGGGCTCGCGCGCACCTTTCAGCACGCGCACGCGTTTCGCGGGCTCACCGTGCGCGAGAACGTGGAGGTCTCGGCGCTCGGCGTGGGGGCGAACGGCCGCGAGGCGATGCGGCGCGCGGACGCACTGCTCATGCGGCTCGGCCTCGACCGTTACGCGGAAGCGCCGGCGGCGGCGCTCGCGCACGGCGACGAGCGGCGGCTCGGCGTCGCCCGCGCGCTCGCGACCGAGCCGCGCTTCGTGCTCCTCGACGAGCCGGCTGCCGGCCTGCCCGAGCCGGAGACACCCGACTTCGCGGCGCTCGTCCGCTCGATCGCTGCCGAGCACGGCGCGGGCGTGCTGCTGATCGACCACAACATGGCGCTGATCATGGAGACGTGCGACCGCATCCAGGTGCTCGACCAGGGCACCGTGCTCGCGGAAGGCACGCCGACTGAGATCCGCGCGAACCTCGATGTCGCCGCGGCCTATCTCGGCGAATCGCCGGTGCCCGAGGAATGACGCTCACGATCGACAACCTCGACGTCCGCTACGGCGGCGTGCACGCCGTGCGCGGTCTCTCGCTCACCGTCGCACCGGGCGAGATCGTCGGGCTCGTCGGCCCGAACGGCGCGGGCAAGAGCTCGACCCTGCACGCAGTCATGGGGCTCGCGCCCGCGACCGGCAGTGTGCGCCTCGGCGACAGCGAGCTGCTCGGCCGCCGCCCCGAGGACGTCGCGCGCGCCGGCGTCGCGCTCGTGCCGGAGGGCCGCCGCATCTTCGCCGAGCTGACCGTGGAGGAGAACCTGCGCCTCGGCCTTGCCGCGGCGCGCGAGCGCACGAGCTTCGACGACGTCCACGAGCTCTTCCCGATCGTGCACGAGTTCCGTGCGCGGCAGGCGGGCGCGCTCTCGGGCGGCCAGCAGCAGCAGCTCGCGATCGCGCGCGCG
>DASXCY010000148.1:0-58304 GCA_036490935.1 Kofleriaceae bacterium | reverse complement strand
GGCCGCGACCACCGGTTCGGCGACGGCGGTGCCGCGATCGACGCCGCGCGCGCGTCGGGCCTCGACGTCTCCGCCGATTTCATCCTCGGCGTACCGGGCGGACCGTGCGCCGTGCCCGCGCCGCCCGACGTCGCGCACCTGTCGATCTACGAGCTGACGATCGAGGAGCGCACCGCGTTCGGCGCGCGCGTGCGCGACGGCCGGCTCGTGCCGCTCGACGAGGACACGCTCGCGCACCTCTACGGCGCGACCCACGACGCGCTCGTCGCGCGCGGCTACGAGCACTACGAGATCTCGAGCTACGCGCGGCCCGGCGCGCGCGCCGTGCACAACTCGCTGTACTGGCGCGGCGAGCCGTACCTCGGCCTCGGCGCGTCGGCGGCGTCGCTGTGGCTCGCGCCCGACGGCTCGGCGGAGCGGGCGACCAACCCGCGCCGTACCGCCGATTACGTCGCCGGCCAGCCCGCCGAGGTCACGCACATCGCGGCGCGCGAGATGGCCGCCGATCGCGCCTGGCTCGGCCTGCGCACCAGCGACGGCGTCGCCGAGGCCGAATTGGAGGCATCGATCGCGGCGTGGCTCGTCGCGCAAGGGCTCGCCGAGCGCCGCGCCGGCCGGATCTGCCCGACTCTGCGCGGCTTTCTGATGGCCGATCGGATCGCGGCGCGGATCGTCGCATCATTGTAGAGTGAACGAGCTGCCGCCATGCCGAGCGAGCTGTCCCGCCGCGCCCAGAAGATCCTCCACGCCGTGGTCACCGAGTACCTGACCGGCGGTGACGCGGTAGGTTCGCGCACGGTCACGCGCCGTCACGATCTCGGGCTGTCGCCGGCGACCGTGCGCAACGTGATGGCGGATCTCGAGGAGCTCGGCCTGCTCGAGCAGCGCCACACGTCGGCCGGCCGCGTGCCGACCGCGACGGGCCTGCGCTTCTTCATCGACAGCTTGCTCAAGGTCCGCGGCCTGACGCCGCGCGAGAAGGACGAGATCCGCGAGCGCGTGATCGCGCCGTCTCCCGACGAGGTCGTGCAGCGCGCTTCGCGGTTGCTGTCGGATCTCACGCATCACGCGGCGGTCGTGATCGCGCCCGATCCGGGCGCGCAGCGTCTCGAGCGCATCGAGTTCGTGCCGCTGCGCGACGGCAAGCTGATCGCGGTGCTCGTCACCACCGACGGGCGGATCGAGAACCGGCTCGTCGTCGACGACATCGAGGCCAGCCGGCTCGAGCGCATCCACAACTACCTGAACGAGCTGCTCGCGGGCATGACGCTCGAGGAGGTGCGCGATCGCGTCATCCGCGAGCTCGGCGAGGACAAGAACCGCTACGACGAGGCCGTCGCGGTCGCGCTGCGGCTCGGCCACGCGGTGTTCGTGTCGGCGCCCGAGCGGGCCGCCGACGTCGTGATCGCCGGCCAGGCCAACCTCGTCGACGACCAGCCCGAGCGCATCCGCGAGCTGCTGCGCGCGCTCGAGGACAAGGAGACGCTGGTGCGCCTGATCGACCGCACGCGCACGGCCGAGGGCATCCAGGTCTTTCTCGGGGCCGAGACCGCGCTCCAGGCGCTGTCGTCGAGCTCGATCGTCGCGATGTCGTACGGTCCCGAGGAGCAGCCGATCGGCGCGCTCGCCGTGATCGGCCCGATGCGCATGAACTACTCGAAGGTGATGTCGGTCGTCGATTTCACCGCTGATACGGTCAGCCAGCTGCTTGCCGATCTCGCACACGGCAAGTCCTGATGTTAATTTGCGGGCAATGAGCGGAGAGCCTTCCTCGGACGAGAAACCCGACGCCGACGCCGGCGAATCGGGCGTGATTCCCGTGGAGGTCGAGCCGCCGGACGCGCCGGCCGAGGCGGCCGCCGACCCGGTGGCCGTCCTCGAGCACAAGCTGGCCGCGGTCGAGAAAGACAAGAAGGACAACTGGGACCGCTACCTGCGCGCGGCGGCCGACCTCGAGAACCTGCGCAAGCGCGGCAAGCGCGAGGTCGACGAGGCGCGTCTCGACACCAAGAACAAGGTGCTCAAGGAGATGCTGCCGGTCGTCGACAACCTCGAGCGCGCGGTCGAGCATGCCGGCACCGATCCGGCGACCAAGCCGATCGTCGAGGGCGTCCAGCTCGTGCTGCGCCAGTTCCAGACCGCGTTCGAGCGGCTCGACATCACGGCGGTCGACGCGCTCGGCCAGGCGTTCGATCCGAACCTGCACGAGGCGATCTCGCAGATCGATAGCGATCAGCCGCCGGGCACGGTGATTCAGGTGCTCCAGCGCGGCTATCGCGCCGGCGATCGCCTGCTCAGGCCCGCGCTCGTCGTCGTCGCGAAGGCCAAGGCCGCCGCGGAATGAGGCTCGCGTAGTGAGCCGAGTCGTCGGAATCGATCTGGGGACGACGAACTCGTGCGTCGCGGTGATGGACGGCGATCAGCCGGTCGTGATCGCGAACTCGGAAGGCACGCGCACCACACCTTCGGTGGTCGGGTTCGCGTCGAACGGCGAGCGGCTGGTCGGCCAGGCCGCGCGCCGCCAGGCGATGACGAACGGCGAGAACACGATCTTCGCGGTCAAGCGGCTGATGGGCCGCAAGTACGAGGACGCCGAGGTGCAGCGGCACTTGCTCACGTGCCCGTACGAGGTCGTCGCGGCGCCGAACGGCGATGCCCACGTGCGCGTGCGCGGCCGCGATTACTCGCCTCCGGAAGTGTCGGCGATCGTGCTCGGTAAGATGCGCCAGACCGCCGAGGACTGGATCGGCGAGACCGTGACCGAGGCGGTGATCACGGTGCCCGCGTATTTCGACGACGCGCAGCGCCAGGCGACGAAGGACGCCGGGCGGATCGCCGGGCTCAACGTGCTGCGCATCGTGAACGAGCCAACGGCCGCGGCGCTCGCGTACGGCGTGGAGACCCAGGGCGCGGCGCGCGTCGCGGTGTACGACCTCGGCGGTGGCACGTTCGATATCTCGATCCTGGAGCTGTCGGAGGGCGTGTTTCGCGTGCGGAGCACCTCCGGCGACACGTTCCTCGGCGGCGAGGACTTCGACAACGCGATCGTCGAGCACATGATCAAGATGTTCGCCGAGCAGAACGACGGCCTCGACGTGCGCGGCGATCGCATGGCGCTGCAGCGGCTCAAGGAGACCGCCGAGAGGGCAAAGATCGAGCTGTCGAGCGCACTGACGTTCGACATCAACCTGCCGTTCTTGTCGGCGGGGCCCGACGGCCAGCCGCGGCACCTGATCCTGCAGCTCGGCCGCGGCGAGCTCGAGACGCTCGTCGAGCCGCTCGTGCAAGGGTCGCTCGTGCCGTGCAAACGCGCGCTCGCCGACGCCGGGCTGACGCCGCGCGACATCGACGTCGTGATCCTCGTCGGCGGCCAGACGCGCATGCCGCGCATCCATGCGGTCGTGGCCGAGCTGTTCGGCCGCGACGCGAGCCGGCGCGTCAATCCCGACGAGGTCGTCGCGGTCGGCGCCGCGGTGCAGGCCGGCGTGCTCACCGGTGAGGTGCAAGAGGTGCTGCTGCTCGACGTCACGCCGCTGTCGGTCGGCGTCGAGACCGCAGGCGGTGTGTTCACGCGGCTCATCGGGCGCAACACGTCGTTGCCCGCGCGGGCCACGGAGATCTTCTCGACGACCATCGACAACCAGCCGTTCGTGAACGTGCACGTGCTGCAGGGCGAACGCGAGATGGCGGCCGACAACAAGTCGCTCGCGCACTTCGAGCTCACGGGCATTCCGCCGGCGCCGCGCGGGGTGCCGAAGATCGAGGTGTCGTTCGACATCGACGCCGACGGCGTGCTGAGCGTGTCCGCGATCGATCACGGCACGAAGCGCGTGCAGAAGGTCGTCGTGACGCCGACGACCGGATTGAACGAGCAGGACATCGAGACGCTCGTCGCCGAGAGCGAACAGATGCAGGATGACGACGCGGTGCGCCGGCTCATCGCCGAGGCGCGCAACAAGGCGGAGGGGCTGTTCTACTCGTCGGACAAGGCGATCGCGGAGTTTGGCCAGCTGCTCGTGCCCGAAGATCGCGACCAGCTCGCGCAGGAGCTCGAGGACTGCCGCGCCGCGATCACGCTCGACGATCTGACGGCGGTGGAAGATGCGGTCGCGCGCCTCGAGGTCGCGGCGCAGCGCATCGGCGAGGCGATCTACGCGGCGGCCGATACCGGCGGCGGCGGCGGCGCCGGCGAGCCGAGCGAGTAATCATGGCGAAGCGCAAACGCGACTACTACGTGGTGCTCGGCGTGACGCGCGAGGCGAGCGAGGGCGACGTCAAGCGCGCGTTTCGCGAGCTCGCGCGCAAGCACCACCCCGACGTCGGCCCGGAAGACGGCGGCGAGGCGTTTCGCGAGATCAACGAGGCGTACGCGGTGCTATCGGATCGCGACGCGCGCGCGCGTTACGATCGCTGGGGCCACGCCGACGAGAGCTCGGGCGGGCTCGGCGCGGTGGTCGATGCGGCGACCGAGATGTTCAACGAGATCGTGCGGCGGCGGCGCGGCAAGCAGAAGGGACGCGACCTGCGCTACACGCTCGAGGTGACGTTCGAGGAGGCGGCGTTCGGCTGCGAGAAGGCGATCCAGGTTCCGGAGGATGGTGGCGCGAAACGCGAGCACACCGTCGTGCTCGCGGCGGGCACGAAGGACGGGACGGTCAAGCTCCTGAAGGGCGAGGGCGAGCCGAGCAAGGCCGGGGCGCCGGCGGGCGATCTGCACGTGATCGTGCGCGTCGCCGACCACGCGCGGTTCCGGCGCGAAGGCATCGACGTGCATAGCGAGCACGCGATCACGTTCGCGCAAGCGGCGCTCGGCGCGATCGTGGATCTGCCGACGCTCGACGGGCCGATCAAGATGCGCGTGCCCGAGGGCACGCAGCCGGGGCGGATCTTTCGCATCCGCGGGCGCGGCATCCCGCAGGCAGCGGGCAAGAACGCGCCGCGTGGCGATCATCTCGTACGCGTACAGGTCGAGGTGCCGACCGAGCTGACGGCGCGCCAGCGCGAGCTCATCGAGGAGCTCGCGCGCGCGACGGGCGATACGGCCGGCGGCGAGCAACCGCGCAAGCGGCTGATCGATCGCGTGCGGTCGCTGCTCGATGAGTAGATGGCTTTGGGCTTTGGGCTTCGGGCTTCGGGCTTTGGCCAGCGCGTGCGGCTCGACGACGTCAGCGATGCCGCTCGACCACGAGACCCATGCGACGGCGGAGCACGCGCCGGCGGGACAGGCCGCGATCGGCGATCCCGATGCGATGGACGAAGCGGCGGTCACCGCGGCGCTGGCGCGGGTCGGCGACCGTGCGCCGGCCGCGGCGCTCGCGCTACGGGCGGCGCGGCTCGCGCATCATCGCGGCGACGATGCGGAGGCGAGGGCGGATCTCGCGCGCGCCGCGAATGCCGACGACGAGCCGCGCGTGCACGACGCGCTCGGCAGGCTCGCCGCCGAGGTCGCGGCGCCGCCGGTCGATCCGGCGACGATCGCGGTGCTGCTGCCGCTGTCGGGACGATTCGCCTCGGTCGGCGCCGAATTGCGCGCCGCGATCGAGCTCGCGCCTCCCGACGGCGCGAGCTGGCTGTTCCTCGACACGCGCGGCGAGCCCGACGCGGCGATCGCCGCGGTCGACACCGCATTCGCGCGCGGCGCGATCGGCGTGCTCGGCCCGGCCGGCACGCGCGAGGCGATCGCCGCGGCGCGCGAGGCCGCGCTGCGCCAGCTGCCGATCGCGTTGCTCGCGCCCGACGACGGCGCCGATCCCGACGCCGGCGTGTTCCGGCTCGTCGGCTCGCCCGCCGACGAAGGCCGCGCGATCGCGCGGCTTGCCGCCGACGAGAGCTTCCCGACGGTCGCCGTGCTCGCGCCGCGCGATGACGTCGGCGCCGAGGCCGCCGCCGCGTTCGTCGCCGAGGCCGGCCGGCTCGGCCTCTCGGTCACCGCGCAGGGAACGTACGATCCGACCGGCGGCGATCTCGAGCCCGACGTCAAGCAGTTCCTCGGGCTCGTGCCGGCGACCAACCCGCGCCTCGCCGAGCACCTGCGCCGCGATCCGAAGCACGGCTTCCAGACGTTCTCGCCCGACATCCCGTTCTCGCTGCTCTACGTACCCGACCGCTACGATCGCGCCGCGCTCGTCGCCGCGTTCCTGCCGTACTTCAACGTCGAGCTCCGCACGACCGACTTCCCGGATCCGGCGATGCTCGCGCGCAAGCACGGCGGCCGCATGCCGCAGGTCGTGCAGCTCGTCGGCGGCGCGGGCTGGCGCAATCCCAGCCTGCCGCTGCGCGGCGGCTCCGCCGTGCAAGGCGCGCTCGTCGTCGACGCGTTCGCGGGCGACGCCGGCGGCGACGAAGCGGTCGCGTTCGGCGCCGCGTTCCAGCGCGCGACCGGCCGCGCACCCAGCGATGTCGCCGCCGAAGCCTATGACGCCGCCGCGCTCGTCGCCGCCGCGCGCGCGGCCGCCGCCGGCTCGCCCGATCCGCGCGCCGCGTTTCGCAGCGCGCTCGCCCGCGCGCGCCTCGACGACGGCGCGTGCGGTGCCGCCGCGCTCGATCTCACGGGCGAGGTCGCGCGCACGCCGAGCGTGCTCCAGATCTCGGGCGACGAGCTGACCTCGGCGAGGTGAGAAGACAGGCCTCGGGCCTCAGGCGGGAGACAACGTGCGCCGTTCTGCGCTGCGGCCCGAAGCCCGAGGCCTGCTACGCTAGTCCGGGTGACTCGCCGCCAGGTCTTCGTTCACGGCGGTCTGTTCGTCGCGTGCTGCGGCACGACCACGCTCGTCGGTGGGACGATCTTCGCGGCCACGCTGATGGGCATCCTGCTGTGCCACGAGCTCGGCCACTACATCGTCGCGCGCCGCCGCGGCATCGATGTCTCGCTGCCGTACTTCATCCCGCTGCCGCCGCCGACGCTCGGCACGCTCGGCGCCGTGATCCGCATGGCCAAGCCGATCGACGATCGCGCCGCGCTCTTCGACGTCGGTGCGGCCGGGCCGATCGCGGGCCTCGTCGTCGCGATCCCGCTGCTCGTGATCGGCCTCGTGCTCTCGCACGTCGGGCCGCCGGCGCCCGACACGTTCCAGGAAGGCAACTCGATCCTGTACGCCCTGCTCAAGTACGCGGTGTTCGGGCGCTGGCTGCCGGGCGGCGGCGTCGACGTCCAGCTGCATCCGATGGCGTTCGCCGCGTGGGTCGGCTTGCTCGTCACGTCGATCAACCTGATGCCGATCGGCCAGCTCGACGGCGGTCACGTCGCGCGCGCCGCGCTCGGCGACACGCACGAGCGCTGGTCGGCGCGCCTCCACGTCGCGCTGCCGTTCGCCGGCCTCGCGATCGCCGGCGCGATGTTCGCCGTCGCGCTGCGGGCCGGCCGCGACGTCGTCGGCGCCCTCGACTACGCGAAGGACGGGCTCATCCCGTACGTCGTGTGGACGCTGCTCCTCGCGTTCATGCGCCGCTCGTCGGGCGAATACCACCCCGCCGTCGGCGTCGCGCCGCTCGATCCGCGCCGCCGCATCCTCGCCTTCGCGATGCTCGTCGTCTTCCTGCTCATCGCGATGCCGGTGCCGTTCCGCCAGATCCTGTGACAAGCTCGCGCGCCATGTCCGACGATCGCGCGATCCCACCGGCCGTGTGCGCGGTGTGGGAGCCCCTCGCGGACCGCTGGGACGACACCGCACGCCACGAGGCGTTCGTCGCGCTCGTCGCGCAGCACGGATGTTACGCGTGGGCGGCCGCGCGCTATCGCGCACGCGCGGGCGATCCGATCGCGGAGGCGCAGCTCGCGCGGCTACGCTCGGCCGCGGTCGACCAGCTGATCCCGGAGGCGCGCGCGCGGCGCAAGCGGCGCCGCATCGGCATCATCGGGCTACTCGGCGTGTTGATCGGGACCTTGTTCGCCGTCCTCGTCATCGGCTTCCTGTATCTCTCGTCGTGCGGAGCGGGGTAGGCTGGCCTGATGGCCCAGGTCGACTTCGCGGAGCGCCAGCTGACGCTGAAGCTCGTCTATTACGGGCCGCCGCTGTCGGGCAAGACGAGCAACCTGCGCGCGCTGCACGCGAAGGTCGACGCGCTCAACCGCGGCCGGCTGATGACGCTCGACACGCGCGACGACCGCACGCTGTTCTTCGATCTCCTCCCGATCTTCTTCCGCTCCTCGGGATTTTCATTTCGTATCAAGGTCTACACGGTTCCTGGCCAGCCGGTGCACGAGGCGACGCGGAAGGTCGTGCTCGCCGGTACCGACGGCGTCGTGTTCGTCGCCGACTCGAGCCCGGACCAGCGGCAGGCCAATCGCGCCGCGTGGCAGAACCTGGTCGCGAACCTCACCGCGTTCGCGCTCGACAAGGTGCCGATCGTCGTGCAGTACAACAAGCGCGACTTGCCCGAGCGCGTGCCGATCGAGCAGTGCGATCACTTCGGCAACCCGGCGCGCACGATCCACGAGGCGTGCGCGAAGGACGGCGACGGCGTCGTGCCGACGTTCTTCGATCTGGTCGGCGAGGCCTGGAACCACCTCGATCGCGAGCTCCAGCTCGCGTCGCGGCTGGGCATCGACGCGGCGGCGTTTCGCGAGGCGCTGGCCGAGCACGTCGGCGTGACGCGCTTCGTACTTCCGCCGGATTAGGGCCCGAACGGCGGCAACGCGGATGCGGTAAGATGGGCGGGTGAGCGCAGGCCTGCTCGATGCACCCATCGAGCTGGCTCGTCTGGTCCCCGCCGGCGAGCTCGAAGAGTTGATCGCCGCGGCCCGAGGCGCGCTCGCGTGCGAGCTCGCGATCTTCGATTCGCGCGGGCGTCGGCTCGCGGGCAGCGAGGCGGCTGGTGCGCCGCTCCGGCAGGTCGAGCACGACGGCGAGCCGCTCGCACAGCTCGCGGCGAGTGGGCCGCAGGCCGGGGCCGCGCTCGAGCTGGTCGCCGGCATGCTCGGCTTGCTCGCGCATCACGCGAACGCGCGCGATCTCGCGGCCACGACGCACGAGCAGGCGATGCGGATCTCGTTCGGCGAGCTCACCGAGCACAACGAGCGCCTGGAGCGCGCGGTCGCGCGGCTCGAGGAGCTCGATCGCCTGAAGTCGAACTTCCTCGCGACGATGTCGCACGAGCTGCGCACCCCGCTGACGAGCGTGATCGGCTACACCGAGATGATCGTCGAGGGGCTCGCCGGTCCGGTCTCCGCCGAGCAGCGCGAGTACCTGACGACGATCCTCGGCAAGGCCGATCAGCTGCTCGCGCTCATCACGTCGGTCCTCGACGTCGCGTCGCTCGAGTCGGGGCCGCTCGCGCTCGATCGCGCGGCGCTGTCGCTCACCGAGCTCGTCGCGTCCGAGGTCGCGCTGTTCACCGCGCAGGCCGGGCGGCGCGGCATCGCGATCCAGCTCGACGCGCAGCCCGGCTGCACCGTGCTCGGCGATCGCAAGAAGATCCGCCAGATCGTGTCGAGCCTGCTGTCGAACGCGGTGAAGTTCACGCCCGATCGCGGTCACGTCGGCGTGTCGGTGCGCCCGGGGCCGCTGTCGCCGCACGAGATCGCGGCCGGCAGCGCGGTGCAGCTCGTCGTGTCGGATTCGGGCATCGGCATCTCGCGCGAGCTGGTCGCGAAGATCTTCGAGCCGTTCTTCCAGGTCGATTCGTCGTCGACACGTGCGTTCGGCGGCACCGGCCTGGGCCTCACGCTCGCGAAGGCGTACGTCGAGGCGCACGGTGGGCGGATCTGGGTCGACACCGCGCCCGGCCAGGGCGCGACGTTCGTCGCGACGTTTCCGGCGGGCGAGGCGCGCTCGTGATCGACGAGCGTAATGACTCGCCGCGGGGAGGGGCAGCAGCCCCGTGTTGATCGACGACCTCGCGCTCACACTCGCCGTCGCCGCCGCATGCGTCCTCGTCTCGGGATTCTGCTCGGGGACCGAGGTGGCGCTGTTCTCGCTGCGCCGCATCGAGCGCGAGCAGCTCGGCCGCAGCGAATCGTCGCTCGATCGCCGCATCTCTGCCGTGCTCGCACGGCCGCGCCGGCTGATCGGCACCGTGCTCGTCGGCAACGAGGCGTGCGCGGCGCTGCTCGCGGTGCTCGCGCTCGCGATCGCGTGGCACACGTTGGGGCCAGCTGCGTCGCCGTGGGCGTTCGCGGGCATCGCGCTGGTCGTCGCGCTGCCGCTCGTCGTGTTCGTCGCCGTCACCGCGAAGACGCTCGCCGCGAAGTCGCCGCTCGTGTGGGCGCGCGCGTGCGTCCTGCCGCTGCGCCTGCTCGGGCTCGTGCTCGCACCCGTGCGCGGGCTCGTGTACGGCGTGAGCGCGCTGTTCCTGCTGCCGCTCGGCGACGCCGCGCGCGCGAAGCCGGCGAAGGACCTCTCGGAGCAGGAGTTCCGCTCGCTCGTCGACGCGGGCTCGGCGCAAGGTCAGGTCGACGCGCGCGAGCGGCGCTTGATCCATCGCGTGTTCGAGTTCTCCGACAAGAACGTCGGCCAGGTGATGACGCCGCGCGATCGCATCTTCGCGCTGTCGTACGAGCTGCCGATGCAGCGGCTGATGAAGGAGATCGCGGCGCGTGGATTCTCGCGCGTGCCGATCTATCAAAAGTCGCTCGACAACATCCGCGGCATCGTTCACGCGAAGGACCTCGTGCGCGCGGCGGCGGGCTCGGCGCCGGGCAAGCCGCTCGGCGACCTGCTGCACGAGCCGCTGTTCGTGCCGCGCACGACGCCGATCAAGCGCCTGTTTCTCACCTTCAAGCAGAAGAAAGTGCACATGGCGGTGGTCGTCAGCGAGTACGGCAAGGTGCTCGGGCTGGTGACGATGGACGATCTGCTCGCGCAGATCTTCGGCGTGATGCGCGACGAGCGTGCCGAGCTGCAGGCGTCGATGCCGGGCGTCAAGCTGCCGCGCACGCGCACGCCGGCGGTCGGCGCGCCGGTGATGCCGCAAGACGAGGTGACGCCGCCGGCGATCGATCTCGACGAGCTGCGGCGGGAAGGCCAGAAGCCGTCGTGATCGGCGTCGGCTCGCTCGTGTTCGTGCTCGTCGTGTGCGCGCTGGCGCAGGCGTTCTTCGTCGCCGCCGAGGTCGCGCTGTCGGCGTGCGATCGCACGGCGCTGCGCGTGCGCGCGAACGGCGGTGCGAACCGCGCGATGCTCGTCGAGCGCATGCTGCACGTGCCGCAGGTGACGCTCGCGACCACGCTGGTCGGCGCGAACCTCGCGGCGCTCGTCGCGGTCATCGTGCTGGCGATGCAGCTGGTCGTGCGCGACACGTCGCCGCTGTGGGCGCCGGTGATCGTCGTGCCGCCGCTGCTCGTGCTCGGCCATGTCGTGCCGAAGGCGATCGTGCAGGTGCACGCCGACCGCGTCGTCGACGTGATCGCGGGCCCGCTGCGGCTGGCTTCGTGGGTGCTGCGGCCGATCGTCGCCGTCGTCGGCGCGTTTGCGGCGGCGCTCACGCGCGTCGTGCGCACCGCGCGCGAGAAGGCGTTCGTCACGCGCGACGAGCTCGCGCTGCTCATCGAGAGCGAGCCGCTCGGCGACAAACCCGATATCAGCGCCGACGAGCGCGCGATGATCGCGAACGTGTTCGAGCTCGCCGAGGTGAAGGTCGGCGAGCTGATGGTGCCGCTGTCGGAGGTGACCGCGCTGCCCGAGGACACGCCGGTCGCGACCGCCGCGCTCGAGGTCGCCGACAAGCAGCACTCGCGGATGCCGGTGTATCGCGCGCGCGTCCACGACGTCGTCGGCGTCGTGCACGTGTTCGACATCCTCAGCAAGGAAGGCAAGACCGTCGCCGACCTCGCGCACCCGCCTCTGTACGTGCCCGAGACCATGCGCGCGAGCGACCTGCTCGTCCAGCTCCAGGCCGAGCGCCAGCACCTCGCGATCGTCGTCGACGAGTACGGCGGCGCGGTCGGCATCGTCACGATCGAGGATCTGCTCGAGACGATCGTCGGCGAGATCGAAGACGAATACGACGCCGAGCCGTCGCCGATCAAAGCCGAGAAACCGGGCGTCTGGCGCATCGAGGCGCGCACCGCGGTCGCGCGCTTGAACGGCGAGCTCGAGCTCGGGCTGCCCGAGAGCGAGGACTACGAGACGATCGCGGGACTCTTGATCGAGCGCTTCCGGAAGATCCCGGATCGCGGCGAGACGTTGACGCTCGGCTCGGTGGTCGTCGAGGTGCTCGACGCGACCGACCGCGCGATCGAGACCGTGCGCATCACGAAGCGGAAGAAGTAGTACACTGGAACGTGGTCGATCGGTTGTCGCGCGAAGCCGAGGAGCGGTTCTGGACGAACCTGGCCGCGACCGAGGCATTCTTCATGGGGACCGATCCTGTACACGAGGCGACGCGGCGAATCGCGAAGATCCTTGACGACATGCAGTTGCCGTATGCATTGATCGGTGCGCTTGCACTGAACGAGTACGGCTACCGGCGCGCGACCGTCGATGTCGAGATCTTGATCCGCGACGACTCGCTGCGCGCTTTCAAAGCGGCGTGGCTGGGTCGTGGTTACGTCGACAGGTTTCCGGGCAGCCGCGGCGTGCGCGATGCCGAGCTCGGTGTCGCGATCGATTTCGTGCTCGCCGGCGGTCACCCGGGTGATGGCCGGCCGAAGGCGGTGCGGCGTGGGACGCAGTGCAGCGCGCGGTGACGTTCGACCGATGATGTTTCATCCGCACGGCCCCACGTTTCGCGAGTTGATGCGGCAGGCGCTGGCGTCGACCGAGCGCGGTTACGATCTGCTCGCGCCCAAGTTCGATCTCACGCCATTTCGCACACCCGAGCCGGTGCTCGACGCGATGGACGGCGTGATCGGCCCGGTCGGCGCCGCGCTCGACGTGTGCTGCGGCACCGGCGCGATGCTGCGCCACCTCGACGGGCTGGCGAGCGATCGCGTCGCGGGCATCGACTTCAGCCACGGCATGCTCGCCGAGGCGCGGCGCCACGTGCCGCGCGCCGAGCTGCTGTATGGCGACGCGCGCGACCTGCCATTCGATCAGGAATTCGATGTCGCGACGTGCGTCGGCGCGCTCGGCCACGTCGAGCCGGCCGACGAGGATCGGTTCGTCGGCGGCATCGCGCGCGCGTTGCGGCCCGGCGGCCGGTTCGTGTTCGCGACGTCGCACCGGCCGGCGGCGATCAGCCCGTGGCTGTGGGCGGCGCACGCGTTCAACGCGGTGATGCGCGTCCGCAACGCGGTGCGCACGCCGGCTTTCGTCATGTACTACCTGACGTTCTTGTGGCCCGAGGTGCGGCCGCTGCTCGAGCGCCACGGCCTGGCCGTCGAGGCGCGCGAACGGCTGTGCGCGCCACCGTTCCAGCGCGCGGTGATCGTCGTGGCGACCAGACGATGACATAATCGGCCCGTGGATCGCTCGCAGCTGCTCCGGCTCCTCGACGACGTGCGCTCCGGTGCGGTCGCGCCGGCCGATGCAGCGCGGCGGATCGCGGCGTTGCCCGATGCCGAGTCGATCGGCGCGAGCGTGATCGATCACCACCGCGAGCTGCGCACCGGCGTGCCCGAGCTCGTATTCGGCGAGCGCAAGACGGCAGAGCAGATCGCCCAGGCGCTGCGCGAGCTGGCGCGCGAAGGTGGTGCGCTCGCGACGCGCGTCGACGCCGACAAGGCCGCCGCGATCCGCGCGCTCGTGCCGGAGGCGCGCTATCACGAGCTCGCGCGCATCGTCGCGCTCGGCACGCCGAAGGCGCGGCCTCCGGCGGCTGCGATCGCGATCGTCTGCGCCGGCACGAGCGATCTGCCGGTCGCCGACGAAGCGGCGCTCGTTGCCGAATT
Organism: Kofleriaceae bacterium; assembly: GCA_036490935.1. Lineage (GTDB taxonomy): Bacteria > Myxococcota_A > Polyangia > Haliangiales > Haliangiaceae > JABFXX01. Next base: position 44,536 of record DASXCY010000148.1, on the reverse strand, counting down.
CCTCGGTGCACCGACGGTCCGGATCTCGGACGTCGGCGTCGCGGGCTTGCACCGGCTGCTCGCGCGGCTCGACGACATCCGACGCGCCGAGGTGATCGTCGCGGTCGCCGGCATGGAGGCCGCGCTGCCTTCCGTGCTCGGTGGCCTCGTCGACCGGCCGCTCGTGGCCGTGCCGACGAGCGTCGGTTATGGCGTGTCGGTCGCCGGGCTGGTGGCGCTCGGCGCCTTGCTCGCGGCGTGCGCGCCCGGCATCTCGGTCGTCAACATCGACAACGGCGTCGGCGCGGCGGTGGCTGCGGTACGGATCGCGCGGCTGGCGGTGCGCGCATGAGCCGGCTGCGCGGGCTGCACCTGCATGTCGACTGCGCGAGCGGCGCGGCCGGCGACATGATGCTCGGCGCGCTCATCGATCTCGGCGTGCCGATCGAGCCGATCGGCGATGCGCTCGATGCAATCGGCGCGGGTCGCAAGCGCCTGTCCGCGAACCGGACGATGAAGCACGGCATCGCGGCGGTCGACGTGCGTGTCGATACGCAGGGCCGCATCGCCGAGCCGCACGTGCACGAGCCGAACGGCGGCAAGCCGGCGAACGCGTCGGGCTCGTTCGTCGCGATCAAGTTCCGCGCCGAGACCCACGAGCGCCACGTTCACCTCGACGAGCACGGCGGGAAGGTCGAGCAACTGCACGCGCCTCACGGCGATCATCCGCACGTGCATTACAGCGAGCTGCGCGCGCGCATCTCCGGCGCGAAGCTGACCGAACGCACGCGCGACCGTGCGCTCGAGATCTTCGACCGGCTCGCGCGCGCCGAGGCCAAGCTGCACGGCACGACCGTCGACGACGTCGCGTTTCACGAGGTCGGCGCGATCGATTCGCTGGTCGACATCGTCGGCACGGCGGCGGCGCTCGCCTGGCTCGAGCCGGCGTCGGTGACGTGCGCCGGCGTCGCGATGGGCCACGGCACGCTCGAGTGCGCGCACGGCGTGCTGCCGGTGCCCGCGCCGGCCGCGCTCGAGGTGCTGCGCGAGGCCGGCGGCGTGATGCTCGACGGCGGCGTCGCGCGCGAGCTGTGCACTCCGACCGGCGCCGCGATCCTCGCATCGTGCGTGACCGCGTGGCAGCCGTCGCCGCCGGGCACGCCCGTCGCGATCGGCTGGGGCGCCGGCGATGCCGACCTCGCCGACCGCGCGAACGTGCTGCGCGTGACCGCGCTCGCGCTCGCGACCCCGCGGGCCGACGCGGTCTGGCAGATCGACGCGAACGTCGACGACATGAGCCCGGAGCTGTGCGCGCCCGCGGCCGAGGCCGTGTTCGCGGCGGGCGCGCTCGACGTGTGGTGGACGCCGATCACGATGAAGAAGGGCAGGCCGGCGCTCGCGCTGTCGGCGCTCGCCGCCGAGGCCGAACGCGACGCGGTGATCGCCGCGATCCTGCGCGAGACGACGACCATCGGCGTGCGGTTCTCGCCGCGCGAGCGCACGGTCCTCGCGCGCGAGACCGTCGAGGTCGCGACCAAGTACGGCCCGATTCCGATCAAGGTCGCGCGCGACGGCGCCGCCGTCCGCAATGCCGCGCCCGAGTACGAAGCCTGTATCGCCGCGGCGCGCCACCACGGTGTCCCCGTGAAGCACGTCTACGCCGCCGCGGTCGCGGCCTACGAAGCCAGCAACGGCTAAGAGTTACCGCCAAGGCGCCGCACCGCGAGCCAGGTTGAACACCTGGTCTCTGCTGGCGCCTTCCTTGGCGTCTGCGGCGCCTTGGCGGTAATTCTTCACCGCCCCTCGCATGATACCGTCATCGGCGCTTGGAGAACTCGATCGTCGTCCTCGGCGGCAGCGACGAAGAGCGCGCGGCGATCGTCGCGCAGCTCGTCGCGAGCGGGCTGCCGGCGCGGGCGGCCACGCAGCTGAGCATGCGCGAGGCGGTGCCGGCGCTGCTCGTCGTGGTCGGCGAGACCGTCGTCGAGATCATCGGCCAGGCGCGCGAGATTCCACTCCTCGCCGACGTGCCGATCCTGGCGGTCGTCCCCGCGATGCCGCCCACCGCGATCGCGCAGGCGCTCGCCGGCGGCGCGAGCGACGTCATCACGCAGCCGATCGTCCCCGCCGTGCTCGCCGCGCGCTGCCGCAACCTCGGCAAGGTCTCGCGCCGCGACGCCGCCGGCGCGCAGGCGCTGTCGCGCATCAACGACGTGCTCACCGCCGACGGCGATGACGCCGAGGCGCTCGTCCAGGTCCTCCAGATCACCGCACACGTGCTCGGCTTCGATCGCGCGTCGCTGGTCGCGCACATCGAAGGCAGCGACCACGCGTTCGTCATTGCCGCGAGCGACGCCGAGCCGCTCTCGCGGTTCACGCTCGTCATCGCCGAGTATCCCGAGGTCGCCGAGGCGATGCGCAGCGGGCAGCCGGTGCTGATCGAGGACACGCAAGCGCACCCCCTCGTCGCCGGGATCGCCGAAAACCTCGCCGCGCGTAACGTGCGCGCGATCGCCGTGTTCCCGGTGCAATGGCGCGGCCGCTCGCTCGGCGCGATCCTGCTACGCAAGCAGACGATCGGCCTGCATCATGTCGGCCCGCGCGGGCTCGAGCTCGCGAAGCTGATCGCGAGTATCACCGCCGCGCACCTGCGCCACGGCGCCGTGCTCGAGAGCCTGCGCGATCAGACGCATCGCATCTCTCGCGCGCGCTACGAGGCCGAGCGCCGGCTGCGCGGCATCGATTCGCTCAAGGAGCACTTCGAGGCCGGCGCCGACGGCGTCGTCGTGCTCGACGATGGCGGGCGCATCCTGTTCGTCAACCGCGCCGCCGAGCGCATCACGGGCTTCGCGCGCGACGGCCTGCTCGGCAGCGAGCTCGTCGATCTCGTGCCCGCCGAGCAGCGCACGCTGATCCGCGACGCGATCGCGCGCGTGCTTGCCGGCGTCAACGTCGAGTCGTTCGATCTCGAGCTCACGACCACGTCCGGCACCCCGGTCTGCGCGAGCGTGTCGACGTCGACCGTGCTCGCCGGCACCGGCGCCGTCATCCTGTCGTTCCGCGACGTCACGGCCGAGCGCGCGCTCGAGACCGAGCTGCGCTCGACGAAGGAATTCCTCGAGCGGTTGATCGACTCGACCGTCGACGCCATCATCGCCGCCGACATGCGCGGCCAGATCCTGCTGTTCAACCAGGGCGCCGAGCGGCTGTTCGGCTATCGCGCGGCCGACGTGATCGGCAAGCGCCCGGTGTGGGATCTCTACGAAGACGGCGGCGCGCGCCAGATCATGCGCATGCTGCGCTCGACGTCGTCCGGCGGCGTCGGCCGGCTCGAGCAAACGCGCCGCGAGGTGCGCGTCGCGACCGGCGAGACCGTGCCGGTGTCGCTCACCGCCTCGATCGTCTACGAGGGCGATCGCGAGGTCGCCACCGTCGGGATCCTCGCCGACCTGCGCGAGCGGATCCGGATGGAGCAGCGGCTCCTCGACGCCCAGCAGAAGCTCCAGCTCTCCGAGAAGCAGGCGCTCGTCGCCGAGCTGGCCGGCGCCGCCGCGCACGAGCTCAACCAGCCGCTGCAGTCGATCATGGGCTACGCTCAGCTCATCGAGCGCCAGGCACCGGCGCCGACCGACGCGCCCCCGCCGCACCTGCGCGCGGTCGGCGTGATTCTCGCCGAGGCCGAACGGATGGCGACCATCGTGAAGAAGATCGGGCGCATCACCAAGTACGAGACGACCGACTACGTCGGCGGCGCGCGCATGCTCGACCTCGATCGCGCGGCGGCCGACTCGATGGACGCGATCCCGGCGCAGGTCGATAGCCCCGACGACAGCAAGACCGGTGAGTTTTCCGCGGTCGCGCCACCGCCGGGCGCGCTGGACTCGGCCGAGCCGCCCGCGAACACGCCGTCGCTCTCCGACCTCGGCGCGCTCTCCGATCGCTCGGAAGGCGTGAAGTCGTGACGCTCGCACCCGCGACCGATGCCGCGGCGCTGGCCGCCTTGCGCGAGCTCGGCGCCGAGCTGCCGTTCGCGTCCAGCGAGCCGGTCGCCGTCGAGCGCGTGCTCGGCGTGCTCGCGAATCTGCTGCCCGGCCGCGCGCTTTCGGTGCGCGTGGTCGATCTGCGCACGCGCGATCCGGCGCGCTCCTACGTGCGCAACGCGCCGCTGCGCGATCACATCGCGACCGAAGGCGTCACGCTGACGCCGCAGGCGATCGCGCATGCGCGGCTCAAGAGCGCGGTCGCGGCAAGCGCGCGGCTCGTGACACGCGAGCGCTGGGACTCGCCGTTCACCGGCATGGCGACCGGGTTCGCGATCGCGCTCGCGGCCGGCGGCGAGCTGTACGGCGTGCTCGACGTCGGCTATCCGCCCGGCGCGCTCGATCCCGAGCTGCGCGATCGCGACGAGACCGCGCTGTCGCCGCTCGCGAGCGGCCTCGCGCTCGCGCTGCGCACGCTGCGCCTGCAGGAGGACGCGAGCGGCCTGCGCGACTACCAGGCGCGCCTGCTCGACAGCGCGAACGCGCTGATCATCGGCATCGATCGGTCGTGGCGCGTCACCGTGTGCAACCGCGCGCTGCTCGACCTCACCGGCTCGACGCGCGACGAGCTGCTCGGCCGCGACGTGCGCGACTTCATCCCCGCCGACCAGCGGCCGCAGCTGACCACGATGTTCGCGGCCGCGCTGTCGGGCCAGCACCACGCCGCGATCACCGTGATGTTGCCGACGCGCAAGAAGGGCGCGGTGCGCAGCGTGTGGAGCGTCGCGCCGGTCGGCCGCGCGGGCCAGCCCGGCGGCCCGATCGAGGCGGTCGTCGCGATCGGCCAGGATCAATCGAAGATCGATCTGCTGCAGCAGCAGATCGTGCGCGCCGAGCGGCTCGCGACCCTCGGCGAGCTCGCCGCGGGCGTCGTGCACGAGCTCAACAACCCGCTGACCTCGATCACGGTGTACGCCGAATATCTCGTACGCAAGTACGAAGCCGCGGGCGCCGAGGCCCCGGACCTCGAGAAGCTGCGCCGGATCGGCGCGAGCGCGCAGCGCATCCTGCGGTTCTCGCGCGACCTCGTGCAGTACGCGCGGCCGAGCGGCAAGGAGCACGAGCCTGTCGATCTGGCGGCGGTCGTGCGCCAATCGGTGTCGATCTGCGAGCATCTCGTGGAGCGTGGCGGGATCGCGCTCTCGGTCGAGCTCGATCCCGAGCTGCCCGTCGTGCAGGCGGTCGGCGGCCAGCTCGAGCAGGTGCTGATCAACCTGATCACGAACGCGGTCCACGCGGCGGAGGGCCACGGCGACGGCGCGCGTGTCGCGGTGCGCGCGAAGAAGGGCGGGGCGGATGCCGTCGTGCTCGAGGTCGCCGATTCGGGCACCGGCGTGCCCGAGGACAGCCGCGAGAGAATCTTCGAGCCGTTTTTCACGACCAAGGCCGACGGCAAGGGCACGGGGCTCGGGCTGCCGATCGTGCGCAACATCGTGGATCAACACCGCGGGCAGATCTCCGTCGAGCGCAGCGACCTGGGCGGCGCGCTGTTTCGCGTGACGATCCCCGTCGCGTAGGCGGCGCAAGAATCTTGCGCGCCGGATCGGGGCTGATAGTGTGGCTCCCGTCCAATGAAGCCAGAAGTCATGCTCGAGCTGCTGGAGGCCGCGGCCGACCAGCTCGGGATCAAGGTCAGCTACGAGCCGCTGCAGACCAGCGGCATCGCGACGGGAATGCGCGGCGGCCTGTGCCGCGTGAAGGGTGCCTACCGCGTCATCATCGACAAGCGCGCGAGCGACGAAGAGCGCGTCGCGACGCTCGCCACCGCGATCGCCTCGTTCGACACGACCGAGCTCGAGCTACCGCCGCAGGTTCGCGACCTGCTTCGCATGTACGTGGGCACCGGCCCGCGCCGCGCGGCCTGAGCCATCGGGGCCAGATTTCAGCGCGCAGCGCGCCGAAACTCGGGTCTTTGCCGGCGAGCCTTGGCGTCTGCGGCGCCTTGGCGGTAAATCTTCTCTGTGCGGTGCTTGCTGTTCGCGCTGGGGTTGCTTGCCGCCTGCGAGCCGTCGAAGTCGCGCGAGCTCGATCACGAGCGCATTCACGTGATCGACAATGCCCGGCTGCGCACCGACCTGGTCGGCGAGGGCAAGTTCGAGGAGCAGGCGACGTTCGTGCTGGTCGATGCCGCGAACGACGCGGGCGAGAGCGCGTACGTCACGCTGGCCGGCGAGCTCGACGACGCCTCGGGCGCGAAGGTCGGCGACCTGCGCGCGCAGTCGCTGTGGATCCCGGCGGGCGAGCAGCGCACGTTCGCGCTCGTCGATCGCGCGCACGAGCCGCGCCCGACCGCCGCCGCCGCGAAGGTGTTCGTGCGCGGCGCGACCACGCCGGGCTCGCCGCCGGCCGCGACCGTCGACGACCAGCGCCAGCTCGTCGACGACGGCAAGATCGTCGTGCAGGGCACGCTGCGCAATCCCGCCGCGCGCGGCGGCAACATCATGGTGATCGCGTCGTTCCACGACGGCGACGGCCGGCCGATGACGCGTCCGTTCGCGATGGTTCACGTCGAGGCGAACGGCGCGCAGCCCGTCCAGTTCGTCGGCCCGCCCGGCTCGAAGCAGGGCGCGCTGTACGTCGGCGACAGCGTCTACTGAGCCACCACGCGCGCCGCGGGCAGCTCGATCGCGAGGTCGGCGAGCGTCGCGCGTCGCATCGGCACGTACGTCGGCCCGTCGCTGCCGCGGCTCACGAACAGATAGCCGCCGCGATCGATCAGAGCCGTACCCTCGGGGTCCGCGAGCCAGCACGCCGCCGCGTGGACGCGCCACGCCGCGCGCGCCGCCAGCACGGTCGCGCCGACCAGCACGATCGCGAGCCACGCGCCGGGACTCGCCGTCAGATCGAGCTCCGCGCCGGCGACCACGAAGCTCGCCGCGCAGCCGCCCGCGAACCCGAGCAGCAGCGCGCGCAGGCTGGCGAGCGCGCGCGACGCGCCGGCCCGGTCGGCGCCGACGGTCGAAGCGCTGCGATAGCGGCGCGTCGCGTGGAGGCGACGGAGGCGCGACCAGCCGATGATCGTCAGCACGATCGCGGCGAGGATCAGCCACGGCGACGCGCCGGTCGGTGTCGGGCGGGGCACCGCGGGCGGGATCACCGGAGCCACGTGGACGTCGATCGAGAGCGCGACCGTGCCGGCGCCACCGTGGGCCAGCCGCCCGCACACCCGCGACGGTGCGCTGCGATTGCCCGCGCGATCGATCGCGACGAGCTCGACGCACGCATCGTGATCGACGTCGACGCCCGCGGCCGCGAGACAGGACCGCGTGATCGAGGTGTACCCCGTCCGCCCCGCGCCGAGCCGCACGAGATAGCTCGGCCGCGCGCGCGCGCCGACCAGCGTCGCGATGTAGGCCACGACGTCCGTATCGCGCCGATCGCGCACGTTCAGGTGCGCGAGTCGCTCGTGGCTCCAGCTCGCATCAGGTGGGGCCGGCGCGTCGAAGTCGAAGCTCGAGCCGGTCGTGAACGCCGCGACGCGCCGGCTGGTCGCGTCGACGAGGATGTAGTCGGTCTGGGCGCGCAGCGGGCCCAGCTCGACCTCGACGAGCGGCGTCTCGGCGAGCGGCAGCTCGGGCAGGATCCGATCGTCGCCGTGCAGCCGGAACGGGCCGTGACCAGCCACGACGATCCGCGCGTCGAGCGGGACGTCGTGCTCGCCGCGCAGCGATGCCTCGGAGCCCTTGCCGCAGTCGGCGATCCACGCCGGTACGTCCGCCGACGCGACGCCGGCGAGCGCGGCCACCACGACGAGTGACCTCCACATCAGATGCGCCCGAGCAGCCCCGATAGATACGGATCGTTCGCGACCAGCTCGGCGAGCAGCTCGCGCAACTCGGCGCGCTCGGCCGGCTCGAGGTGCTGGCTGCCGGCCATCTGGTCGACCATGCGGTCGACCGCCTCGCGCGCGCTCAGCTTGCCCGCGGCGACGTCGGCCGCGATGCGGTCGAGCTCGCTCGGCGCCGCGCGCTGTCCGCCCTCGATAGACCCGGCTCCGGCGTGTGGATCGACCTCGCCCGCTGCGTCGGTCTCGGTCGCGGCATCCGCGCGATCGATCCCGCCCGGACCCTTCGGACCGCCGACGCCTCCTGGACCGCCCACCGAGCTCATGTGGTTCTCACAGGATACCTGAATCCATGCCAACGCATGCCGGGCTTATCGACCAGCGCCTCGAAAGGTTGCGTGCAAGTATGTCCGCGATGCGCATCCTGATTGGCCTCGCTCTGATCGCCGCCGGCTGTGGTGGCAAGTCCGCTCCCCCCAAGGGTCCGTCGGGCCCGGCCGCGATCGCTCCCGACTTCGCGGCCACTCGCTGGGTCCCGGCCCAGCCGACGTACGTGTTCGCGCTCAAGAGCTTGCACGATCTCGAAGGCGTCGCCGCCGGGTTCGCGTCGCCGGACGACGTGAAGGCGGCGCTCGGCCAGGCCACCACGATGGGCATCGACGTCGACGGCGGCGTCGCCCTGTTCTCGGAAGGCCTCGATCCGACGCTGGTCGTCCACCTCGCCGCGCCGGACACCACCGCGAAGCTGCTCGCGGGCTTCGCGAGCGCACCGTGCGTCAACGGGACGTGCACGCGCGACGTCAAGTTCGGCACGCTCACCGCGACGATCGATCACGACTGGCTGTGGCTCCACATCACGCACAAGGGCTCGACCGACACCGCCGACTGGTTCGCGCATAGCCACGCGCCGAGCGGCGCCACGTGGGCCGACGACTGGCACTTCGCGACCGGCCTGCACGAGCACGCGAGCAAGCTGGTCGGGTTCGTCAACGCGCATGCCGTGCTCGCGAAGATCGCGCAGCGCGCAGAGGCCGCGGCCGCGTGCACGCAGCTGGTCGCACCGGTCCAGCGCGTCGGGTTCGCGTTCGACGGCGATCTCCAGCACCTCGACGCCCGCGTGTCGATCGATCTCGGCACCGCGGCCGGCGGCGTCGCGCGCGCGATCGTCCCGCCGCCCGCCGGCTGGGACAAGGCGTTCTCCGCCGCGCCATTCGTATTCGAGGACAACGTCGACTTCACCGCGATCGCCGCGTGGCTCCAGCCGTGCGCGGCGCTGTTCGGCGGCGACGATCTCGCGGAGCTGACGGGTGCCGGCGTGCGCACCGCGCGGTTCGGCCTGCTGTCGGCCGATCCCGACAACCCGCTCAAGGCGCGCGGCGCGGTCGCGCTCGATCTCACCGATCGCAAGACGGTCGGCTCGCTGCTCGATCGCATCCCGATGCGCAAGACGTTCGAGCGCGATCACGATTTCGGCGGGCTGCACGGCCACCGCATCTCGATCCCGACGCAAGGTACGGTCGACTACGTGCTCGACGATCACGTCGCGCTCGCCGCGCTCGGCGACGGGCTGCTCGAGCAAGTCGTCGCGGGTACGGCCGCGCCGACCTCGCGCCTGTTCGCGATCGACGTGCGACCCGCGGCGATGCCGGCGGACGCGTGGAAGTCGCTGCTCGAGCAGGTCGGCGTGCACGATGCCGACGTCATCGCGACGCAGCTGACGCGTTGGCAAGATGCACACGCCGGCGTGACACTCGATCACGGCGCGCTCGTCTTCGAGGTCGCTGGCAACCGAAAGTAGTGTGGTAGGGTGCGCGCCGTGGCTCCATCTCCGGTCGTTCGCTTACGCGACGTGACGAAGAGCTACGGCATCGGCGCCGCCAAGACCCAGGTGCTGCGCGGCATCAGCCTCGACGTCGAGCAGGGCGAGCTGATCGCGCTCGTCGGCCAGTCGGGCTCGGGCAAGTCGACGCTGCTCAACATCGTCGGCGGCCTCGACCAGCCCGACGCCGGCGAGGTCGAGGTACTCGGCATGGACACGCAGCGCGCGAGCGATGCCAAGCGCGCGCTGCAGCGCAACGAGTCGATCGGGTTCGTGTTCCAGGCCTTCAACTTGCTCGATCACCTGAGCGTGCTCGACAACGTCGTGCTGCCCGCGTCGTTCTCGCGGCGCGACGGCGACGCACGCGGGCGCGGCAAGGAGGCGCTGCGCCGGGTCGGGCTGTCCGACTTCGCGCAGCGCAAGCCGGGCGAGTTGTCGGGCGGGCAAAAGCAGCGCGTCGCGATCGCGCGCGCGCTGTTCGGCGAGCCCAAGCTGCTGCTGTGCGACGAGCCGACCGGCAACCTCGACTCCGAGACCGGCAAGGAAGTGATCGAGTTCTTCCGCGAGCTCAACGCGAAGGACGGCGTCACGCTGCTGATCGTCACGCACGAGCGGCGCGTGTCGAGCGTGGCCAAGCGCGTGATCGCGATGCGCGACGGGATGATCGTCGAGACCACCGACGAGGCTCTCGCCGCGGCCGGCGGAGGTCCCGCCGCGTGAGGCTGCCGGCATGATGCCCGTCCGCAACCTGTCGCGCATGGTCGTGGCGAACACGCTGCGTTCGCGCCGGCACTTCATCCTGTCCGCGTTCGGCATCGTGATCGGGATCGCGACGTTCGTCGTGTTCCTCGCGTCGACCGAGCAGGTCGCCGCCGTGCTCGAGAAGATCTTTCCGGTCGAGCAGGTGCAGGTCGTCGCGCCGCAGGTGTCGCTGTTCGGCAAGGACGTGTCGAAGAAGCTCGACGACGGCATCGTGCAGAAGATCAAGGCGCGGTCCGAGGTCGATCCGGAGGACAAGCGCGCGGTCGTGCCGCGCATGAACCTCGTGTTCCCGGCGTTCGGCCGCGGCGACTTCGAGAACAACGACCTCAAGTTCGAGGTCGGCGGCTTCGCCGACGGCATCGCGCCCGAGTTCGTCGCCGACGACAAGGACCCGCGCATCAGCGACCTGTTCAAGGACTGGGACGGCATCGCGAACGATCCGCATCGCGTCGCGTGCGTGCCGCCGCTGCCCGATCCGAAGGAAGACGTGATCCAGTCGCCGGGCGTCGCGCCGGCCGGCAAGCAGTCGGGCCCGCAAGTCGACGGCGACGGCAAGGCGATCCTCGACAAGGACGGCCACCCCATCTACTACAACCCGTGCCCGGAGCCGGATCGCTACTACTGCGACGACACCGATCATCGCTGCCATCATCGCGTGCCGATCGTGATGTCGCCGGCGATGATCGAGCTCTACAACGGCCAGTTCGCGAAGTCGCACGGCCTGCCGATCGCCGACGTCGACTTCGTCAAGTTCGTGACCGCGCGCGGCGGCTTGTCGGCGATGCGGTTCTCGATCGGCCTCGGCTCGACGACGGTCGCCGGCTCGAACACGCAGCTCAAGCGCCCGCCGCGCCGCGTGGAGGCGGTGCTCGTCGGCATCTCGCCGCGCGCGATGCCGATCGGCATGACGATGCCGATCCAGTACATCGAGCGCTGGAACCGCGAGTACCTCGGCGACGAAGCGGCGAGCACGTACTCGTCGATCATCGTCAAGCTCAAGGACCGCCACGACATCGCGGTGTTCTCGCAATGGCTGCAGGACGACCTCGACCTCCGGCTCGAGGACTCGCTCGGCGAGAAGTTCGCGACCGCGATCTTCTACATCCGGCTGCTGCTCGTCGGGATCTCGATCGTCATCATCGTGATCTCGGCGATCAACATCGGTCACAACTTCTTCATGCAGGTCAGCGAGCGCCGGCGCGAGCTCGGCCTGCTGCGCGCGGTCGGCGCCAGCCGGGGCGACGTCCTGCTCGTCGTGCTGGGCGAGGCGGCCTTGATCGGCCTGATCGGTGGCGCCCTCGGCATCTTGTTGGGCCTGGGGATCGGCAGGTCCGTCGACTGGTGGTCCGCCCACCGGGTCGCCCGGTTCCCGTTCAAGCCCGATAGCTGGTTCCACTTCAAGTGGTGGATCGTCCTCGGTGGATTGAGCTGCGCAGCCGCATTTGCGGTCATCGGCGGCTTCCTGCCCGCCCGCAAGGCCTCGCGGCTCGAGCCGGCGCAGGCGTTGACGCAGAATTAGGGCTTTGGGCATTGGGCCTTGGGCTTTGGCCAGCAACCGACTCAGAACGTCTGGCCAAAGCCCAAAGCCCAAAGCCCAAAGCCCGAAGCCCGAGGTCAGTAAGGAAAGCTCCCACTTCCTGCGCAGGATCTCTGTGGCCCAAGGATGTAAAATCCGATAGGGTCCCACCCGCAACAGGGGAACGGATCCGCACCGTCGTGAAGAAGCCGACTCCTTTCGGCAAATATTACTTACTCGAGCGGATCAACGTCGGCGGGATGGCCGAGGTGTTCCGTGCGAAGGCGTTCGGCGTCGAAGGCTTCGAACGGCTCGTCGCGGTCAAGCGCATCTTGCCGAACATCGCGGAGGACAAAGAGTTCATCCGCATGTTCATCGACGAGGCGAAGCTGGCGGTCCAGCTGAACCACGCGAACATCGCGCAGATCTTCGACCTCGGCGTCGTCGACAACAGCTACTTCATCGCGCTCGAGCACGTGCACGGGCGCGACCTGCGCGCGATGTTCGATCGCTGCCGCCAGCTCGGCGAGCCGATGCCGACGTCGCAGGCGTGCTTCATCGTGATGAAGGTGTGCGAGGGCCTCGACTACGCGCACAACAAGCGCGACCAGTCGGGCCGCGAGCTCCAGCTCGTGCATCGCGACGTGTCGCCGCAGAACGTCCTCGTCTCGTTCGAAGGCGAGGTGAAGATCATCGACTTCGGCATCGCGAAGGCGGCGGGCAAGGGCAGCAAGACTCAGGCGGGCATCCTCAAGGGCAAGTTCGGGTACATGTCACCGGAGCAGGTGCGCGGCATCCCGATCGATCGCCGCAGCGACGTGTTCTCGTGCGGCATCGTGCTGTACGAGCTGCTCACCGGCGAGCGGCTGTTCGTCGGCGAGAGCGACTTCTCGACGCTCGAGAAGGTGCGCAACGTCGAGATCCTGCCGCCGTCGACGTACAACCGCCGCATCCCCGACGAGCTCGAGCGCATCGTGCTGAAGGCGCTCGCGAAGGATCCAGACGAGCGCTATGCGAACGCGATCGACCTGCACGACGAGCTGCAGGCGTTCGTGTACACCGCGGGCGAGTTCTACTCGCGCAAGGATCTCGCCGGCTGGATGAAGAAGACGTTCGGCCGCGAGATCGAAGAGGAGAGCGCGAAGCTCGAGAGCTATCGCCAGCTCAAGCCGCCGCCCGAGATGGCGCCGGCCGGCAGCGGCCCGGTGGTCTCGCGCACCGGGACCGGCTCGCGACCGGCGACGACGTCGTCGCCGGTCCGCAAGGCGACGCAATCGATGACCAGGCCGCCGCCGCCGCCGCCGACCGCGGGCGTGCGCGTGTCGCAGCAGCTGCCGACCGCGCCGATCGGCAAGAAAGCGCGCCGCGACGAGACCGGCGATCTCAGCTGGGACGACGACGAGCTCGAGACGCAGATCTACGACAACCCCGAGGACGATCCGCGTCGCGGCGGCTCGGGCAAGCAGCCCGTGCTGCCGCTCGTCGCACAACCGACGCCCGCGCCCGAGCTCTACGCGCAGCCCGTCGGCTCGCCGCATCCCGGTCCGCCGCCGCTCGCGCCGCCCGCAGCGCCGACGATCCAGCTCCAGCCGTCGCCCGCGACCACGCTGACCGGTCACGCGCCGGCACCGGGCGCGGCGCCCGGACCCGATCTGTCGTCGCTGGTGTCGACCGGCCGCGACTGGGGTGCGCCCGGCGGTCCGCCGATCGGCACGAACGGGAGCAATGGCGCCGCGATGCCGATGCCGGGCACGCCGCCGCGGCCGCAGCCGGCGTTCGGCAGCACGGCGATGCCGGTCGCGCAGCCGATGCCCGCGCGCGATCGCTCGAATTCGGTGCCGTTCGTGCACGCCGATCCGATGTTCTCCAACGACATGCCCGCGTTTGGCTCGGGCGTGCTCGGCCAGAAGCGCAAGAGCTCGGCGCTCTACCTCGCGGTCGGCGGCGCCGCGCTCGCCGTGATCGCCGTCGTCGTGATCATCGCGGCGACCAGCGGCGGCTCGAAGAAGCCGGTCACGCCGGAGCCGCCGGGGCCGGGCAGCGGCAGCGCGCCGGCGCCGCCGGTCGCGCAGGCCGATCCGAACACCGGCTTCGACCTCTACGTCACGCCGCCCGGCACGATGACGTGGCGGCTCGACGGCGAGTCCCGCAAGGATCGCCTGCCGTCGCGCATCCGCGGCATCGCGCCCGGCGTGCACCAGGTCGCGATCGACGCGCCCTCCGGCTTCCTGAGCCAGAACCAGGCCGTCACGGTCGAGGCCGGCAAGGCGTCGAAGGTCGAGATCGTGCTGACCCCGCTGTCGATCACCGGCGACTTCGAGAGCAATCCGACCGGCGCGAACGTGACGCTGATCGTCGACGGGACGCGCCAGTCGCTCGGCGCGAGCCCCGCGAAGTCGACGCTCGATCCGCGCAAGACCTATCAGGTGCTGTTCGAGAAGCCCGGCTTCGTGTCGGCGAACCGCCCGATCGTGTTCTCGGGCCAGACCGAGGAGAAGATCGCGGTCGACCTCGAGAAGGCCGGCGCGGCCGTCGCGCCGACCCCGACCCCACCGCAGACGCCGCCCGAGACGCATCCGGTCGTGCACGCGCCGGTCGGCCCGGTCACGCGGCCCGAGCACCCCGAGCATCCCGAGCACCCCGAGCATCCGGTGACGGTCGCGCACAACCCCGACGTGACGCCCAAGCCGCCCGAGGCCAAGGGGCAGGGCTTCCTGACGATCGGCTCGAAGCCGCCATGCGAGATCTACGTCGACGGCAGCGACAGCGGATTCTCGACGCCGAAGCAGAAGCTCGTGCTCGAGTCGGGTCGCCACCGCATCACGCTCGTCAACAACGACTTCAACATCAAAGAGACATTCTCGGTCGACATCCAGGCCGACCAGGTCACGAAGCAGATCAAGGACTATTCGGATCGGATCCAGCCGCAGTAGCGGCCGGCTGCTGGTCCGCGCCGAACAGGTCGTGCCCGCCGGTCGCGAGGTCGGTCGGGTCGAAGCCGGGCGCCACGCGCGGCCCGAGCAGCACGTACATGGTCGGCGGCACGCCGATGCGGTCGCGCTTCCAGCGCGAGACGAACGCGTTGCGCTCGGCAAACATCTCGGACGCGAGCTCGGCCGAATCGGAGTCCTCGAGCTGGGCAAGCTTGTCGATCATCTTCTTGCGCGCCTCGACGTCGCGCGTGAGCAGGATCATCTCGCGCAAGTTCGCGATCGCCTCCTGCTTCTGGCCGAGCTTGCTGCGCATGTGCGCGGCCCATGTCGCGGCCCAAGACGGCGCGCCCGGCTTGCGCAGCGCCGACTCCATCAGCGCCGTGCCCTTCTCGTCCCACGCGCGGCGCTGCGCGGGGTCGGTGGTCTTGAGATCGCCGGTGTAGAGCTCGGCGGCGAGCTCGGGGATCTTGTAGTCGTCGGGAAACTCCTTCGCGCCGCGCTGGAGCACCGCGATCGCGTGCAGGAGCGTGTCCTGCGTCACCCCGTGGTTCGCGAGGGTCAGCGCGTGCGCGCCCGACAGGTAGATCGGACGGAACTTGGGATCGAGCGCGACGATCGCGTCGACCACCGCGGCGATGCCTTGCCAGGTCGCATCGTTGCCGCCCCAGTAGCCGAGGAAGCGGATCCACAGCAGGTCCGCGGCGAGCTCGCGATAGCCCAGCGACGCGACCGGCGCGGCCTCGGGCGACGGCGCGTACGGCGCGTCGGTCCCGTCCTTGGGCCGCAGGTCCTGGGCCGTCGTGCGCGCGAGCCGCGCGCCGCCGATCGCGACGCACGCTGCTGCCACGACGGGCCACGTCTTCACAGCCAGTACGTTAGCCGAAAATACGAACGCCGCCTCGCGGGCGGCGTCGCGTGATCGAACGCGTCGACCTCAGTACGTGCCGTTAGCCGGCTTGGTCAGCACCGCAGCCGGGTTGCCCGAGCTGTCGATCGTGCCGTCGAGCGTATAGATCGCCTCGACGCCGTCGCAGTCGGTGTCACCCTTCGCATGCGCCTGGAAGTTGTTGAGCGCCGTGCTCGAGTAATCGTAGACGTACGAGCCCTCTTCCGAGATCGAGAAGCCCATGTCCGTCCAGCCGCCGGTCCACAGGGTGGGATCGCCGGTGCACTTGCCGTTGACGGTCGTGCCGATCGTACCGGCCGACTTCGATCCGCCGAAGCCACCACAGCAGTCGAGACCGGGCGCGGTCGCGACCGCGGCGGGCGCCGCGGGTCCCGCGGCCTGCGTGAACGACGAGTTCTCGCCGAACAGCGTCTTCTGCTTCTTACCGATGGCGTTCAGCTGCTCGCCGGCCTCGGTCGCGCGCGACTTCTTCATGTAGTCGAGGAACGCGGGGATTGCGACCGCCGCGAGAATGCCGATGATCGCGACCACGATCATCAGCTCGATCAGGGTGAAACCAGCGAGCTTCTTCTTCATCAATTTCATCAGTGCCTCCCTTGCCTGCCGGGGCCATCGAGCAAGGCTCGTGCCGCGTGCAACGTGGCGCCACCGCTCGGTGGACCTCGCAGCAGTGACATTTTTTGCTACCCAGGGTGCCGTTTTCAGTCTTCGGGCTCGTCATCGCCCTTGGGCTCGATGCCGAGCTTGTCGAGGCGATAGCGCAACGATCGAAAGCTGATACCCAGCAGCGTCGCGGCGCGCTTGCGAACGCCGCCGGTCTGTTCGAGTGCGCGCGAGACCCACACGCGCTCGTATTCTGCGACCAGACGATCGAGATCGACGCCCTCGGCCGGCAGTACGGCCGCCACCTCCGGCACCGGCGCACGCGGGGGGCGCAGCTCGGGCAGCTCGTCGGCGCCGATGATGCTGCCCGACGACAGCGCCACCGCGCGCTCGATCATGTTCTCGAGCTCGCGCACGTTGCCGGGGAAGTCGTAGGTGTCGAGCCGGCGCAGCGCGTCCGCCGACAGCCGCATCAGCCGGCCGTGCTCGGCGCCGAACCGGCGCAGGAAGTGCTCGGCGAGCGGCGGGATGTCCTCGCGGCGGTGGCGCAGCGCGGGCAGGTGCAGCTCGATCACGTTGAGCCGGTAGTAGAGGTCGGCGCGAAATGCGCCGCGCGCGACCTCGGCCTCGAGATCGCGGTTGGTCGCGGCGATCACGCGCGCGTCGATCTCCAGCTCGTCGGAGGCGCCGACCGCCTTGACCTTGCGTTCCTGGAGCGCGCGCAGCAGCTTCACTTGCAGGCCGAGCGAGAGCTCGCCGATCTCGTCGAGGAACAGCGTGCCGCCGTCGGCCTGCTTGAACAGGCCGGGCGCGTCGGCGATGGCGCCGGTGAACGAGCCCTTCTTGTGCCCGAACAGCTCGGACTCCATGAGCTCGGTCGGGATCGCGCCGCAGTTGACCGCGACGAACGGCTCCTTGCCGCGCGCACCTTCGCTGTGGAGCGCGCGCGCGACCAGCTCCTTGCCCGTGCCGCTCTCGCCGGTGATGAGCACGCTCGTCTTGGTCGAGTGGATCTTGCCGATCAGCTCGAACACCTTCTGCATCGCGCGGCTCTTGCCGATCAGGCTGCCGAGCCGCGCGCGGCCCGCGACGCGAGCGCGCAGCTCGAGGTTCTCCTCGACCAGCGCCTTCTTCTCGAGCGCGCGCGAGATCACCGCGTTGATCTCGTCGACCTGGAACGGTTTGGTGAGGTAGTCGTACGCGCCGAGCTTCATCGCGGCGATCGCGGTCTCGGTCGTCGCGTACGCGGTGACGAGCACGACCTCGGGCTCGATCGGCGCCGGTGTCTTGCCGGGCGCCTCCGCGCGGCGCACCGTGCCGCTCTTGATCGCGCGCAGGATCGCGAGACCGTCGACCTCGCCGGGCATCTTGAGATCGGTGACGACGAGATCGAACGGTTGATCGCGCAGCTTGCCGAGCGCCTCGCCGCCATCTTGCACGAGCGAGACTTCGTGACCTTCGCGGCGCAGGCAGATCGCGAGGAACTCGCGCATCGACTTCTCGTCGTCGACGACGAGGATCCGCCCCATGCCGCGACTATGACATGATCGGGCTGCGGGCTGCGGGCTGCGGGCTGCGGGCAGAGATTCTCGCCGCGGGGTCAGTTAGATGAAGGCTCGGGCTTTGGGCTTTGGGCTTTGGGCTTTGGGCCGAGGAGGACGAGTGGCGCGTCGCTTCCGGCCAAAGCCCAAAGCCTAAAGCCCAAAGCCCAATCTGACCGGCTATGCTGCGAGCGTTGCCGGGGCGCGCGGCTCGCATCCTGTTCGATCGCGGCGGGCTCGTCGTGCTCGCGGTCGCCGCGCTGTACCTGTGGGTCGCGCCGGCGCACGTCGTCGACGGCGATAACGCCGAGCTCGCGACGCTCGGCGGGCTCGGCGGCGCGGCGCATCCGCCGGGTTATCCGCTGTACGTGCTGTGGCTGCGCGCGTGGTCGTGGTTGCCGGGCTCGCCGGCGCACTCGGCGGCGCTCGCGACCGCGCTGCTCGGCGCGGCGTCGATCGCGATGCTGCACGCCGCGTGTCGCGCGTGGGGCGCGCGACCGGCCGCCGCGTCGCTCGCGTGCGCGCTGTTCGCGGGTGCGCCGGTCGTGCTGCAGATGTACAGCGAGGCCGAGGTGTTCGCGCTCAACGGGCTCGTCGTCGCGGCCGTGCTGTGGCTCGCGGCGCTGGCCGGTCCGGTGCGCGGCATCGCGCGCGCGGCGCTGCTCGGGCTGGTCGCCGGGCTCGGGCTCGCGAACCAGCTGACGTGCGCGCTGGTGGCGCCGATCGGGTTCGTCGGCGTGGCCCGTGCGGTGCGCGAACGCGGCGCGATCGCGGCGGCCGCGGCCGTGGGCGGGCTCGTCATCGGCGTCGCGCCGTATGCATATCTGTTGGTCGCGCCGGTGCACGCCGGGACGTGGGGCGACGTGCACGGCCTCCGCGACGTCGTGGCGATGTGGCTGCGTGCCGACTACGGCGGACCGACGATGCTCGCCACCGACCGCGCCGACGTCTCGGCGGTCACGAGCCTCGGCGCGCTCGCCTCGACGCTCGGCCGCACGTGGCTCTGGCTGCCCGCGCTCGCAGGCCTCGCCGGTGCATTGGTGTTCGTCGTCCGCGCGCGGGACGGCCGCGAGCCGCGCGCCGGCTGGATCGCGTGGCTCGCGAGCTTCGTGCTCGCCGGCCCGCTGCTGGCCGCGCGGTTCAACATCGCGCCGACCGGCACGGGGCGGTGGGTCGTCGACCGGTTTCACATGCTGCCCGCGCTGCTGCTCGCGGTGCCGATCGCGTGCGGGCTGGAGTACGTGGTCGCGCGGCTGCGGCCGGCGCTCGCGGCGGTCCTGCCGCTCGCGGTGCTCGCGGTCGCGGCCGGCGCGGCGCTGCCGCGGCTCGCGCGCGTGCACTCGCCCGCGGTCGAGGCGCAGGTCCGCGCGATGCTCGCCGGCCTGCCGGCCTGCGCGGTCGTGATCGGCGTCAGCGACGACGTCGGCTCGGGCGTCGACTACGTGCAGCTCGCGCTCGGCGAGCGGCCCGACGTGCAGTACGTGCGCGAGCCGATGCTCGGCCTGCCGTGGTACCGCGCGCGGCTCGAGGCCCGCGGGCTCGAGCTCGACGGGCTCGTCGACGCCGCGCTCGCGGATGGCCGCGCGGTCTACGTCGAGCGGCGCCACCCCGAGCTGCTCGCGAAGTTCGCGCATTACCCGTACGGCATCTTCACGCGCCTCGTCGCGCCCGGCGCGCCGCGGCCGAGCGAGCGCGAGGTCGTCGAGCAGAACCGCGCGCTGTTCGCGTCGATCGATCTGGCGTACCCGCGGCCGGCTGCCGACGACGAATGGCCCGCGCTCGTGCATCGCCGCTATGCGCTCGCGTGGCGCACGATCGGCGAGCTCGCGGCGGCGAGCGGCGATCGCGAGGGCGCTGCCTATGCCGCGGAGGCCGAGCGCGCGCTCGGACCGGAGCCGTGAGGCGGTGGTGGCTCGAGCGCGGCGGCCTCGTGGCGGCGAGCGCATTCGCGGTGTACGTGTGGCTCGCGCCCGCGCACGTGGTCGACGGCGACAACGCGGAGTTCTCCGGGCTCGCCGCGCTCGGCGGCATCGCCCATCCGTCGGGCTATCCCGCATACGTGCTGTGGCTGCGCGCGTGGTCGTGGCTGCCGGGCACGCCGGCACACGCCGCCGCGCTCGCCACCGCGGCGCTCGCGGCACTCGCGATCTTCGCGCTGCACGCGGCGTGTCGTGCATGGGGTGCGCGGCCGCTCGCCGCGACCGTCGCGTGCGCGCTGTTCGCCGGCTCGCCGCTGTGGCTGCGCGTCGCGACCGAGGCCGAGGTGTTCGCGCCGAACTGCCTGATCGCGGCGCTCGTGCTGTGGCTCGCGGCGAAGCAGGGTCCCCTGCACGGCGGCGCGCGCGCGGCGGCGCTCGGAGTGGTCGCCGGGGTCGGGCTCGCCAATCACCTGACGTGCGCGCTGCTGGCGCCGATCGGGATCTACGGGCTCGTGCGTGCCGCACGCGAAGCTCGCCCGCGCGTGCTCGGGCTCGCGGCGCTCGGGCTCGCGGTCGGGCTCGGGCCGTACGCGTATGCGCTCGTCGCGCCGGATACGCCGCTGTCCTGGGGGCACGTGCGCGACCTCGACGGCCTCGTCGGGCTCGCGCTACGCCGCGATTACGGCACCGGCAGCCTCGTCGCGCACGGCGCGGGTGCGCCGATCGGCGCCAGCCTCGGCGCGCTCGCCGGCTCGCTCGCGCGCGCGTGGCTATGGTTGCCGCTCGCGGCGGGGCTGTACGCGCTCGCGACGCGGCTCGCGCGCCGCCGCGATGACGGCGAGCCGCGCCTGGCCTGGCTCGCACTGGTCGCGAGCTTCGTGCTGGCCGGACCCGTGCTCGTCGCGCGGTTCAACGCCGCACCGACGGGCATCGGGCTCTACATCGTGCATCGCTTTCACGTGCTGCCGGTGCTCCTGCTCGCGATCCCGGTCGCGGTCGGGCTCGGCGATCTCGCGGCGAAGCTGCGCGAGCGCGCGCTGTCACGCCTCGCGCAGCCGATCGCGGCGACGCTCGGGCTCGCGGCGGCCACGGCGGCGTCGCTGCCCGCGCTCGCGCGCGTGCATTCGCCGGCGCTCGAAGCGTACGCGCGCAACACGCTCGTCATGCTGCCGCCCGGCGCGGTCGTGATCGTCTCGCCCGACGCGTTCTATTTCGGCGCGAATTACGAGCAGTGGGCGTGCGGCGTGCGGCCCGACGTCACCGTCGTCGGCTGGCCGCTGCTGGCGAGCGCGTGGTACCGCGAGCGCGCCGCCGAGCTCGGCATCGTCGGCGACGACATCGACGCGCCGGCACGCGTGCAGCTCGCGCATCACCTGGTCGCGACCGGCCGGCCGGTGTTCTTCGAGCCCGACGCGAGCGACGTGGTGCACGCGTTTCCGTCGTATCCGTACGGTCCGCTCGTGCGCGTGTTGCCGCGCGGCACCGCGCCGCCGCGGCTCGACGCCGTGGTCGCCGGCGAGCTGCAGATCTACGCGCAGTTCGACCTGCCCGAGGCGCAGCCCGGTCCCGACGACGAATGGGCGACCGTCGTGCACGAGCGGTACGCCGCGACCTGGCTCGTCCTCGCCCGCGCGCTCGCGGCCGCGCACGAGCCCGAGGCAGCCGCCCGCGCGACCGAGATCGCGCGCCAGATCGGCCCGGCGCCGTGATCGCGCGGCTGCGCCGCGATCCGGGGCTCGCACTCGTGTGGCTCGCGTGCGCGCTCGCGATCGCGCTGTACGCGCCGACGTTGCGCGGCAACCTGCTCGATCGCGACGATCGCTGGCTGTACGCCGACAACTGGATCGTGCGCGACGCGTCGGTCGAGTCGCTGCGCGCGATCGCGTTCGACACGAGCCGGCCGATCCGCGGCGTGCTCGGCGCCGAGTACTTGCCGGTGCGCGATACCGTCGCGCTCGTCGAGCATGCCGCGTGGGGCACGTGGTGGCCGGGGTTTCACGCGGTGAACCTCGCGCTGTACGTCGCGGCGATCGCGCTGTGGTTCGCGGCGCTGGTCGCGCTCGGCATCGATCGCAGGATCGCGGGCCTCGCGGCGCTGCTGTGGGCGGTGCACCCGACGCACGTCGAGGTGGTGGCCTGGCTCGCCGAACAAAAAGGCCTGCTCGCGCTCGCGCTCGCGGGCGCGTGCGTGCTCGGCTACGCACGGTTTCGCGCGGGCGGCAGCCGGCGCTGGCTCGTGCTCGCGGTGGTCGCGGCGGTCGCGGCGGTGTGGAGCAAGGCGCCGGCCGCCTTCACGATCGCCGCGCTCGCGCCGCTCGAGCTGGTCCTGCCGGCAACCGCGCCGCGCCGGCGCCGCGCGATCGCGCTCGCCGCCATCGGTGTGGCGACCGCGGCCGCGTTCGTGCCGGTCGTGGTGGTCGCGCTGCGCATGGGCGTCGTGTCGGCAGGCGAGCGCGGCGGCTGGCTCGCCGGCCACGGGTTCTACGTGCGCCTGGCCGCGCTCGCGGTGCCGAACGCGGCGGCGTACGCGCCGGCCGCGTCGACGCTCGACCTCGTGCTCGGCGCGCTCGGCCTCGCGGCGGCGGTGGCGGGCGCGTGCGTGCGGCGCGCACCGGTCGCGCTGCGCGCCGGTTGCGTGCTGTGGCTGCTCGGCTGGCTGCCCGTGAGCCGGCTCGTGCTGCCGGTGCAGCGCGTCGCGCTCGCCGATCGCTACCTCGAATTCGCCACGCTCGGCGCGGCGCTCGCGCTGGCTGCGGGGCTCGCCGCGATCGCGAGCCGGCGCGCGCGGGCGGCGCTGGTCGCCGCGATCGTCGTCGCGGCCGGTGCACGCACGCTCGCCGCGCGCGGCGCGTGGCATGACGACGTCGCGCTGTGGGCGCGCGTCGTCCACCTCGATCCGGGCGATGGCGACGCGTGGGCGCATTACTCCGAAGCGCTCGACGCATCCGGCGATCACGTCTCCGCCGCCGAGGCGATCGATCTCGGCCTGGATCACGGCGAGCGGCCGCGCCTCTTGCTCGACAAGGCGCTCGCCACGCGCGATCGCGCGGCGGTCCGCCCGCTGATCGAGCGCGCCGCCGAGGGCGGCGATCCCTACGCGATGACCGATCTCGCGCTCCTGCTCGACGACGGCGATCCGCGCGCGCTGGTCTGGGCGCGCCGCGCGCTCGAGGTCGGCGGCGAGCACGCCGAGCTCGAATCCAACCTGTGCCGCGTCGCGCTCGCAGCCGGCGCCGCCGACGAAGCGATCGCCGCCTGCCGGCGCGCGCACGCGATGCGTCCTGCCGATCCGCTCACGGCTTTCGAGCTCGCCCGCGCCATCGCGCACTGATCCCCGCCGGCCGAGGCCCGAGGCCCGTCCTCAGTGCTGGTCGCCCGGAACGAGCTCGACGCGCGCGCCGACGCACACGCGATACAGCCCGCGCGGACCTTCCGACAGCGAGACGTCGCCGTAGCGATTGGTGACGAGCGCGGCGAGCGACGTGTCGTCGAGCTGCCACAGCGCGGAGCGGTCGGCGTCGACGTCGTGCATCGCCTCCCACTTCATCGGCTCGCGCGCGAGGCCGAGCACGCCGACCACCACCGTCACGCCGGCGCACGCCGCCACCGCGACGCGCGCCGCGCGCGAACCGACGGGCGTGGCCAGCGCCGCCCACGTCGCGAGCCACACGAGCTCGCTCAGGAACCGCGGTCCGAAGCAGAAGCCGCCCCACCACATGTAAAACGCGGCCATCGTCGCGAATTGCGCGACCAGCGCGAGGCCGAGCACGCGCGTCGACCGGCCGCGCAGCGCGCGCACGATGCCGGCGAGCGCGATCGGCGCGAACCACACGAGCCCGCGCGCCGGGCTGATCAGCAGGCCGGGCACGCTCGCGCTCAGCTGGCTCCACGACAGCCGGAACACGCCGGCGTTCGTGTTGCTGGTGTTGCTGCGCCACTGGCCGAGCGGCAGCCAGCTGCCCTGATGGTGCAGGTTCCACGCGACGAGCGGCAGCACGACGACGATCGCGGCCGCGGCCGCGATCGCCCACACGCGCCACTGCGTGCGCGTGCCGATCGCCCACCACACGCCGAGCCCGAGCGCGAGCGGGCCGATCGTCGGCCGGATCATCGCGGCCGCGAGCAGCGCGGCCGGCGCGAACGCCGCGAGCCGCGGATGGTCCGCGCGCCGGACGATCAGCGCGAACCCGGCGACGAGCGGCACGAGCGAGATCGTCTGCTGCCACAGCGCCTGGCCGAGCGTCGCGCAGCCCGCGAACGACAGCGCGGCGACGACGCCGGTCGCGGCGGCCCGCCAGCGCTGGTCGCGCGGCCGCGCCGCCCACGCGAGCAGACCCGCGCACAGCGCGACGAGCAAGCTCGAGATCAGGCGCACGCGGTGGCGCAGCGCGTCGAGCCCGACGACGTCGTTCGCGCCGAGATCGGCGACGACGAGCGAGCCGAGCAGATTCGGCAGCGGGCCGTACGGCGCGATCAGCTCGCCGTCCGCGCCCGGTTGCGCGAAGTACGGGCGATGGCCGGCGGCCGCGGCGCGATCGATCCAGTCGATGTTGCGCAGGTCGTAGCCGCCGCCGCAGTGATAGACGACGCCGCCGAGCGTGCCGGCGATCGTGTCGTTGCCCATCGCGCGCACCGGCGAGATCGTCGTCGCGAGCCACGCGATCGCCATCGCCGCGACGATCGCCATCGCGGGCCTGCGCGCGAGCTCGGCGAGCGACGACATCTAATGTCGCCGACAGATCGCGACCAGAAACCCCGCGACGTCGCGCGCGCCCGGCATGTCGGCGAGGCGATGCTCGGCCCAGCGCACGGCGGCGCCGACGACGGGGACGCGCAGGACGGCCGCGGCGGGCGTGATCACGCGGATGCCGCGCGTCGCGATCCAGTCGAGCTCGGGCGGCAGATAGCGCCGGATCGCCCGCGCATCGTCGTAGCGGGTGTAGACGTGGCCGTCGTGCGCGGCGTCCGAGATCGCCGACGGCGGCTTCACCGCCTTGAGGATTCGCCGCCACGACCGCGCGTTGTAGAACTCGGCGATCACGTAGCCGCCGGGCCGCACGACGCGCGTCATCTCGCGCATCGCGGCCGCGATGTCGGGCACGTGCGCGAGCACCTTGAACGAGTACGCGACGTCGATCGACGCGGTCGCGATCGGCAGCTCGGTCGCCGAGCCTTGCACGACCGCCAGGCCGCGCGCCGCGGCCTTCGCGAGCATGCCGCCCGACAGATCGATGCCGCGCGCGCCGGCCGCGAACCGCGACACGCGATCGAGGATCAGCCCCGTGCCGCAGCCGACCTCGAGCACTTGCATGCCCGTGCCGTAGCGCTCGACGATCTCGACCTCGAGATCGTCGAGCATCCGGTGATAGGGCAGGTGCCGTTCGCGCTCGTACCAGCCGGCGAAGTCGTCGTAGTACGCGCGGTTGTCCAGACGCGACATCGTCTCATAATCTAGCGTGCTACGCTGGCGCCGTGGGTCGCAGCGCCGAGCGAACGATGATGTCCGCCGCCGAGTACCTGGCGTGGGAGCGCGAGCAGGACGGAAAGCACGAGTTCTACGACGGCGAAGTGTTCGCGATGTCGGGCGGAAGCATCCGGCACGCGGCCCTCGGGGCTGGGGTCGGTGCCGTGTTGCGCGCCGCGTTCTCCGGTCGGCCGTGCACCACGTTCTCCTCGGAGCTCAAGATCGGCCTCGGCGGCCGCTACGTCTATCCCGACGCGAGCGTGGTGTGTGGTCCGCCGGTGACCGAGGCCAACGCGCGAGACGTCGTGACGAATCCCGCGGTGATCGTCGAGATCCTCTCGAAGACGACCGGGGACTACGATCGCGGCAAGAAGTGGGAGAGCTATCAGCGGCTGGCCAGCCTCACCGACTACCTGCTGGTCGCGCAGGACGGGGTCCGGATCGAGCAATTCCGCCGCGACGGAATCGGCTGGCACTATCAGGCGTTCGGACCGGGCGAACGCATCACGCTGGCCGGAGGAATCACGCTCGAGGTCGACTCGATCTATGCCGGCGTGTTCGAGCTGCCCGGCGGCGACGACTAGCCGCCCTACAACTTCGCGAGCAGCTCTTTCTTCTTCGCGTCGAACTCGGTGTCGGTCAGCACGCCGGCGGCTTTGAGCTCGCCGAGCTGCTTGAGCGTGGCCATGATCTGCTCGCGCGATTCGCCGCCGGCTGCCGGCGCCGCGGGATGCGGCTGCATCGCCTGCGACATGTTGTTCGCCATCGCGAAGCCCATGCCGATGCCCGCGCCCTGGAACGCGCCGCCGGCGGCGCCGCCGCCGCCCTGCTTCATGCCTTCGGCCGCGCCCATCATCATCTCGGCCTGCGCGAGCTGCTGGTACGCCGCGAGGCCGCCCGGGCCCTGGCTCATGCCGCTCACGTACGCCATGCGATCGACGAGCTTGTCGAGCCGCTCCTTGTCGCCCTGATCCATCGTGATCGAGAAGTCGCCGAACCGGATCAGCTCGACGCCATATGGCTCGATGTCCTTGCGGACGTGCTCGAGCGTCGACGCCTCGATCTCCTCGGTGTACGCGCCCGACGTCACCTTCATGAGCGGCCAGCTCTGCTTGACGATGAGGCCGGCGATGCCCTCCTTCATCGTCTTCTGGACCTGGCTCTTGAACCACGACAGGAACCCGTCGTTGTCGGTCGCGCGCTGCCCGGCGAGCCCGATGAGGAGCTTCGGCGGATCGATCACCTTCGCCGAGAACTCGCCGTACACCATGAGCCGCACGCGCAGCTGCGTCTGCGGATCCTGGATGTCGCCGATCGACGTGCCGAACTTGAGCGACGGCATCTCGCGCGTGGTGACGAAGAACACCTCGCAAATGAACACGTTGCCGCCGGTGAACTTGTCGACGAGCAACCCGAGGAACGGGATGTTCGAGCCATCGAGCGTGTGCCGCCCGGCCGACAGGCTGCCGACGAACTTTCCATCCTTGAAGAACAGCGCCACCTCGTCGGAGTCGACGGTGAGCTGCGCCTTCATCGGGATGTTCTGGTCGGGGTGCTTGTAGACCCAGAAGCCCTTGGCCGAATCCGGCCGAGAGATCGCCAGCTCGGCGACGCCACCTTTGATGAAATTGATGATTCCCATCTGTCGCTCCTGCGGACGTCTGGTTGCAGTGATCCCGCCCGCTGTAACCTACCACACACGGTAAGCACGCCCGGGCGTGGCCCCAAGCCCCGTCTACCGATTTCCCTTGCCTGGCCGCTGCACCGACATTGTATGTTTCGCTCGCCCGGTGAGGAGTTTGCGAATGCGAGCCATCTTCATGAAACAAGTTTTCCTGACCTTCATCTCGATCATTTCGATCGCGGCGTTCGCCGCCTGTGGCCCCGGTAACCGCAACGGCGTCGACGGCGGCGGCGGCGGCGGCGGCGGTGGTGGCGGCGGCGGCGGCGGTGGCGGCGGTGCCGAGAACACGCCGACCGCCTGCAGCGACGGCGTCGACAACGACGGCGACGGCCTCGTCGACTGCATGGACCCCGACTGCTCGGGCATGGCCTTACCCGACGGCACGTCGTGCCCGGTCTGCGGCACGGTCACGCATCCGACCGGCGGCGGCGTCGAGCTGCCCGACGGCGTGAGCGGTGGCGACTGCACGACCGACGCGCAGTGCCCGTCGGGCGAGCATTGCTTCATGATCGGCGCCGGCGACAGCGAGTGCCGCGAGTCGTACATCTCCAAGCTCACGATCAGCGACTTCGGGGCGTCGACGTTCCAGGCGGTGAGCAACATCCAATCGGTGTGCATGAACGCCGAGCACTCGTGGCTGCGCGATCTCGAGATCCAGCTCGTGTCGCCGGACGGCACGCACGTCGTCCAGCTCCAGAAGTTCGAGGGCCAGATGGGCGGCGAGATCTTCCTCGGCGTCCCGAATGACGACGACAGCGGCAACGGCGAGCTCGATGACGGTCTCGACGGCGATCCGCCGCCGACGCCGGGCACGGGCATGATGTACTGCTGGATGCCGACCTCGACCAAGCCCGCGATGCTCGAGTACGTCGACAGCACGCAGGGCGTGGACACCAGCGAGTACACGCTGCCGGCCGACACCTATTCGGCCTCGGATCCGTGGACGAACCTGGTGGGCGCGCCGCTCGACGGCGACTGGGAGATCCGCGTGACCGACCTGTGGCCGATCGACAACGGCTTCCTGTTCAGCTGGTCGATCTCGTTCGATCCGACTCTCGCGAGTAGCTGCACGTCGGTGCCGATCCAGTAAGCTCGGCGCGGAGTGCCTCCGCGTCGCATGATCCTCGCGCTCGTCGCGATCAACGCGTGCTTGATCGTGACGGGCGCGCTGCTGTTCGGCGGGCGAGAGCGGCACGGCGGGCCCGGGCTGCACGTCGGGCTGGTGTTCGACATCGGCGGCAAGAACGACGAGTCGTTCAACGAGTCGGCGTGGCGCGGGTTGCAGCGCGCGCGCGACCAGCTCGGCGTCGACATCGACTACATCGAGCCCAGCGAGGGCGCGGATCGCGAGACCGCGCTGCGCACGCTGGCCGCGCGCCATGACGATCTGGTGATCGGCGTCGGGTTTCTGTTCGGGCCCGATCTCGAGCGGCTCGCGAAGCAGTTCCCCGGCGTGAAGTTCGCGGGCATCGACTACACGCCGTCGCCCGGCGCCGCCGCGCTGCCGAACCTCGCCGGCATCAAGTTTCGCGAGCAGGAAGGCGCGTTCCTGATCGGCGCGATCGCCGCGCTCGTCTCGCACACCAAGTGCGTCGGGTTCGTCGGCGGGATGAAGATCCCGCTCATCCGCAAGTTCGAGGCCGGCTACATCGCCGGCGTGAAGCACGTGTGCCCGGAGTGCCGCGTGCTGTCGGCGTACGCCGGCACCGAGCCGAAGGCGTTCGCCGACCCGGCGCTCGGCCAGGAGCTCGCGAGCGCGCAGTACAGCGAGTGCGCCGACGTGATCTTCCACGCGTCGGGCAAGACCGGCGACGGCGTGTTCGCGGCGGCGCGCCAGCGCGGGCTGATGGCGATCGGCGTGGACTCGGATCAATACGCGCGCGCGCCGTGCTGCGTGGTGACGAGCATGATCAAGCACGTCGACGTCGCGGTCGTCGACATCATCAAGGACGTCGCGGCCGGGCGGTTCCGCCCCGGCGTCCACGAGCTCGGGCTCGCCGAGCACGGGATCTCGTTCGTCGCCGACGAGCGCAACCGCGGCCTGCTGCCGGCCGCCGTCGTGCAGCGCGTGACGGCGCTCGGCGACGACATCGTCGCCGGCAAGATCCAGGTGCCGTTCGAGTGATCGCGGCGGCGTTGACGAAGCGCTACGGCGGCCGCGAGGTGCTGCGCCAGGCGAAGCTCGAGGTGCCGCGCGGCACGGTGCACGCGCTGGTCGGCGAGAACGGCGCGGGCAAGAGCACGCTCGTCAAGATCGTCGCGGGCATCGTGCGCGCGGACGGCGGCGCGCTCGCGATCGGCGGGCAGCCGATCGAGCTCGCACGCTGGGATCGGATCGCGGCGCGGGCCGCGGGCATCGGCATCGTGCAGCAGCACGGCGCGTTCGCCGGCACGCTGCGCGTCGTCGAGAACGCGGTGCTTGGCGCCGAGGGCGGCGCGATGCTCCACCTCGCGCCGGTCGCGCGCGCGCTCGCCGAGCTCGGCGAGCGCGTCGGGCTGCCGATCGATCCGGACGCGCGCGCCGACCGGCTGCCGCTCGGTGCCGCGCAGCGCGCCGAGATCGTGATCGCGCTGTATCACGGCGCGAAGCTCCTGATCCTCGACGAGCCGACCGCGGTGCTGACGCCGATCGAGGTCGACGGCCTGCTCGCGACGCTGCGCCGGCTCGCGGCCGGCGGCACGACCGTCGTGTTCGTGACCCACAAGCTCGACGAGGTGCGCCAGGTCGCCGACGCCGTGACCGTGCTGCGCGCCGGGCAGACGGTCTCCGCGTTCGCGGGCGAGCTCCGCGTCGACGCGATCTCGCGCGCGATGATCGGCGCCGAGCTGCCGCCGCCGGCCGCGCGGGTCGAGGCGCCGGCCGCCGAGGCCGCGCTCGCGCTCGAGCTGCGCGGCGTCTCGGTCGGCGACGCGCTGTGCGACGTCGACCTCGCGGTGCGGCGCGGCGAGCTGGTCGGCGTCGCCGGCGTCGACGGCAACGGCCAGCGCGAGCTCGCACTGGCGATCGCCGGGCTCGTGTCGCACTCCGGCCGCGTGCACCTCGCCGGCCGCGATGCCACGCGCGACTCGACCGCGCACCGGCTCGCGGCCGGGCTCGCGTACGTGGCGGAGGATCGGCAGCGCGGCGGCGTCGTGCTCGACGCGACGGTCGCCGACAACCTCGCGCTCGGCCGCCGCGACGTCACGGGGCGGTTTCGTGTCGATCGCGCGCGCGTCGCGCAGTTCGCGGCGGAGCGCATCGCCGAGCTCGACGTCCGGCCGCCGGACCGTTTCGCGATCGCGCGCGCGCTGTCGGGCGGCAACCAGCCGAAGCACGTGATCGGGCGCGAGCTGTCGCGGCCGAACCTCGCGGCGGTGGTCGCCGCGCAGCCGACCCGCGGCGTCGATC
The DNA here is from genome assembly GCA_036490935.1 of Kofleriaceae bacterium. Lineage (GTDB taxonomy): Bacteria > Myxococcota_A > Polyangia > Haliangiales > Haliangiaceae > JABFXX01. Next base: position 14,197 of record DASXCY010000148.1, on the reverse strand, counting down.
TCGGCGCGGTCGCGCGCATCCACGACCGGCTGCGCGCGGCGGCGCGAGCCGGCGCCGGCGTGCTCGTCATCTCGGCGGATCTCGACGAGCTGCTCGCGCTGTGTCACCGGATCGTCGTGCTGCTGCGCGGCCGCATCGTCGGCAGCGCAGGCGAGCGCGCGGCGCTCGGCGCGCTCATGACCGGAGCCGCGCGCGCATGAAGAAGGAGCTGCAAGCCGCGGCGATCGCGTTGCTCGCGTCGATGGCGATCGGCAGCGTGCTCGTGCTCGTCGTCGGCCAGTCGCCCGCACACGTGTGGTGGCAGATGGTCGTGCGCACGTTTTCGAGCTGGTACGACGTCGGCCAGCTGCTCTACAAGGCGACCGCGCTCGTGTTCACGGGCCTCGGCGTCGCGCTCGCACTCGACGCCGGGCTGTTCAACATCGGCGGCGAAGCCCAGCTCGGCGCCGGCGTGCTCGCGTGCGCGATGGTCGGCACCGCGCTGCCGGCCGGCACGCCCGCGCTCGTCGCGATCCCGGCGTGCACGCTCGCCGCCGCGGTCGCGGGCGGCGCGATCGGCTGGCTGATCGGCGTTCTGCGCGTCACGCGCGGCGCGCACGAGGTGATCACGTCGATCATGCTCGACGCGATCGTCGCGGGCATCGTGCTGTGGATCGCGAACGCGTACGTGTTCGTGAACGGCACCGCGACCGGCCTGCCGATCGCGCGCGGCGCCGAGCTGCCGTCGCTCGGCATGGGCGGCAGCGCCGCGAACGTCGCGCTCGTGCTCGCGCTCGCCGTCGCCGGCGCGATGTGGTGGCTGCGCGCGCGCACGACGTGGGGGCAGGCATGGCGCACGGTCGGCGCGGATCGCGAGGCCGCGCGCTCGGCGGGCATCGCGGTCGGCCGCGTGCAGATCCTGGTGATGACCGGCTCGGGCGCGCTGTGCGGCCTCGCCGCGACCAGCCTCGTGCTCGGCCACGAGCACGCCTACGAGCAAGGGCTCGGCGCGGGCGTCGGGTTCCTGGGCATCTCGGCCGCGCTGCTCGGCCGCATGCATCCGGTGGGCATCGTGCTGGCCGCGCTCGTGCTCGGCTTTCTGTCGTCGGGCGGCCTGGCGGTCGACGATCTCGTGCCGAAGGAGCTGACCGAGGTGCTGCAGGGCGTCGTCATCCTCGCGATCGCGGCGGCGGTGCCGCTCGTGCGGAGGGCGTCGCCGTGAGCTGGCTGTGGATCGTCGCGATCCCGTTCGCCGCGCAGGTCGTGCGCATCTCGGTGCCGTACGCGCTCGCATCGCTCGGCGGTGCGCTGACCGAGCGCTCGGGCGTCATCGACCTCGCGATCGAGGCGAAGCTGCTCGCGGGCGCGTTCGCCGCGGCCGCCGTGGCTCACGCGACCGGCAGCACGTGGCTGGGCCTGGCGGGGGGCATGTCCGCAGGCGTCGCGGTCGCGCTCGTACAAGCTTTCTGCGCGCTGTGGCTCGAGGCCGATCAGGTGATCGTGGGCGTCGCGCTGAACTTGATGATGCTGGGTGGCACGCGGTTCCTGCTCCAGGTGCTCTATCACGAGGGCGCGAACTCGCCGCCCTGCCCGGAGTACGGCGACGCGGTGCTCGCGAACCCCACGGTGTGGCTCGCGGTCGCCGCGGCGGTGTGCGTGCCGCTCGCGCTGACGCGGACGCGCTGGGGCTTGCGGCTGCGCGCGGCGGGCGATCGGCCGGACGCGCTGGTCGCGGTCGGCGCGTCGGTGAAGCAGGAGAGGGTGGCGGCGGTCGCGGTCGGCGGCGCGCTCGCCGGCGCGGGCGGCGCCCAGCTCGCGCTCGCGGTCGGCGGCTTCGTCGCGAACATCTCGCAGGGCCGCGGCTACATGGCGCTGGTGCTGGTGATCCTGTCGGGGTGGCGCCCGGGCTGGGCGGCGCTCGCCGGCGTCGGCATCGCGTTCGCGGACGCGCTGAACTTCCGGCTGCAGATCACCGGCCTTCCGGTGCTGCGGGAATTGGGCCCGCTTCTGCCGTACGTGCTGACGCTGGCGGTGCTCGTGATCTTCGGCGGGCAGAAGCAGAAGCCGCCCGAGTCGCTCGGTAAGCTCTAGCGAACAGGAGAAGGCATGGCTGCACAGCGCGAAACCGAGGATGCCGCGATCGCCCGAATCCTCGCCGACTACAGCGATCCCGACGAGCCCGAATCTCGGCTCTGGCGCGATCTGGCGAAGTGGGTGTTCGCGTGTCCGCGCGAGCTGGTCGACGGGGTGTCGAAGCGGGCGGCCGACCACGCGCTCGAAGACGCGGCGCGCCGGGTGAAGGGACTGACGACGGCCGCCGCGTGGGGATCCGCCGCCCGCTATTTCCAGGCGGAAAACTTCCACGACCTCGAGGGCCCCGCCGCGGCGCGCGCGGTCGCGTCGGCGAAGCGCGCCGCGCGTGCACCGAAGCCCAGGTCACCGCGCAAGACTCGGCGCTCGCGGGCTCGGCGGTGACGATTACATCTGCTCGGGCGCGGCGATGCCGAGCAGCGACAGGCCCTCTGCAAGCACCGCCTTCACCGCGGCGACGAGTGCGAGCCGCGCGCGCCGCAGTGGGACGTCGTCGACGAGCACCCTCAGCGACGCGTCGCCGCTGCCCAGCGTGTACCAGTGCGAGAACTCGCCCGCGAGCTCGAGCAAGTAATGACAGATCACGTGCGGCTCGCAGGCCGCCGTGGCGCGGACGACCACTTCCGGAAACCCGAACAGCTGCTTCGCGACCGCCCACTCCGCATCGTGCACGAGCAGCGCGAAGTCGGCGTCGGCCGCGGCCGGCTGGTTCGCCTTGCGCAGGATCGACGCGCAGCGCGCGTGGCTGTACTGCAAGTACGGCCCGGAATCGCCGTCGAGCGAGACCGCCTTGTCGAGATCGAAGTCGATGTCCTTGTCGCGCTGCGGGGCGAGGTTGCCGAAGATCACCGCGCCGATCCCGACCTGGCGCGCGACCGTCGCGACCACATCCGCGGCCAGCGTCGGGTTGACCTCCGCGATCTTCGCGCGCACCTCGTCCTCGGCGATCGCGAACACCTCGCGCATCATCACGACGTTGCCGAGCCGCGACGCCGTCTTCTTGCCGCCGACCTTCACCAGGCCGTACGGCACGTGCTGACACGCGCTCGCCCAGCCGTAGCCGAGCTTGACGAGCAGCTTGAACAGCTGCCGGAAGTGCAACGCCTGCCCGCGATCGACGACGTACAACGATCGCGCCGGGTGATACGTGCGCTCGCGATACTCCGCCGCCGCGACATCGCGCGTCGCGTACAGCGTCGTGCCGTCCTTCGTCAGCAGCAGGATCGGCGTCTTCTCGCCGTCGAGCTCGACGACCTGCGCGCCGTCGCTCTCGACGAGCATCCCGCGCGCTCGCAGATCGTCGAGGATGCGCTCGGCCTCACGCCAGAAGAACGCCTCGCCGTTCAGGTCATCGTAGTGAATGCCGAGGATCCGATACACCTCTTCGAACTCGGCCCACGACACCGTGCGGAACCGCTCCCAGAGTGAGGTCGCGACGGGCTCGCCGGCCTCGAGCCGCTTCAGGTACGCGCGACCGCGATCCTCGGCGTCCGGCATCTCGGCGCGGAACCGCTTGTAGAGGTCGTTCAAGAGATCGACGGTCGGCTCGGCGCCGCCGCCCCACAGCTCGTACGCCGCGAGGACCATCCCGTGGGTCGTGCCCCAGTCGCCGAGAAAGTTGATCGCCACGACTCGATAGCCGAGCGCGCGAAAGCTTTGCGCGAGCGAGTGGCCGATCGTCGTGCCGCGGATGTGGTGATACGCGAGGTGCTTGCTGATGTTCGGCGAGCCGTAGTCGATCGTGATCGTCTGGCCTGCGCCGAGCGTCCGCGGCAACAGCTCGCCGCCGAGCGCCGCGCGCACGAGCCACTCGAACGCATGGGCGCGATTTGCGCGGAAATTCAGGAACGGGCCGGCGGCCGTCGCGCTCGCGAGCCATTGGTTCGGTGCGAACGCCGCCGCGGTGTCCTTCGCGAGCTGCGCGGGATTGCCGCCGCGGGCCTTCGCCGCCTGGAACATGCCGACCGCGAGATCGCCGAGCTCCGGCTTCGGGACGTCGACCTTCGCATCGACGCGGCCGCTCGCGGCGGCCGCCGCGGCGTGCAGCGGTGTGTAGTGCGCGGGGGCCACGGGGCGCGAACGCTAGCATGATGTGTTACTGTTGCGACCTCCGGAGGAATCTAGTGAGCAAGATCGTCTTGTGCGTAGATGACAGCGCGACGATGCAAACGGTCGCGGACATCACGTTCCGTGGGACCGAGTTCACGTACGTCGGTGCGCGCACGGCCGACGAGGCGATGCAGAAGGCGAAGGCCAGCAAGCCCGCGATCGTGCTCGCCGACGCGACGATGCCGGGCAAGACCGGCTACGACCTCTGCCTCGCGTTCAAGAACGACGCCGCCACTGCCGACGTCCCGATCGTGATCCTCGTCGGCAACGGCGCGCCGTACGACGCGGCGAAGGGCACGCAGGCCGGCGCCGACGCGAACCTCCCCAAGCCGTGGGACACGCAGACGATGCTCGAGAAGGTCGTCGAGATCGTGGGCAAAGGCTCGGTCGTGAGGCCGGGCCAGGCCTCGGCCGCCGCGCCCGCCGCCGCGGCGAAGCCGGCCGCCGCACCCGCCGCATCGGTGTCCGCGCCGGCCGCCGCAGCCGCAGCCGCAGCCGCAGCCGCGGCAGCCGCCGGCATGCCGCCGCGCTCGGCCACGATCATGGGCATGCCCACGATCAAGATGCCCGCGGGCGTGGCTCCTGCCCCCGTGCCCGCCGGCAAGGCGCCGGCCCCGGTCGCGCCCGCGCCCGCGTCGACGACGCCCGGCCCCGGTGCCGGCCCACGCCCGCCTGCTGTCGCGCCCGCGCCCGCGCCGGCTCCGGTTGCCGCCGCCGCTGCGGCCGCACCGGTCATCTCGAGCCTCGGCATCGGCGGCATGAACCGCACGCCGATGGTCGCCGGCAGCGCCAGCAAGCGGTCCGCGCTGGTCGAGCGCACGCTCGCCAAGATGGCGGCGCGCCTCGCCGAACAAACCGGTCTCGAGCCTGGCTCGCCCGAGCTGCTCGCGCTGCTCAAGCTGTCGGCCGAGGTCGTCGAGCGCGTCGTGTGGGAAGTCGTGCCGGATCTCGCGGAGCAAATCATCCGCGAGAACCTCAACGACCTCGCCGCGCAGCGCCGTTCGTAGCGTCGCGCGGCGCGTGGTAGCTTCCGCGCGTCATGACCACGTCGGCGCTCCCGAAGCAGTACGACCCGTCGGAGGTCGAGCCCAAGTGGCTGTCGTTCTGGCTCGATAACGGGTTCTTTCACGCCGACGACGCGAGCGCGACCGTTCCGTTCTCGATCACGCTGCCGCCGCCGAACGTCACCGGCTCGCTCCACATCGGCCACGCGCTGGGCTCGACGATGCAGGACGTGCTGATCCGCTGGCGCCGCATGCAGGGCTTCAACGCGATGTGGATGCCCGGCATCGATCACGCGTCGATCGCGGTGCACGTGCTGGTCGAAAAAGATCTCAAGCGCCGCGAGCACAAGACGCGGTTCGACCTCGGCCGCGACGAGTTCATGCGCCGCGCATGGCAGTGGAAGGAGCGCTCGGGCAGCCGCATCTCCGAGCAAGAGAAGCTCATGGGCTTCTCGCTCGACTGGTCGCGCGAGCGCTTCACGATGGACGACCAATCCAACCGCGCCGTGCGCGAGGCGTTCGTCCGCCTCTACGAAGAGGGCCTGATCTTCCGCGCGAAGCGGATGATCAACTGGGATCCGGGCAGCGCGACCGTGGTGTCGGACCTCGAGGTCGACACCGTCGAGGAGAACGGGTCGCTGTGGTCGATTCGGTATCCGATCGTCGGCGCAAGCGCCGACGGGGCTGTCGCCGACGGCTCGGGCGAGATCATCGTTGCGACGACGCGCCCCGAGACCATGCTCGGCGATTCCGGCGTCGCGGTGCATCCGGACGACGCGCGCTACACGCAGCTCGTCGGCAAGGAGCTCGCGCTGCCGCTGACCGGCCGCACGATCCCGGTCGTCGCCGATTCGTTCGTCGATCCGGCGTTCGGCTCGGGCGCCGTCAAGGTCACGCCCGCGCACGATCCCAACGACTACGAGTGCAGCCAGCGCACGGGCCTCGCGATCCTGCAGGTGATCGATCCCAAAGGCCGCATCCAGGCGCCCGCGCCAGCGAAGTACATCGGCATGACCGTCGACGAGGCGCGCACGGCCGTGATCGCCGACCTCGAGGCCGGCGGCTTCCTCGTCGAGACCAAGCCGTACAAGGTGCCGCGCGGGCGATCGCAGCGCTCGGGCGTGGTGATCGAGCCGATGCTGATGGAGCAGTGGTGGGTCAAGGCCGCGCCGCTCGCCGCGAGGGCCGCCGCCGCGGTCGAGGAGGGCAAGACGCGCTTCGTCCCCGAGCTGTGGACCAAGACGTACATGCACTGGATGACGAACATCAAGGACTGGTGCATCTCCCGCCAGCTGTGGTGGGGTCATCGCATTCCGGCGTGGTACTGCGACGCCTGCTCGCAGGTCACGGTCGCGCGCGACACGCCGGCGGCGTGCCCGGCGTGCCAAGGCACGCTGCGCCAGGACGAGGACATCCTCGACACGTGGTTTTCCTCGGCGCTGTGGCCGTTCTCGACGCTCGGCTGGCCCGACAAGACGCGCGCGCTCGGCACGTTCTATCCGAACAACGTGCTCGTGACCGGGCCCGACATCATCTTCTTCTGGGTCGCGCGGATGATGATGATGGGCCTGCACTTCACCGGCAAGGTGCCGTTCCGCACCGTGTACTTGACGTCGATCGTCACCGACGAGAACGGCGACAAGATGTCCAAGACGAAGGGCAACGTGATCGATCCGCTCGACGTCGTCCACGGCGCGACGCTCGACGCGCTCCTCGCCCGCATCGACGTCGAGAAGCCGCCCGACCCCGAGGCCGCGAAGAAGGGCATCAAGAAGCACTTCGGTAAAGGGATCCCGGCGATGGGCGTGGACTCGCTGCGGTTCGCGCTCGCCGCGCTGAACACGGGCTCGTCGCGCATCCGGCTCTCGATCGAGCGCGTCGAGGGCTACCGCAACTTCATCAACAAGCTGTGGAACGCGTCGCGGTTCGCGCTGATGAACCTCGACGGCTACGACCCGGAGCGGTTCGAGGCAGCTTTCTCCGGCGGCTATGCCGCCGGGCGGGGCCACGTCCCGCTCGCGATGCCCGAGAAGTGGATCCTGTCGCGCCTGCAGGCCGCGTGCGCCGCGGTCGACACCGCGCTCGAGACGTTTCGCTTCTCCGACGCGGCGAACGCGATCTACCACTTCGTGTGGGACGAGCTGTGCGACTGGTACATCGAGCTCGCGAAGCCGCACCTGCACCGCGCCGAAGGGCTCCAGCAGGACGCCAAGGCGTCGGCGCGCCGGCACGTCGTGCAGGGCGTGCTCGCGACCGTGCTCGAGACGACGATGCGCCTGCTGCACCCGTTCGCGCCGTACGTGACCGAGGAGATCTGGCAGAAGCTGCCCAAGCCGCCGCAGTTGCCGGCGTCGCTGATGATCACGGTGTTCCCGCGCGCCGACCAGGCGTGGGTCGACGCCGGCGCGGAGGCCGAGATGCAGCTCGTGCAGGACGTCGCGGTCGCGACGCGCATGCTGCGCGCGACCTACGGCGTGCCGCCCGCGCAGACGGTGGCGGTCGAGCTGCGCGCCGGTGACGCCCCGCGCGAGACGCTCGAGAAGTACAAGGACCTGATCGAGCGCAGCGCGCGCATCACGGCCGCGATCTCGGCAGGCGGCGCCGCGGTGCCGGGCTCGGCCAAGGCCGTGGTCGGTGCGGACGTCCAGGTGCTGCTCCCGCTCGGCGGGCTCATCGACGCACCGAAGGAGAAGGCGCGCATCGAGCGCGACCTCGAGAAGTCGCGCAAGGAGATCGGCGGGCTCGAGAAGAAGCTCGCGAACGGCGACTTCGTGGCGCGCGCGCCGGAGGAGGTCGTCGCCGAGATCCGCCAGCGCCTGCGCGACGAGGAGTCGCGGACGAAGGCGCTGATCGACGCGCTCGAGACGCTCGGGGTGATGAAATGATCCAGCCGCTGTCGAGGACGCGCGCCGCGCTGATCGTGATCGACATCCAGGAGCGGCTCGCCGCGGTGATGGCGCCCGAGGTGCTCGCGTCCATCACGCGCAACACGAAGATCCTGATCGAGGCGGCGCGCCGGCTCGCGCTGCCGATCGTGGTCAGCCAGCAGTACCCCAAGGGCCTCGGCGGCACGATCGGCGCGCTCGAGGAGGCGGTCGCCGGCCATGCGCAGCTGCATCGCTTCGACAAGCTCGAGTTCTCGGCCGCCGGCGCGCCCGACTTCGCCGCGCTCGCGCCGCAGCTCGGCCGCGATCAATGGATCGCGTGCGGCATGGAAGCGCACGTGTGCGTGTATCAAACCGCGCGCGGCCTCGTCGCGCGCGGCTACGCGGTGCACGTGTGCGCCGACGCGATCTGCAGCCGCACGAAGGCGAACTGGCAGGTCGGGCTCGGCCTCGTCGAGCGCGCCGGTGCGGTCATCACCTCGACCGAAGCGTGCGTGTTCGACCTGCTCGAGCGCGCCGGCGACGAAGACTTCAAGGCGCTGTCCCGCGCGATCAAGTGAAGCGGGCCGAGCGAAACGAGGACCCGAGGTGAGCGAGTCGCGCGGCGAGATCGTCAAGGCGCTCGTCGCCAACATCCTGATCGCGGCGGCGAAGGGCACCGGCGCCGTGCTGTCGGGCTCGGGCGCGATGCTCGCCGAGACGCTCCACTCGCTCGCCGATTGCGGCAACCAGATCCTGCTGTTCGTCGGCATCCGGTCGTCGCACAAGCCGCCCGATGCACGCCACCCGCTCGGCCACGGCCGCGCGATGTACTTCTACTCGTTCATCGTCGCGCTGCTGCTGTTCTTCGGCGGCGGCGTGTTCTCGATCCACGAAGGGGTCGAGAAGCTCGCGCATCCCGAGCACGTCGGGGATGTCGGCGTCGCGCTCGCGATCCTCGCGATCTCGCTCGTGCTCGACGGCTTCTCGCTCGCGAGCAACCTGCGCGTGATGGCCAGGCAGCGCGGCGAGCGATCATTTTGGCGCTACCTGCGCGACACCAAGGACTCCGACCTCATCGTCGTGTTCGGCGAGAACCTCGCGGGCGTCATCGGCATCGTCGTCGCGTTCGCATCGGTCGCGATCGCGCACGCGACCGGCGACGGCCGCTGGGACGGCGCGGGCTCGCTCGCGATCGGCCTCGTGCTGGTCGCGGTCGCGACCTTCCTCGCGCGCGAGGTCAAGTCGCTGCTCGTCGGCGAGGCCGCCGACCCCGCGATCTGCGCGCACGTCCAGGCGATCGCCGCCGCCGACGTCGACGTCGAGCGCGTGCTCAACATCATCACGATGCAGCAAGGCCCGGGCGAGGTGCTGGTCGCGGCCAAGCTCGCGTATCGCGACGGGCTGGCGACCGCGGACATCGTCGCCGCGATCAACCGGTTCGAGCGCGAGCTCAAGGCGCGGGTGCCGGAGGTGCGGTGGAGCTTCATCGAGCCGGACGACCACGCCTGACGAGGTTTCGACGGCTGGTCTGCCAGCCACCGTGCGATCCCGCGAGGTTGCACGTGGCATGTGGCTTGTAATTAGCCGCTGCCATGCGGTTCGCGTGGGTCCTCGTGTTGGCAACGGCGTGTGTCGACGGCAGCTCGCAGGCGACCGGCCCGGCCACGCTATCGGTGAACGGCGGCACGTCGATGCAGGTCTCGGCCTACGCGTCGCTCACGAACGCGAGCTACCTGATCGGGCCATCGGGCACGACCGGCTTCGAGCCGTGGCAGGTCGTGCTGCTGGTCGCGCCGACCGGGACGAGCTGCGCCACCGGGCTCGGCAACGGCTCGCTCGAAGACGACGCGTCGGGCTGGCTCGCGACGATCGACATCGCGGTGCCGTACATGCAGGGCGACGATGCCGCCGCGCTCGAGGATCTCCAGGCCGGCTCGATGCCGATCGCCGATTTCGGCTCGCTCGAGCCGGTCGCGCAGCCCGAGGCCTCGCTGCAGGTGTTCGACACCGGCGACGAAGGCGTGATGTCGGCCGGCACGCTCACGATCACCGGCTTCGACGACACCGGCATCGAAGGCACGTTCGAAGCGACCGGCACCGGCGCGGCGACGCGCGCCGCGGGCACGTTCATCGCGACGCGCTGCGATTTCTAAGGGTCACTTAACGTGCGGCTGCGCGCGCGGATCCAGCATGCTCGAGACGTGCGGCCCTGGCTGTGCTTCGCGCTCGTAGCTTGCGTCGTGCCGGCGAACGAGCAGGTCGTGCCGCCGAGATCCACCGGCGTCGAGCCGGTGCAGTGCCGGTTGGCGCCCCCGTACGACGGCAAGCTCCAGCTGCCCGGCGTCACCGATCGCGCGGCGCTCGATTGCGCGGCGACGAACGCGGGGCTCGACGAGCGGCCGGTATGCGAGCAGGTGTACGTCGGCGTGCGGCGGACCGGCGCGCTCTATACGTCGCACGATCCGGCGTGCTCGTCCGACCTCGCGCCGGGCGCGAGCGAGCTGTTCACGATCCGGCTCGACATGCCGCGCGTGCTGTGCGCAGGCGCGCGCGATTGCGTGGTGCGTGCGTTCGCGCTCGGTCTCGACGATGCGCCGGATGCGGTCGGCGTGATCGCGCTGGCGCGCGAGTTGGAAGGGCAGGCACCCGAGGCCGGCCGCGATCGCCCGACCGTGCGGCAGTGCGACGAGCTCGTCGAGCGCTGGGACGGCAATCCCGGGTTCGCGCGCTACGCGCCGTTCCTCGCGCAGCGGGCGCAGCTGCTGCTCGCGTGCACCGAGCTGTCGCGCGCGGACTATGCGTGCTTGCGCGCCGCACGTGATTCCACCGACGCTGACCGGTGTTCGCCGATCTGAACGAGCGTTCGCGAGACCGTCGTGAGGTTGCCATCGCACCGTCAGAGCGATCGCGTAGAGTTCGGCATGGTGACCTCCGTGGCCGCATCCAGAGCACGCGATCTCTACGCGCTCGGCGACGTGCCCGAGCTGGGCGTCGTGCCGAGGGACATGCTCGCGCAGCTCATTCGCCCCGAGCGGTTCGGCGAGCCGCGGGACGCGTTTCGCGAAGAGCCGGTCGCGATCCCCGAGCTCGGCCCGCGCGACGTGCTCGTCTACGTGATGGCCGCCGGCGTCAACTACAACAACGTGTGGGCGGCGATGGGGATCCCGATCGACGTCATCAAGACGCGGCAAAAGAAGGGCGAGAAAGAGGCGTTCCACGTCGGCGGCTCCGACGCGAGCGGCGTGGTGTGGGCGGTCGGCGCCGACGTCAAGAACGTGAAGGTGGGCGACGATGTCGTCGTCCACTGCGGGATGTGGCAGCCCGATGATCCGTGGGTGGTCGCGGGCAAGGATCCGATGTTCGCCCCGACGCAGAAGATCTGGGGCTACGAGTCCAACTGGGGCAGCTTCGCGCAGTACACGAAGGTGCAGGACCATCAGTGTCTGCCCAAGCCGCCGCACCTGACGTGGGAACAGGCCGCGGCGTACATGCTCGTCGGCGCGACCGCGTATCGCATGCTGCACGGCTGGTCGCCGAACGTCGTACGCGAGGACGAGCCGATCCTGGTGTGGGGCGGCGCCGGTGGCCTCGGCTCGATGGCGATCCAGATCGCGCGCGCGGCTGGTGCGCGGCCGGTGGCGGTGGTGTCGGGGTCGACAGATTCCGGCAAGAACGAGTTCTGCAAGAAGCTCGGCGCGGTCGGCGTGATCGATCGCCGCAAGTTCGACCACTGGGGCAAGCTCCCGCGCTGGAGCGACGACATCGACTACAACCTCTGGCTCAAGGGCGCGCGCGCGTTCGGCGCGGCGTTCTGGGAGGCGCTCGGCGAGAAGAAGTCGCCGACGATCGTGTTCGAGCACCCCGGCGAGACCACGCTGCCGACGTCGTGCTTCATGTGCGAGACCGGCGGCATGGTCGTGATCTGCGCGGGCACCACCGGCTACAACGCGACGCTCGACCTGCGTTACCACTGGATGCGCCAGAAGCGGCTACAGGGCAGCCACTTCGCGAACGACGACCAGGCCAAGGGCATCAACGACCTCGTGATCGCCGGCCAGGTCGATCCGTGTCTGTCGCGCGTGTTCGCGTTCGCCGACACCGGCGCGTGTCACCAGCTCATGCGCGACAACCAGCACCCCAGCGGCAACATGGCGATCCTCGTCAACGCGCCGCGGCCCGGGCTGCGCACGCTGGCCGAGGTCCGGGCGCGGTAAGCTCCGCGTAGTGGGTGGAGCACGCGTCGTGTTGTGCGCCGTGGCCGTGGCCGCATGCGGCCGCGTCGGCTTCGACGAGACCGGCGCCGGTTCGGTCACGTTCGATCGCGCGAGCAGCACGACCGCCACCGAGGTCAGCGCGCTGAGCTGGAACCTCACCGTGGATCCGGGCGCGGTCGAGTTGCTCGTGTTCGTAGCGCTGCGCACCGCATTCGACGGTCCGCCCGAGGTCAGCTCGGTCGGCTACGGCGGCAGCGCGCTGGTTCGGCTCGCGACCGCGTGCCCGACGTGTGGACCCGACGGGCTCAATCGCTACGAGCTGTGGGCGCTCGACGATCCACCAGCCGGCACGGCGACGGTCGACGTGACCATCGCCGGCATGGTCGACGGCGCGTCGGGGCTCGCCAGCTCCTACGCCGGCGACCACCCGGCCACGCTCGACGCCACGGGGGCGGGCTTCGGCACGTCGGCGGCGCCGGCCCTGAGCTGGACGCCGTCTCCGGACGCGCGCTGGGCGGTGGCCGGGGCGATGAACCAGGCCGGCTACGCGATGGCGCTCGTCCCCGGATCCGACGAGGTCGCGCGATCGCCGACCGTCTGCGACGACACCAACTGGGAAGGCCAGGCTGCCGCCGACCGGCTCGCGTTGGCGGGCGGGAGCGCGAGCTTCACCTGGACCATCGGCGTCGGCTCTGGAGCCAACTGCCAGCTGATCGCCGAGAGCCGCAACTGGATCGCGCTCGGCGCCGCCTTCGAGTAGCCTTGCCGCATGTCGGCGCGGCCGTTTCGCATCCTCGGCGTGCAGCAGATCGCGATCGGCGGGCCGAGCAAGGCGGCGCTGCGCCGGCTGTGGGTCGACCTGCTCGGCTTGCCGGTCACCGGCACGTATCGCAGCGAGCGCGAGAACGTCGACGAGGACATCCTCGCGATCGCGGGCGTCGAGATCGATCTGATGGAGCCGATCGATCCCGACAAGAAGCCGCGCGTCCACGAGCCGCGGCTCAACCACATCGGGCTGTGGGTCGACGATCTACGCGCCGCGGCGGCGTGGCTGGAGGCGCAGGGAGTTGCGCTCGCACCCGGCGGAATCCGGCAGGGCGCGGCAGGGCACGACGTGTGTTTCATCCACCCGAAGTCCGCGGAAGGTGTGCTGATCGAGCTCGTGCAGGCGCCCACGTCTTTTTAACGGGTGCTCGGCGTGGTGATGGCTACGATTGACTCATGCGTCGGTCCACGGTCGTGCAGCTCACGCTCCTGCCGATGCTGGCCACCGCGGCTGTTGCGGCCGCGCAGCCCGGGCCGGACGATCCGCCGCCCGACGCCGCGGCCACCGCGAGCGCGCCCGACGACTCGGCCGACGCGCCCGGCGATCTCGTGATCGAGCCGCCCGGCATGACGCCGACGATCATCGAGCTCGACTGCGATGACGATCCGAACTGGCGGATGCGCAGCGACTGCTTCGACAGCGATGACGACGTGGTCGTACGCGGCGGCTTCGGCGGCTACTTCTGGTCGAGCCACGGGTAAGATAGCAGGATGCGGCGCTGCGCGATCGCCCCGCGCGCTGACTGGCGCTCGCGCGTCGAGCGCTCGGGCCTGGTGTTTCACACCGCGGCCGAGACCGGTGTGTACTGGGGCGAGGGCACGTACTACGAGCTCACCGCCGCCGAGGCCGACGCGATCGAAGCGGCGACGCGCGAGCTGCACGCGCGCTGCGTCGATGCGGTGCGGCACGTGATCGAGCACCGCCGGTACGCCGAGCTCGGCCTGTCCGCGCTCGCGATCGAGCTCGTCGAGCACAGCTGGCGCGCCCAGCCGCCGTCGCTGTACGGCCGGTTCGATCTCGCGCTCGGCGACGGCGTGCCGAAGATGCTCGAGTACAACGCTGACACGCCGACGTCGCTGCTCGAGGCCGGCGTGATCCAGTGGCAGT
>DASXCY010000147.1:0-37136 GCA_036490935.1 Kofleriaceae bacterium | reverse complement strand
CCTCGACCGCGTGCGCGATCGCCGGCGAGCTCGGTGTCACCCACGGCCACACGCGATCCATCCACACGAGGAGCGGGATGAACAGCAGCGCGAGCACCGGGATCGCCGCGGCGCACGCCTCGCCCATGCGGCGCGCGACGGCCGGCCAGCGCGCGTTCGCGGCATAGCCGACGAGCAGCACGCAGTAACCGCCAACCGCGATCATCGCGATCGTGCACCACGCGGCGAGGTAGGCCGCGAATGCGCGGCGCGGCTCGAGGGCGAGGCCGATCACCGTGCCGATCGCGCCGAGCGCGCCGACCAGCGACGCGACGGCGATCGTCAACCGGCCGTCGAACGGGCGCCTCAGTGCAACCATCGCGTCGCCTCCTGCTGCTGCGCGGCCGGGAGGCTCGCGAGCGGCACCGCGCGGTGCTGCAGCGCGCGCACGTAATGCAGGATCGCGTAGCGATCGCGCGGCGCGAGCACCGACGCGTAGCTCGGCATCACGCCGTAGCCGTGCTCGATCGTGTCGAGCACGCGCTGATCGGGCAGGCTCGCCGCGGCGGCATCGACGAGGCTGGGCGGGCGGCGCAGCGCCATCGCGCGCGCGACCTGCGAATCGCCGTCGGCGGCGAGTCCGTGGCACGCTGCACAGAATCGGGTGAACCGATCGCGGCCGCGCTCGACGAGCGCACGCGTCAGCTCCGGCGGCGCCGCGACGGCCGGCGCGGGCGATGGATCGAACGCGATCACGCCGTCGGGCGGCACCTGCTCGCACGAGCCGCCCGCGAGCAGGCCGGTCGCCTCGAACGGCTTGCAGCTCGGCTGGTCCTGCATGCGATGCAACGACCAGTTGCACGCGGCGAGCGCCAGCAAGCACGCCGCGCGGATCACGTCAGGCCTCCGAAGCCGTGCATGGCGCGCGGGCCGGTGCCGCCGATCACGCCCTCGAGCTCGCCGCGATCCCATTTCGGATCGTCGGCGCCCACCGCGAGCCAGAAGCCGTCGCGCGTCGCCGACTCGAAGCCGGGGACCTCGCACACCGGGTCCCACAGCCGGAACAGGCGCGCCGCGAACAGGCACGCGAAGAACACGGTGAGCCCGCCGAACAGAAAGCCCATCTCGATCGTGATGATGAGAAACGGCAGCGGCATGTGCGGCGGGTGCGCGCCGAGCGTCAGCGGATACAGGTGCGCGACGAGGAACCACTCGAGCGCGTACGCGCCGACCGCGCCGGCGGCCGCGCCGAGACCTGCCGCGAGCGAGAGCGGCGAACGCTTCGCGCCGAGCGCCTCGTCGATCCCGTGCACGGAGAACGGCGTGTACGCCTCGAGCGCGGTATAGCCGCGGCTGCGCACGACGTGGATGGCGACGAGCAAGGAGTCGGCGTCGCGATACTCCGCGATCATGCCGCGCTTCACTTGCGCTCCTCCTTGATCTCGCTGACCGGGATGAACGGGAAGAACCGCACGAACAGCAGGTACAGGAACGAGAAGAACCCGAACGTGCCGGCGAGGATGCCGATGTCGACGAGCGTCGGAGTGTAGCTGCCCCACGCCGACGGCATGTGATCGCGCAGCAGGCCCTCGACGATGATCATGAAGCGCTCGCCCCACATGCCGACGAGCACGGCCATGCTGCCGATGAACAGCACCTTGCGATTTCGCCGCATGCGCCGCGACCAGAACATCTGCGGCACGACGACGTTGCAGAACATCGTGATCCAGAAGATCGAGCTCGCCGGATGGTAGACGAAGTCGAGCGTGCGCTCGGCCGCCTCGCCGCCGTAGTAGGCGCCGAAGTCATCCATCAGGTAGCCGTACGCGACCACCCAGCCGGTGATGAGCATCAGCTTCGCGCAGTTGTCGAGCACGCGATCGGTGATCACGTGCTCGAGCCGGAAGAAGAAGCGCGTCGGGATCGCGAGCACGAGCACCATCGCGAAGCCGCTGAAGATCGCGCCGGCGACGAAGTAGGGCGGCTGCAGGGTCGTGTGCCAGCCCGGCGTGATGCCGATCGCGAAGTCCGACGACACGACGCTGTGGACCGACACGACCAGCGGCGTCGCGATCGCCGCGAGCATCAGGTACGACACGCGCCAGTGCCGCCACTGCTTCGCGCTGCCGCGCCAGCCCATCGCCATGATGCCGAACGCGATCCGGCGCGCGCGCGACTTCGCGTGATCGCGGACCGACGCGAGATCCGGGATCATGCCGAGGTACCAGAACAGCACCGACACCGTGAAGTACGTCGTGACCGCCGCGGCATCCCATGGCAGCGCCGACTTCACCTGCGGCCACGTGCCCATCAGGTCGGGATACGGGAACAGCCAGTACCCGAACCACGGCCGGCCGAGGTGCATCACCGGGAACAGCGCGGCCTGGATGACCGCGAAGATCGTCATCGTCTCGGTGAGCCGATTGATCGGGTTGCGCCAGTTGTGCTGCTCGAGCAGGAACAGGATCGCGGAGATGAACGTGCCGGCGTGGCCGATCCCGATCCAGTAGACGAAGTTGATGATCGGGAACGCCCAGCCCGCCGGGATGTTCGTGCCGAACACGCCGATGCCGGTCGCGAACACGTAGATGACGAGCGCGAGCAACAGCAGCGTCATGCTGCCGGTGATCCCGAACAGCAGCTTCCAGTTGATGCTCGGCTGCGCGCGCATGCGCGCGTATAGATCGTCGTGGAAGCGCGCGAGCTCGCTCACGGCTTGCTCCGCGGGTTGGTGACCTTCGCGAGGTATTGCGTGCGCGGCCGCGTGCCCAGCTCGAACAGCGCGGAGAACCGGCGCGGATCGCGGCGCATCGCGGCGAACCGCGTGCCCTGCTCGTGCAGGTCGCCGAACACGATCGCGGTAGTCGGGCACGCGGCCTGGCACGCGGTGACCACCTCGCCGGCGCGGATCGCGCGATCCTCGACGAGCGCGGCGTGCTCCGCGCGCCGGATCCGCTGCACGCAGTACGTGCATTTCTCCATCACGCCGCGCGAGCGCACCGTGACGTCGGGGTTGTATTGCAGCGAGGCCGAGTCGGTCTTCTCGTACGCGAACCAGTTGAAGCGGCGGACCTTGTACGGGCAGTTGTTCGAGCAGAACCGCGTGCCGACGCAGCGGTTGTAGATCTGCTCGTTCAAGCCGTCGGCGCCGTGCACGGTCGCGTTGACCGGGCACACGTACTCGCACGGCGCGTGCTCGCAGTGCTGGCACGGCATCGGCTCGTTGATCACGGCGCCGTCGCTCGTCAGCCAGCGATCGATGCGGATCCAGTTCATGTGGCGGCCGTTCGCGACATCGGCCGGGCCGACGCTCGGGATGTTGTTCTCGGCCTGACACGCGACCATGCACGCGCTGCAGCCGGTGCACAGCGACGTGTCGATCGACATGCCCCATTGCGTGCCGGCCTCGGAGATCTGCGGCAGCAGGGACGGCTGGTCGCCGCGCAGGTGCGCCGCGAGCCCGCGCGGGTTCGCGAGGAATTCGCCGAGCGTCGCGTGGGGCGCGAGGCCGCGACCCTGCTCGTCGGTCTCGTGCTGGGTGCGGATGATGCGCGCGCTGCCGCCGGCCGGCGTCGCGGTGCCGGCAAGGATGCGGCGATCGTCGTCGCGCAGCACGAATGCATCGGCGCCGACGCCGTCCGCGATCGGCTGCTCGGGCGTGCGGCGGCCGTAGCCGAGCTCGAGCGTGATCGAGCCTTCCGCCGCGCCGGTGACGATCAACGCGGGCAGATCGACCGCGCCGACCGCGCTCGCGACGTGCAGCACGTCCTCGTTGCCGACCCCGAGCCGCGCCGCGGTCGCCGGGCCGAGCAGCGCGGCGTTGCCCCACGTCTGCTTCGTGATCGGATGCGGCAGCTCCTGCAGCCACGCGTTCGCGGCGTGACGGCCGTCGTGCAGCAGCGACGGCGCGAGCGCGATCTCGATCGCTTCCTCGGATGCCGGAGCGAGCGCGCGCGCGAGGGCGGTGTCGCATTCGGCGGTCCAGCGCGGCTCCGCGGTCACGCGCGGAGCGTCCGAGTCGCGGACGATGCCTGTGCGCAGCGCGTCGCGCCAGTGCGCGTCGTCGGGGAGCTGCGCGCGAACGAGGTCGCGCGCGCTGCGCGGCTCGCCGGCGAGCGCGGCGAGCACGTCGAGCGTCGATGCGATGTCGAACCGCGGCCGGATCGCGGGCTGCCCGATCGCGAGCGCGCCGGTCCAGGCGCGGCCGTCGCTCCAGGTCTCGAGCTCGTGCGCGAGCGGGACGAGCGCGTGGCATGCCGCGGTCGTCTCGTCGCGGTAGCGCGTCGCGTGCAGCGACAGCGGCGCGCGAGCCAGCGCCTCGGTGAGCGCGAGCGGATGCGGCGACGTCGCGACCGGATTCGCATCGATCACGACGATCGCCGGCGTGCGGTCGCGTCCGGCGGCCTCGATCAGATCGTCGAGCGTCTGCCCGCCGAGCGGATCGATCGTCGCCGGCTCGCTCGGCGCCGCGTTGCCGCAGGCGGCATCGAGCCAGCGCCCGAGCGCGTGCACGATCGGCGGCTGCCGATCACCGGCGAAGACCGCGCCGGCGCCGCGATGGTCCGCGAGATCTTCGGCGAGCGCGCGTGCCCAGGCGAGCACGCCCGGATCGAGCCGCTTGCTCGCGGCCGCGATCGCGTCGCGCTGCAGCGCCGGCACACCGAGGCCGAGCTCGCCCAGACGCACGAGCGCGCAGGTCGCGACCGCCACGACCTCGCGCGCGCGGAGCGCGACGCGCTCGTCGGCGAGCGTGCCGGTCGGCGTCGGCATCGGCTCGCACGCCCACAGCCGGCTCATTCGGCGATCGGGGGCGCGCCGGCCCGCGAACGTTCGCGCCCACGCCGCCGACATCGGCATGCCGGCGAGCACGTCGGCGTCGAGCGCGACCAGCACGTCGGCGCGCGCGACATCGGGCTGCGCTTCGAGCGGCCGGCCGTACACGAGCGCCGCGCCGCGATAGGCCGCGCGGTGATCGAGCGGCGCGTGATAGACGACGTGCAGCTCGCGACGCGCGCCGATCCGCGCGAGCAACGCCGCCGCGGTGGGCGACGTCTGCGGCGGCAGCACGAGCCACAACGGGCCCCGCGGCAACGCGCGCAGCCGCGCCGCGAGCGCGCTCCAGGTCGTCACGTCGCCGGCGAGGCGCGCGTCGCGCAGGCGCTGTGGATCGTAGAGGTCGAGGATCGCCGCCTGCATCCACGGCAGCGAGCCGCCGAGCGTCGCCGGATGCAGCGGGTTGCCGTCGAGCTTGGTCGGCCGGCCGTCGTTGCTGTCGACGAGCACGCCCGCCGCGAAGCCGTCGCGCGCGAGCAGGCCCGTGTAGCGCACCGGGACGCCGGGCCGCTGCTCCGGCGGGTCGACGACATACGGCACGATCTCGCGATCGCCCGCTTGTTCGAGGCAACCGGCCTGCAGCGCGGCGATGCCGCCTGCCATCAGCTCGAGCAGATCGCGGCGCGTGATCCCGCTCATCGGTGACACGTCGTGCAAGAGGTGAGGCGCGTGATCGCGCGGCCGCCGTTCTCGCGGCGATGACACTCGAGGCAGAAGTGCATCGAGAGCGAATTCACGCGCGAGATGCGCGCCATGTCCTGCACGTCGCCGTGGCACTCGGCGCAGGCGACGCCGGCGTGGACGTGCACGCCGTGATGGAAGTAGACGTAGCCGGGCAGCGCGTTGACACGCTTCCAGCGGATCGGCTGATGCGTCTCCCAGCTCGCGCGCAGCGGCGCGAGCTCGGGGCTATCGGGCCAGATCTGGCCGTGGCAACCCATGCAGCGCTCGGTCGACGGCAGGCCGGCATACGCGTCGGTCTCGGCTCCCGGGTGGCAATACAGACAATCGATCGCGTCGTCGCGAGCGTGGTGGCGGTGATCGAACTCGATCGGTTGCGCGATGTCGTCGCCGCCGCCGCTCGCGTACGGCGTGCGGATCCAGATCATCGGGAGCCAGATCGCCGCGTTCGCGAGCACGAATACGGTGATCAACGCCGCGCGATAGATGGCATTCGCCGCGGGAGGGAACAGCGCTGCCACGCGACGCGCACCTGCAACGCGAATGCCCGCGTCTAGGTGACCTCCCGGCTTCTAGCCGAGCGCTGGGGTCTCGCCGTGCCGCTCCGCCACGAGCCATCCCGCTCAATAATAGATGTACGCGGCGCCGCTGTCGGTCAGCGAGTTGTCGGCCTGATTGCCGTCGATCCCGGCCGCCGAGCTGTCTTCGGTTTGCGCGCCGATCACGATCGTCGCGCTGTCGGCGGTGATCGCGGCCCACGCGAGCTGATCCCCGGCGTCGGTGTTCGTCTGCTTGATGTACGTGCCCGGCAGCCACGTGCCGGTCGAATGATCGAAGAGGTACAGCGCACCCGCGCCGGGATCCGACGTATCGGCCGCGTTGCCGTCGAGGCCGGTCGCGTCGCTCGCCTCGTTCGGCGCATCGACGATCAGCCGCATCCCATCGGGCGTGAGCGCCACGACCTGCCCGAACTGGGCGCCGGGCTGCGTGTTCGATGGCTTCACGTACTCGTCCTGGCTCCATTGCGTGCCCGCGCGGTGAAATACGTACGCCGCTCCCGCGCCCACATCGGAGTTGTCCACCTGATCGCCGCCGAGCCCGGCCGCGTCGCTCGCCTCGCCGCGCGCTCCGACCGCGAGCACGTTGCCGTCGGCCGATAGCGTGACGCCCCAGCCGAACTGATCGAACTGGTCCGGGTTCGAGGCCTTCACGTACGCCTGCTGCGACCACGTCTTGCCGCTGCGTGTGAACACGTAGACCGCGCCGGCCTGACTCGCCGAGTTGTCGCCCTGGTCGCCGTCGATGCCTGCCGACGCGCTCGACTCGAGCGGTGCGCCGACCGCGAGCGTGTTGCCGTCCGCCGACAGCGCCACCGCCTCGCCGAAGATGTCGCCGGCGTCGGCGTTCGAGGCCTTGAGGTAGACCTGCTGCGTCCACGCGCCGTCGAACGTGAACACGTACACGGCGCCGGCCTTGTCGGCGGAGTTGTCGGCTTGGTTGCCGCCGATACCGGTCGCCGCGCTCTGCTCGAAGAACGCGCCGATCGCGAGCGTGTTGCCGTCGGACGAGATCGCGAGCTCGTAACCGAAGGTGTCGTCGATGTCGGGGTTCGACGCCTTGATGTACGCGGTTTGCGACCACGTCGCGCCGTTGCGATCGAACACGTACGCGGCGCCCGCGCCTGGCGCGGAGTCGTCGAGCTGGTTGCCGTCGATGCCGGGCGCGGCGCTCGCCTCTTGGGGCGCGGCGACGGCGAGCCGCGTGCCGTCGGCGGACAGCGCGACGAAGTTGCCGAAGTGATCGTCGGTGCCGGTGTTCGAGGCCTTGACGTACGCGTCTTGCGCCCAGGTCTCGCCGCTGCGCGTGAACGTGTAGGCCGCGCCGGAGTCGGCCTGCGAGCGATCGTTCTGGTTGCCGTTCACGCCGGTCGCGCCGCCGTCTTGCAGCCACGCGCCGATCGCGAGGCGATCGCCGATCGCGTCGAGCGCGACGCCGTTGCCGAAGTTGTCGCCCGCGCCCGGGTTCGACGCTTTCAGGTACGCCACGTGCCGGCCCGCGAACGAGGCGTCGGGCCCCGGCGCGCCGCCGTCGCCGGTCGGATCGAAGCCGAGCCGCCCGCACGCGGCACACGTGACAAGGACCAGCCACCGCATCGAACCAGCTTACGCGATCGTCTCGGCCAGACCGAACTTCGCGAACAGCGCGGGAGAAATAAACGCGGTCATCGCTGCGATCTTGTCGCCGCGCACGTCGACGAAGTGCAGCGCCATCGCGCGGCGCGTGCCGGAAGCATCGCGGGCGTAGACCGCAAACGCGGGCACGCCGTTGGCCTCGATCGGCACGAGCGCGAAGCCGTGCGCGCGTGCAGGCGCGAACACCATGTGCTCGATCGCGCCGCCGATCATCGATGCGCCGGCGAGCCAGTCGCGCATCGGCGGCATCGCGAGCGTCGCGTCGTCGCGCAGCAGCGACACGAGCGCACCCGAATCGGCGCGCTCCCACGCATCGACGTAGCGCGCGAGTAGCTGCTGCTCGTTCGGCTCGGGCGTGCGCGGGACGATCGCGCGCGTCGCGAGCACCTCGCGAGCGCGCTGCAGGGCGCTGTTCACCGACGCGACGCTGGTGTCGAGCAGCTCCGCACACTCGCTCGCCTCGAGCCCGACGACCTCGCGCATGATCAGCGCGGCGCGCTGCTTCGGAGTGAGCAATTGCAGCGCGACGAGGAACGCGAGCGCCACCGACTCGCGCTCTTCATAGAGGTCGCGCGGGCACGGCTCGATGAACGCGGCGTCTTCGATGGGCGGGCGGATCGCGGCGGGATCCGACACGGCCGGGCCGAGATCCGCGGGCAGCAGCCGCGGCGCGCGCCGGTCGAGCTGATCGAGGCACGCGTGCGTCGTGACCTTGTAGAGCCACGTGCGCAGGCTCGCGCGGCCTTCGAAGCCGGCGAGGCCGCGCCACGCGCGCAGCAGGCTCTCCTGCAGCAGATCGTCGGCGTCGTGGATCGAGCCGGCCATGCGATAGCAGTGCGCGCGCAGCTCGCGGCGAAATGGCTCGACCAGCCGCCCGAACGCCGCCTGATCGCCGTGTCGCGCCGCATCGAGCTCGGTCATCGGTTGCAAATGTGCGTGCGCGCTCGCGAATCGTCAAGTGCACTTCGCGCGATGAGTTTCGGGCGCGGCCCCCGTCTGTATGCAGCGAAGGACAACCAAGGAGACCCGATATGACGACCGAGCTTCCCGTCACTCTTGCCGTCCGCGGCACGGCGATTCGCACCGGCGACGCGATGCGCGTCGTGCACAACGACACCGCCGGCTCGCCGCAGGGCATCGCCGCGGCGCGTGCGCTCGGCGACCTGAGCCACAAGGTGTTCACGCCCAAGGGCGGCGACGCCAAGCCCGAAGAGCTGCTGTTCCTCGACGTGTGGGTGGATCCAGCCGGGATCGGCAAGTTCTTCTCGCACCCCGACGTCGCCGCGCAGGGCGCGCAGCTGTTCAAGGACAAGGACGCGACCGTGTGGATGCCGGCGCGCGGCGCGTACAGCTACTCGCTGCCCGGCGTGCGCGATCGCGGCGACCGCTTCGTCGGCCTCGTGCGCGGCCCGATCGGCTCGCCCGAGAAGGCGATCGAGATCTTCCGCGGCGTCGACGCGCGCGCGGTGACCGACGCCCGCAAGCGCGGCATCCTCTCGCACGAGCTGTTCATCAAGCTCGCCGCGCCCGGCGAGCCGCTCGAGCTGCTCGGCATCGACGTCTGGCACGACGAGGCCGGCATGATGGCGCATTACAGCGACCCCGATCACATGAAGGCGCTGGCGGGCGCCTTCACCGGCAAGCCGTCCGCCAGCATCTGGCAGCAGGCCGCCGGCGCCTGGTCGGAGTGGTGACTGGAGGATCGGACTTCGGACTTCGGACTTCGGACTTCGGACTTCGGAGACCGAAGATCCGCGGTCCGAAGTCCGGGGTCCGAAGTCCGAAGTCCGTCTCAGTCTGTTCCCGGCGCGTTGACGCACGTGCCGGCCGGGAAGTCGCAGACGCACGGGCCGGTGCACGTCTGCGTGACCTGGCCGGTCGGGGTCATGAACGCTTTGAGCTGCGTCTCGAGATCGACGAGCTTGCGGACCTCGCCGTGCGCGCCGTTGTCGGTCGCGGCCGGCGCGTTGCCGGTCGGTGGCACGGGCGTCGGCATGACGTCCCATTGCGTGTAGGCCGACGCCAGCGGTGCGGCCATCTCGGTCACGCCGAACACCCGCTCCTCGAGGTCCATGCCGGGCAGGCCGATCGCACGCACGAACACGCGCGTCGACAGGTTCGTGACCTGCGCGTCGTGAATCGCCTCCTGCACGAGGATCTGCTTGGCCGGCGTGTTCGGCAGCGGCGACTGGATCAGGTGCGCCGCGTAGCCGGCCGGATCCGTGAAGTCGAACTCGGGCTGGATCAACGCGATGAGCAGCTGCTGGTCGAGCGGATCCGGATACACGACGTCGAGGATCTGCTGCAGGTCGCTGAAGTCGGTCGAGCGCTGGATGAGCAGGGTCCACTCCGAGCCCGGCACGCCGAGCACGCCGCGCGTGACGTCCTGCGACAGGGCCATGTACGTGCCGCCCTGGATGCCGCCGTCGGAGATGCCGTAGTAGTAGACCTCGGAGCCGTCGGTGACCGCCGTACCGTTCACCTGCAGCGCCGGATCGTCCTTCATGCGCGTGAGGAACAAGCGCGTCAGCAGCTGCGCGTTCAGGTGCGCCTGCTGCAGGCGATCCGTCACGATGTTGATGTTGTTGAAGTCGGGCAGCACGTGATCGGCGAGCGTCGGAAAGTCGTACGACGCGAGGCCGATCCAGTCGGTGGCGACCGCCACCATGCACAGGTACTGGCCGACCTGCTGCATGTACGGCGTCTCGAGCTCGGTCACCGCATCACCGAACAGGCCGTGGCCGAACACCATCACCGGCAGCGGGCCGGTCGCGGTCGTCGCGCACGCCGGGATGTCGACGACGAAGTTCGCGGTGCCCATGCCGCGCAGCACCGGGTTGCCGGCGGCGTCCTTGTTCAGCGTCGAGGTCAGCGAGTCGTCGGTAAGAAACGACGGCACCGTGAACGTGCCGACGACCTCGCGCAGGTGGTTCGGATCGCCCGGCGTGTCGGACATCGAGGTGATCGTCCACGCCAGTTGCGGCACCATCGGCAGGCCCTGGTCGCGCATGCCGACCACGTGGCCGGTCGCGTCGGCGTCGCTCGCGGTGTAGACGTCCCACGCGAGCGTGACCGAGCTGCGCTCGATGCCGGCTGCACCGAGCGCGTTGAAGATGTCCTCGTACTCCGACTGGACGGCTTTCAGCTGCGGGTTCAGCTCGGCCTTGTCGCGCAGCGCGGCGAACGGTGCGGCGACGAGCGGCTTGCCGGCGGCGTCGTGCAGGCCGACGAGCGCGACCACGTAGCGCTTGCTCGGTTGCAGGCGCGCCATCGGCCGGATGATCAGCGCCTGGCGCTGGCCGGGCTGGGCGTTGGTGTCGAGCTCGGCGAACAGCGGCACGCGAACGCCGGTCGCATAATCGAAGATCTGGATCGGCGAAGTCTGGTTGACCGACTGATCGATCGAGTCCGGCGTCGGCAGCTCGCTCGCGTCGAAGCCGGCGGCGAAGTAGACGATGAACGGCGTCGACGGCGAGATGCCGTCGTGCAGGTTCAGGCGCACGGCGCTGAGCGGATTGCCGCTGTGCGGCAGCGGCAGGCTCGAGTCGGCGATCGACACCCGCCAGCCGGTCGTGGTCGTGGAGTCGGCGGTCTCGACGAACGCCGACGGAAACGGTGACATGCAGTCGTCGCCGACGAGCGGGTTGCAGCCGTCGGGCACGGCCGGCGGCGCCGACGACGACGAGCACCCGGCGACGATCGCGAACAGCAGCAGCTTCGAGCGCACGGCGCAGCCTAACACCGGGGTAATGTCCCGGTCATGGGACTCGCGTCACAGGTACTCACCGGGCTCGTCGCCGCGTTACACGCGTATTTCCTCGTGCTCGAGATGTTCCTGTGGGCCACGCCGTTCGGGGCCAAGACGTTCGCGCGGCCGCTCGAGGAGATGCAGCAGATGAAGGCGCTCGCGGCGAACCAGGGGCTCTACAACGGGTTTCTCGCCGCCGGTCTCGTGTGGTCGATCGCGGTGCCGAGCTTTGAAATCCGCGTGTTCTTCCTCGCGTGCGTCGTGATCGCGGGGCTGTTCGGCGCCGCGACCGCGTCGAGGAAGATCCTCTACTCGCAGGCCATCCCCGGTGCGGCGGCGCTCGCGGTGACGCTACTATCCCGGCCATGAGCGACAAGGTCATCATCTCGTGCGCGCTGACCGGCGCGGTCACGTCCAAGCAGCTGTGCGCGGCGATCCCGTACACGCCCGTCGAGATCGCCGAGGAGGCCAAGCGCGCGTACGACGCCGGCGCCGCGATCGTGCACGTCCACGCGCGCACCGATCAGGGCCTGCCGAGCTGGGAGCCGGCGACGTTCGCCGCGATCCAGAAGGAGATCACGGCGCGCTGCCCGGTGCTCGTCAACTGGTCGACAGGCGGCGCCGGGCCGATGAAGGATCGCGTCGAGCACCTGAAGACGCGGCCGCACATCGCGGCGCTCAACATGGGCTCGATGAACTACGCGAAGTGGAAGACCGAGAAGAAGAGCTTCGCGTTCAACTTCGTGTTCTCGAACTCGTTCGACGACATCATCGCGTTCGCGCGCGCGATCCGCGAAGCCGGCGCGAAGCCCGAGATGGAGTGCTTCGATACCGGCCACGCGTACTCGCACACCGTGCTCGAGGATCTCGGCTTGCTCGACAAGCCGTACCACTTCTCGTTCATCATGGGCGTGCTCGGCGGGATCCCGGCAACCGCGAAACACTTGGGGTTCCAAGCATCGAACGTACCGCCCGGCTCGCGCTGGAAGGTGATCGGCATCAGCCGCGACCAGTGGCCGCTGTGCATGGCCGCGCTCTCGC
Source organism: Kofleriaceae bacterium (assembly GCA_036490935.1). Taxonomy (GTDB): domain Bacteria; phylum Myxococcota_A; class Polyangia; order Haliangiales; family Haliangiaceae; genus JABFXX01. The sequence continues at coordinate 24,662 of DASXCY010000147.1, read as the reverse complement.
TCGGCGGCGACATCCGCGTCGGCCTCGAGGACAACTTCTACTTGCCCGACGGCGCGATGGCGAAGAGCAACGGCGAGCTCGTCGAGGCGGCGGTCGGCATGGTCAAGCTGTCGGGGCGCGAGGTCGCGTCGGTCGCCGACGCGCGCGCGCTGCTGTGGCCAGCCGGCGGCGGCAACTTCTGATGCCGACCATGCGTGAACGCGTCGCCGAGCTCGAAGCGCGGCGAGTCGCGGCACGCGCGATGGGCGGCCCGGAAAAGATCGCGAAGCAGCACGACCGCGGCAAGCTGACCGCGCGCGAGCGGATGGCCCTGTTGTTCGACGGCGGGGCGTTCGTCGAGGTCGGCCTGCACGGCACCGAGATGGGGCCGGGCGCGCAGCACGTGCCGGCCGACGCGGTCGTGTGCGGCTGGGGCCAGGTCGACGGCCGCTACGTCGCGGCCGCCGCGTACGACTTCACGGTCAAGGGCGGCTCGATCGGCCTCGTCGGCGAGACCAAGGTGACGCGCATGCGCGAGCTCGCCCTGCGCGATCGGATCCCGATCGTGTGGCTGATCGATTCGGCCGGCGCGCGCATCGATCCGAAGCCGAACGGCGATCCCGATCAGATCAGCCTGTTCGCCGGCAGCGGCCACCTGTTTCGCGAGCAGGTCGTGATGAGCGGCGTCGTGCCGCAGGTCGCGGCGATGCTCGGGCCGGGCGCGGCCGGCACCGCGTACATCCCGGCACTCGCCGACTTCGTGCCGATGGTCGCGGGCAAGAGCTCGCTCGCGCTCGGCGGGCCGCCGCTCGTCAAGGCGATGACGAATCAGGACGTCACCGAGCAGGACCTCGGCGGCTCGCGCATCCACTGCGAGGTGTCGGGCTGCGGCGACATCGAGGTCGACAGCGATGCCGATTGCATCGCGATCGCGAGGCGCTACCTGTCGTTCATGCCGTCGCACTGCGGCGAGCGCCCGCCGATCGCGCCGTGCGCCGATCCCGCCGACCGCGCCGACGACGCGCTGCTCGACATCATCCCCGACAATCCGAAGAAGACGTACGACATGTACGAGGTGATCAAGCGCCTGGTCGACGGCGGCGATTACCTCGACCTCAAGCCGCGGTGGGCGCGGCCGATCATCACGTGCCTCGCGCGGTTCGGCGGGCGGCCGTGCGGCATCGTCGCGAACAACCCGAAGCAGGGCGGCGGCATCCTCGAGGCCGACTCCGCCGACAAGGCGGCGCGCTTCATCCAGATCTGCGACGCGTTCGGCCTGCCGCTCGTGTTCGTGATGGACGTACCCGGTTTCTGGGTCGGCAAGGACCACGAGCACGCCGGCATCATCCGCCACGGCGCGAAGCTGCTGCACGCGATGGCGTCCGCGACGGTGCCGAAGCTGACCGTCGTCACGCGCAAGGGCTACGGCGCCGGCTACTACGTGATGGCCGGGCGCGCGTTCGAGCCCGATCTGTTCGTCGCGTGGCCGGGCGCAGAGATCAGCGTGATGGGCGCCGAGGGCATCCTCGGCATCGCCGGCGCGAAGCTGTTCAAGGATGGCGAGCCGCCGCCCGAGGTGAAGAAGCAGATCGCGGCGACGATCCAGAAGACCATCGACATCTACAAGGTGGCGGGCTGGGGCCTGGTCGACGACGTGATCGATCCGCGCGAGACGCGGCGCCTGCTGTGCGCGGCGATCGAGATGAGCTGGAATCGGGTGGTCGAGCGGCCCGCGAAGAAGCGCGGGATCATGCCGGTATGAGGGCACGCGACCTGCGCGGCAAGCGCGCGCTCGTCACCGGCGGCACGCGCGGGATCGGGCGCGCGATCGTCGACGATTTCGTCGAGCTCGGCGCGCACGTGCTGGTGGTCGCGCGCGAGCTCGCGGGGCTGGTCGCGCACGAGCGCGTGACCGGCGTCGCGGCCGACGTCGCGGTCGCGGCGGATCGCGCGCGCATCGTCGAGGCGGCGCGCGCCGCCGGCGTGCTGCACGTGGTCGTCCACAACGCCGGCACGAACGTGCGCAAGCCGCTGGTCGACTACGACGACGCGACCATCGAGCGGTTGATCGCGGTGAACCTGACCGCGGCGCTCGCGCTGTCCCGCGATCTGCATCCGCTGCTGCGCGCGGCGGGCGGTGCGAGTGTCGTGCACGTCGGCTCGGTCGCGGGTCAGCTCGCGCTTCCCACCGGCGTCGCGTACGCGGCGGCGAAGGCCGGGCTCGCGCAGGCCGCACGCACGCTGGCACTCGAGTGGGCGCGCGACGGCATCCGCGTCAACACGGTCGCGCCGTGGTACACGCGCACGCCGCTCGTCGAGCCGGTGCTGGCGCGTCCGGAGGCGCTCGCCGCGATCGTGGCGCGCACTCCGCTCGGCCGCATCGCCGAGCCGGACGAGATCGCGGCGGCGGTGTCGTTCCTCGCGAGCGATGCCGCGTCCTACATCACGGGCCAATGCTTGAGCGTCGACGGCGGGATGTCGGTCCAAGGCCTCGCGCAACCTGGCTAATTTGCACGAATCGTCACGGCTCCCGGGAAACGTCTCACGGCGATCGCACGGCGAATCGACCTGACGCTCGCATCGTGCGTCCTTATACTCGAGGTGGACCCGCCGCCCATGTCGACCGGAGCGCGCACAAGAGCGGCGAAGCGGTACGCCGTGCCGACCGCGATCGCGATCGCCCTCGTGGTGCACGGCGTCGCGCTCGCGGCCCTCGCCAGCTCCGACTTCGCGATCTTCGGCACGCCGATGGGCGCGACGCCGCACGTACCGCCCGCCGAGGCGAAGCCGGATCCCGAGCTCGCGACGAGCTGTCCGTTCGACGTGCTGCTCGCGAGCGGCGCGCGCGCCGCGATGTGCTTCGCGCCGTGGCGTGACGACGCCGACCAGTGTCTCGACGACGTGCCGAACAACTACTACATCGATCTGTCGGGCTGCCTCGGCCGCGACGCGAAGGACACGCCGCTCGCCGAGGTCGCGATGCTCGAGAAGCGATCGATGGATAAGCTGAAGCCGATCGATCCCGAGCCGCTGCTCGAGGCGCTGAAGACGCCGACCCCGCCGCCGGTGTTGCCGACGCCCGCGCCACAAGCGCCGCCACCGCCGGCACCGCCGCCGCAGGCGCGCCGCCAGCCGATGCAGGTCGTCGAGACCGCGAAGCCGAACACCGAGCGGGCGCCTGACAACGCGCGGCTGCTCGCCGAGTACGACACCCGCGTCGAGCACCAGACGGTCGCGCGCGGCACGCCGAAGGAGCCGATGATCGCGAAGAGCAAGCCCGACGACCTGACGCCGAAAGCTCAGCCGAAGGAGGCCGCGATCAAGGAGCACACCGATCGCCCGCCGGGCCACGCGAACGCGCCCGATGTGCCGGGGACGCTCGCGATGCGCGATCCCGGCGCGATCTCGCCGGCCGAGCTCGAGCAGCAGGCGAAGACGCGCGGCTCGATCGGCGGCGCGACCGGCCCGCTCGCGTTCGACGGCTACGTGCCGCGGCGCGGCGACGGCGCGATCGAGCAGCAGGAGCATCAGCGCACCGAGGTGCCGCGCGGCCACGGCGGCGCCGGCGGCGGCGCGCCCGACCTGCCGAACTTGAAGCCGTCGCAGGACCAGCTCGAGCGCGCGCTCGGCGGCGGCAACGTCGATCACCTCGAGGAGGTCGACAACGGCGACGAGACCGCGCTCAACGCGAAGCGCTGGGTGTACGCGAGCTTCTTCAACCGGCTGAAGCGCTCGGTCGCGCAGAACTGGGATCCCGCGACGGTGTGGCGCCGCGTCGATCCGACCGGCAACATCAACGGCTTCAAGACGCGCGTCACCGAGGTGCGCGTGAGCCTATCGCCGAGCGGCGAGCTGTCGAAGATCGTGGTGACGTCGCCGTGCGGCGTCGGCGACCTCGACGACGAGGCCGTGCGCGCCTTCCACGCCGCACAGCCGTTCGTGAACCCGCCGAAGGAGCTGGTGGGGAATGACGGAACGATCACGTTCGCGTTCTCGTTCTTCTTCGAGATCGGCGGCGGCCATACGCAGTGGCGTGTGATCCGCGGCATGTAGACTTCGGACTTCGGACTTCGGCCAGAGCGATCTGCGTCACTCAAGTCCGAAGTCCGAGGTCCGAGGTCCGAAGCCCCTCTTGCGCCTCCTCCTACACCTGTAGTAATGCTACGAGCTACGTCGTAGCCATGGCCAGCCGCTGCCCCGACCTCACGCCCGCCGAGCTCCGCGTCATGAAGGCGCTGTGGCAGCTCGGGCGCGGCTCGGTCGCCGACGTGCGCGGGGAGCTCGGCACGCGCGGCCAGGAGCTCGCGTATACGACCGTGATGACGCTGCTCGGCCGGCTCGCCGGCAAGGGCGCGGTGATGGTCGACAGGACGCGCGAGCCGTTCGTGTACAAGCCGGCGCATCGCCGCGAGCGCGTGCTGCGCGAGCGGCTGCGCGAGTTCGTGCGCGACGTGTTCGACGGCCGCGCCGACTCGCTCGTGCTGCGGCTGGTCGAGGACGAGACGCTCACGCGCGAGGAGCTGCGCGAGATCGAGAAGAAGATCGTCGAAGCGGAGCGCCGCCGGGAGAAGAAACCGTGATCGTCGTCGCCGGCGCGTTCGCGAAGCTGTGGCTCGGCGTGCTCGCGCTCGCCGCCGCGCAAGGCACGCTGCTCGCGCTCGTCGCGCTGGTCGCGGCGCGGCTCGTGCGCCGGCCGGCGTGGCGCGCCGGGTTGTGGCTCGTCGTCGTCGCGAAGCTGGCGCTGCCGTGGGGGCCGGGACTGCCGTGGTCGCTCTCCGATCTGCTCGCACGGTTCGCGAGCCACCCCGATGTCGCCGCGCCGATCGTGCCGCCCGCGCTCGCGCCGCCGGCAGCCGTGCCCGGCGCGTGGCCGGCGCTGGGCTGGCTCGCGCTCGCCGCGCTCTGGCTCGGCGGTGCTGTATTCGTGATCGCGCGCGCGCTGCGCTCGCACCGCGCGGTCGCACGCGCCGCCCGGCTCGCCGCCGAGGCTCCGCGCGACGCGCAGGCCCACCTCGCCGGGGCCGCCGCTCGGCTCGGCGTGCGTGCGCCGCGCCTCGTGGTCGGAGCCGACGACACGGGTCCGCACGTCGTCGGCTTCGCCCGCCCATCGATCGTCGTGCCGCCGGCGCTGCTCGCATCGCCCGCGCTGCTCGACGCCACGCTGCTGCACGAGCTCGCGCACGTCCGCCGGCGCGACGCGCTCGCGCGGCTCGTCCAGGTCGCCGCCGCGGTGCTGCTGTGGTGGTGGCCCGTCGTGCGCTTCGCGTCGCGCCGGCTCGATGCCGCGCGCGAAGCCGCGTGCGATGCCTGGGCGCTCGAGGCCGGCGACCTGCCGCGCCCGACCTACGCACGCCTGCTCGTCGAGATGGCGGGCCTGCGCGCCGCCGGCGCCGCGCTCGCCGCACCCCACGCACTCGACGCACGCATCGCCGCCGTGCTCGGCGCGCCGACGCGCGCGCGGCTCGGCCCCGCGCACAAGCTGGCGCTGATCGCATGGGTTGTCGTCGCGCTCGGCGGTGCGCGCCGCGCCGAGGCCGCGACGCCTGCGTGTCGGTATTCACCCGAGCTGGCCCAGGCGCTCTACCTCGCACATCCCGAGGCCGACCTCGACGGCGACGGCACGTTGTCGCGCGACGAAGCGTGCGAGCTGCAGGCCGAGCTGCTACGCAGCAGCGACGAGACCGTGTCCCCGCTCGATCCTGAAGCCGAGGCTGAGACCGAAGCCGAGCTCGCCGCGATGCGGGCCGAGCCTCTCTGTTGCAATCCCGCGCGGGCTGGGGCTTACTCCTCGCCCGAGGCTGAGACCTGTCATTCCGTGCAAGGACCGTAAGGAGTCTGCGATGAAGAACCTGGTGATGATCGTTGCCGCGCTGGGACTGGGCGCGTGCCAGCCCGATACGCGCAACATCGAGAAGAAGCTCGACGAGCTGAACAAGAAGATCGACAACCTGAGCGCGCGCGGTGGCGTCGGTGGTCCCGGTGCCGCGGCGCCGCGCGCCCAGCGGCCGCAGCCCGACGCGGCCAAGACGTACGCGGTGCCCATCGAGGGCGATGCGTTCGAGGGCCCGGCCGACGCGAAGGTGACGATCGTCAAGGCCTACGACTACGCGTGCCCGTTCTGCGAGCGCGTGCGCGACACGATGGACCAGATCCGCCAGAAATATCCGAACGACGTCCGCATCGTCTACAAGCAGTTCGTCGTGCATCCGACGGTCGCGACCGCGGGCGCGCTCGCGTTCTGCGCCGCCGGCAAGCACGGCAAGGCGATCGAGATGGACAAGCTGCTCTGGGACAAGAGCTTCAAGACGCACAACTTCGACAAGGACCAGGCTCAGGGCCACGGCTGCTGGGATAGCGCCGAGGGTTGCCCGGTCGTGCTCGGCTACGCGCAGGAGCTCGGTCTCGACCAGACCCAGTTCAAGAACGACATGAAGGAGTGCGTCGGGATCGCGAAGAAGGACCAGACCGAGCTGGCGCAGCTCGGCGTCGGCGCGACGCCGTCGTTCTTTATCAACGGTCGCTTCATCTCGGGCGCGGTGCCGATCGAGAACTTCACCGCCGTCATCGAAGAAGAGCTCAAGAAGGCCAACGAGAAGATCAGCGCCGGCACGCCCGCGGCCCAGTATTACCAGCAGTGGGTCGTCGATAAGGGTCAGAAGACCCTCGACGCGCCGAAGCAGTAGGACCAGTTAGCGCCTTGGCGGTAATCTCCGCCTGCCATGCAGCGGATCCCCGAGCGTAACTGGGTCAACATCCAGTGGCTCGCGCGTCTGCGCTGGGCCGAGATCGCGGGACAGGCGGTCACCGTGCTGGCCGCGCAGTTCTTGCTCGGCGGCACGCTGCCGATCGCGTCGTTGCTCGGCGTGATCGCGATCGGGCTGGTCTCGAACCTCGCGATCGAGATGTATTTCTTCGGCGACCGGCGGCGCGGGGTCGCGACGCCGCGGCCGGTGCACGAGTGGCAGCTCGCGTTCGTGATGATGATCGACATCGCGGTGCTGACCGGCCTCTTGTACCTGTCGGGCGGCCCGCACAACCCGTTCAGCTTCCTGTATCTCGTCCAGATCGCGCTCGCCGCAGCGGTCGTGCGCGCGCTGTGGACGTGGACGCTGGTCGCGCTGTCGTTCATCGGCTTCGGCATCCTGCTGCTCGCGCACGAGCCGCTCGCGATCCCGGAGGACAGCCGCGTGATCGGCGCGTGGGTCGCGCTCGGCGTCGCGTCGGCGTTCGTCGTGCACTTCTTGCTTCGCATCAACGGCTCGCTCGCCGAGCGCGAGCGCGAGCTGACCGAGGCGCGTCACCTGACCGCGCGCCAGGAGCGGCTCGCATCGCTCGCGACGATGGCCGCAGGCGCCGCGCACGAGCTGTCGACGCCGCTCGGCACGGTCGCGCTCGCCGCGAAGGAGCTCGAGCGTGCGCTCGGCAAGGACGCGGCGAACGCCGAGCTCGCCTCCGACGCGCGCCTGATCCGCGAGCAAGTCGGACGTTGCCGCGGGATCCTCGAGCAGATGGCGCAGGGCGCCGGCACGGTCGGCGAGGGCGTCGCGCCGTGCACGGTCGGCGAGCTGCTCGACGAGGCGCTCGCCAATATCCGCGACACGCCGCGCGTGCTGCGCGAGCACGCCGACGAGATCGCGGCCGCGCCGGTCCGCCTGCCGCCGCGCGCGGTCAGCCAGGCGCTGCGCTCGCTCGTCACGAACGCCCAGGACGCCTCGCCCGCGCACGCCGCGGTGATCGTGCGCGTCGCGCGCGCCGGCGGCGAGCTCGAGGTCGAGGTCCGGGATCGCGGCGCCGGCATGCCCGCCGACGTGCTCGCCCGTGTCGGCGAGCCGTTCTTCACGACCAAGCCGCCGGGCCGCGGCATGGGGCTCGGGCTGTTTCTGGCGCGCGCAGTCATCGAGGGCATCGGCGGCAGCATGCACATCGATTCGGCAGCCGGCGGAGGTACTTCCGTGCACGTGCGCTTGCCGACCGACGCCGGAGCGCGTATGCCCGAAGCGATCCGGCCGCCCGCCGAATCCAAACCCGCATGAGCCAGGTCGAGCAGAAGCCTTCGATCCTGATCGTCGACGACGACGAGGTGTATCGCAACCGCCTCGCGCGCGCGTTCGTGGACCGTGGCTACGACGTGCGTACGGCGGACGGCTACGACACCGCGGCCGCGCAGGCCAACGCCGATTCGCCCGAGCACGCGGTGGTCGATCTCAAGATGCCCGGCAAGAGCGGCCTGGAGCTCGTCAAGGCGCTGCGCGAGATCGATCCGGCGACCAAGGTCGTGATGCTCACCGGCTACGGCAGCATCGCGACCGCGATCGACGCGGTGCGCCTCGGCGCGACGTACTACCTGTCGAAGCCGGCCGACGCCGACGACATCGTCGCCGCGTTCGCGCGCGGCGAAGCGCCGCCGCTCGAGCCGCCTGCCGACGTCGACTACCGCGCGCCGTCGCTCGCGCGCGCCGAGTGGGAGCACATCAACCGCGTGCTGTCCGACTCGGGTGGCAACATCTCGGAGGCGGCGCGCCGGCTCGGCATCCATCGCCGCAGCCTGCAGCGCAAGCTCCAGAAATATCCGCCCAACAAATGAGCGGATACGTCGAGCGTTACTTCGTCGCGCTCGCCGCGCTCGCGACGCCGATCGAGGCCGAGGCGAAGGCGCTCGCGGCCGATCTCGGCACGACCGCGTACGAGGAGCGGCTGAAGCTCGCCGGTGCGCTGCCCGCGATCGTGCTCGCGACCGTCGACGAGGCGGCGGCGCAGGCGCTGCTCGGCAAGCTGCGGGCGCGCAAGCATCGCGCGCTGCTCGCGCGCGCATCCGACGTGGTCGCCGCGGCGGAGATGGTGGCGATGCGCCACTTCCAGATCACGGGCGGCGGGCTCGAATCGGGCGGCGAGGAGCTGCCGTGGTCCGCGATCGCCGTGCTGGTGCGCGCGCGCCAGCTCAAGCACCTCGACACCACGACGGTCATCAAGGAGAAGAAGCTCGCGCTGGGTCGCGCGGTGATGACCGGCGGCCTGCTGATGCGCAAGACGCAAACGCGCGAGGTCGTGACGCACGCCGAGGACATCGAGCAGATCCTGTACGTGTTTCGCAACGACGGCGGCACGCCGTGGCTGATGCGCGAGCTGTCGACGAACTACGGCGCGCTCGGCGCCGCGCTCGCCCCGAACGCGCACGCGAACTTCGGCATCGCCACCGAGCTATTTCGCAAGCGCGCCCCGCACGCCCGCTTCGACGACACCCTGCTGCGCCGGCCCGCGCTCGACGACGTCGACCTGTACGCGCACCTGATCGCGCAGCCATAGTTCAGCTCGCGGCCCGGTGGCTCGGCCACCTAGCGTCCCATCGGCCCCGGAACCTCTCGCGCACCGACCAGGCCGTAGCGGCGCCAGCCCTCGTTCAGGAACCACGTGCGCGGCAACCAGACCGGCAGCGGCTGGTAGATCGCCGGCAGCGGCCAGAACACGGGCGCGTGGGCGAGCTCGCGCCAACCGGCGAACGTGGCGCCCGACGAGAACGGATCGACGAGCCCTACTCCCAGAGTTTGTTAACCACACCGAGCGGGTTCTGGACAACCGCGCCACGTGACGGCGGTGAGCACGGCGCGCGGTTGTCCAAGCCGTGTGAGACGGCGAATTTCCACCGCGACGAGCGGGGCGCCGGGTCACACGGCGTCACCGTCCACCGGCCGGCCAGGCGGCATCGCCTCCGCGTTTCGCGAGCTACGGCGATGCGCTCGCCGCGCAGCCTTCGAGCTTGCCGGAGACCTTCGCGCCGGGGCAGGCGCCGGTCGCGAGCCCGTCGAGCACGAACGATACGCCGCCGCCTTCTTGCGAACTGCGCGAGTCGAGCTGGGCCGACGTGATGCAGTAGGACGGCTCCGGCGCGGCCTGCACGAGCATGCCGGTCGCCGGCACCGGCTTGTCGTCGAACGCGAGGCTCTGCCAGGTCAGGTGCAGCGAATCGCCCGGGCCGAAGCCGACATCGAGGGTACCCGGCGAGCCGCCGATCGCGTTGACGAACTGGTAATTGCTGGCTGTCGCGTCCGTCTCGGACGTGCCGTCGCCGACCGAGCCCGACAGCTGGAACGAATTCGATGGGCAGATCGGGCCGTCGTCCGAGCTGCTGCTACACGCCGCGAGCATCAGCACGAAGGCGATGCGCTTCACCGGCTCGCCTTGAGCTTCTTGATCTCGGCGACCAGCTCGGGAATCGCCTTTTCCCACTCCATCACGACGCCGTAATCGGCGACCTGGAAGATCGGCTCGTCCTTGTTCTTGTTGATCGCGACGATCGTCTTGCTGCCCTTCATGCCGGCGAGATGCTGGATCGCTCCCGAGATCGCGACCGCGAAGTACAGGTTCGGCGCGACGATCTTGCCGGTCTGGCCGACCTGCCAGTCGGCGGGCACCATGCCGGCGTCGGTCGCGGCGCGCGAGGCGCCCATCGCAGCGCCGAGCAGGTCGGCGAGCTCCTCGAGCACCTTGAAGTTCTCGCCGTTCTTCATGCCGCGGCCGCCCGACACGACGATCTTGGCGTCGCCCAGGTCGGGGCGGTCGCTCTTCTGCGCGTCGAGGCGCTCGAACTTCGCGCCCAGCGCGTTGATCTCGCCGGCGGGCGCGGTGGTCACGCTGCCGGTGGCTGCGAGATCGGTCGCGGCCTCGAACTCGGACTGGCGCACCGTCACGCAGATGATCGGCGTCGTCACCTCGACCGTCGAGTACGCGTTGCCCGCGACGATCGGCCGCATGAACTTCGTGGCCGCCTCCAGCTTCGCGATGTCCGAGGCCATGCCGGCATCGAGCAGCGCGGCGACGCGCGGCATCACGTCCTTGCCGAGCGCGGTCGCGGTCGCGCTGACCACGGTCGCGCCTTGCTCCTTCGCGAGCCGGGCGATGATCGGCGCGAACGTCTCGGCCAGGTAATGCTCGAGCTTGCCGTCGTCGACGACCACGACCTTCGGCGCGACCTTCGCGGCCGCGGGCCCGGCCGCCTGCGCGCCCGCACCGACGAGCAACGCGATCACTTCACCGCCGTGTGCAGCAGCAGCCGCGCGCGCGAACGCGAGGTTCGCGAGCGCGCTCGTGCGCAGCGTCGATCCGGTGAACTCGCAGAATGCCAGGATATTGCCCATCACAGCACCTTCGCTTCTTCGGTCAGCTTCTTCACGAGCGTCGGAATGTCGGCCACGATCTGCCCCGGCGGTCGCGCCGGCGGCAGGCTCACGCCGACCTCCTTGAGCGACAGTTTCGGCTCCGCGCCGTAGTCGCCGAGCTTGCCGGTGGTCATCGGCTTCTTCTTCGCCGCCATGATCCCCTTGAGCGACGGCAGCCGCGCGCCTTCGCCCGAGTACACGAACGTCGCCGGCGTCACGCCGTTCTTCACGGCGTGCGACGCGACGATGCGCAGATCGACCGTGATCACCGCCGGCGTCGGCACGCGCTTGTACTCGACGCCGCCGTCGACCTCGCGGCCGACCAGCAGCGAGCCGTCGGCTGTCTCGATCGAGGCGGCGAAGGTCGCCTGCGGCCAGCCGAGCTTGCCGGCGAGCATCTGGCCGACCTGGTTCGCGTCGCCGTCGACCGCTTGCTTGCCCATCACGACCAGATCCGGCTTCTCGGCCGCGACGATCGCCGACAGCACTTTCACGACGATCAGCGCGTCGATCTCGTCGTCCTTCGCGACGACGTGGATCGCCCGATCCGCGCCCATCGCGAGGCACGTGCGGATTTCCTTCGCCGCGTCCTCCGGGCCGATCGACACGACGATGATCTCGCCGCCGGTGCGCGCGCCGGTCTCGCCGTTCTCGATCAGCCGCAGTGCGGTCTCGATCGCGTACTCGTCGAACGTGTTGACGATCCACGACGCGCCGGTGAGATCGAGGTGACCGTCCTTGATCTTCACCTTCTGCGTGGGATCGGGGACGCGCTTGATCGGAACGAGGATCTTCATGTCGTCTCCTTCTTCGTCGCTGTGCCCAGGCCGCTCTCGACGAGCTGGATGACCCAGTCGGCGGCGCGGACGATATCGAACTTCTTCGGACGCGTACCACCTCCGAGCGGCGCTTTCGCGAGCACCCAGGCGAGCGCGAGCTCGTCGAGCATGCCGAAGATCATGCGTGCGCCGATGTGCGCGGGCACCACGGCGTCGAGGCCGGCCGCGGTCACGATGCCGCCGAGCACGCGCAGGAAGTCCGCGAACTCGGGGTTCGCGTACTCCTTCATGAACTTGCTCGACTGGCGCAGCTCGACGGTGAGCACCTCGGCGGCCGCCGGCTCGTCGTGCACGAGCTGCAAGTACATCCGGATGAACGCGCGCAGTGCCTCGCGCGGCGGCTTGCCGGCGATCGCCGCGCGCAGCTTCTCGTTGACCTCGTGCATCCGGCGCTCGAACACCGAGATCAGGAGGTCGTCCTTGTTCTTGAAGTAGAGGTAGATCGTCCCGTCGGCGACGCCCGCTTCCTTCGCGACATCGGAAACCTTCGCGGCGAAGAAGCCATGGCGCGCGAACGTGCGCTCTGCCGCGGACAGAATTCGGTCCCGCTTGTCGCCGGTGCGTTCGGCGGCTGAATGAACCGTCATTCAGTGGAGGGGATACCTTTCGTGACGCGGATCGTCAAGGCGGCCCGTGCTACAACCTGCGCGTGCAGAAGGTGATCTTGGCCTTGTCGTGCCTGTCGCTGGTCGCGGCCGGTGCGTGCAAAGAAAAAACGACGAGCGCGGGCGGGAGCGATCCGGGAGCGGTCGCCGCGCTCGAGCGCGCGGGCAGCGGCTCGGGCGATGTCAAGCCGGTCGACGACACCGGGCCCATCGACAAGACGCCGCTCGCCGGCGTCGACCTCGGCCAGCTCGGCGCCGAGAAGCAGGAGCTGTTCTACAAGCTTATCGGCTCGCTGCCGTCGCCGTGCGGCAAGGCCCAAAGCCTGCGCGCGTCGTTCACGTCGGACCAGTCGTGCAAGCGCGCGCCGTTCGCGGTGCGCTACGTGCTCGCGCTCGTCGGCGACGAAGCGAACGAGTCGCAGATCCGCGACGAGTTCGAGAAGAAGTACGTGACGCAGCCCAAGCTGGTGAAGTTCGATCTGTCGCACGAGCCGCACGTCGGCAGCGAGGACGCGCCGATCCGGCTCGTCGAGTTCTACGACTACGGCTGCCCACACTGCGAGGAGTTCCTGCCGTACCTCGAGCGCGTGATGCAGGACGAGGGCAACAAGGTCGTCGTCTACTTCATGCACTACAACCTCGGCCACTTTCCGAACTCGCAGGAAGCGGCGCAGGCCGCGCTCGCCGCGGCCGCGCAGGGCAAGTTCCACGAGATGCACACGCTGCTGTTCAACAACCGCACCGAGCACGACCCCGCCAAGCTCGACGATTACGCGAAGCAGATCGGCCTCGACATGGCCAAGTTCAAGGCCGATTACGCCGCGGCGAGCGGCCACGTCGACCAGCAGAAGGCGCAAGGCGAGGCCGCCGGCGTCGACTCGACGCCGACGTTGTTCTTCAACGATCACAAGTACGAGGGGCCGATGCATCCCAAGTACATCGAGATGTGGATCGAAGAAGAGCTCGCGGTGAATCGATGACCGGTCTCGGTCGTCCGACGATCATGCGCTTCGCGATCCTCGTGGTCACCCTGCTCGGGCTCGCGCGCGGCGTCGCGTTAGCCGACGAGCTCAAGGTCGGGGATCGGCTCACCGAGCTCGACACCGCCGTCGATTACAAGGGCCACTCGTTCAAGCTGCGCACCCTCAAGGGTAAGTGGCTGATGCTCACGTTCGGCGCGTCGTGGTGCAAGCCGTGCGCGAAGGAGCTGCCGGCGTGGGACAAGCTGGCGCCGGAGTGGAAGGGCAAGGTCGAGTTCGTCGCGGTCGATCTCGACTCCAAGGCCGACGACGGCCGCCGGTTTCATGACAAGGACGTCAAGATCCACAACCTGACGCGCGTGTATCTGTCGCCGGACTCGGCGGTCGCCGCGAAGTACGGCAGCGACCACATGCCGACCACGGTGCTCGCGGATCCGCAGGGTGTGATCCGTTACGTCCGCGGCGGCTTCGAGAAGGGCGACGTCGACGGCGAAGTCGCGAGCATGAAGGCCGAGCTCGCGAAGCTGGTCAAATAGAAAACCGCGATCACCACTTGGCTGCGGTGACGCTCACGGTCGCGCCGCGCGCCAGCGTCAGCGCCACCGTCTGGCCCGCCGCCAGCGTGCCCGACGACACGATCGTCTCCGCCACCGGTCCGGTCAGATCACCGACCGCGTGTCCGTCGATCGCGGTGATCTTGTCACCGGCGACGATCCCCGCGCTCGCCGCCGGCCCTCCCGGCGAGACGGTCGTCACGGTCAGGTCGCTCGCTTCGGCGTCCGTCGCCATGCCGAGCGTCCCGGCGTCGCCGCTGCGCGGCGGCACGACCTGGATCGGCCCGAGATCCAACCGTTGCCCGGCGGTCACCGTGTACGGCTTGGTCGCGAGCGGCTTGCCGAGGCTCGTCGTCGCCATCACGATCACCGCGCCGCTGCCGGGCGCGATGCGATCGAGCTGGAAGTGGCCGGTCGCGTCGGTCATCGGCCCGTTGCCGAGGATCAGCGACTCCATCTGGAGCGCGTCGCCGTGTCCGCCCTCGGCGGCGAGCGCCGCGCCGGGCACCGGGCTGCCGTCGAGCACGCTCACGACCGAGCCGACGATCGACGCGTATGGCTGAAGCGCGAGGTCGAGCGTCGCGGTGCCGGGCGGCACGTCGACCTCGCCGGTCGCGGTGCCGCCATCGGCGGTCGCGTCGCACGTGAAGTGGCCGGGCACGAGGTGCTCGAGCGAGTACGCGCCGTCTGCCGAATCGACCTGACGATCGATGCGGCCGCTCGGGCCGCTGCACGCGATCGCGAACGACGGCGCGGCCGCACCCGACAGCGTGACGTGTCCGGACAACGTGCCGAGCGGCTGCAGCGCCAGCGTGACCGTGTCGCCGGGTTTCGCGTCTTTCTGCTCCGCGTGCGAGGCCCCGCGCGGGCCTTCGGCGACGAGCGTGTACGTACCCGTGCGCAGGTGCTCGACCGCGAACTTGCCGTCGCCGTTCGCGAGCACCGGCTCCACGTCGCCGAGGTCGCGCCCGCCGAAGCTCGTGACTCCGTCGAGCGATTGCGCGCGCGCCGTCACCCACGAATCCGGTGCCGGCTGGCCGTCGCCGCCGATCACGACGCCGCGGATCACGCCGTCGCGCGCGGCGATCGTGACGGTGACCCCGGCGCGCGCTTCGCCGGCCGCGAGGACGATCGCGTCGGCCCGCTTCACGCCGTCTTTCGTCTCGAACAGATCCTCGAGATCCGCGACGTGCACGGTGTACTTGCCCGGCTCGAGCCCGACGATCTTGAACGTGCCGTCGGCCGCGCTCGTCACGCCGCGGCCGAGCGAGCCCGACATCGCGACGCGGATCATCTGATCCTTGTCTTCGGTGCGCGCCACGACGCGCACACCGTCGACCGGCTTGCCGTTCGTGTCGACGACGGTGCCGGCGATCGACGCGCGCGTCTCGAGCGTGACGACCAGGCCCGACTGGTTCTCGGTCGCGACGGTGAGCGGCAGCTTGCCGGCGGGGCCTTCGGCCGTCGTCGCGACGAGCGTGAACTTGCCGGCCGGCACGTGCTCGAGCGTGAACTTGCCGGCGGCGTCGGTGTCGGCCTGCACGAACGCCGACTTCAGCACCTCGAACACGTTGCCGAGACCGACGTCGCCGGCCGGCGTGATGCCGAGCTGCGCGCGAGATGGCGGATCGACGCGGCCCGACACCGTCGCGCCCGCGGCCATCTCGACGACGACGCCGGTGACATCCTTGTCGGCGACCTCGACGTTCTTGCCGATCTCCGGCATCTCGTCCTCGGCGATCGCCGCGAGCAGGTACGTGCCCGGTCGCACGCCGACGAGCTCGAACGCGCCGTTCGCGTCGGTCGGATCGGGTGCCTCGGCTTGCACGCCGCTGCCCATCGACCACGCGGCGACGTGCACGCCGGCGATGCCCGTCTGCGTGCCTTTCACGACGACCCGCCCCGAGATCGAGCGCGCGCGATCGACGACGACGCGCACGCCGTCGACTTGCTCGCCGATCCCGAGCTCGACGACCGTGGGGCTCGCGGTCGCGTAGCCGCGTGCCGCCGCGTCGATCGAGAGCGCGCCCGCGCCGACGCCGCGCAGCAGGAACTTGCCGTCGCCGTCGCTCGTCGCACCGCGCCCGCCGCCTTGCGCGAGCCCGTGCTTGAACTGGCCGTGCACGAGCGCGCCCGCGACCGGCTTGCCGGTATCGCGCGCGATCACCTGACCGCGCACGATGCCGCCCGGCACGAGCGAGAAGTCGACGGTCAGCGGCTTGCCGGCGAGCTCGATCGTGCGCGAGTGGCTCGTGTAGTCGTCGTGGCCGGCCGACAGGTAATAGGTGCCGTCGGCGAGCGAGAGCTCGTAGTGGCCGTGCGCGTCGCTGAGCGCGACGCTCGGCGCGGCACTGCCGGTGATCGCGCGGAGGCTTTGCTGCGTCGCCTCGACGCTCGCGCCGGCGATCGGCCCGCCGCCGAAGTCGCTGATCGTGCCGTGCACGAGCGTGCCGCCGGCTTCGAGCACGAAGTCGATGCCGGTCGCGTGCTGCGCCGATGAGATCGCGAGCTTGCCGCGCGTCGCGGGCACAAAGCCCGAAGCACTCGCGCTCGCCGCGTATTCGCCGGGCGGCACGTTCGCGATCGTCCACCCGCCGCTCGCGTCGGTGGCGACCACCAGCGGCGGCTCGCCGGAGCGTTCGAACGTCGGCATGCGATCGACGCGCGCGACCGCGACCGTCGCGCCCGCGACGCCCGCGCCGTCGGACTTGCGGGTCACCCGGCCGGCCAGCGACGCCGGAACCGACGGCACGTGCCGCATGCCGGGCGCTGCGGAACCGGCGTGCTCGGCCCGCTCGGTCGCGCCGCGCGTGTCGCGGTGGCCGTGCAGGTGCCAGCCGACGAGCGCGATCACGAGGACGATCACTCCGGCGATTCCGGCCGAGGCCCGACGCCCGAGGCCCGAGGCCCTCACAGTCCTGCCTGAGCCTTGAGCGCTTCGGCCTGGTCGTGCGCGCGTAGCGCCTCGACGATGTCGTCGATCGCGCCGTCGATGATCGCGGGCAAGTTGTGCTTCGTCAGCCCGATGCGGTGGTCGGTCACGCGATCCTGCGGGAAGTTGTACGTGCGGATCTTGTCGCTGCGGTCGCCGGTGCCGACCTGCGACTTGCGCAGCGCGGCCTCGGCCTGCGCCACGCGCTCGCGCTCGGCCTCGAGCAGGCGCGAGCGCAGGATCTTCATCGCCTTGCTCCTGTTCTTGATCTGGCTGCGCTCGTCCTGGCACGCGACGACGATGCCGCTCGGCAGGTGCGTGATGCGCACGGCGGAGTCGGTGGTGTTGACGTGCTGGCCGCCCGCGCCGCTCGAGCGATAGACGTCGATGCGCAGGTCCTTGTCGTCGACCTTGACGTCGACCTCCTCCGCCTCGGGCAGCACCGCGACGGTCGCCGCGCTCGTGTGGATCCGCCCTTGCGCCTCGGTGGCGGGCACGCGCTGCACGCGGTGCACGCCGGACTCGAACTTCAGTTTCGAGAACACGTCCTTGCCCTCGATCAGGCAGATCACTTCCTTCATGCCGCCGGCGGTGCCCTCGGACGTCGACATCACGTCGACCTTCCAGCCCTGGCGCTCGGCGAACCGCGCGTACATGCGATACAGATCGCCGGCGAACAGGGCCGCCTCGTCGCCGCCGGTGCCGGCGCGGATCTCGAGGATGGCGTTCTTGCCGTCGCTCGGATCTTTCGGCAGCAGCAGGATCTTGAGCGCCTGCTCGGCCGTGCCGCGCTGATCTTCGAGCTGGCGCACCTCGTCCTTCGCGAGCTCGCGCAGCTCGCCGTCGGCCTCGGCATCGGCCATCTGCTTCGCGGCCGCGAGATCGGTGACCAGCTTCTGATACGCCTTCCACGCGGCGACGAGCGGATCGAGCTCGGCGTGCTCGCGCGACAGCCTCATGAACTCGCCGCGCTTGTTGATCACCTCGGCGGTGCCGAGCAGAGCGGCGACTTCTTCGTGACGACGCTCGAGCGTCGCCATCTTGTCCTGGAAACGCTGAGTGTCGAACAACTACGACTTGGCGGTCTTGTTGTACTTCTTGTTGAAGCGATCGATGCGGCCGGCCGTATCCATCAGCTTCTGCTTGCCCGTGAAGAACGGGTGGCAGTTCGAGCAGATATCGATGCCGAAGTCGCCCCGCGTCGAGAACGTGTCGTGGACCATGCCGCACGCGCACGTGATGCGCGCGGGACGGTAATGGGGATGGCCTGCGGTTTCCTTCATGGCAGCGCGTAGATATAGGGATGTTCGGCGGCCTTGGCAAGAGGGGCTTTGGGCTTTGGGCCTCGGGCTTTGGCCAGAACCGCCTGAAATCGTTCGGGCCAAGGCCCGAGGCCCTACCTCATCAGCCGGCTGCCCGCCTTATCAGGATACAGCGGCAGCAGCTCCTGGCCGATGCGGAGCTCGTGGACGCTCTTGTACCTGGCCGCCAGATCGAGGCTCACGTAGACCTTGTTCTGATCGAACAGGCCGAAGCTGGTCGAGACGATGATCTGCTCGTCGCCGATCTTCTCGAAGCCCTCGGGGATCACGTCGTGGCCGTACAGCGAGAACGAGCTCCCGCACGCCTTGAGGAAGCGGCGGGCCTCCTGCTGCGTGGCCGAGCGCGCCCACAGCACCTTGCCGACGATCGGCGTGTCGAGGACGTCGAGTGGGCTCGCGAAGCCCGCTCCGGATAGATCGGCCGATTCGAGATCGGCGAGCGAGTCGATCACCGCGGCCGGCGCGGCGTGCGTGAACATCGCGCCGCATCTCGCCCACGCGGCGAGCGCGAACGTGTGGATGATGCCGCGCATGCGCGCGGTGCCGGAGGCGCCGAGGATGTGCTCGAGCAGCGCGACCTCGTCGGCTGCGAACTTCGCGGTGTGCGGTCCGCCGATGTGACCGTGCTCGTGATTGCCGAGCAACGCGAACACGTGCCCGGTGTACTGCGCGGCGAGCCCGGCGTACGCGATCATGAGCTCGCCCGACGCGTCGCGGTAATACTCGCCGAGAAAATCCGGCCAATCCTCGGGCTCGATGTACGGGCCGTGGATGAGATCGCCGGTGAAAATCAGATAGGCATCACCCTGATGCGCGATCAGCGCTTGCTCGAAGATCGTCACCATGCGCTTGAAATCGCGCATGCAGCCTTGCAGGTCCGTGCACACGAGCAGCCGACCGTGGTCGGGGAGCCTGAGCACGCGGGCCATCGCCGACCACGCTATCAGCTGCGCTAGACTTTCACCATGGCTCGGCGGATTCACGCGGTCGTCACCGGGCACGTCCAGGGCGTCTCGTACCGCGCGGAGACCGCAGCGTGTGCGCGCGGCCTCGGGCTCGTCGGTTGGGTGCGGAATCTACCCGATGGCTCGGTCGAGCTCGAAGCGGAAGGCGACGACGCGCCGCTCGCAGCGCTCGTCTCGTGGTGCGAGCACGGCCCGCCCGCGGCGCGCGTCACGCGCGTGCGCATCGAGGAGCTGTCGCCGAACGGCGGAGATCGCGAGTTCGCGGTGACCTACTTGCACGTCGAGACGTAGAAGCTCGGCGCATCGCCGGCGTCGACGCGCGGCGCGCCGTAGCGACCGCCGCCCATGTGGTCCTCGATCACCGCCATCTGGTACAGCCGGCAGAAGCGCTCGCCCGACTTGCGCAGCATCGCCCACGCGTAGCGGTTGCGCTGCACGGGCTGGTCGAGCTGGCCGCGGACGACCTCCCACGTCGGACCGACCACGCCGACGCGGACGAGCGAGAGGCCCGGGATCCCGCGCACCGCCTGTGTCACCGCCGCGTCCGAGTAGGTCGCTTCCGTCGCGTGCTCGGCCCACGCGTTCGTGCCGAGATGCGAGGCGAGCGCGGCGGCGAAGTCGGCGTGCAGCTTCGCGAGCTTCGCGTCGATCGATGCCTTCGTGTTGGTCTGACCGAGCACGTCGCCGATCGCGCCGAGCTCCTTGCCGAGCTCCGACGCCAGCTTCGACGAATTCGTGATCACGTTGTAGTTCACGACCGCGACCTCGCCGTCGTCCTTCATCGAACGGATCGTGTTCGTCCACGCTTCGAGGCGCTCGCCGAGGATCTTGTCCCACTGCAGCGCCTCGAACTTGCTGAAGTACGCGTCGCGGTTCTTCGCGAGGTCGCACAGCTCCTGGTTGCCGCCGCCCTTGGCGCAACCCTGCCCGATCTGTTCGACGATCGGGAGCTCCTCGCGCAAGCTGTCGAGGCGATCCTTCACGTAGCCGGCGTCGCGGTTGTCGAAGCTGATCAGCGTCGAGGTCGTCTTGCCGTCGCGGCCTTCGCGCAGTCGGCCCAGCAGATCGTCGGCCTGGTGCTCGGCACTGCCGACCGCGGCGTCGCGGCGAGAGTCGTCGTGCTTCTTGCGCTCGGCCGTCTTGGCCTCGGTCTTCCAGCGCGCGACCGTGGTGTGCAGGCTCGCGAGGTACACGTGCGCCTTCTGCACCTGGCCGTTCGACTTCTCGCCGTCGTCGACCCACTTGTACAGGTTGTCGAGGTTGTCGCCGTTCATCCAGCACACGTGGCCCCAGTCGTCGGGCGGCTCGCCGTCGAGCGGACACTTGCTCGAGACATCGTGCGTGCCGTTGATGTAGCGCGTCGCGTAGTCGGAGAGCCCGGGCGACGCGGCCGCAAGTCTCGGCGCGGGCGACACCGCGGGCGACGACGGCGACGAGGACGACGACGTGAAGCCGGGCACGAGCGATCCGGTGAGCGCGCAACCGGCACCGAAGATGAAGGCGAACGAGATGATGCGATGCATGGCGCACTTCTGCGCTGTCGCACCGGATCCCGTCGAGGAATACAATCTGCCGTGAGCGCGGGTCGGTTTACGGTTCCAGCCCGAGCAGGTCCTGCGCTTCGGGATCGGGCGGGCGACACACGACGCGATCGACCGTCGCCATCTTCGCGTGGATCACGTCGCACACCGGCGTGAACGACGCCTTCTGGAACGCGCGCAGCGATGCCTCGTTGTCGGCGGCGATCAGCGCCCAGCTGCGATACGCGTCGGTCGCGCGCAGCTCCTTCGCGATGTGCTCGAGCATCACGGGCGCGACGCCGCGGCCGCGCGCGGCCGGCGTGACGTACACGCTGTGGATGTACGCGTCGTACTTCGAGAGCTTCAGCGTGCGGCCGAGCTCCGGCGCTTCGACCGGGCCACGCGCGTACCACGCGACGCCGGCGGCGCGCGGGCCGAGCATCGCGAGCACTGCGCGATCGCCGCGCTTCCAGTACTTGCGGCGCGTCAGCTCGTCGAGCGAGAGCTGCTCCATCAGCTCGATGCGGCGCGCGTCGTCGAGCTTGTCGTACGCGATTTCGGTGAAGTCGACGACCTCGAGGCCGGACGGGGACTCGATGCCGCGCGTCCACAGCTGGCCGCGATACAGGCAGAACCGCTCGTACTGCGCGACGCTCGCCGCGGCGTGGCGGATCTTCGTCCACGCGGCGCGAGCCTGCGCGGCCGCGACCGACGGCGTCTCGCGCGCGCGACGTGCGCGACGCGCGACGTGCGTGTACGTGCGTCCGACCGATGCGGTCGTCGAGTGGCCCCACACGCGCACGGACAGCGCCGGTTGCTTGGAGCTCGGCAGCGTCGGCAGCGCGTATTCGACCGCGCCGGTCACGACGTCGAGCGCGACGCAGCCGCGGGCGCGAGCCGCGAGCGCCTCGGCGTGGAGCAGGCGCGGTGCCGCGCGCTTGTACGCCTGCGGATCGACCGCCATCGCGAGCACGATCGCGCGCTCGCCGTCGTCGATGACCAGCGCGGCCGCGCAGGTCTCGCCGGTCTCGTCGTCGAGGCGCGCGAGCCGCACGTGGCCCTGCTTGCCTTGTTCGAGCGCGATGTCCTCGAGCAGCTGCGACGCTTCGTGATCGGCGATCGGCGATGGCTCGTCGCGCTCGGCCCATTCGAGCCGCGACAGCCGGCGCAGCGCCGACAGCCCCTTGCGCAGCTGCGCGAGATCGTCGCCGTGGGTCGCGAACACGCCGGTGGCATCCGTCGCTTCGACCGGCGCGAGCGCGAGCGCGATGCGCGTCGCGCCACCCGCGGACGGCGAGCTCTCGACCGCGAAGCCGGCCGGCGCCATGCGCTGCACGAGGTTCGCGCGCACGCGCGAGGGATCGGCGAGCGGCTCGAGATCGATCACGTCCCAGCTCGCGGCATCGTCGATCAACGCCTTCGCGAGCGCGGTGCCGGCACGATCTTCCCAGCCGGTGCGCGCGAGCAGATCGAGCGAAGGCGGGCGCGGCCCGGCGTCGCCCATCATGCGCAGCTCGCGGGTGTCGAGCAGCGCGACCTTGACCGTGCGCAGATAGAGCGGCGCGAGGCAGACGAGATCGCCGGGCTTGGTGCCCGCGCTATCCGCTTCGCTGGCGCGGCCGACCAGCACGCGGAGCTCGGCGTGGAGCGTGTTGTGATAGGCGAGCCACCACGGGATCAGCCACTCGGGGCCGCGAAACAGCGCGCCGGGCCCGCGGCTCGCGAGCTCCCGCCACTCGCGTTCGAGCGTGCGAAGCACCGTCAGGTCGCGGACCACGCTTACATCGATCGCCATCCGCTTTTCGAACGTATCATGGCGGGATGCCGCGGCGTTGCCGTTGGCAACGTCGCGCGCGCCGGATGTCGGCAGTTTGATTGGCGCGCCTGGCGCCACCCGGTCCATACGCTAGGTGTTGCACTAACGATGCCCGAGCGCCGCTGCAAAGAAGCCATCGGTGCCGTGCTGATGGGGCGTCACGGTGAAGCAGTCTCCGCGCGCTAGCTCGGCGCGCACCAGGCCGGCGGCCGGGATCAGCGGCTCGCCTGCGATCACGTCCTCGTTTTCGGCGCGCAGGATCGAGCAAGTCGCATAGACGACGCGGCCGTCGGGAGCACACAGCTCGCGGGCACGCGCGAGGATCTCGCGCTGGCGGGCCGCGAACCCCGCGACATCCGCTTCGCGCAGGCGCCAGCGCGCCTCGGGATTGCGCCGCAACGCGCCGGTACCGGTGCATGGCGCGTCGACGAACACGACGTCGGCCTTGCCGCGATGCGCGTCGAGCGCGCGATCATCGACGAGCAGCGCCTGCGCGTTCGTCACCTGCGCGCGGCGGGCGCGGCGGCGCAGCTCGGCGAGCTTGCCGTCGTCGATGTCGGTCGCCACGACGCGGCCGCGGTTGCCGAGCCGCGCGGCGATCGCGAGCGTCTTGCCGCCCGCGCCGGCGCAGTAATCGATCACGAGCGGCTTGTCGCGGCGCGCGCACGCGACGACCAGATCGGCGAGCAGCTGGCTGCCCTCGTCCTGCGCTTCGAACGCGCCGCGCTGGAACGCCTCGAGCGAGAACAGATTCGCTCGCTCGTCGACGATCACCGCGGTGTCGCTCCACTTCCCGGCGTGCGTCGCGAGCGGCAGCGCGAGCTCGTCGCGGCTGGCGACCACGAGCAGGTTCGCGCGCACCGTCATCGGCGCGCGTTCGTTCAACGCGCGCGCGAGCGCTTCCGCTTCGGCGCCCCAGTCGGCGACCATCCGTGCGGCGAGCCAGTCGGGCAGCGAGCACGCGAACGCGAGCCTCTCGGTTCGATCGCGCAGGCGCGCGATCGCGTCGTCGGCGCCGGCCACCGCGGTCCAATCGAGGTCGGGCACGGCCCGCGCGGCGCGCGCCGGCTCGAGGAGCTTCTCGAGCACGAGCAGCGCGAGCAGCCGCTCGAGATCGCGCGGCGCCTGCTGGGTCTTGCGCCCGCGCTCGAGCGCGAGGTCGACGCGCCGCAGGTGGCGCACCAGCCCGTACAGCACCTCGCCGACGAATCGCCGTTCGTGTGCGCCGAGCCACTTCTCCTTGCGAAACGCGATCGCGAGCCGATCGGTCACGAAGCCCCAGTCCATGCGCGTGCGCTGCCACAGCTCGAGCACGAGCGCGCGCAGGCGCCCGCCGTCGGCGACATGTGCAGCAAGCTCGGGATCGGTCACGCCGCCTTATATATGATGGAGTGGATGTGGCGGTACGCGATCGTGGTCGTCGCTGCGTGCGGGCGGGTCGACTTCGACGCGATCGCGGTTCCGCCGGGACAGGGGGTGACCGCGAGCGGCCTGGTCGCCGCCGGCGACGCGACGAGCTGTGCGATCCGCGCCGGCAACGCCTGGTGCTGGGGCGCGACGGGCACGACTCTCCAGCCCACGCCCGTCGAGCTGGCCTCGCCGACCGGGCTCGTCGCGATCGCCTCCGGCACGTTCAGCACCTGCGCGATCGACGCCGCCGGCGCGGTCTGGTGCTGGGGCAATAACGCGGCCGGCGAGCTCGGCGACGGGTCGCGCGCGCCGAGCTCGGTTGCGGTGCAGGTCTCGTTGCCCGCACCGGCCGTCGACATCACGGTCGGCGGGATCCACGCATGCGCCGTGCTCGCCGACACGTCGCTGTGGTGCTGGGGCGGCAACGGCGATCACGAGGTCGATCCCGATGACACCTCGAGCGAGACGTCGCCGGTCCACGTGCTCGACGGCGCGGCGCACGTCAGCGCCGGCGAGCACCACAGCTGCGCGGTGAAGACCGATCGCAGCGTGTGGTGCTGGGGCCAGGCCGGTGGCCAGATCGGCCC
>DASXCY010000146.1:0-3087 GCA_036490935.1 Kofleriaceae bacterium | reverse complement strand
CGTCGTCAACAACTGGCGCAAGCATCACGAAGACCGCGCGGCGCTGCTGCGCGAGTTTCCGATCGATCCGTTCTCGAGCGGCATCTCGTTCACCGGCTGGCGCGAGCTCGCGCGCCGGTCGTGGCTGTGGCGGCCGCCGCCCACGTACCAGCCGCTGCGCGTGTGCCGCCCGCGCACCTGGTTACTCGAGCGCGGCTGGCAGCTCGCCGGCTCCGTCGGGACTCGCGACGTGCCGGGTTCGATCTGACAGACGGGCCTGGGTTCTTCGGGACCTCCCGCGCGTCAACAGACGTGTGAATCAGGAGAGGCCGCGGGCAGGCGGTACACGTCGATGCCGCCGATGCCGCCCTCGATCACGAAGTGGATCGTGGTCAGCTCGTCGGGGTTGAAGTTCGGCACCGCGTGCTGCGGGATCTTGGTGCGGGCGCCGACCAGCTTCAGCATCGAGCTGCCGAGGCGCGTCCACCACGGCAGACCCTCGTGGACGTCGTAGCCGCCGATGATCGCGCCACCTTCGATCGTGAACTTCACGTGCTCGGGGACGTAGATCTCGATGCCCCCGATGGTGGCCTCGATCTGCAAACGATGCGCGCCGGGCGCGATCGGCGCGCTCGCCAGATCGATCTCGATCCCGCCGATCGTCGACACGATCGGGTTGTCGAACAGGGCCATTCCGCTATGGGCTATCGAAAACATGCGGGCCCATCATTCACGGCCGGTGCCATGCTCGGCTGTTGCGATCTCGCCGACTTGCGCGCGCCTGCGACGTCGCACGCGGTGTCGCGGGACACGTTCCGGTGAACGGCGGCTCACCGGCGGGCACTAAGTCCCAGGGTGCACGTTATGCTGCCGAGGGTGAAGCGCGACACCGGATCGCTGGCGGTGCTGGATCCTGCCGACGAGGCAGATCTCATCGCGCGGTGTCGCGCCGACGAGCGCGCCGCACACGACGAGCTCTATCACCGGTTTCGCCGCCAGGTCGCCGCCAACCTGTATCGCGTGCTCGGCGACCGCACCGACCTCGACGATCTCGTGCAGGAGGTGTTCGTCATCGCGTTTCGCGGGCTGTCGCGGTTTCGCGGCGACGCCCGGCTTTCGACCTGGCTGTATCGCATCTGCGTCAACGTCGCGCTCGGCCGCATCCGCACGCGCCGGCGTCGGCCCACCGCGTACTCGGTCGCCGATCTCGACGCCGCGCCGCACGATCTCAGCCTCACCGAACGCCCCGAGACGCCCGACAAGAGCCTCGAGCGCCGCCAGGAACGCGAGCGCGTGTACCGCGCCCTCGAGGCGCTCGCGCCGAAGAAGCGCATCGTGCTCTACCTCCACGAGATCGAAGGGCTCGACCTCAAAGAGATCGCGTATCTGGTCGACTCGAACCCGGTGACCGTGCGGACCCGGTTGTTCTACGCGCGCCGCGAGTTCTATCGCGTGCTCACGGGAGACGAATCATGAAGCACGTCGCGCCGCATCGCTGGGCCGACGCGTGGACCGGCGAGCTTCCCGACGGCGAGGTCGCCGCGATGGAGCGGCACGCGGCGAGCTGCGCGCGGTGCGCGAAGGCGCGCGATCGCATCACGCGCGCGTCGTCGCAGACGTTCCCGGCGCTGCGCGCGCAGTCGTCGCCCGACATCGCGTGGGATGCGGTGCGCGCACGCGTGCACTGGTCGCTGTCGTCGACGCGGCGCGCGAAGCCGAAGGTGCGGCCGCGGTTCGTCGCGTGGCTCGCGGGCGCGGCGGTGGTCGCGGGAGGCGCGGCGGTGTGGCTGCACTCGTCGGCGCGTCACGACGAGCCGGTGCCGGTCGCGGCTCGCGCGCCGGTGCCGCACGTGGCGCCGCGGCCGGTCGTCGGGCTGGTCAGCCGGCTCGCCGGCGACGTGCTGTTCGACGGGCTCGCGCTCGACGCGCGCCACGCGTTCGAGCGCCGCATCGCCGCGGGCGCGGTGCTCGCGACCGGCGAGGGCCGCGTCGACGTGCAGTTCGGCGACGCGAGCGCGCTGTCGCTCGGCGCGGCGAGCAAGCTCGAGGTGCGGCGGTTCGACGCCGAGCAGATCGAGCTCGCCGTCGACGGCACGGTCGACATCGAGGTCGCGCCGCGCGCGGCCGGCCAGCGCTTCGTCGTGATCGCCGGCGGCGAGACGGTCGAGGTGCGCGGCACGCAGTTTCGTGTCGTGCGCGACGCGGCCGGCGTCCACGTCGCGTGCCGGCATGGCCAGGTCGCGGTGCGCGACGGCTCGGGCGAGCTCGAGGTCGCGGCGGCGCGCGCGGCGTTCGTGCACACCGGCGCGGCGGCGGCCGACGTCCACGCGGAGCAGATGTCGGGCGACGACCTCGCGCAGCTCGCCGCGGCCACGCCGGTCACGATTCCGGCGTGGCGCGACGTCGACGCGGCGGCCTCGGGCTCGACCGCGCTCGAGATCGGCGCGGTCGCGCGGCGCGCGGTGCGCGTCGACGGCGTCGAGCTCGGCGAGGCGCCGCTCCACGTGCGCGTGCTGCCCGGCCGCCACACGGTCGAAGCGGCAGATCACGACGGTCACTATCGCCGCGCCGGCTGGGTCGACACCGCGGCCGACAAGCCGGCGCGCCTCGACGTCCGCGGCGAGCCGGTCGCGGCGCCGGCGACGCCGAGCGCGGCCGAACGCCAGCGCCAGCTCCACGCCGGCATCGCCGCGCACCGCACGCAGCTCGCGCGCTGCACGCGCGCGATGACCAAGGCCGGCGTGACCGGCCTCGCCGTCGACCTCGAGCTCGGCGTCACCGCCACCGGCGACGTCGATCACCTGAACGTCGACAGCGACCTGCCCGCCGCGACGCGCAGCTGCATCGAAGACGTGCTCCACGACGTCCGCTTCGGCCCCGGTTCGGCGGCCGAGTGGCGCGAGAAGCTGCCGCTGTAGCGAACCCCCGGATGCCGCCGCCGCGGCCATGCGCGAGCTGATGCTAAGGTCGCGCGATGGTGCGCCGTGAAGATGACGACGGGTCGCAAGACCCGGAGACATCGAGCTGCGCTTCTCTTGCGGGTGCAAGTCCCGTCCCGGTAAGCGTCGGAGCGCCGGGTAGCAGGTCGCCGGAGCCGAGCGAGAGCTC
>DASXCY010000145.1:0-22381 GCA_036490935.1 Kofleriaceae bacterium | reverse complement strand
GCACGCGCCGACGACCACGACCAGCGCCCACACGAGCTCGATCGCCCCGCGGCCCGGATCGCCGACGAGGACCAGCGCGATGCCGATCGGCACGCTCACGAGCAGCGTGCCGACCGCGGGCACGAACGACGCGATCGTCGTCGCGGCGCCGAAGAACAGCGGCTCGGGAACGCCCGCGATCCAGTAGCCGATCGTCGCGAGCGCGCCTTGCGCGATGCCGGTGCCGACCGCGCCGACCAGCGTCGTGCGGCCGACGTCGTGGAACTCGGCGATCAGCGCCGCGGTGTAGTCGGGCCGCAGCGGCAGCATCTGCTGTGCGCGCCGCGTGACGAATTGCCAGTTGCGCAGGATGAAGTGCATCGACAGCAGCGCGAAGAACAGCCCGAGCAGCGCGGAGCCGGTCGCGGAGAACAGCGCAGCCGCGATGCCGGCGACGCGCGTCGCCGCTTCGCCGGCGTACGCACGCGCGCGGTCGACGAGCTGGTCCTGCGACACGCCGAGCCGCTCCGCGAGTCGCCCGAACGTGTGCAGCGCGCCGCTCGCCGCGCCGCCCGGTTGCAGCGACGCCATCAGCTTGCCGGCGAGCGCCGTGCCTTCGGTGATGAACAGCCAGCCGAGGCCGCCGATCGCGGCGGTGAGCGCGGCGCCCGAGCCGAGCACGATCGCGAGCGCGGACCCGCGCTGCCCGAGGCGCGGCTTGATGCGCTCGAACAGCGGCTGCGTCATGAACGCCAGAAACGCGCCGAGCAGCACGCCGACGCCGATCGGCTTGATGAGCCAGAAGATCACCACGATCGCTGCCAGCGCCGCCCAGCGCAGCGCCGAGTGCTGCTCGCGCTCGACGTCGGGGGGCGCCTCGATCAGGTGGTCCATCCCTCGCCATCACTGCACGCTGCGCGCCGAGCTATGCTGCGCGGCATGGCAACGCCGACGTTCGCGTATCAGGAGCTGCTGCCCTCGGGTCACCACGACGATACGCCGTACAAGAAGCTCGCAGACGGCGCGGTCGCGACGTTCACCGCACGCGGCCAGACGTTCGTCGACGTGCCGCCCGAGGCGCTGACGTCGCTCGCGCGCACGGCGATGCGCGACATCGCCCATCTGCTGCGCCCCGGCCATCTCGGGCAGCTGCGCGCGATCCTCGACGATCCCGAGGCGTCGGCGAACGATCGGTTCGTCGCGCTCGAGCTGCTCAAGAACGCGAACATCGCGGCCGGCGGCGTGCTGCCCGGCTGCCAGGACACCGGCACCGCGATCGTTATGGGCAAGCGCGGCCAGCGCGTGATGACCGACGGCCGCGACGAGGAGGCGCTGTCGCGCGGCATCTTCGAGACGTACACGCAGACCAACTTGCGCTACTCGCAGGTCGCCCCGGTCGACATGTTCGAGGAGAAGAATACCGGGACGAACCTGCCCGCGCAGATCGAGCTCTACGCGACCGCCGGCGACGAGTATCACTTCCTGTTCATGGCCAAGGGCGGCGGCTCGGCGAACAAGAGCCTGCTGTTCCAGGAGACCAAGGCGCTGCTCAACCCGCGCTCGCTGGCGGAGTTTCTCGATGCCAAGCTGCGCTCGCTCGGCACCGCGGCGTGCCCGCCGTATCACGTCGCGATCGTGATCGGCGGGACGAGCGCGGAGTACACGCTGAAGACCGCGAAGCTGGCGAGCGCG
This sequence comes from Kofleriaceae bacterium, assembly GCA_036490935.1. Classification (GTDB taxonomy): domain Bacteria; phylum Myxococcota_A; class Polyangia; order Haliangiales; family Haliangiaceae; genus JABFXX01. Next base: position 20,710 of record DASXCY010000145.1, on the reverse strand, counting down.
CGTTACCTCGACTACCTGCCGGCGCCGTATCGCGATCGCGAGTGGGAGCAGAAGGTGCTCGAGATCGCGCGCTCGACCGGCATCGGTGCCCAGTTCGGCGGCAAATATTTCTGCCACGACGCGCGCGTCATCCGGCTGCCGCGCCACGGCGCGAGCTGCCCGGTCGCGATCGCGGTCTCGTGCTCGGCGGATCGCCAGGCGCTCGGCAAGATCACGAAGGACGGCGTGTTCCTCGAGCAACTCGAGACCGATCCGGCGAAGTATCTGCCCGAGGTCACGCACGGCGAGCTGGCGGACGAGGTCGTCGCGATCGATCTGCGCAAGCCGATGGCCGAGATCCGCGCGACGCTGTCGAAGTATCCGATCCGCACGCGGCTGTCGCTGTCCGGGCCGATGATCGTCGCGCGCGACATCGCCCACGCGAAGCTGAAGGAGCGGCTCGACCGCGGCGAGGGGCTGCCGGCTTATCTGCGCGATCACTGCGTGTATTACGCCGGCCCCGCGAAGACACCCGCGGGCTACGCGTCCGGCTCGTTCGGGCCGACGACGGCCGGCCGCATGGACAGCTATGTCGATCTGTTCCAGCAGCACGGCGGCAGCTTGGTCATGCTCGCGAAGGGCAACCGCAGCAAGGCCGTGACCGAGGCGTGCAAGGCGCACGGCGGGTTTTACCTGGGCTCGATCGGCGGCCCGGCCGCGCGGCTCGCGAAGGACTGCATCAAGCACGTCGAGGTGCTCGAGTACCCCGAGCTCGGCATGGAGGCGGTGTGGAAGATCGACGTCGTCGACTTCCCCGCGTTCATCGTCGTCGACGACAAGGGCAACGACTTCTTCGAGGGCCTGTCCGGCGGCGGCGGCAGAAAACAGCTCGCCATCTCCCGAACAGCTCCCACAGGATAGGCAGCGCGCGGCAGCTAGTAAAGCCGAATCGGATCGACGAGCGTGGCGGGCATGGCGTTCGTCGGCATCGACTTCGGCACCACGAACAGCGCGATCGCGATCGCAGACGAGCGCGGCGGCGTCGCGCTCGTCCCCCTCGGCGGCGAGTCGACGTGGCGCACGGTGCTGTTCTTCGAGCCGGGAGGCGCGCTGTCGGCCGGCTCGCGCGCGATCGCGCGCTACCTCGAGACCGGCGGCGACGGGCGGCTCGTGCAGTCGATCAAGAGCCACCTGGCGAGCGCGTCGTTCACGCGCACCGCGATCCTCGGGCGCAGCTGGCAGCTCGACGACCTCGTCGCGGCGTTCTTGCGGCAGCTGCGCGCCGCCGCGCCGTTCGAGCTCGGCGCGCGCTGCGTGGTCGGCCGGCCGGTGCGCTACTGGGGCGCCGAGACCGACGCCGACGACGCGCGCGCGGTGGCGCGCATGCGCGCGGCGCTCGCGAAGGCCGGCTTCGACGAGGTCGTGTTCGAGCTCGAGCCGGTGGGCGCCGCCGCGCGATACGCGGCTCGGCTCGACCGCGAGCAGACGATCGTCGTCGCGGATTTCGGCGGCGGTACCACCGACTTCACGGCGATCCGCGTCGGGCCGAACACGAGCGAGGTGCTCGCGACCGGCGGCCTCGGCGTGTCGGGCGACGCGTTCGACGCGCGCGTGATCGATGCGGTGGTCGCGCCGGCGCTCGGCCGCGGCACGCGCTATCGCGACGAGATGGGCGGCGAGGCGCCGGTGCCGGCGTGGCTGTACGGCCACCTCCGGCGCTGGCACCTGCTGTCGTTCCTGAAGGAAGACTCGACCCAGCGGCTGCTCGCGCGCGTCGCGCAGGGCACGCGCGAACCGCACAAGATCGATCGACTCGTCCGCGTCGTGAACGACGAGCTCGGGCTGCCGCTGCACGCCGCGGTCGAGGGCGCGAAGGTGCGGCTGTCGGCGGCGAGCAGCGAGCGCGTCGCGCTGGCCGAGCTCGACCTCGACTTGCCGGTCGCGCGCGACGCGTTCGAGCACTGGATCGCCGATGACCTCGACGCGATCGATCGCGTGCTCGATGACGTGCTCGCGCGCGCGCAGCTTGAACCGGCCGCGGTCGACCACGTGTTCGCGACCGGCGGGAGCTCGCTCGTGCCGGCGGTGCGCGCGCGACTCGCGGCGCGGTTCGGCGACGCGTGCGTCGAAGGCGGCGAGGAGCTCACGTCCGTCGCGTGGGGCCTGGCCGCGCGCGCGCGTCAGCGCTTCGGCTCGGTGGCGTGATCGGCGAAGAACTTCTCGAGCGCCTTCACGAAGCCCTCGGGGTCGTCGAGCATGACGAAGTGATGCGTGTGCAGCACGACGACCTCGTGGTGGGGCACCGGATCGGCGGCCTGGCGGTACATCTGCTGGTAGCCGCCGTCGGACAGCACGAGCAAGAGCGGCGCGCGGATGTCGGCGACGTGCGGCCGCACGTCGGTGGTGACGAGCTCGGAGATCGCGTCGCCCATGGTCTGGCGGTCGGACTTCGCGATCGTGTCGAGGAACGGCTCGATGCGCTTCGGATCGGCGACCATGCCGGAGTACGCGTCGTGCACCATCTGCGGCAGCTCGTCGTCGCCGGCCTGCGCCCACATGTTGCGCAGCGAGCGCGCGGTCTCGACGTCGTTGTCGGCGAGCGACGGCCCGGCGTCGACGACCACGACGCCGCCGAGCAACGTCGGTGCGGTCTCGGCGAGCCAGTACGCGATGAACCCGCCCATGCTGTGGCCGACGACGATCGGATGATCGAGCTTGTGCGACCGGATGTAGCGCACGAGCTCGCGGCGTACCGTCGCCGCGAGCGGCGGCTTGACCGGCTTCTCGCCCGCGAACCCGGCGAGCGTCAGCACGTGGGCCTCGATGCCGTCGCCGAGGCGGGCGACGACGTCGTCCCACATCGCGCCCGGGCAGCCGAGGCCGGGGATGAAGATGACGGGCCGGCCGTGGCCGTGCACGCGCACGTGAAACGAGTGCGGCTTGTACGCGCGGTCGGCGAACACACCCGCGTCGTCTTCGCCGGTGTCGCGCGTCGGCGAGACGTGCTCGGGCGCCGCGCCACAGGCGATCAGGACGAGCGCGATCGCGGCCGCACGCATCAAGGGGTGTTGTCGGGCTGCGCGGCGATGAACGTCGCGATGTGTTGCGTGTAGTCGTCGTTCGCGATCGCGGTCGTACCGCCCATGCCGCCTTCGGGCCCGATGATGAACGTGTGATCGAGCGGGATGCTGACGTTCGCGTACGCGGTGATGTCCGTGCTGGCGTTGCCGTACGCCGCGAATGGCACCCAGCCGAAGTCGTTCACCATGCGATCGAGCCAGATCGTCTTGTACGCGTCTGCGGCGGTGGTCGTGCCGTTCGACGTGATGATCGGGCCGAGCGGGAACTGGAACATGTCGAGCCATACGCGCGTCTCGCTGTCGAACACGTGCTCGCGCGCGGTGAGATAGACGATCGGATAGCCCTTCGCGGCCCACGCCTGGGCCATCGTGTTCGCCGCGGTCATCATCATCGGCACGTAGCTGCCGTCGCCGACCTGCGTGATGATCTCCTCATCGCTCGTCGTGAGCGTGCCGTCGATATCGACGACGATGAACTGGGAGCCGGGCGGCATCAGGAAGTCGTAGTGCGGCGCGCACGTCGCGTCGGCCTCGAGCATCGCGTAGACCGGCTGGCCAGTCGGCGCCGTGAATCCCGTGCTCGCGAAGTCGTACGCGCCATTGTCGTCGGTCTGGTCGCGCGCGAGCATCTGCCAGTCTGCGGCGTCGGAGTCGTAGGTCCACAGGCTCACGTACTCGCCCGGCAACGCGTTCGCGAACAGGCCCTGGTCGGGGTTCGTGCGCGCCTTCTCGCCGTGATAGTCGACCGGCGCGGCCGACGGCGAGGCGGTGTCGGCGAGGTAGATGTTGGCTTCGGTGCCCGATGGATTGCCGAGCGCGTCCGACGCCTCATCCTTGATGCGGGTGTCGCTCGCCGCGAGCGTCTTGTTGGCGGCGACCTTGAAGCCGCTCGACGACAGCCGGAACGGGAGGTCGCCCGGAGTCGGGCACTGCAACGACGTCGCGTGGGTCAGGGGCGGCTCGCTGGTCGAGCCGCACCCCACGAACAGGCAGAGGACCAAGGCACGAGTCACCATGGTCGCGTGCATAGCACGAGTCATGACGGAGGGTGCGCCGCGAGGAACGCGTCGAGCGCGCGGAACGTGGCGTCGGGTGCGTCGAGCATCACGAAGTGGCGCGTCTTCGCGATCACGTGGACCTCGTGGTGCGGCGCGAGCGCGGCCTGGCGCGAGATCTCCGCGGCGAACGGCCCGTCGGCGACGAGCGCGAGCACCGGCGCGGTGATCCGCGTCATGTCGTGGCGCAGATCGAGCATCATCAGCTCGTACAGCGCATCGGCGAACGCGCGGCGATCGGACTTCACGACATCGGCGATGACGGCGGCGCCGACCTTCGCATTGCCGAACATCGGCGCGAACAGCTCGCGCACCTGCTCCGTGAAGCGCGCGCGGTCGCCCGCGAGCAGATCGCCGCGCTCGGTGCGCGCGGCGGCCCGCCCAGCGCCGAGGAACGCGACGCCATCGATCGCGACGACTGGTCCGACGAGATCCGGAAACGCTTCGGCGAGCGCGTACGCGAGCGTCGCGCCCAGGCTGTGGCCGACGATCACCGGATGATCGAGGTGATGGTCGCGGATGTACGCGCCGAGCTGATCGCGTGCGGTGGCGATCAGCGGCTGGCCCGCGGGCAGCGGCGGCTCGCCCGCGAACCCGGCGAGCGTGACGACGTGCGCCTGCCAGCCGTGCCCGAGGTGCGCGACCGTGGCCTGCCAGACCGTGCCGGGGCAGCCGAGGCCCGGGATCAACACGATCGGGCGACCCTCCCCGGACACGTCGACGCGAAACGCGTGGGGCGGGTCGGCGGCCGCGGCTCTGGCCGTGACCAGGATCGCGATCGCCAGCACCAGCCGCTTCATCGCTACAGACCGTATCGCGTTTCGCTGGTAAAACAGGCCATGGGTCGGATCGCTCTGCTCGTCGCAGTGCTCGCCGCATGCGGGACATCCGGCGGCGAGGAGCCCGCGTTCGACAGCTCGGGTGGCATGCTCGAGATCGGCGACTGCGGCTACGCCGTGACGACGAAGCCGGGCGCGGAGACACCGCAGCCGTCGGGCTCGACGATCGGCTCCGATCCGACGCCGGTGCGCGTCCACCTGGGCTTCATCGGCGATCCGAAGACATCGATCATCGCGCAGTGGCGCACGACCGACGAGGATACGACCGCGAGCGTGATGCGCTACGGCGTCGGTGCGAACCTCGCCGAGGCCGATCTGACGACGACCGTGAAGGGCATCGAGTTTCGCTACAAGGGCACCGGCATGATGCTGTACCGGATGCATCAGGCGCACGCGTGCGGCCTGACGCCCGGGACCGCGTACAGCTACGAGGTCGGCGACGGCAAGCACTGGTCGGCGATCGCGACGTTCCAGACCGCGCCCGACGCCACCGCCAACCCCGACGCCGAGGTGACGTTTGGCTTTCTCGGCGATAGCCGCCTCGGCGAGGACGTGTTCGGTCAGCTCGCGACGCTGCTCCAGACGCACGCGCCCGACGTGATCCTGTTCTCGGGCGATGCCGTGCTCGATGGCCTCGACCAGACCGAGTGGGACACGTGGCTCGACGCGGCGCCCGCGCTGCTCGCGAGCACGCCGATCGTGATGGCCGACGGCAATCACGAGGACAACGCGATCAACTTCTACGCGCAGTTCGCGATGCCGGGCGACCAGGAGAATTACGGGCTCGACTACGGCTTCGCGCACATCACCGTCGCGAACGACACGCCGGAGGACGCGAGCATGCTCACGACGACGACGCTCGCGGCGATCCAGAGCGACTTCACGGCGAGCGCGGCGGCGCGCTGGAAGGTGCTGATGAACCATCAGCCACTGTGGTCGACCGGCGCGACGCACGGCTCGAACCTGACGTTGCAGGCGTCGTGGGGGCCGGCGATCGACCAGGCCGCGATCGATCTCGTGCTGAACGGCCACGAGCACAGCTACCAGATCTCGTATCCGCTGCTCGGCGGCGTCGTGCAGCCGAGCAACGCGACCGGCACGACCTACGTCGTGGCCGGCGGGGCGGGCGCGCAGCTCTATGGCTTCTCCGGCACCGCGCCGTGGAGCGCGTACAACGAGACGACGTACTCGGCGTCGGTGATCGACGTGCGGCGCGATCAGATGACGCTGACGCCGTACCGCCAGGACGGCACGGCGATCCCGACCGGTTACATGAAGACCAAGCAGTGAGACGGGCGCTTGTCGCGCTCGTCCTGCTTCTCGCGTGCACGCGGATCGCCGCGGCCGACGACGAGCACGACGCGGACGTCGCGTTTCGGGCGGCCGAGCAGCACGCCGCGGCGGGCGACGCGCACGCGGTCGACGAGCTCGAGGCGATCGGTGCGCACCGGCCGATCACGCGCTGGAGCGACGACGCGTGGCTGGAGGCGTCGCGGTTCGCCGAGCGCGCCGGAGATTACGCGCGCGCCCAGCGCGACGTGCAGCAGGCGCTCGCGATCACGACCGACGACCGGCTCGCTCGTCGGGCGCGCGGCGAGCTCGCGCGGCTTGCCGAGGCGGCGGGCGACACCGGGCAATGGGCGCACGTCGCGGTCGCGCACGAGCAGCTCGAGCAGCAAGTCGCGCAGGGCGGCGACCCGAAGCCGGCGCTCGCGCAGCTCGAGGCGCTCGTCGCGGCGAACCCGGGATATCCGCGCGCGTGGGCGGTGATGGTCGTCATCGCCGGCGGCTGGGAGCGCGACGGCGATGCGGCGCGCGCGATCGACTGGCTGCGGCGCGCGAAGCAGGCGGCGCCGAGCGGGCGCGATCGCGTGCACGCGACGGCCGAGCTCGCACGGACGCTGATCCGCGCCGGCGAGCTGGCCGACGCGCGCGCCGAGATCGACGGCATCGGCGATCCGATCGCCGCGGGCGAGCTCGGCGAGACGCTCGGGCGCGCCGAGGTGCGGCGCGACGTGCGCTGGGCCGTGCTCGCGGTGCTCGGCGTGCTCGCGCTCGCTTCGGTCGTCGTGCTGCGCCGCGCGGCCGGCTCGTGGCGCGCGGCGGGCAAGCGGCTCGCGCGCCCGCCGATCGAGGCGATCTTCCTGCTGCCGATCGCGATCGGCTTCGTGATCGTGGCGCAAACCGGCAACCCGCTGGTCGCACGCTCGGTGCGGATGATCGCGATCGCGGGCGTCGCGATCGCGTGGATCTCGGGCGCGCTCCTCGATGCGGTGCGCGCGCGCCGCGGCTCGCTCGGCCGGCGCCGCGCGGTCGCCCACGCACTGCTCGCCGCCCTCGCTGCCCTCGGCATCGCGTTCCTCGCGGTCGATCGCGATCACGTGGTCGATCTCATCATCGAGACGTGGCACGAGGGCCCCGAGCTGCGGTGAGCGGAAAATCTCGGTTCCCGGTTCCCGTGTTCCTATTCGACGAAGTACGCGTGGACCTGATCGAGGTCCGCGCGCGCGGTGAACGTCGCCTTGCCGTGCTCGATGGCGCAGCACTGCGCGGTGCGGAACGGCGGGAAGCCGGGCAGGCCGAGGAGCAGCGCGCCGAGCGCCGAGATCGCGGGCTCGTGGCCGACCACGACCACGGCGCCGCCGGCAGCTGCGATCTCCTCGGCCGCGACGCGCGGGTGCGCCGCGGGCTCGAGGCAGCGCCGCGACACGATCGGACCGAGGTAATCGAGGCTCGCCGCGAGCAGCTCGGCGGTCTGTACCGCGCGCGGCAGGGGCGAGCACAGCAGCGCGTCGGGCGCGATGCGTTGTTCGCGCAGCAGCTTGCCGAGCACGCGCGCCGCCTCGCGCCCGCGCGGCGACAGCCACCGATCGCGATCGCTGCCGGCTTCGTCCTCGGGGACCGCATCGCCGTGGCGCACCAGATAGACCTTCACTCGCGGCCTCGCTTGCCGAGGCCGTGGCGCTGCATCAGCTCGCGCAGGTGCGCGCGATCCATTCGCGCGGAGCGCGCCGCGCGCGACAGGTTGCCGTCGTTGCGGCCGACCAGCTCCTGCACGTACCAGCGCTCCCACGTCGAGACCGCGCGCTCCTTCGCCTCGCGAAAGCTCAGGCGATCGTCGAACTCGGCCGCCGCGTCGACCCGCTCGGGCTCGCCCGGATCGACCATCAACACCGCGCGCTCGACCGCGCTGCGCAGCTCGCGCACGTTACCCGGCCACGCGTGCTCGGCGAGCGACGCGACCAGCGGCTCGGGCGCCACCGCCGCGTCGTCGCGGACGAAGATCCGATAGTAGTGCTGGACGAGCAGCGGGATGTCCTCGCGGCGCTCGCGCAACGGCGGGATGCGCAGGCGCAGCACGTTGAGCCGGTAATACAGGTCGGCGCGAAACCGCCCGCGGTTGACCTCTTCGCGCAGATCGCGGTTGGTCGCGGCGATGACGCGCACATCGAGCCGCGTCGGTTTCGTGCTGCCGATGCGCTTGATGACGCGCTCCTCGAGCGCGCGCAGCAGCTTGCCCTGCAGATCCAGCGGCAGCTCGCCGACCTCGTCGAGGAACACCGTGCCGTGTTGCGCTGCCTCGAACGCGCCTTCGCGCGCGCCCGCCGCGCCGGTGAACGCGCCCTTCTCGTGCCCGAACAGCTCGCTCTCGATCAACGTGCCCGGGATCGACGCGCAATCGACGACGACGAACGGCTGCTCGGCGCGCGGGCTCTGGCGATGGATGACATCGGCGAACAGACTCTTGCCCGTGCCGGTCTCGCCCTCGAGCAGCAGCGTCGAGTCGGTCGGGGCGACACGCGCGATCAGCGCGAAGATGCGGCGCATCGCGGGGCTGCCGCCGAGCACCTCGCCGAAATGATCGTCGGGCGACAGCTCCTGGCGGATCTCGTCGTCGAGGCACTCGAACTTGACCGCGACGGTGCCGACGCGAAACGTCGAGCCCGGCTTCAGGAACGCGGACTCGATCAGATGATTCGCGAGCCACGTGCCGTTCGTGCTGCCCAGGTCTTGCAACAAGAAGCCGCGCGGTGTGACGCGGATCGCGCAGTGATGGCGCGAGACCGTCGGATCGTCGAGGGCGAGCTGGTTGCCGGGCGCCGAGCCGATCGTCAGCTCGCTCGTGCCGGCATCGGCCTCCGCCGCCGCGGCACTGCCGACCACCGACACGCGAAACCGCCGGAACGTCAGGACTGCGAGCCGCGACGCGACCACCTCGGTCGAGCGATCGGACACGTCGTCATGATACCTTAGATGAGTGGGAGCTGCAGCCGCGCCGCGCCAGCTCGGGCGGTACGAGCTGCTCGCGTGCCTCGCAAAAGGCGGCATGGGCGAGGTGTACCTCGCCTGCACACGCGGCCCCGGCGGGTTCGAGCGGCTCGTCGTCGTCAAGACCGCGCTGCCGGTGTCCGACAACAGCGAGCAGATGCTGCTCGCCGAGGCGCGCCTCGCGGCGACGCTCTCGCACACCAACATCGTGCAGGTGCACGACGTCGGCATCGAGGGCGGCGCGGTGTTTCTCGCGATGGAGTACCTGCACGGCCAGGACCTGCGCGCGATCGTCGCGCGGTCGTGGGGAACGCAGCGGACGCTCGGGCTCGATCCCGCGATCGCGATCGTGCTGTCGGTCTGCGCGGGGCTGCATTACGCGCATGACAAGCGCGACAGCGACGGCGGCGCGCTCGAGCTCGTGCATCGCGACGTGTCGCCGTCGAACGTGATCGTGACGTACGACGGCGGCGTCAAGCTGATCGATTTCGGCATCGCGAAGGCGACGTCTCTGCCGAGCGTCACGGAGCTCGGTACGGTGAAGGGCAAGCCCGGCTACATGTCGCCCGAGCAGTGCCGGTGCGAGCCGCTCGATCGGCGCAGCGACGTGTTCTGCGCCGGCATCGTGCTGTACGAGCTGACGACCGGCGTGCGGCCGTTCGCCGGCGACAACGAATACTTGGTGACCAAAGCGATCCTCGAAGGCGATCCGGTGTGGCCGAGCGCGCTCGATCCGGCGTATCCACCGGAGCTCGAGGCGACCGTGCGGCGCGCGCTGGCGAAGGATCGGCGCGACCGGCAGCCGAGCGCGCACGCGCTGCACGAGCAGCTCGCGACGTTCGCCAGCAAGCACCGGCTCGACGTATCGCAGTTCGCGCTCGCGCGCGCGATGGCCAGCCTGTTCGATGTCGAGCTCGGCGCGTGGCAGGCCGCGCAGGAGTCGGAGCGCTCGCTGCTCGAGTATGTCGTGCAGCAGACGCGCTCGGATGCGGCGCCGCCGCGGCCCGCGCTGGTCGTCGCGCCGAGCGCACCACGGCTGCGGCGGGCGCGCTGGCCGCGGATCGCGGCGCTCGCCGGCATCATCGGAGCGTTCGCGGCGGGGGCGTGGTTGTTTCACGACGGCCGCGCGCCGAGCGAGTCGAAGTCGCCGGCGCCGGTCGTCGCGCCGGTCGTCGTTCCGGCCGTCGCGCCGGCCGATGCCGCGGTCGCCGCCGCGGTGCCCGATGCCGCGCCGGCGGCGGTCGTACAGCCGGTCGTCACGCATCACGCGCCGCCGCCGATGCGGCCGATCATTCGCCCGGCGAAGCAGCCGAAGCGCGACGAGCTGATCCGGTGATCGCACGCGCGATCGTGGCCGTGGTGGTCGCGCACGCCGCGGTCGCGGCGGCCGGGCCGAACTCGTTCGAGCCGCCCGCGCACGTGCGGGCCGCGCAGCAGCACTTCGAGCGCGGCAACGCGCTGTTCGACGCGAACGACTTCGCGGGCGCCGCCGTCGAGTACGCGGCCGCGTACCAGCTCGACAGCGACGCGAAGTGGCTGCTGTTCGACATCGCGACCGCGCAGCGCCACGCCAACGCGTGCGCCGAGGCGATCGACGCGTACGACCAGTTCCTCGCCGCCGAGCCGCCCGACGATGAGGCCTCCCGTGCGCGCGACGGCAAGGCCGGGTGCGCGCAGATGATCCTCGACCAGAAGCGCGCGGCCGACGCGCAGGAAGCGGCGCGCGCGTCCGCCGAGGCCGAGGCCACGCGCCAGCAGCACGAACGCGAGGCCGGGCAGGCGCGTGCTGCCGAACAGCAACGCGAGCAAGCGCGCGCGGCCACCGAGCGCGAGCGCGCCGACTACGACGCGAGCGTCGCGCGCGTGCGCCACCGCGCGATCGTGCTCGGCATCGCCGGCGGCTCGGTCGGGGTGATCGCCGGCGGCCTGTACGGGCTCGCGCTGTACGACGCGTCGGCCACGCATTCGGCGAGCTCCGGCGCGGCGTACGAATCGAGCCGCAGCGACGCGTTCCATTTTCAAGACGCGGCGTGGATCGCGGCCGGCGCGGGCGTCGCACTGGTCGCGACCGGCGCCGTCTACTACGCGCTCGGTCGCCCGGTGCCACCGACCGGCGTCGCGGTCGTGCCGGCGCGATCGGGCGCGGTCGTCGTCGTGCGAGGTGCGTTGTGAGAGCGGCGCTCCTGATCGCGCTCGCCGGTTGCATCGACGTCGCGCCCGCGTTCACGTGCAAGCTCGACTCGCAGTGCGGCAGCGGCGGCGTGTGCGAGGCCTCTGGCAACTGTGCCGTCTCCGACGCGACGTGTGGCACCGGCGGCTATCGCTACGATGCGTCGGCCGGATCGCGCGCCGGCATCTGCGTGCTCGCCGATCAGGTCCAGCAGGTGCAGCTCACGTTCGCCGGCGCGACCAACCGCTCCGACTCGAGCTGCGCGAAGGGCTCGCGCGACGTGTCGTTCGAGATCACGCTGCCGTCCGCGCAGACGCTCGCGGTCGACACGCCCGACGCCGCGACCGGCCTCGCGATCTATCCCGGCGCTTGCCCGGGCACGTCCGGCACCGACACGTATTGCGCCGCGGGTGTGTGCCCCGGCGCCGCCTACAACCACGGCGCGACCCAGCTCGACGCCGGCACGTATTGCATCGTCGTCGAACAGACCGAGGCGACGATGACCGCGACGTTGCGCGTGTTCACGGTCGCCGCGCCCGCGATCTTGCCGACGCGCGCGAGCCCGGTCACCGGCATCAGCACGTGCGGCCGCACGAACGACGCGCCGGCTGCGAGCTGCATCTCCGGCGCGATCGCGTCGTCGCTGCCGTTCCTCGTGCTGCGCTGCCCGAGCAGCAACCAGCTCGTGCTGCAGGCCGCGGCGACGCCGGAATCGACGTTTCACGCCGACCTCGCGCTCTCGCTGTTCGATCCGATCGCGAACGCGCAGGTCGCCGGCGCGTGCGACGACAACACCGGCGTCGACGGCACCGAGACGCTGCCGTCGACCAGGGTCTCGAGCCCCGGCCCGTACTGGCTCTACATCGACAACAAGGCGAGCGCACCCGGGCAGTGCGGCAAGATCGATCTGACGTACTCGCTGCAGTGACTCACTGCGCGGGTGCCGGTTCCTCGGGCGGCAGCGGCGGCTCCTCGCCCGAGCCGGCAGGCGCGGTCGGCGGTGCCTGCTTGCACAGCGGACCGCTCGCGAGCGACAGCACGTCGAGCGCGAGCCCGGCCTTGTCGTCGAGCCGCGTCGCCTCGCGGCCGGTGGTCGCATCCCACAGCCGGATCGAGCCGTCGCCGTCTTCGTACGCGAGCGTCGTCGCGTCGACCCAGCGCGTGGCGAACCGGCTGCGCGCGGTGAGCAGATGTTTCAGCGCGCCGGTCTTCGCGTCGGCGACGTAGAGCGACGGCGCCGTATCCTTCGCGCACGGATCGACCGCGGTCGCGAACGCGACGCGCGCGCCGTCGGGCGAGGTCGCGATCGAATCGACATCGACGTCGCCGGATTCCGGAACGCGCACGGTGCCGCCCGCGGGCGTCGTCAGCACGACGCTCGGCTTGTCGCCGCCGGGCTTGGTCGCGTCGGGCGCGTGCGGCGCGCGGCCTTCATCGAGCGTGAGCTCGACGCGCGGCGTCCACGTCACCGCGCCGGAGGTCTTCGTGAGCTTCCCGCCCGCGACGTCGACCGACGAGATCGCGAGATCGCCGAGCGTCCAGCGGCCGGTCGCCTGCGCGGTCGCGACCAGCAGCTGATCGCCCGCGCCGTAGCCGGCGATCACCTCGCGCGCCGATGGCAGCGTCACGCGCGGGCCGAGCGACTTCCAGTCGGCCGGATCGATCGCGAGCAGCCACCCGCGCGCGAGCAGCGGCGGATCGGCGTCGGTCGCGCCGCGCTCGACGCGATCGAAGCCGAGCAATGCCACCGAGCCGCCGCCCGGCGCGCGCACGAAGCCGGCGACCTGATGATCGGTGTGCGTGAGCCGCAGGTAGCGCTTGCTGTCGCGATCGTACGCGTACAGCTCGCCGCGGCTGCCGTCGGGTTGCACGCCCGGCTTCTCCGGCCACTTGAACGTGCTGCGCCGGCCCACGAGCAACAATCCCGCCTTCGCGCGCTTCGCGTACTCGGCGCCGATCTCGCGCGCGAGCGCCGCGACGGCCTGGCCGTGCGGCGTCGCGCGAAACGCCGCGAGCTCCGGCGCGTCGAGCGTGGGCGCGTACGCGTAGTAATCGGCCGCGAGCGCGGTCACGAGATGGTCGACCGCGGCCGCGTGATCGCCTTGCTGCACGAGCGCGGTCGCGAGCAAGCGATGCGCGTCCAGATCGAACGGATCCTTCGCGAGTGCGGCCTCACACGCGTTCTTGGTGGCGGCCCAATCCTTCGCCTTCGCCTTGGTGACCGCGGTCGCGTACGCGGACTCACCCTCGCCGTAGATGAAGTTGAAGCGCTGCACGCGATCGACGCCGAGCGGCGGCATCGCGAGTGGCGCGGGTCCGGGTGCGGCCGAAGCCGCATCGTCCTTGCCCGATCCCGACCCGGGTTTCTTGCCGCACGCGGCACAGAGCGCGATCGCCAACGCGAGCCGTGGTAGAGCTTGCAGCACCAACGGAGGATGCCATGAAGACGACCGGACGATGGATCGTGCTCGCGCTCGTGCTCGCTGCCGCGTGCCACCACGACAAGAAGCCGACGACCACCCCCGTCGCGACCGACAACACGCCGCCGCCTACCAAGCAGGACAAGCCGGCGCCGCAGGTCACGCAGGATCAGAAGGTGAGCAACTCGCTCGCGCTCGCGGGCGACCTCGCGGCGATGTGCAACATCAAGCCGACGGCGAGCGCGGTCGACCCCAAGTTCGACTACGACAAGGACGAGCTCAGCGCCGACGATCGCAACGTGCTCGACCAGCTCGCGCAGTGCCTGATCTCGGGCGCGGCGAAGGGCAAGGCCATCGCGCTGATCGGCCGCGCCGACCCACGCGGCACCGAGGAGTACAACCTCGGCCTCGGCTCGCGCCGCGCATCGTCGGTCAGCAAATACCTCTCGCACCTCGGCGTTCAGGATCCGCAGCTCGCCGTCACCACGCGCGGCGCGCTCGACGCCACCGGCACCGACGAAGCCGGCTGGGCGAACGACCGGCGGGTGGACGTGCAGTTGAAGCAAGACTGAAGAGAGGCCTTGGGCATTGGGCATTGGGCTTTGGCCAGAGGGCGACACCTCGGGTTCTGGCCAAAGCCCAAAGCCCAAAGCCCAAAGCCCAAGGCCCGAGGCACGCGGTCTGCTAGATTCTACGCGTCCATGCTGGAGCACGTCGCCCAGGGCCAGACCCGGTTCTTCACGCCGGGTGTCGCGCCGGATCCGCGCGGGATCTTGCTCGGCCGGCTGTGCTTGATGACGTTCGCGACGCTCGAGGGCGCGGTGTCGTGGCTGCGGCTGTATTCGTCGGAGGCGTCGCTCGACGAGCTGATGGCGAGCCTCACGATCACGAAGGCGCGGACCGCGCTCGGCAGCCGCGAGATCATCATCCAGGTTCCCGCCGTGTCGTCGTACACCGCTGATCGCGCGGCGCGGCTCGCGCGCCTCGTCGGCGGCGCGATGTATACCGGCACCGCCAAGCACTTCGTCAAGTACCGCGATGATCGCTCGCCGTACGGCTACGACGCGGTCGACATCGGCGCGCTGCCCGCGGCCGCCGACTTCATGGTCCACGGCGACGAGTTCGCGCAGGCCTACGTGCGCGAGGGCGACCTGCCGTTCTCGCGCCTGCTGTTCCGGCTGTCGCTGCGCAAGGTGCCGGGCGCGACCGACCTGGCACCCGAGGACCGCGCCGAGCTCTATCTTTCGGTCGCGCACGGCCTGTCGGACGGCATCATCCGGTACCTGTGGCGCAACCGCGTCGAGGCGCAAGCCGGGCTGTTCCAGCCGCGCTCGCAGAGCGCGTTCGACGATCACGCGCGCGAGCGCGGCTACATCTGGATGCGCGTGCGCGACCTGCCGGAGCGAATCCTCGCGCTGTTTCTCGGCACGCCCGGCATCGACGTGTTCCGCCCGGCCGGCGCGAACGCCGCGGTCGCGGTCGGGTACGAGCATCCGATCGATCTCGCGTCGTGCCAGTCGGTGTTCCCCGAGGGCACGTTTCACGTGTTCTGGCCCGGCGATCGCGTCGACGTGCTGCCCGGGCCGCTCGCGCTCAGCGACATCGCCGACCTGACGCGCGTCGAGCTGCAGCTCGACAAGCCGCGCGATGCGTCGCCGCAGGCCGGTGGCCCCGTCGAGCCGATCGGCGTCGATCTCAAGCTCGCGGCCGCGATGGGCCCGCCACGCCGCGTGGTCGCGACCTTGATCCAGCTCGAACATGCGTCGCGCCTCAAGCGCATCCTGTTCGCATTGCCGCCGGTGTCGCTGCGCGGTCATCGCGTCGCGGTCACCGATCGCGGCATCCTCGTCGTCGGCTCGGAGAACCTCGATGTCGTGCCGCTCGGCCAGCTCCTGTGCGAGCTCACGCCTGGCTTGCTCGTGCCGCTCGGCATGGACGTCGTGCCGCGCGTGTCGCCCGAAGTCCTCGCGCGCGCGCTCGGCCACTCGGCCGGCCTGGTCACCGTGTTCGTCGCGGATGGCCGGCCGTTCCAGATCGCGGAGGGCTCGTTCCAGACGCTCGAGCGCCGCTCGCTCGCGAAGCTCGAGCCGGATCGCGCCTCGGTCGACGACTATTCGAGCGAGCTCGGCGGCGATGTCCACGTCGTCAACGACGCGGTCGGCCGCTTCGCGCTGTGGGGCTTCCCCGACGCGCCGGATCGCAAGCTGTTGCCGAGTGGAGAGGGGGAGAAGTGATGGCTTTGGGCTTTGGGCCTCGGGCTTTGGCCCGATCCGGACTCTGGCCAAAGCCCGAGGCCCAAAGCCCAAAGCCCTTTTGAATGCCCCGGCCTCACGTCCGCGAGTTTCTCGAGCACTTCGTGCTGCCGCTCGTCGCCGGTGGCGACCTGCACGTCGGGCCGCCGATTCCGATCGAGGACATCGATCGCTGGGAGCACGAGCTGGCCGATGCGAGCGTGGAGCTGGTCGCGGTCGACGACGCGCGCACGCAGGTCCTGTCGACGCTCGTCGTACGGCCGCCGGCGCTCGTCCTCGATCGCGACGAGCTCGCGCTCGCGGCCGGCCTGCACGACGCGCTGTTCCTCGTCCATCCGCGCGCCGAGCTGTGGTCGGTGAGCGATCGCCAGCGCCGCCGCATCGTCGACACCGCGCTCGCGCTGGTCAGCCAGCCGCTGTCGAGCCATCGCACGCGCGTGATGGCGCGCCACGCGCTGCTCCACAACTTGATGCGGCTCACGCGCGACGACATCACGCTGTCGTGGTGGACCGGACGCGCGCGCTTTCACGGCCAGAAGCCGTCGCGCCGGCTCACCACGTGGCGCAACCTGCGCCGCGTGCGCGAGGAGGTCACGACCGTGCGGTTCGACGAGCTGCTCGCGGTCGCCGATACCGCGCCGATCATCGCGACGCTGCTGCGCCGCACGCCGCTCACGCAGCTGCTCGACAACGAGCCCGGCGCGCCGCCGCTGCACTGGGAAGATGCGGTGTTCCTGCTGCGCGATCACGAGCTCGCGCGCGCGGTCGCCTATCAGCTCGTGCCCGACGCGGCACCGCGCGATCAGGTCGTCGGCCCGGCGCGGCTCGCCGCCGCGTTCGAGCAGATGCTCGAGCGCGCGCCCGACGAGGCCGACGTGCGCGCGGTCGCCGCGTTTCTCGTCCATCTGAACGCGCTGTACTGCTTTGGCGAGCTCCACCTGCGTGAGCCCGGCGCGAAATCCCCGCTGCTCTCGACCGTGCTCGGACTCGACTCGGTCGGCCAGCGCCCGCGCGGTCTCGCGACCTTGTTCGCGCTACCCGGCGCGCTCGCGCTGGTCGATCCGCGCCTCGCGTCGCCGCCCGGCCTCGACTCGATCCCGCAGCTCGCGACGCGCTGGGCCGTGCATCGCGCGCAAATCGCCGAGCTGCTCTCCGACTCCGTCCTCGAGGCGCTCGCGGGCAGGCTGCGCCGGCATATCCGGACCTCGGACGTCGGACCTCGGGCCGCCGGAGATCCGAGCTCGGGAGGCCCGAGGCCCGAAGCCCGAGGCTAGGGGCCGCACATCGGATTCAAGTACAGATCCGGGCCGGTGCCGCCCGATTCGATCCAGACCAGCACCGGCTGCGGGCCGCGCGTGGCCATCGCCCAGCCGACGGGCGTGCCGCCGGTGTTGAGCACGCTGATCGGAGTCGTCGTGCCGTCGGTCATCACCTGCACGCCGGCGAGGTGATCGGACGGCTTGTAGTCGTCCCACACGAGGAAGAAGCTCGTGCCGTCGCTCGCGACCACCGGCACGTGGCTGAACGTCGCGATCTGCTGCGGCATGCCGATCGGCGCGAGACTCGCGTCGCGCAGCTCGAACCAGATGTCGTCGTCGTCGGTGACGTCCTTCGCGTGCCACGCGACCAGATACGTGGTGCCGACCGCCGCGATCACCGGGTCGTATTCGTCGTACTGCGCGTTATCGACCGCGACCGGCCCGGCGGTGATCGCGAACGTCGTCGCGTCGACGAGCTCGAGCGTGGCCTGGCGCGGGCTCGACCTCGCCGACGCGTAGCCGATCGCGTAGCCGTTCGGCACCGGCGTTACCGACTCGTAGCCGGGGGCCTCCGCCGACGGCACGACCGCAACCAGCCCGCCGGCATCGCTGCCGTCGGGCGCGACGTGGTTCGCGTCCATCTCGCTTCCGTTGATCGTGAACAGCGCGAAGCCATTGTCGACCGGGCTCGCGACGATCGGCGTGGTCGCCAGCAGCTCGCCGTCGCGCAGCGATGGCGCGGCGAGATTCGTCATGTCGTCGGCCAGCGCGTACAGCTTCGTGCCGGTCGAGGACGGAAGCCCCGTCGCGGCGGCGAGCATCACGGTCGAGCCGTTCGTGGCGGCGCCGAGGTTGCCGGTGGCGTTCGTGTCGATCGCGACGTCCTGCGCGGCGGTCGTCAACGCGGTGGCGTCGAACGTATAGCCGAAACCGGCGAGGTCGCCGTTGCCATCGACCGTGAACGCGCTGTAGCCGTTCGCACCGGCGGTCGCGGTCATCGTCACCGTCGCGGCGCCGGTCTGGAAGCGCGTCGGCCCCGTGCACGCGAGCAGCGACAGCGCATCGGGCGTCGTCGTCGCGTCTACACCGCCGCCGGTCGATTTCGGCACGTCGCCGAAACCGAATCGACCACAGGAGGCGCCCAACAGGGCGATGAGCACGAGCCGCCCCACACGTTCACGATACGCCTACAGCGCGACCGCAGTCATCCAGACATTGTTCGAAGGATCGGCATCTGGCAGTACGCCGGTAGCATCGATCGTGACTTGCAGCGTGTAGTCGCCTGTGGGCACGTCCGTCACGTCGATCCACTGACACGGCAACGCGCGGTCGTAGACGTCGGCCCAGCCGATCGAGAGTCCCTGGAAATTGCAGCTGTAATGATGGCTCGGGCCGATCGGATCGACTTGCTCGTCGTCCTCGAGACAGAAGCCCTGCTTGTGGCCGGCCGCGACGACGCCGGTGCCGTCGAGCAGCGCGTAGTCGGCGTAGCCGATGATGTGGTGATGCATGTGGCACGGCGACCAGACGAAGATCCCGCTGCTGACGCCGGGCGGCGGCACCTGGCCGAGCACGAGATCGGCCGTGCCGACGTTCTCGGTCACCGTGTCGAACACGAGCAGCTTGCGCGGACCGGGCTGCGCGATGCAGCCCTCGGCGATCGCGCAGTCGTCGGCCGCGAACGTCTGATCGAGGACGAGCGTGCTGCCGGTCATCTGCGACGCGACGAGCGCGAGATCGGGCGCGCCCGAAACTGCGTCGGCCGGATGCAGGTTATCGCCGCATCCGGCCGTCGCGACCGCCATGGCGATCGCGTAGCGGCGAGTTACCACCGCTTCATTGTAGTTCAGTGGCCGTGATGGCGGTCGTCCATCGCGTCGCGGATGCCGAACTCGGCCTTGCGGATGTGACCGACCGCGCGCGTGCGGAGGCCCTTCGCCCAGGCGTTGTCTTCCTTCTCCTCGATGTCGCCGGCGGCCTTGTGGAGCAGGCGCATCGCCTCCTTGAGGCGATCGCGGTGTCCCCACTTCGCGTCGATCGGCGGATGATCGCTGACCGGCTTGCCATCATCGATCGAGGCGGTGCGGATCTCGTTGATCGCCGCATCGATCTCGCGGATCGACATGTTCTCGTCCCACTTCACGTCGGGTTTGGCCGGGCGCTCGAGCAGCGCGCGCGCGACGCGCATGTCGGACAGCGCGTGCAGGTATGCGGGGTGCGCGCTGACCGCTGGCGGTGGCTCGGCAGGCGGCATCGGGGCCGGCGGCGGGCCGACCGGGCGCACGGCGCCGGCATCGGCGATGCCTTCGTCGATCGCGCGCACCGCGTTCTGGATGTGACCGAGCGCGCGGTTGCGCAGGCCACCGGCAAACGCGTTGTCCTCCTCGGCGTCGAGGTCGCGCCGCGCCGTCTCGGCGAGCTCGCGCGCCTTCTGCAGGCGGTTGCCCCAGACCATCCCGGCGTCGACCGGCGGGTGATCGCCGATGTTCTTGCCGTCGTCGATCGACGCGCGCTTGATCTCGTTGATCGCTTCGTCGACCTCGTGGATCGCGCGGTTCTCGTCCCACTTCACCGTCGCGCCCGCGGGCTTCGCGAGATACGCGCGCGAGTGGCGCAGATCGGTGAGCGCGTGCAGGTACGCGGGGTGCTGCGCCGGCGGCGCCGCGACCACGACCGGCGCGGGAGCCGGTTCGGGCGGAGGCGCGGCGACGACGGGCGCCGGTTGCGGCTGTGCCGGACCGGTCGCGAGGGTCGCGGTGCCCGTACAGGCAGCCGCGGCGAACAAGACAAACGAAGCGAGTTGTTTCATGGTCATCCTCTCCAGGTAGGACGGGCCGGGTCGTGTTGCACGCGCCGCGCCGGACGCGCAATCGCTATCTCCGCAAACCGCCAAGGTCGGCGCGTAGTGGCGAGCGTGGCGATCCGCGCCCGCGAGGCAATCTGCCCGGGCGACGGCGGTGGACCGTGTAGTTTTCGGGTAATGTGGCGCTCGATCGAATGGTCGCGCCGCCCACCACTCCGCGCAGCTTCGCCGTCGATGTCGCGCGCGCGTCGGCCGCATTCCAGGACATCGCGCGCCAGATGGGCGCGCAGTTCCTCGACAAGCAGGAAATCATCCGCCTGATGACGATCTCGGCGATCGCGGGCGAGCACATGGTGATCGTCGGCCCGCCCGGCACCGCGAAGTCGGCCATGATCGACATGTTCGCGAAGCTGATCGACGCGCGCTACTTCGAGTATCTGCTCACGCGCTTCACCGAGCCGAACGAGCTGTTCGGCCCGGTCGACATCTCGGCGTTTCGCGAGGGCCGTTACACGCGCCGGCTCGATCACATGCTGCCGACCGCCGAGATCGTGTTCCTCGACGAGATCTTCAAGTCGAACAGC
>DASXCY010000144.1:0-99779 GCA_036490935.1 Kofleriaceae bacterium | reverse complement strand
GTGTGAAACGAGATGCCCGCCGGCAGGATCAAGTGCAGCGGCCGCACGTCGAGGTGCAGGACGTCCTGCGTGACGAAGTTGCAGTACTTGAAGAAGAACAAGATGCCGAGGTTCGAGCACAGCGACACGATCACGAGCGCCTTGCGCGCCGTCGGGTCTTCCGCGGCTTCGATCCAGATCGCGAGGTAGTAATCGAGGACGATCGTCGCGAGCAGCAGCGCGAGCAAGTAGCGATACGGCCCGACCTGGGTGATCGCCCACGCCTGGTAGAACAGCGCCGACGCGACGAACAGCACGATCACGCGGCCGAGCGCGCGCGACGCGTCGCGCTGCGCGGCGCCGAGCGCGAAGCCGAGCACGACGAGGACGAGCAGATGCGCGTACGCACCGACCACGGCACTCGTGTCATCGAGCGTGCCGGCCTGCGCCGACCACGCGACCAGGCCTCCGATCGCGACGAGCGCCACGACCAGGCCGCGCGCGAGCCGGCTCTGCCCGCGCGGCGAGGCGAGCGCGCCCGCCCATCGCATCCCGGCGACGAACGCGCCGATCACGACCACCGCGCCGACCGCCCAATGCCACGACGGCTCGAGCGAGACGCCGGCCTCCGCGCTCCACACGAGGTTGCCGATCGGATCCCACAGCAGGTGCGGATCCTTCGCGACCAGCGTGAACGCGAGATCGCCGAGCAGCAGCACGACGAGCGCGCGGCCGATCCCGCTGCGCCGCGCGAACGCGTACGCGAAGAACACCGCGATCAAGAAGATCGGGTAGTCGGCGGACGAGAACCTCATGGAGTCGCGGGCAACGGCGCGTCGGTGGGCACGACCGGCGGCGGCGTCGCCGGCCCCGCCGACGGCGGCAGGCCCTGCCCGTGCTTCCAGCGCTCGTAGTCGTCGAGCAGCGCACCGGTGAGCGCATCGGCCCAGCGCTGGTAGCCGATGTCGGTGAAGTGCACGCGGTCCTTGAACGCGACGCGCGGCTCGGCGGTCGCCCACGTGCCCATCTGATCGTTGCCGCCCATCGCCGCGAACGTGTCGAAGAACGCGACGTGGTCGCGCACCGCGGCCGCGTGCTCGACGGCGATGATCTCGCCGAGCACGCCGGGCGTGCGCCACTCGCACTCGGGCGGAGTGCCGGCATCCGGCGGCGCCTTCAGGTGATCGCAGCCCTTGCCGCCCTCGCGCACGCCCATGTCGGGCGGACCGAGGATCAAGATCGACGCGGTCGGCGCCGCGGCGCGGATGCGCAGGATGGTCTCGTCGTAATACTTCGCGAGATCGTCGAGGACCAGATCCGGATCGTCGGCCTCGTTCGTGCCGTACTGGAGCACCACGAGGCGCGGATCGCGCGTCGCCAGCTGCTCGCCGATGATCGACCAGTCCCACGAGCGCAGGCTGGCGAGCCGCCGCCCGACCACGCCGAGCGAATCGACGATCACGCCCGGCCGCGCGCGCTCCATGACGACGCCGAACAGATCGATCTGGCCGCCCCCGCCGTGCTCGAGCGTCAGCTTGTGCGGGCCGTCGGCGACGGGGATCACGTGCCGCCCGGGATGCGGCGGCTCGATCGCGGCGGTCTTCGTCGGCAGATCGACCCACGGCGCGTCGTCGACGCGATAGCGCAGCACCCCGTGATCGGGTGCCGCGTAGTACAGCAGCTCGAACTGCGAGACCGACTTGCCCACCTGGCATTCGGGGCAGGTCTCGACCCACAGCTGCGCGCCCTTGCCGCGGCCCGACACGCGCAGCCCGGCGATGCCGAACGGCTCGCTGTCGCCGTGCTTGCCGCCGACCGAGGCGGTCCAGTCGCCGCTGCGGCCGTAGCGCACGTCGCGCTGGTAGTAGTGACGCGTCGGCGGCTTGCCGGCGGCGACGAGGCCGCGCCCCGCGTCGCCGAACCGCGACTGCCACGACACGCGCAGCCGCGACGTCAACGAATCGCCCGCGGTGTGCGAATCGCCGAAGAACACCATGTCGACGCGGCCGCCGGGCTGGTTCGCTTCGGCCGCGGCGAGCCCGCCGTAGAGGCCGTCGAGTGTGCCCGGCGGCGCATCGAGGTAGCCGAGCGCGTGCGGATACTCGGCGTCGATCGGCGGCATTCCCGTGCTCGCACCCGCGCCTCCGTCACCGGCCACCGCGACCGGCGGCTTGGGCGGCGTCACGTGCTGGCCGTGCTCGCCCTCGCAGCCGCCGCAGCCGACGAGCAGCAGCGCGGCGCACAGGGCGCATCTCGAGAAGCCGCGCGAGGCGAGAGCGAGCGATGCGCGGCGCAGCGCGGCGCACGCCCGTAGCGCAGCGACGCGCGTGGTTGCCCCACGAACCGAGAGAGCAACGGACGTACGTCGCGATCCGCCCGCAGCGCGACGCTCGCAGCCCGCGGGGGTTGCCGACATGCGCCCTCGGCTAGCGATGCGCATATCGCTCGGCGCCGGCCATCAGCGCGGTGTAGATCGCGTCGCCGAGCAGATCGGCGCCCTTCTTCGACAGGTGCTGGAAGTCGCTGCTGACCAGCCGCTTGCGGAACCACTTCGCCGACGAGCCCTTGCCGCCCATCCACGCATAGGTCGAGAAGAACGCGCAGCCCTGCGCCTCGGCCGCCTTGCGCTGCGCCGCGACGAGGATCGGCATCACCGGGCGCGACGCATAGCCGCCGTCTTGCTCGAACGCCTGATCGGTCGGCGACACCACGAGGCACGCCGCTTCGGGCCGCGCCTTGCGGATCGGCGCGAGCACCTGCTCGTAGTGCGCCTGATAGTCCTTGGTGTCCTGATCGGCCGGGCCGAGCCACTCCGCCTCGTTCGCGCCGATCATGATCATCACGAGGTCGGCGCCGCGATGCGCGAGCTCCGCGCTCCAGTGCGCGGCGTCTTCGTTCGCGAAGCTCTTCACGTGCACGCTGACGATGCCGAGGTTGTCGACGACCGCGCCGCTCGCGTTCTCGAGATCGAGCCCGAACAGGCGCACCTTGCCGTGCGTCTCGAGCTCGAGCTTGCTCGCGCCGCCGTCGAGCTTGGCGGTCGCGTACGAGACCTGCTTGGCGTCGGCCGCGGTGTCGGCGTGCAGCACGTCGGCGCCGTCGGCGTGGACGATGACTCGGCCACCGTGCGGCTGCGCGAGCGCGTACAGCTCGACGTTCGTGATCTGGTCCGCGAGCTTCAGGGTCGACGTCCCGCCGTCGAACGTCTCGGCGGTCGCGCCGCCCGGCCCGTACAAGCCATCCGGCGTCTGCAACGTCGAGATCGCGTGCGACATCCACGTCCCCGACGAGTCGCGCGTGACGCCCTCGTGCTCGCAGAACCGATGCGGCGGCACGACGAAGACGAAGCCCGGTCCGCCGTCGCCGAGGTCGGCCTGCATGCGCGAGCGCAGCCGGCCCGGGATCAGGTCGGTCGCGACGACCGAGTCGCCGTACCACGACACGCGCACCGGATGGCCGAGCGCGCCGCGCTTCTCGTCGGCGATCGCGCGATAGAACCCGTCCATCGCCCACGCGCGGCAATGCTCGGGCGTGCCGTCGCGGCAGGTATCGAACAGAAACCCGTCGCGCGGCGCGCTCGTCGAGCCGCCGGTCGCCGAGCCCGCGCCACCGCCCGCCGCCGGCACGACGTCGTCGTCGTTGTCGTTATCGTCGTCGGCTTCGGCGAGTTGATCCGGCGAGGCCGCGAACACCGGCCCCGCGGGCACGGCCACGCTCTCGTCGCGCGTGACGAGCCGCGCGCGCAGCGGCTTCAATCCGGCGAGCCCGCCCGACAGCAAGCACGCGCCCGCGATCAGCGCGGCGCCGAACCAGAGCAAGGTCGGAGCGACCGTCCAGCTCCGGTCTCCAGCGCGAGCCATCGCCGTGAAACGTAACATGGCCCGCCGCTCGCACTGGAGACCCGCGCACTAGGAGGGATCCCGATGCGTAGCTTCGTTCCGATCATCCTCGCCATCGCCGCAACTAGCGGCTGCGGCAGCGACAGCACGACCCCAGGCGCCGACGCACCTACCGGTAACCACCCGCCGCCGCGGGTCATTTCCGGTGGCGGAATCGGCGACGGTGCGGTCGACGGTGTCGTGAATCTCTACGCGATCGACGACAACACGCGGATGCCGATCACCGGCGCGAGCGTCGCCGTCGGCACCGTCACCGGCACGACCGACGCGACCGGCCTGTTCGTCGCCAACGGCGTGACCGGGCCGCAGACCGTCGCGATCGCGGCGGCAGGCTATCGCAGCGAGCTGTGGATCGGCGCGAACGGCGCGAACATGACCATCGACCTCGACGCCGCGGTCGATCCGACCACGATGCAGGCGAACCTGTCGGGCGTGATCGTCGGCTTCGATCAGATCAGCGTGCCGGCCGGTCACCACAAGACCGCGGTCGTGTCGTACTCGTCCGACGATCACGCGACCAGCGCCGAGAACAACCTGACGACCGCGAACGGCACGAACATCTGTGACACCGCCACCGCCGACGCGGCATGCGACTTCACGGTCACGACGCGCACCGGCCACGTCGCGCTGCTCGCGGCGATCCTCGATCACGATCTCAACGGTACGCCGACCGACGGCACCGACGACACGTTCACCGTGATCGGCTGGGCCACCCTGGGCGGGCTCGTCGTCGCCGACGGCGTCGATCAGACCGGCGACGACCTGACGGTGATCGCGGCGGCCGACATCGGTAGCATCACCGTCGATTTCGGCACGCCGCCGGCGAGCCTGCCGAACGTGTTCGCGATCGCGGGCGTCGACCTCGGCACCGACGGCACGCTCGAGATCCCGCAGCTCGTCGCGCCGACCGCGCCGACGATCGCGGTCGCGCCCAAGCTGTCGGGGTTCGCGTCGGCGACGTACCGGCTGACCGCGCTCGCGAGCGACACCACCGGCTCGACGACGCTGGGCGCGCAAAGCGCGGTGCTGCTCCGCGGCATCGCGCAGCCGCAGCTCGCGGCCGGCACGTGGCTCGGCGTGCCCGGCGGCGTGTCGCTGACGCGCACCACCGGCGCGTGGACCGCGCTGCCCGGCGCGCTCGTCCAGGGCGCGACCTACGACACCGACGCGACGCACCACCTGCTGTCGGTCACCGCGTTCGACGGCTCGACGTCGTTCACGATCCCCGACATGCTCGCGCTGCCGACGACCGGCGCGCTGATCGGGACCGCGAGCGCGCTGCAGGGCACGCTCGACCTGACCAACTTCTCGATCGACGACGACATCGGCAAGGTCACGGGCTCGGCACAGCAGCAGCTCACGGTCGAGTAAGCGGTACAATCGCCGCGTGGTGCGGCCGGAGCTCGACGACACGGCGACGCTCGTGCGGGATCACGTGGCGCGCCGGTGACGCGCTGGCTGCTGCTCCTGCTCTCGGCCTGCGTGCCGCCGCCGCGCGTGCCGATCGCGTACTACGTGCCGCCGCCCGCACCGGCGATCGACATGGCGCGTGCCGGCGTCGTCGTCGAGCGGCACGCCGAGTTTGCGTTCACCGGTGGGCGCGTCGAGCTCGAGCTGCGGCGCGACGGCGATCACCTGTACGAGATCGCGCGCAACCACTATGCGGTCGCGGTCGTGGTCGCGTGGCAGCTCGGCTCACTCGGCGAGCTCGAGCCGCTGTCGCCGACCGCGGGTGTCGTGCGGCTGGACCCGGCGGCCGTGCCCGGCGGCGAGGGCCCGCCGGTCGTGCTCGCGCAGCTCCAGCTCGCCGCGCCCGACGCGCCGGTTCGCGCGCCCGCCGTCGCGGTGAGCGCGCGGTTCGGCGATCCGCGCGCGCGGCCGCGCCCGTACGCGTATCGCCTGCCCTACGCGCGCGGCACGACGTTCGCGGTGCTGCAGGGCTTTCACGGCGCGTTCTCGCACCGCGGGTCGAACGAGTACGCGATCGACTTCGATTGCCCGGTCGCGACCCAGGTGCTGGCCGCGCGGCCCGGCGTGGTCGTCGCCACCTTCGACGGCGCGCAAGGCTCGGGCACGACGCCCGAGTTCCTCGCGTACGGCCGCGCGAACTTCGTGCTCGTGCTGCACGACGACGGTACCCTCGGCGAGTACATGCACCTCGCGCCCAGCGGGGTCGAGGTCGCGCCCGGCCAGCGCGTGGCGCGCGGCGAGCGGCTCGCGCTCTCGGGAAACACCGGATTCTCGTCGACGCCGCACCTGCACTTCGCCGTGATGACCGCCGGTGAGGACGGTCGCACGGCGCAGTCGTTTCGATTCCAGCTCGCGATCGCGCCCGATCGCGTCGAGGAACCCGTGCAAGGGCGCACGTATCCGTCGTGGGAGTAGCGTACACTTGGCGTCGAAGATGGTGGCTACCACCTGCCCGGTCTGCTCCGAGCGGATCGCCGAGATCGGCCTGTTGTGCGAGGAGTGCCGCGACGAGCTCGCGACGCCGATTCGCATCAGCCCCGAACAGATCCAGCTGCGCGTGCAGCGCCCGACCAGCGCGGCGCTGGTGGATCTGTGGGGCCGGCCGCACCAGCTCGACCCGCGCACGCTGATCGGCCGCCAGATCGACACGCTCGGCCTCGCGGTGCTCGAGCCGAGCGTGTCGCGCCATCACGCGCACCTGACGTTCGATTCGAACGCGTGGACGATCCGCGACCTCGGGTCGGCCAACGGCACGTTCGTCGATGATCGCCTCGTCGAGGCGCCGATCGAGGTGCACGACGGCGCGCGCATCCGGTTCGGCCACATCGGCTTCTACCTGGTGGAGGACGTCACGCAGCTGCCGATGCCGCGCGTCGCACGCACGCAGACGAGCACGCTGCGTCCGGCGTCGCTGCCGATCGAGCCGGCCGCCGCGATCGCGCCGCCGCCGAGCGCGCGGCCGGCCGCGGTGCCGCCGACCTCGGTCGACCAGGACTTCTCGGAAGAAGAGCACACGAACGTCGGGCTGCCCGAGATGCGGTTCGCGCTGCTCGAGCCGACCGGCGGCGGCGGCGGCCTCGTCGAGATCGACGGCAAGCAGGTCCAGCTCACGACGACCCAGTTCGAGCTGATGGCGCTGATGATCAAGCGCATGGCGTCGGAGGGGCACCAGCCCGAGCTCGTGCGCGGCTTCGTGCGCAGCTCCGAGCTCATCGCCGACCTGTCGTGGGACACGCGCGAGCCGAGCGAGAACCACGTCAAGCAGCTCGTGCGCCGCGTGCGCCGCGCGCTGATGAAGGGCGAGGTCGGCGACCTGATCGAGTCGCGCCACCGCTTCGGCTACCGCCTGCGGGCGATCCCGAAAAGCTAGCGGCGGGGGTGGGCCCGCACGCCGTTGTGGGCGGGCACCGACTCGACCGTGGCGGCGAGCTCCTCGAGGAGCGCGCGCAGCGACTTCATCTTCTTCGAACCGAGCCGGGTGGCCCAGCGTGCCTCGGTCGCGGCGGCGACGCGACGCACTTCGGCGGCCCAGATGCGGCCCTTGGGTCCGAGGCGGACGCGCTTGATCACGCCGTGGTCGGGGTCGGGGAAGCGCTCGACGAGCTTGGCCTGCTCGAGGTCGCTGATGAGGTCGCCCACGGTCTGCTTGGGCAGCGAGCTCGCCGAGACCAGGTCCGCCAGCCGCACGCCGACGTCGGGCGGAATCGCCGACAACAGCTGGATCTGCGCGGGACGCAGCACCGGAAAGCCGAGCCGAGACAGCCGACTGGCCACCTGTGCCTGGAGGTCGTGCTGCGGAACGTCCAGCAGCGAGCGAAGGTCCCGAGTCCGGGTGGTGCGAGTCATCTTCGTCATAGTCACGAGCTGGCGCGGCGTGAGGGACTCGCGTCATACCAAAGCGCGTTTCAGATCGGAACCGAATTTCGGCCGAAATGTCTTAGCTCCGGAGTTTCTGCGCGACTGAATGTTCACGCGGTTGTCAAGCTCACTACTCGAGCTCGATCACGCCGACTTCTTTGGCACCTCGATCGACCTTCGGGAACATCGATGTCCAGATCCGGCGCACGAACCGCGCGAGGTCGTCGAACCACGTGTAGATGACGGGGATCGCGACGAGCGTGAGCAGCAGCGACATCAACTGTCCACCGACGACAACCGACGCCATCGCCTTCGAGAACCCCGAGCCGATGCCCTGGCTCGTGATGAGCGGGATCATGCCGGCGACGAACGCGAACGTCGTCATCAAGATCGGACGCAGCCGGTCGCGGCACGCCGCGAGCACGGCCTCGGTGCGCGGCAAACCTTGGCGGCGCAGCCCGTTCGCGTGATCGACCTGCAGGATCGCGTTCTTCTTCACCATCGCGAACAGCACGATGATGCCGAGCATCGAGAAGATGTTGAGCGAGCCGCCTGTCAAGACCAGCGAGAACACCGCGAACGGTAACGTCAGCGGCAAGCTGAGGATGATGATGAACGGGTACAGCACCGACTCGAACTGCGCCGCCAGCACGAGGAACATGAACACGACGGCGAGCAGGATCGCGAACAGGAACGCCTTCGCCATCTTCGCCATCTCCTTGCTGCGCCCGAACGGTTCGGCCGTATAGCCGGGCGGCAAGTCGAGGCCCTTGATCGTCTCCTCGACCGACCGGACGATGTCCGACTCCGAGAACCCGGGCGACACGTTCATCGTGATCGTGACGGCGCGCTCGCGGCTCTGGCGCGTGATCTTCGAGATCGCCTTCTGGCCACCGACGCGGATCACGTCGGACAGCGGCACCTGACCGAGCGTGCGCGACGGCACCGCGATGAGATCGAGCGCCTGCGGGTCGTTGCGATAGCGCTCGGCCGCGCGCAGCCACACCGGATACTGATCGCCGCGGTCCTCGAACGTCGAGGCCTGCACGCCGCCGATCAGCACGGCGAGC
This sequence comes from Kofleriaceae bacterium, assembly GCA_036490935.1. Taxonomy (GTDB): domain Bacteria; phylum Myxococcota_A; class Polyangia; order Haliangiales; family Haliangiaceae; genus JABFXX01. The sequence goes on along the minus strand of DASXCY010000144.1, from coordinate 91,003 downwards.
GTGTTCGTGATGTCGGCCGCGTCGACGCCGAGCATCGCGGCGCGATCGAGGTCGGGCTTGACCGTCGTCTCGTCGACCGGATCGACGAGGCTCGAGTCGAGATCGACGACGCCCGGCACTTGCTTCATCTTCGCGAGCACCGCGTTGCCGTAGTGCGTGAGCTTGTCGAGATCCGGCCCGGAGATGACGTACGACACGATCGCGTTCTGGCCGCCGATCGAGAAGTCGTTGACCTGCTGGGCGGCGACGCGCGTGCCCGGCGGCACGTCGTTCAGCACGTGCTTGCGCACGTCCTCCATCACCGCGTTCTGGTCGCGCGACCGCAGCTCGGGATCGACGAGGTGGACGTACACGTTGCCGACGTTGGTCTGGCGCTGGTCGCCGCCGGCGACCGTGACGAGCGTCGAATCGACCTCGGGCAGCGCACGCGTGCGGCGCGCGAGCCGCTCGGAGACGAGCGTGGTCGTCTCGAGCGACGTGCCCTCGGGCGTCTGGACATAGATCTCGAACTGCGCCTCGTCGTTGGGCGGCAGGAAGTCGCCGCCGACCTTCTTGACGACGCCGAGGCACGACGCGAACGCGATCGCGATCGCGATGCCGACGATCCAGCGGTGCCGCAGGCAGAACGCGAGCACGCCCGAGTACACGCGCGCGATCGGCCGGTACACGAAGTCGCTGGCGCGCTCGAGGATGGTCTTGCGGCGCTGCTCGCCTTCGGGCGGGGGCAGCGGCAGCAGGCGCGCGGCCATCATCGGCGTCAGCGTGAACGCGACGATCATCGATACGCCGATCGCGAACGCCATCGTGAGGCCGAACGAGTACAGGAAGCGCCCGACGATGCCGCTCATGAACGCGACCGGCAGGAACACCGCCATCAGCGACAGCGTGGTCGCGAGCACCGCGAGCCCGATCTCCTTGGTCGCGTAGATCGCGGCCGGGAACGGCTTCATGCGCTTCTCGTCGACGAACCGGTAGATGTTCTCGAGCACGACGATCGCGTCGTCGATGACGATGCCGACCGCGAGCGCGAGCGCGAGCAGCGTCATCAAGTTGAGCGTGAAGTGCGCGACCATCATCAGGCCGAACGTCGAGATGATCGACGTCGGGATCGAAAGCGCGGCGATGATCGTCGAGCGCAGGCTGCCGAGGAACAGCAGCACGACGAGCGCGGCGAGACCGGCGCCGAGCACGAGGTGCTCGAGCACCTGGTTCGCGGACGTCCGGATCTGCACCGAGTTGTCGCGCACGACATCGACCGAGTAACCGGGCGGCAGGTTGCTCTGCATGGCGGCGACCGCCAGCTTGACCGCGTCGACGACGGCGACCGTGTTCGTGCCCGTCTGCTTGCGGATCGACAGCGCGATCGCGGGCACGCCGTTGCGCACGGCGGCGGTGTCGGCGTCCTTCTCGGCGTCGCGGATGTCGGCGACGTCGCGCACCTTGACCGGGTGATCGCCGATCTCGCGCACGACGATGTTGCCGATCTCCTTCGGCTCGACCGCGCGGCCTTCGACGCGCAGCGTGCTGTTGGTCGGCCCCATCTCCATCGCGCCGCCCGGCACGTTGATGTTGCCGGTCGCGATCGCGCGCTCGACCTCGAGCGCCGACACGCCGGTCGCCGCGAGCCGGATCGCGTCGAGATCGACGTCGATCTGGCGGTCCTGGCCGCCGAGGATCACGGCCTGGCCGACGCCGGCGATGCGCTCGATGCGCTGCTTGACCTGCTTGTCCGCGAACCGGGTCATCTCGCGCCACGGCGTGCCCGCCGGGCCTTTGACCGACAGCACGATGACCGGCGCCGCGTCGGGGTCGGCCTTGCGCACCTCGGGCCGCGTGCCCTCGGGCAGGTCGCGCAGCACGGTCGCGATGTGCTCGTTGATGTCCTGCGCGGCCTTGTCGGGGTCGACCTCGAGATCGAACTGCGCGATCACGAGCGAGACGCCCTCGGTCGACACCGAGGTCAGCGTGTCGAGCCCGTTGACCGTGTTGACGGCCTCCTCGACCTTGTCGGTGACGTCGGTCTCGACCGCGCCGGGCGACGCGCCCGGGTACGGCGTGACGATCGTGACGAGCGGAAAGTCGACCTTGGGGAACTTGTCGACGCCGAGGCTCGTGTAGCCGACGAGCCCGACGACGACGAACAGCAAGATCAGCACGACCGCGAACACCGGCCGCCGCACGCATACATTCGCGAGCCATTGCATGGCGCGCTACTCCACGACTTTCGAGCCGTCGGCCAGGTTCTCGGGCACGGCCGCGACGACCTTGTCGCCCTTGGCGACGCCCTGGATGATCGTCACCTGCCCCGCCGCCGGCGGCGTGCCGAGCTGGACGATGCTGTCGAGCGCCTCGCCGTTCTTGACGATGAACGCGTGCCACTGCTTGCCGCGCTTGACGACCGCCTTGTCGGGCAACACGACGTGCGGCGTCTGGCCGATCACGACGTGCGCCTCGGCGAACATGCCGGGATAGAGGTCGCTGCCCTTGTCGAGCTGCGCCTCGACGATCAGCGCGCGCGTGCGGCCGATCTCGGCGCCGATGCGCGAGATCGCGGCGCCGTACGTCTTGTCCTCGTGCGCGACCGCGACGACCTCGACGCGCTCGCCGAGCTTGACCGCGGTGACCGCGGCCTCCGGCACCGACAGCTCGATCTTGAGCGGGTCATCCTTGACGAGCGTGAACAGCGCCTTGCCCGGCGCGACCCACTCGCCCGGCGACACGTCGCGCTCGGCGACCACGCCGTCGAACGGTGCGCGCACCAGGCCGTCGGCCACCGACTTCGACATCATCTCGGTGCGCGCCTGGGTCGCCGACACCTGCTCCTGCGCGGCGCGGCAGCTCGTCATCTGGCGGTCGTACTCGTCCTGCGTGATCGCGCCCTTGCCGAGCAGCGTCTTCGTGCGATCGCATTCTTGATCCGCGAGCTCCTTCTGCGCGCGCGCCGATGCGAGGTTCGCCTGCGCCTCGCGCGCGTTCAGCGCCGCGGTGCGGACATCGAGCTGGACGACCGGCTGGCCGAGCTTCACGCGCTGGCCGCGCTCGATCATCACGTTGATGACCTTGCCCTGCGTGTCGGCAGTGACGTCGGACCGGTAGTCGGCGGCGACGGTCCCGGTCAGCGTCAGGACATCTGGCGCCGGCGCCTCGGTCGCGGCGACGGTCTGCACCTTGATCGGCGGAACCGCGGGCTTGATGTCGGCGGCGACGCCCCCGGATTTCTTGCACGCAGTGAGAGCTGCGACCACCAGCACGGCGACGGCAAAGGCACGCATCGTGGCGCTACCATGCACGGACCCTGCCACGACGTCCACCCGCAGACCGTGCGGTTAGCGCCGAGGTCCTGTCAGGGATCCCGACACTGTCGTGCGCCCGACTTTGATACGATCGCGGGGTGAAGCTGGCGCGGCTTGCGCGTGTTTTGGCGATCGCGGCGAGCGCGGTCAGCGCGGCGAGCTGCCGTCAGCTGCTCGGGCTCGACTCGCCGAGCGGCGGCGGCGGCGACGCCGGCGGGTCCGCGATCGACGCGCCGCTCGATGCACCGGTGTGCCCGAGCGCGGCCGTGTCGTGCCTCGACGCGAACACGCTGCTGACGTGCACGATGCCCGGCGTCGTCGGCACGCTGACCGCGTGCGCCTGGGGCTGCGATCCGATCGACGGTGCTGCGAAGTGCTACGCGGTGGTGCCGGCCGGCGGCGGCGTGCTGCCCGGCGACGTGATGCCCGACTCGATGCTCGGCGACGTGACGATCACCGGCACCGTCACGCTCGACGCCGATGCCGGAACGATCTCGACGGGCGGTGGCTCGGTGGCCGGCTTCACGTACCAGCTGAACGGCAACGTCGCGGTGTTCCGGCTCGCGAGCCTCACGATCGAGGGCACGCTCGTCGCGAACGGCTCGCACCCGGTCGCGCTCGTCGCGAACGGCGACATCACGATCGAAGGCTTCGTCGACGGGCGCGGCGGCTGCGTCGGCCTCGCAGGCGGCCCCGGCGGCGGCTCGGGCGGCAATCGCACGGAGACTGGCGGAGGCTCCGGCGGCGGACAGTTCGGCCAGATGAACGATGGCGGCGGCGGTGGCGGCCACGGCGGATCCGGCGGCAGCGGCGGCAGCCATGACTCCCAGATGGCGGCCGGCGGCAGCTCGTTCGGCGACGAGGTGATCTCGACGTTGGCCGGCGGCGGCGGCGGCGGCGGCGGACAAGGCAGCGGCGGCGGCGGCGGCGGCGGGATCCAGCTGGTGTCGAACGGCACGATCACGATCGCGGCCGGCGGCGGCATCAACGTCGGCGGCTGCGGTGGCCAGAACAACGGCAGCCCGAGCGGCGGCGGTGGCGGCGCGGGCGGCACGATCTTGCTCGAGGCGCCGGCCATCACGATCGTCGGCGCGCTCGCGGCCAACGGCGGCGGCGGCGGCGGCGGCGGACCGAGCGGCATGTCGGGCTCGGCCGGCTCGCTCGATCGCACGCCGGCCGCGGGCGGCCTCGCCGGCGCGAGCGGAGGCCGCGGCGGCATGGGCGCGGCCGGCGCGACCCGCGACGGCGCGGTTGGCTTCGACGCCAACTACAGCGGCGGTGGCGGCGGCGCGATCGGCCGCATTCGCATCAACTCGCGGCGCGGCACCGGCGCGACGATCGAATCGGGCGCCGTGATGAGTCCCGCGTTCAGCGACCCTGCAACGACCGCGACGCAGGGCTCGGCCGTGGTCCAGTGATCACTTGCTGTGCGGCGTGTCGTCGCCGATCGCGTGGGCGAGCTGGGTCAGCGCGACGCGCAGATCGACGCGCGCGTTCAGCGCGTTGATGCGGGCGCGCGTCAGATCGGTCTCGGCGTCGACGAGCTCGACCGCGGTCGCGCGATCGGCCGCGAGCAGCTCCCTGCGCACGCGATAACCCTCGTCCGCCGCGGCGAGCCCCTTCTTCGACGTCTCGAGCGCGTGCAGCGCGACCTGCACCGCCTGCACCGCAGCCAGCGCCTCGATGCGCGTGCCGTGGTCGAGGTTCTCGCGATCGGCGCGCAGCTCGTTGGCCTCGGCGGTGAGCCGGCGCACCGTCGTGCGCTCGACGAGCGTGTCGTTGAGCGTCCACGAGACCGACGCGCCGACGAACCACGTCCGCGTGAACTTGTCGGTCTGGGGAAACGCGCGCGGGTTCGGGTTCGCGTCTTCGACGTTGCCGAACGCGGTCAGCCGCGGGTAGTAACCGGCCTTCTCGGCGTCGCGCTGCTTCTCCTTCGCGCGAATGCCGAGGTCGAGCACGCGAAAGTCGGCGCGCGTGCGCTCGGCGCGGGTCATCAGGTCGTCGAGCCGCGCGGCGCCGGGCACGGCCAGCTCGGCGCGGATGTCCTCGCCGACCGCGAGCTGCTCGTCGTCGCGCGCGCCGATCAGCAGGCGCAGCTCCTCCTCGCGCAGGATCGCTAGGTTGCCCAGCTGGTCGAGCGTCTGCTCGGCCTCGGCCTCCTGCGACTCGATGCGCAGCAGGTCCGCCTTCGAGATCCGCTGCACGTCGAACAGCGCGCGCTCCTGATCGAGCGTCGCCTGCACCTGTGCGAGCTGGCGCTGCGCGATCAGCACCTGCAGCTTGCCGCGCACCCATTCGTAGTACGCGAGCCGCGCATCCTCGCCCGCCGAGACCTCGGCCGACACGCGCGATTGCTTCGCGACATCCTCGGCGAGCCGCGCCGCGCCGACCAGCTTCGGGTAGCGCAGCACGTAGTCGGACAGGTTCACGTTGACGTTCGCCTGCGCGTCGTAGAGGTGGTTCAGAAACGTGAGCGCGACGGGACCGCCCAGGCTCGGGGGCAGCGGGAACACGAACGACGGGATCGACGACAGCCTCTCCACCGTCGCCTTGGCGGAGACCTGCGGCACGCGCTCCAGCTCGGCCGCCTCGCCTTCGGCGATCGCCGCATCGACCTCGGCGATCCGGCGCCGCACCGTCGGCGATGCCGCCCCGGCCCGCGACGCGGCACCGTCCGCGGTCAGCCCGCCGTGCACGAACAGCGCGTCGAGATCCTTGTCGAACGCCGCCATGTCGTCGGCCGGAGCCGGCCGAGCGGCTGGCTGCGCGAACGCGGAGCCGGACACGAGCACGAGCGCGAGCGCGAAGCGATGCGTCATGCCGGCCACGAAAGCACCGGCCGTGCCACGACGCCAGCGGCCGGGCATGCGAGTTTCGGTGCGGCCTGTCGGCCCGCCTTACAGGCGACCGTCACGAAACGTGACTACCGAGGTCACGTTTCGAGCGTAGAGTTGCGGACATGCCGGAGATGGACGATGGCATGCGCCTCGCAAACGCTCGCGACGTGGCCGAGCCCGCGCGCGCGTACGAGACCTGGCGAGGCCGTCGCAACTCGTACCTCGTCGAGGAAGTCCAGACGATGCCGCTCGCGGTCGTGATCGGCGGCGCGGCGGTGCACGCGACGCTGATCGCGATCCTCGCGCACGCCGGGGTCGCGACCTGGCGCGTCGCGCTCGTCGGGGTCGCGTTCGTCGTGTTCACGGCGGCCCAGCGGCTGATCGTCCACAAGGCGCGCGAGGAGCGCTGCATCGAGGGCGCGTTCGTCGCGATCTCGGTCGGCGCACAGCTGTTCGTCGTGACCAGCGCGACGGTGACCGGCGGCGTGCACTCGCCGTTCGTGCCGACCGTCGTGTTGCCCGCGATCGTGTCCCTGCTGTTCTTCGGTCCGATCCCGACGTCGCGGTGGATCGCGGTCGGCAACGGCCTGCTGATCGTCGCGATGCTCGCGTTGCCGCGCGAGATCACCGGCGGGCCACTGCCCGAGCCGCACTACGCCGCGGGCATCATCATCGCGCTCGGCTGGAGCGTGTTCATGCTGCACATGATGGCCGGCAAGCTCGCACGCGCCGCGGCCCGCGCCGGCGAGTCGTACGCGTGCCTGCGCGAGGAGCGCGTCGCCGAGGCCGAGGACAAGCTGCGGCGGCTGCAATCGGTCGGCGCGAAGGTCGCGCACGAGCTCAAGAACCCGCTCGCCGCGATCAAGGGGCTGTGCCAGCTGGTCGCGCGCACCCCCGAAAGCGAGCGCACGCAGGAGCGGCTCGCCGTGGTCGCCGCCGAGATCGAGCGCATGGAGACGATCCTGCACGAATACCTGTCGTTCTCGCGACCGCTCGAGGATCTCAAGCCGCAGCCGATCGACCTCGCGGCCCTCGCGCGCGACGTGCGCGACGTGCTCGCCGGCCGCGCCGACCAGGCCGGCGTGCAGATCGCGGTGGAAGGCATGGCGACGCCGGCACGAGGCGACGCTCGCCGCTTGAAGGAAGCGCTCATCAACCTGGTGTCGAACGCGATCGAGGCCACGCCGAACGGCGGCCGCATCGTGCTGCGCGTGCGCGCGACCGGCAGCGGCGCGGTGACGCTCGCGGTCGAGGACACCGGTCGCGGCATCGCGCCCGAGCACCTCGAGCGGCTCGGTACGTCGTTCTTCACGACGCGCGAGCACGGCACGGGCCTGGGCGTCGTGCTCGCGCAAAGCGTGATCGCGCAGCACGGCGGCACGCTCGCGTACGCGAGCCAGGTCGGGCACGGCACGAGCGCCGTGGTGACGCTGCCGGCGGCGCCGGAATCCAGCGTGCCAGGCGCCGAGCCCGCGCCCGAGCCGACTGTTCGCGCCGCGCTCGCGGAAGCTCGCGCGTAGTGTCGACCGTCCTGCTGGTCGATGACGAGCCCGGCGTGCTGTTCACGCTGTCCGAGGTGCTGGCCGAGCGCGGCCATCGCGTCGTCGGCGCGCGATCCGGCACCGAGGCGCTCGGCAAGCTCGAGGATGTCGATGCGGTCGTCACCGATCTCGCGATGCCGGGCATGACCGGGCTGGAGCTGCTGGCACAGATCGCGGTGCGCGATCCGGCGCTGCCGGTGATCCTGCTGACCGCGCACGGCAGCGAGCGCGTCGCGGTCGCCGCGATGAAGCAAGGCGCGTACGACTACGTCGCCAAGCCGTTCGACATCGACGAGGTCGCGGTCGTGATCGAGCGCGCGCTCGAGACGCACCGGCTGCGCGTCGACAACCGCCGGCTCGCCGCCGAGCAGGCGCTCGGCCGCCGCGTCGTCGGCAACTCGCGCGGCATCCGCCGCTTGCTCGAGGCCACCAGCCGCGTCGCGGCGCGCGACGTCACCGTGCTCGTACGCGGCGAGACCGGCACCGGCAAGGAGCTGATCGCCGAGCTCCTGCACGTGGAGTCGGCGCGCGCGAACCAGCCGCTCGTGCGGTTCAACTGCGCGGCGCTGCCGGCCGAGCTCGCCGACGCCGAGCTGTTCGGGCACGTCAAGGGCGCGTTCACCGGCGCGACCGCGACGCGCGCCGGCTACTTCGCGCAGGCCGACCGCGGCACGCTGATCCTCGACGAGGTCGGCGAGCTGCCGCCCGCGATCCAGGCCAAGCTGCTGCGCGCGCTGCAGGAGGGCGAGATCCAGCCGGTCGGCTCGGGCCGCATCGACAAGGTGAACGTGCGCGTCGTCGCGTCGACGAACCGCGACCTCGCCGCCGACGTCAAGACCGGCGCGTTTCGCGAGGACCTGTACTACCGGCTCGCGGTCGTCGAGCTGGTCGTGCCGCCGCTGCGCGAGCGCAAGGACGACATCCCCGCGCTCGCCGAGGAGTTCGCGCGCCGCTACGGCGAGCGCTTCGGCCTCGGCGCCATCGAGCTCGACCCCGCGCTCGTCGACGCGCTCGTCCGCGCCGACTGGCCCGGCAACGTGCGCCAGCTCGAGAACACGCTCGCCCGCCTCGCCGCGCTCTCGACCGGCGGCACGCTCGGCCTCGCAGACTTCCGCGCCTCCGCGGATCCGGCCGCGCCGCCCGCCCCCGCGCCCGAAAGCGCGAACGACGAGCCCATCCCCGACGCGCGCAACGGCCCGAGCCTCAAGGAGCAAGTCGAAGCCTTCGAGCGCGGCCTGGTCTCGCGTGCCCTCGACTCCACCGGCGGCAACCAATCCGAAGCCGCGCGCCGCCTCGGCGTGTCACGCGTGACGCTGATCGACAAGATGAAGAAGTACGGCCTGAAGACGCGGCATCAGTAGTGCGGCGGCTTCTCGGTGGGCGCTCCGAGCGGCAGCTCGGGTGATGCGAGCGAGTCCTTCAGCTGCTTGAGCTCGCGGTCGGTCTTGTCGAGCCGCTCGCCGAGCTGACGCACCAGCGCGCCGAGCTCGGCGATCAGCTTGTCCTGGAACGCGAGCTTGATGTCGAGCTCGTCGAGGCGGTCGTCCGGCATGCGCGCATCCTCAAATAAGTCGCGACCGGCTGCCAGGTCGCGGCTCGATCCGATCACAACGGATCGGATCGGTCATGGTGAATGCATTTCAGCGCGGCAGGCATCCCAGGAGCCTCGACGAGGTGGTGATCGAGGCGCTGGCGGCGGGACTCGACGCCGCGGACACGCTCGTCGACATCGAGCTCGTCGAGCTCGACCTCGTCGAGGATCTCGACGTGACGGCGCGGTTCACGCGCGAGTCGACGCCGTACGAGCGCATCGAGATCGCGCCGCTGCACGAGCCCATGGGGTTCGCGACGCAGGCGGTCACCGTGCCCTATCCAAAGCTCGAAGCCCGCGTCGCGGTCGCGCACGTGGACGCGCCCGAATGGCGCCCGGAGTCGTGGCGCTGGGTCGCCGTGTCCGTCACGGCATGGGCGGTGGCGGTGACGGCGTGGCTGGTGTGTGCTCCGTAGGCGGGTGCCGCCGGTAGAACCGGTCGGTCTTCGCGCAGACATCGTCGTCGCGATCCTGCCTGTCGCGCGGGCACGCGCGCTCGAAGAACGTCGCCGCGGCCGCGAGATCGCCGGATTGCTCGAGCGTGAAGCCCACGTTGGAGCAGCCGAGTCGGCTGGCGCCGTCGCACGCGCGCCGGTAGAACCCGAGCGCCTGCACCAGGTCCTTGGCCGCCCCGATGCCGTTCTGGAACGCGTAGCCGTGATCCGAGCAGCCGCCGGCGTTGCCGAGCTCGCACGCACGCTTGGTCAGCGCGAAGTAATCGTCCGGCAGCTGCTTGTCGTCGATGCGCATCGCGGCAAAGCTGCACGCCTTGCCGTCGCCGAGCTCGCAGCCGATGCGCAGATCCGGCACCGTGTCGGTGTAGCCGTCGAACACGCTGTCGGCCCAGCTCGAGGCGACGCGCGCGGCGTCGCGGCAGCTTTGCTGGTCGTGCGCCCGGCAGGCGCGCCGGTACAGGTCGAGCGCGTCGCGAATGTCGCCGTTGTACATCTTCTGGCCTTCGATCGCCTTCGCCTCGCGCACGCACGCCGCCATCTCGCCGGCCTTGCACCGTCCTGAATCGGTGTGCGGCGCGAACGCGAACGGCAGCATCCAGCGATACGTGCCGATCACGAGCACCGTCGCGAGTGCGGTCGCGTACCACCGTCGTCGCTCGCTCCGGCGGCGCGCGAGCTCGCCGTCGATCGAGCGATGCTGCGCGGCCTCGGCGCCCGCGGGCGCGCGCAGGTCGAGGCCGCTGATGTTGTCGGCGTCGCAGTACGCGCACCGCACGAGCATCTGGTCCTTCGCGTCGGGCAGCGGCGCCTGGCACACGCGGCACAGCCGCGGCGCGCCGGGCTTGTCCGGCGGTAGCGCGCTGAACCGCGCCGACACCAGCGATAGCGCCTGACGATTCACGAGCGTGACGCGCATCACCACGAACAGCGCGACCATCGCGAGCACGCTCGCGAACACCAGCGCCAGCACGCTCGTCGCCGAGAGCACGCCGCGCGCGTACAGCCGGAAGATGATGAACGCGCACGCCGGCCACACCAGCACCATCGGCACGCCGAGCGCGATCATCGCCCCCCACACGACGCGCGCGCTCGGCTGGCGCAACAGCCGCGCGATCATGCGCTCGTTGCGCGGCCGGTCCGCCGCGAGCGTGCGCTGGGCGCGGATCTTGTCGCGCAGCGCCTGCGGGACCGCGACGCTCGCGCCGCAGAACCGGCACGTCACCGTCTCGGCGTCGTCGGGGACGGCCGGCGCGTCGCACTTGCCGCACACGAGGAGCGCCGCGCCGGCCTCGCCCACGGGCTTGGTCGCGGTCGGGTGCGCCGCCGAGCTGTGCGCGGCGAGCGTCTCGTGCAACGCGCGCAGCGACTCCTTCTCGAGCGGACGCACGGCGGTGGCGACCTTCACCTCGCCGACCCACAGCTCGGTGAGCTCGGCGTCCTCGATCGTGCAATGGCTGCCGTCGAGCGTGCACCCGTGGTGCGGCCCGCCGATCACCTCGACGCGGTTGCCGTCGCGCAGGACGAGATCCGACGGCCGTTCGGCGAGCGCGTAGCCAAACTGCTTGAACGCCGAGCGCATGAACATGAACGGCACGCTCACCAGCGCGACGACGATGACCACGAACACCTTGCCGACCGTGTCGCCGAGCATGTCGGGGATCTCGAGGAACATCCACACGCACGGCACGAGCACGCCGAGGAACACGAGGGTGCTCGGCAGAAAGTACGCGGCGGACCGCAGCAGGCCCCAGAACGCCGAGGTTCCCACTTGCAACGGCAGACGAATCTCGGCCACGGCCCACGGTCGGCTCGATGCACCAGCGCTGTCAACCCGACATATCATCGGTGTGTGCGGCGGCTGGGATCAGTCCTTTGCGTGCTCGCGGCGTGCGGGCGTCTCGACTTCCAGTCGAGCTCGCCGTCGGATGGCGGCGCGACCGATGCTGCGCGCGGCTACGCGACGCCGAGCATCGTGCAAACCGAGATGACGAGCGACGTCGCGAGCACGCTCGTCGTCGCGCTCGACCCGGCACGCGCGAACGACGTGCTGGTCGTCGCGATCGCCGGCTACCACACGGTCGGCGCGGTGAGCGACGACCGTGCCGACGCATTCGTGCAGGCGGCGGCGCAGGGCGACGAGAACAACGACGATACCGAGATCTGGTATGCGGTCGCGACCGGCGGTGCGACCACGGTCACCGTCACCATGTCGGCGAACAACAACGTGGTCTGGGTGCTCGAGCTCGGCGGCGTCGACGTCGCCGCGCCGGTGGTCGCGGCACGCGGCGCGTCGACGACCTCGACGACGACGGCGATCGCGACCGGGGCGATGCTCGCGACGTCGATCGCGGGCTCGGTGGTCGTCGCGACCGGCGCCGGCGGCGACCCGTTCGACACGCTGCGCGCCGGCCCGTTCACCGCCCTACCCTTCGCCTACGGCGACGACACCGCGTACGACATCACCGCGGCGCCCGGTAGCTTCGCTGCCAGCTGGGATGTCACCCCCGGCAACGTCTGGTCGATCAGCACCGCCGCGTTCGCACCCGCGCCGCGCTGATGCGCGGGTCGTGGTATCACCGCTCGCGCATGGAGCTCGTCCACGTCGTCAACGGCGACCGCGTCGCGCAAACGCTCGCGGACGCCGAATTGCCCGGCGAGATCCGGGTGTGGGCCGACGCGCTCGATCAGGGCCCGGTGCTGCCGGTCCCCGACGACGAGAACTATCGCGTGCGCGGCGAGTTCTGGGCGGCGAACGGCCGACCCGGTGCCGCCGAGCAGCTCGCGGCGTGGGACCGCGGCGTCGACGAGGCCGCGACCGCCGGCGAGGTCGTGCTGTGGTTCGAGCACGATCTGTTCGACCAGCTCGCGCTCGCGCGGCTGCTCGCCCGACTCGCACGCCGCGGCTTGCCCGCGCAGCTCACCCTGGTGTCGATCGATCGCCACCCCGAGGTCCCGCAGTTTCTCGGGCTCGGCGAATTGCAGCCGGCACAGCTCGCCGCGCTCTGGCCGCGCCGTACGCCGCTGTCGCGCGACGCGATCGACGAGGCCGTGAGCGCGTGGATCGCGATCACCGCGTGCGATCCGCGCGCGCTGCCGTTCCTCGCGCGCCGCGTGAAGGCGCTGCCGTTCCTCGCCGGCGCGCTCGAGCGCCAGCTCGAGGAGCTGCCCGATCCGACGAGCGGGCTGTCGCGCACCGAGCGCCAGATACTGGCGGCGATCGCACGAGGCGAAGGCGACACCGCGTCGCTCCTCCGCGCCTCGCACGCGATCGATCCGCGCTATCCGATCACCGACAGCTTGCTCGCGCGCGTGCTGCGCGAGCTGCAGCGCTGCGGCTTCGTCCAGGGCACGACGGTCACGCCGCTCGGCCGCCAGGCGCTCGCCGGCGCGATCGATCGCGTGCACGAGCAAGGTATCGACGACTGGCGCGGCGGCGTGCGCCTCGCCGGCCGCGGCGCGGTGTGGCGCTGGGATTCGCGCGAGCGCCGGCTGGCCGAGCGTTAGAACGAGCCCGCGAGTCCCGCGATCGCGCCGCCGCGTGCCGGTGCGACGAATGCGGTGCGCGACGGCGCGTGCGTGCCACCGGTCGCGAACAGGTAGATCGACGTGCCGAGCAGCGCCGCACCGACGCCGATCGCGATGTAGCCGACCGGCTCGGTCGAGTAGACGTTGTTGCAGACGCGGCCGGGCATCACGTCGTCCTTGCAGCGGCCGTCGAGCACCGCGAGCGTCACGCCGGTGCCGAGGACGGCCACGCCGGCGGTGCCGGTGACCCACCTCCAGCCGCCCCAGCGGCCCGGTGCTCCGTCGTCGATCGGCTCGTCGTGGGCGGGCTCGGCCGCGTGCTCGGGCTCGCTCGCGACCGGCGCCGCGAGCGGCTGCTGGACGTCGATCCCGTTCGCCGGCTCCTCGCCCGCGAGATAGCGCGCGAGCGCGCGCAGCCGATCGAGCGACGGATCCGGATCGAGCGCGACGCTCGCACGCCGCAGCTCGCGCCCGGTCAGGCTGACGAGCGAGCCGACCACCGCCGGATGCCCGCGCAACTGCTCGATCCCGACGACGACGACACTCGCCGAGCCGAGCGAGTTCGCGAACGCCGCGGCGTACGCGCCTTCGTGTGCCTCGCGCTCGCTCGCCGTCGCGAACTGCAGGCCCGTCCACGGGCCGGTGCGAGTCGCGCGATCCGAGCGCGGATCGATCGCGAGCTTGACCTCCTCTTTCGCGCGCACGACGACGCGATGCGTGCGCGACGGCTGCTTGTCGAGCAGCACGCACACGCGATACTCGCCGGGCGCCAGCTCGAGCGTGGTCGAGCCGACCGCGCGGTACTGCTCGTCGACGAACACGACGCCGGTATCGTCGGCGAGATGCACGACGAGCTTGCCGGTGCCCGCCGCGGCGAGCTCGTGACGTACGGCTTCGAACGCGTCGTAGGCCTCGGCACCGTAGATCGCGCGCGAGATCGTGGCATCGGGGAAGCCTCGCGCGATCTCGGCGAACACCGCGTGCGCCGCCGACGGATCGCCGGTGCGCTGGTGCGCGAGCGCGAGCCCGATGAGCGCCTTCTCGAGCGGCTCGCGCAGGGACTGATCGCGCGCGAACGCGCCGCTGTTCGCCTGCGCCATCTCGACGAGCGAGCCGAGCTGCTTGAGCGCGTCGTCGAAGCGCCCCGACACCCACGCCTTGAAGCCGGCGTCGACCTGCGCCGCAAAGTCGGCGGGCAAGCCGGTCGGCGTGACCGCGAGCGTCGACACGTTGCGCTCGTACTGGCGGGCGAGCGTGTCGCCGACGTTGTAGCCGCGCGACACGAGCTCGCCGAGCACCGGGTTGACGAGGCGCGCCGCGTCGGGCGGACGATCGCCGGTGTAGGACTCGAGCACGATTCCGCCGGCGCGCGCGGGCGCGGCGATCAGGACGAAACAGGCGACAAGGAGAGCTCGCATGGAGGCGTTATCGGACGTCATTCGATTTCGGTGCTTGGTGGCTGGCCGCCGTAGCTGGAACCGCCGTAACTGGCGCCCCCGTAAGCGCTATCCGCGCGAAACAGCTCGACGACGATGTGATCCTGGCCGAGCTGACCGCGCAGCGCCCCGCCGGCGATCCGGCGAAATGACCCGCTGACCTGCTCGTTGCAGTCGCCCATCGGGCAATACAGCTGGCCCTGGAACGCGAACCCGTCGCCGCGCGGCCGGATCTCGCCTTGAAACCGCACCGACCCGCCGAGCTTGGCCAGCTCGAGCTTGTGATCGACCTCGCGAATCGCGCACGGAAACGGCGGATAGCGATACCCGCCCTCCGCGATCGTGCAGCGATACTCGCCAACCAGGCCCGGCCCCGGCGCCTGCTCGCTCGCGTTCGCGACGGGCGGCGGCGGCACATCGCGCCAGCACGCCGCCACGAGAACGATCGCGAACCGCATGAAACGAGGGTACTGTGAATCCGTGGTGCCGCGCTACGTCCGGCTCGTGGGAGCGCTCGCGGTAGTTGGTGCCTGCGGTGACGCCGCGATCCCGCTCGCCGATCTGGACACCGAGGCACTCCACGCGCGCTGCGAGCGGTTCGTCCGCTGCGGGTTGTTCACGGATCAGGATGCATGCGAGGGCTACTTTCGCATCGTCGTCGATGTGAACCGCCAGCCTTCGATGGACGCCGGCCTCGTTCACTACGACGGCGAAGCGGCCCAGCGCTGCTACAGCGCGCTCGCCGCGGTCACCTGCGATGGCACTGCACGTGACGCGCGCGTGCCGCCTGCTGACTGCGCCAAGATCTTTGTCGGCACGATCGGCGACGGCGACGCCTGCGAGAACGACCTCGAGTGCAAGAGCGGACGTTGCCATGTCGATACTTCTGCCTGCGGCGACGCGACGTGCTGTAGCGGTACCTGCGCGAGCTCCACGCGAGCCGCGAGCGGCGCCGCTTGCATCGACAGCACCGACTGCGTCGCCGACACCTACTGCGGAATCGACGACGTCTGCCACGCGCTGGGTCAGGCCGGCGGTCAATGCTACGTCGATGCCAACTGCGACTACGGACTGCGCTGCAGTGGCTCGTCGCCCAGGATCTGCGAACCCGCGGGCACGCTCGGCAACACTTGCCCGAATGGCACCTGCGCCGAGATCGGGTCCGTGTGTGACGCCTCGGGGGCGTGCGTGACCGCAGGCCTGCCGGACAGCAACGCCGCGTGTGCGTCTGACGCGGAGTGCTCGATGTACGCGATCTGCGATCCCAGCATGCACGTGTGCGTTTCGTATCCGACGCTCGGCATGCCGTGCGACTCGCACGGCTGCGCCGGCGATTCCTACTGCGACATGACGGCAACCCCGGCGGCATGCGCGCCGCCACTCGACGACCTGACACCCTGCGAGCTCAACAGCGAGTGCGCGTCGAATGACTGCGTCGTGGGTCCGGTCTTCGACGAGTGCCAGGAGCAGCCGGTCTGCAAGTAGCTTCCGCACGTGCGAAAGGCAGGTCGCTCACCGCGACCTGCCTCGTTTTGCGAACCTTAGCTGCTGCCGCGCGTCAGTTCGAAATCGCGATCTTGTTGCCGTCGTCGTCGGCGAGGCCGTGGCAGTACCATCCGACGGGGGTTCCGTTGCCGACGCTCGTTACCGTCTGCTCGTAGTACTGGTTGAGCTGCGTCCCGCCGTTGCCCTCGTGGGCGATCCCGGTGCCGTTGTCGTCGCTGTGGACGATCATGGTGATGTCGTTCGTCATGTTGAGGAACCGGACGTTGGTGCCAACTTTGACGTTGGTCGTCGCGCCAGGGTTCTCGTATGTGCATAGCGAGCCGTTCTGGGTGACCACGAACGTGACCTGCTGAAGCGCCGTGATGTCGCTCGTCGCCATGACGGTCGGCAGCGAGCTCGCCGCATCGATTTCCACGCTTCCGGTGAGCATGGTGCTGTCGCTCGGGATCATGAGCGTTGCCTTCGCCGTTGCGGTGCCGTTCTCCGTAAGCGTGAGGCTCGCGCTATCGAACGCGACAGTCCATGCAGGCGACACGGTGCCGGTCGAGTCCTTGACGATGCCGGTCAGGTTCACGGCCCCCGAGAAGCCGCCACTCCCCGTTGCGGTCACGGTAAGGACGGTCGAGGAGTTGAGCTCCGTGTTGACGGTAGGCTGATCCACGGTAATGGCGACTTGCGGGGTTTCGCTGCTACCGCCGCCCCCCCCGCCGCCGCCGCCGCCACCACCACCGCCCACGCCGCCACCACCGCCTTCGCCCCCACCGCCCGAGACAGTGACGTCTCCGGTTCCCGTCAGGCACGCTGGGAGCGCAAAGGCTAGAAGGACGGCAAGCAGGGTGGTGCGCATGTTGCGCAACAAGTACAAGCCACGTGCCGCGATTCACACGTAGCTAACATGCTGAATCCCCTTGTGCTGCCTCGTCCGGCCTCTGGGAGTCCGCCCCCCAACTGGTGCCCACTGTCCCCGCGGGATCTGGCCGATTTCTTTGCGCGTTCGATGGCTTGACTAGCGCTGATCGCGCTTGCCAATCGCGCTGCGGATCCACGACGAAGCGGTCCCGACAGCGCCGGAGACACCGCCGAACATGCCCTTCTTGCCGCTCGCCTTCGCGATCCGCGGCCCGAAGAAGTACATCGCAGCCGCCCACGCGATGACGAGCGCGTAGACCGTGATCGTCATGCCGGGTACGAACGCGGCGAGGAGCAGCGCGACCGCCGTCGCGATCGCGACGATGATTCCGTAGCGCAGTCCGAGATACCACGCCGTCAACCCACCGACGATCAGAGCTGGGATCATTCCCTGGATCTTAGCACGCGCATCGCGATTGCGCCGGTCTACTAGAATCGAGTACGCAACCCGCAGGGGATGCGGCCGATAGGAGGCGTATGCGTAACTGTCTCGTCGTAACGATGGCCCTGTTGACCGTCGCAGCCCTCGTTCTCGTCGGCTGTACGCGCCACAATCCCGCGTCCTGTTGCACCAGCGATGCGCAGTGTCAAACGCTGGGGCTGGACCAGATGTACGCCTGCGCAACCAATCTCGTGTGCGACCCCGAGGGCGCGTGTGTCGCGCCGGAGTGCCAGACGGCGGCGGACTGCACGTCGCCGGGAGCACCACTCTGCGTCGGGCAACTGTGCGTGGCGTCGTGCACGGGCGACGGCGACTGCGACGGGATCGCGGGCATGAGCTACTGCTCGAGCGAGGGCACATGCGTCGCGTGCACCGAGAACTCTCAGTGCACGTCGGATGCTCCGGTCTGCGACGGGACGTCACATTCATGCCGGGGCTGTGCCGAAGACAGCGAGTGCAGCGGGGGCGTATGTCTCGAGGAGACGGGCACGTGCTCCGAAGATGCGAACGTCGTGTTCGTCATTAGTATCGGCGGCATCGACGCGGGCACGTGTACTCGTGCGAGCCCGTGCGCGAGCTTCCAGTACGGGCTGCAGCAGATAAACACCACGCGTAACGTGCTCTACATCGAAGGAGGCGTGTTCTCGATCGGGAGCACGCCGGTGACGATCGACAAGGGCGTCTATGTCGATGCGTCTGAGACCCTCCTCACGGCCTCGGGCTCCGGCGCGCTGTTCAACGTTACAAGCATTCAACCGGTCACGATCTCGAACGCGAGCCTGTCGCGCAACGTAACCGTCGGCAGCTTCGGGCGCGTGACCTTCTACAACATGCAGTTTACTGGTGCGGTGCTGAGCACGTCAGGAGGAACGCTCGCGGTTGAAGACTCCAAGATCACCGGTGGCGGCGTCACATGTAACAATGGAACAAGTAGCCTCGACGGCGTGACTCTCGATGCACAGGCAACAAATAACGCGATCGAGACGACCGACTGCACCGTCACGATCCGTCGCTCGAATCTCAAGACCTCAGCCGATCAGGTCCTGGGAGTCACGGGCGGAACGTTGACTGTCGAGAACAACCTGATCGTTCAGACGGACAACGGCCAAGACCTCATGGCCATCCTGCAAGTCGCGCCCGGCAGTACCCTGCGGTTCAATACGATCGTCACGACGGCTCTCGCGTCGAACGATGGGTCCGCGCTGGCGTGCGATTCCGGTCTCGATGCAACGAGCAACATCTTCGCGTACGAGAGCATGCATCCCATCACGGACACGTCGCTCGGCTGCACGACGCGTTACTCGCTATTCGATTCGGTCGCGCTGTCGTCCGAGACCGTCGGGACCATGAACAAGGTCGGAGACCTGTCGACGTTCTTCGTCGATACCGGCTCAGGGAACTACCATCTCGCGCCAAGCAGCCCGGCACTTCAATCCGGTGAGCCGAACCTGGGCGTGACGACGGATTTCGACGGGAATCCGCGGCCGACGATGCAACCGGATATCGGCGCGTTCGAAGCGCAGTAGAGGGAACCGCTTACTCCAGGCGCTCTCGGCAGGGGAAGTCGCAGGCCTTGCGGTGGGGGCAGTCGTAGGCGCAGCCGGCGGAGAGGGCGAACAGGGCGAGGATCTCGTCGGCGGGGCCGGTGGGGACGGCGCGGCGGGCGGCGCGGGCGGCGGACACGAGCGAGGTCGCGTCGCTCGCGTAGGGCGAGGTGACGAAGCCGAGGCGGAAGAGCGTATCGCGCACGATGCGATGCGGGGTGACGGTGAAGTCGGCGAGGTCGTCGTAGCGGATGACGCCGAGGCGCGCGAGCAGATCGACGATCCAGAACAGCTCGGTACGGAACAGGCCGCGGCCGAGTGCGGTGTCGAGCGCGGCGAACGCCTCGCCCGCATTCGCGCGGCCGTCGAGCTGCGACGCGAGCTCGGGTACCTCGGCGCAGCGGCGCGCGGCGAGCGAGGCGAGCATCAGCGCGCGCGCGTCGACCGCGGCCGGCAGGTTCTCCGGCACGGTGCCTTGATAGAGATCGGCGAGCACGCCGGCCTTGTCGAGCGCGGCGTATGCGGCGATCACGCCGGCGCGATCGCGATCGAGGCGGAACGCGAGCGCGGCCGCGACCGCGACGCGATACACGACCTCGCCGGCGTTCTCGACCCACGCCTCGGCATCGAGGCCGAAATCGGCGGGCTGGTACGCGTGCGTCCCTTGATGCGTGTCCTTCGACCACGCGGCGATGCGCGCGCTGGTGTCGGCGAGGACGTCGTCGCCGAAGCCGGCCGCGAACCGCGACGGCGGCACCACACGGTCGCGCCCACGCGGCGACGCCACGCCTTCGGCGCTGAGATGGCGGAGCGGCGCCGGCAGCTGCGCGCCGACCGGCGCGCCGGCCACGACCGGGATCGAGGAGTCGGCCGCGGGCGCGTCGGCGGGTGCGGCGTCGTCGTCGGCGATCGAGGGGATCACGGGCTCCGGCTCGGGCTTGTCCTCGGCGAGAAACTCGTCGATGTCGAACGCCGAGGCGAGCTCGACGTAGCGATCGGCGCGCGGGCCGGCCGCGACCGCGATGCCGAGCGTGCGCAGCAGGCCGCAGCCGATTCCGATCTGCAGCCAGATCTCGAGCGCGGGCCGCGACGGTACGACGCCGTGATACGCCGCCGACGCGAGGTGCTTGTAGATCTCGTCCTTGTGATACGCGCGCTGCCCGACGAGATCGATCACGGTCTTGCCGAGCAGCGGGTTCAGCTGCCACACGCGATCGAGCACGACGATCGCGAGGTCGTCCTCGTTCGGCGCGGCAGCGATCGCCTGCATGAAGATCGACGGCATCGCGGTCGCGCCGCCGGTGCCGAGGAAGCGCAGCACGACGGCCGGCTTCTCGCGGTCCCATAGCTTCGCGGCGCGCAGCCGCGCACGCAACTCGCGGAACGGCTCGCCCTTCGCGGGCGCTTCCTTGCAGATCCGCACGAGCGCCGCGAGCGCGCCGCGCTGGTCCAGGCCGATCGGTGGTAGCTCGACGACCTGAGGCATCACGCACACGTTACCACCGTCGCGCTGCGAGTTGCCCGCACGCAGCCAGCGTGATGGACTCGGCTCGATGCAGGTGAAGCGCGTGGTCCTGGCTGCGCTCGTCGCGCTCGGGCTCGGCGGCGGCTTCGGGCTCGCCGCGCTCGGCCAGCGCTGGCGGGCATTCGCGTGGACCTCATCGATCGCGTGGCTCGCGCTCGGCGCGACGTTCGTGACGCCGTGGATCCTGCCGATCGGCGTGATCGTCGTGGTAGTCGGCTGTCACATCGACACGTTCCTTCAGGCCTATCGCGCGGACACACGGCTCCGCATCCTGACGCCGTGGCCCTGGCTCGTGATCGTCTGGTCGATCGCGCTCGCGCTCGGCCTGCGGTTGTACGTGGTCGAGGCCTTCAAGATCCCGGCCTCGTCGATGTGCCCGACGCTGCAGATCGGCGACCACGTGCTCGTCGACAAGGTGACTCGGTATTTTCGGGCGCCGCGCCGCGGCGACGTCGTCGTGTTCGTGTATCCGTGCGACACGAAGCGCGACTACGTCAAGCGCGTCGTCGCGGTCGGCGGGGATACGGTCGAGATGCGCTGCAACGTGCTCTACATCAACGGCGAGGCGACGCCGGCGAAGCTGATCGACGAGCACTGCACGTACCGCGACTACGACGAATCCACCGACCAGTGGCGCGAGCAGAAGTGCAGCGACTATCGCGAGACGCTCGATGGTCGCACGTACGAGATCTACGACGATCCGGACCGGCCGCAGCACCGCGACGTTGCCGGTGCACGCGACTTTCCGCAGCGCGACGACGGGGCACCGAGCTGCGCGCGCGAGCCGGAAGTCCAGTCGGCACCGCAGCAAACGCTCGGCAAGCTCGTCGAGAGCTCGAACACCTGGTCGCCGTGCGCTCCGCAGCTGCAGCTCGTCGTGCCCGACGGCGAGCTGTTCGTGCTCGGTGACAACCGCTACAACTCGAACGATTCGCGGTTCTGGGGGACCGTGCCGGTCGCGAACGTCAAAGGCACCGCGCGCACGATCTGGTTCGGGCACATCGGCCCGGTGCGCTGAGCGTCACAGCCGGCGCGACCACGCGACGTGATGATCGTCGAACGCGTGGCGCCAGTCGCCGCCCCACTCCCAGCCTTGCTCGTCGAAGGCGGCGACGACCGGGCCGGGGCGCACGATCATGCCCGGTCGGATCGCCGTGCGATCGGCGAACACCGCGCCTTCGGCGGGGAGCAGGCGATCGGGGCGGCGCCACGGATTCTCGACGGGATTCAGATCGATGGCGCGGCCGAGCGCGTGCTGCGACAGCACGTCGGTGCCGGCCACGACGCGGAAGTTGAAGGCGGAAGAGTTGTCGGCCGACATCGACGCGTCGTCGGAGGCGCCGAACTCGTCGACCAGCCGCAGCTGGCGGATCGGAAAGCCGAGCGCGTACATCCGGCGCAGCAGCGCGACCGCGCGCGACGCGAGCGCCGCGGCGACGATCAATTCGCCGCGCGCGACGCCGCCGTCGAACGTGACGTGATCGACCCGCAGGTACGCGAGCTCGGCGAGCCGCGGGCAGCGCGGATCGTCCTCGCGCCACGACGCGCCGGCGATGCGCGCGCGGATCTCGTCGGAGATCGCGAGCACCTCGGCGCCGAACGGGCGCGTCGGTGGCGCGAGCAATGCGGTCACGGAACGGCCGCGGGCGTCGGATCGATCGCGGGCGGATCGGCGGCCTTGGGCGACGCCGCCGCCGCAGGAGCCGGCTCGGTGGGTTGCGTGGCTGGCGGCGCCGGCTGTACGGGATGCGAGAGCGTCGCGACGCGGCGCGACGCGAACGCGGCGAACGGCGATTGCGGGCGCGCAGCCGCGAACTTCTCGTACTCGGTCTTCGCCCTCGCCCACTGGCCGGCGCGATCGAGCGCCGACGCGAGCTGGAACCGCGCGTCGTCTTCCGGAACCTCCGCGGCGACCGCGGCGTCGAAGCTTGGCACGGCGCGATCGAGCTGGCCGAGCCGCGCGAACGCGAGCCCCGCGAAGTAGTGCAGCTCCGCCGCTTGCTTGCCATGCGGATCGGCCGCGAGCGCGGCCTCGGTGGTCGCGATCACGTCGGCGAGCCGGCCGGTCTTGAACGCCGCCGAGGCCTTCTCGACCGGGTTCTCGCCGTGCGGCGCGGGATCGGCCTGCTTCGCGCGCTGCGCGAGCACCTCGCGTTCGAGCCGCGGCAGCGGCTGCGGCGCGAGCTCGTCGATCCGCTTTTGCGCCTCCGCGCGCTTGCCGGCCTCGAGAAGCTGCCAGGCCTCGAGCGCCTTGGCATCGGCCGCATCGCGCGCGACCGCGCGTGCGCTCGCATCGTCCGCGCGCCGGACCGCATCGTCCGCGCGCCGGACGAGCTCGTTCGCGCGGCTTTGATAGACGAAATAGAACGCGCCGCCGAGCAGGATCGTGAACACCAGGTACGCGGCGAACGAGTTCAGGTCGCGCCAGCGCGAGCGCTTGCGCTGCAGCTCGACCAGTGCCGCGATCGACTCCGCGAGCTGACCGACCTGGGCCGTCGCCTTGCGCGTCTGCGCCGCCTGGTCGTCGAGCTTGCGCCGCAGCGCATCGAGCAGCGCCCACCCGTCGTCGGCCTGCTCGGCCGGCGGAGCCTCGGGCTTGGACAGGGGCGCCGCGCTCATCGCCGCCTTGTGCCGCGAATCCACGGCTGGATCAAGTGTGCATCGCGACGTTGAGGCCGGAGATTTCGCCTGGTACAGTGCGGCCGTCCCGGATCTGTCCTGGTGCGGTAACGAGGTCTGTAAGAGGTTCCATGACCCTGCTCTACGACTGGCTCAAAAAGGCCGCGAAGGCCCAGGGGAACAACAAGGCCGTCGTCTATCGCGACAACTACTTGTCGTGGCGCGGGCTGCTCCATCGCGTCGACCGCCGCGCGCAAGAATTCAAGGGCATGGGGATCAAGGAGGGGTCGTGGGTCGGGCTGATGCTCGGCAACGTCCCCGATTTCGTGATCCTCGCGCTCGCGCTGTCCCGGCTCGATGCGGTGATCGTGCCGATCGATCCGACGACCGGCGGCCGCGAGCTCGAGCTCATCCTCGCCGCCGCGCCGCTGCGCGCGCTGGTCACGCGCCCGCGCGGCAGCGAAGGCTCGATCAGCGCGAATGGCACGAGCTCGCCGGTGCCGCCGAGCACCCTGCCCCGCGCGCGCGTCCAGCGACCGACCACGCCGCCGCCCGGCGTGCAGAGCGCCACGCCGTCGGCCGATGCCGCCGAGATGCGCCGTCGTCTGCAGGGCACGCTGCTGACCTGCTCGGTGTACAAGCGCACGCCGCCGCAGCACGGCGTCGATCCGATCGCCGTGCTGCTCACGTCGGACTCGCTCGGCGATCCGAAAGGCGTGCTGCGCACCGACAAGAACACGGTCGCCGCGTGCGATCAGGCGGTCACCGCGCTCGGCCTCACCGACAGCTCGCGCATTCTCGTCGCGGTGCCGCTGTTCCACGCGTACGGCTGGGACCTCGGCTTCCTGCCGACGCTCAAGCTCGGCTCGACGATGTTTCTCGAAGAGGAGATCTCCGCCCGCCGTATCGGCAAGCTGGTCCGCGAGCACGACATCGACGTGCTCCCCGGCACGCCGTCGATGTACGCCGAGCTGTCGAAGCTGCCGACCGCGAAGCTGCTCTCGCTCGACAAGCCCCGCTACCTCGCGGCGGGCTCGCGCCTCGATCAGCAAGTCGCCGATGGCTTCGCGAACGAGTACGGCGTGCGCGTGCTGAGCTGCTACCACTCGACCGAGGCGGCGACGATCGCGCTCGAGGACACCGGCAAGTATCCGACGACCGTCGGCAAACCGATCGACGGCGTCGAGATCAAGATCACCGGTTCCGACGGCAAGGCTGCGACCGGCGGCAAGGAAGGCCTCATCTGGGTGAAGAGCAAGACGCTCTCGCCCAAGTCGATCGGCCCGTTCGACGCCGAAGAAGCCGGCGGCGGCAAGAGCACGCGCGCGTCCGGCATGGTCGCGATCGGCGCGATCGACAAGGGCGGCTGGCTGCGCACCGGCGATCTCGGCAAGCTCGACAAGACCGGGCGGCTGCAGATCACCGGTCGCGAAGACGACGTCGTCAAGGTCGACGGCAAGCGCGTCGCGCTCGGCGAGGTCGAGGGCTGCCTCGAGGCGTTCCCCAAGATCAAGGCGGCGCAGGCGACGGTCGTCACCGATCCGATGGCCGGTGCGATGGTCGTCGCGCGCGTCGTCACGAAGCAGAAGTGCGGCGCCGAGGAGATCATCGATCACTGCGCGCGCAACCTCGCTCCGTACAAGGTCCCGCGCCGGATCGAGTTCTGCGAAGCGATCTGATCGAACTTCCGACCTCCGGCTTCCGACCTCGGGCCCGGATCCGTCCGAAATCCGAAATCCGAAATCCGAAATCCGAAATCCGAAGTCCGAAGTCCTTCAGTTGATGACCACGAGCTCGCCGGCGTCGTGCCCGCAAAACCTGGCGTTCAGATCGTACTTCGTCGCGCACACCGGGCAGATCCGCGCGATCACGCCGGTCGGCTCGGTCGTGTGCTTCTTCGAGCGCGGCCGCGTCGCGTTGTAGACGGGAAACGGCACGAGCTCGTTGCCGTCGTGCGGGCAGTTGCGCAGGCCCGGCTCGTACGCGCGGCGACACGCCATGCACACGAGGCCGGCGCTCGTGCCGAGCACTCTGGATCTCTGGCCGGTTTGCAGCGCGCGCAGCGGGCCGCCGAGCATCTCCTCTGGAAGCACGAGCCGGCGCGCGTCGCGCGTGCAGTACGCCATGCCGTGATACTCGGTGCGGCACGTCGGGCACACCATCGCGCTCGACGTCGCCACCGCGAGGCCGGCACCACCGCCGCCGCGCGCGTGGTGCGGGCGAATGCGAGGTCGCGGCGGTTGCGGCGCAGGCGCAGCCGCGACCGGCGCGAGCACCGGCTCCTCCGCGGCGCGTGGGGGCGGCACCGACGTTCGGCGCCGCACGACGAGCGCGAGCGCGACGAGCCCGACGATCACGAGCGCGAGGACGCCGGCCACCGCGACGAGCAGTGGCTCGGCGCTGGCCACCAAGACCGACGGAACAAATCCGGACATCTGGCGCCGCTCGCTTCCAAAAAAGCTAGCAACCGCGTTCGCATCGGTCAATCGATTCTCCACGACGCTGCGCGTCGCCGCGTGCCCGACACGGCCGGGTGCGCGATTCGCCTTCGACGACGTGGCTGCAGTGGTACTACCTCGCCGCATGACCGACCTCGTCATCGGCGCCCGTCGCTCCGCGCCGCGCCCCTGGCGCGCCGGCGTGATCGCGGTGGCCCTGCTGGGCGTGGCGCTGGTCGTCGCCTGGATGATTTACCGTCGGTCGGTGGCCTACGACGTGCCCGAGGGCGAGGTCCAGGGCGAGATCACCATGACGCAGGTCTCACCGGGCGCGGCGCCGCAGCTGGCCTACAACGGATCGACGCTGGAATGGCTCGGCGGTCTCGCGGTGTTGCGCGCCAGCGGCGACGCGCACGCGATCGGTGCCGCGCACGGCCGGCTGCTGGCACAGGCGGTCGCCGCGGCGGTCGCCGCAGACGATCCCTCGATCCAGCGCACGGTCGAGAACGACGGCTGGTTCGGCCGGCTCACCCACCACATGCGGCTCGCGTGGAACTGGCGGTTCGTCGACGACGGTACGGTCGAGGCGGACCGCCGCATGGCCGCGGGCTTGACGCGCGGCGCCGCGGCGAGCGGCGTGCACCTGGCCTACGACGACGTGCTGCGCGCGCAGGCGGTGCTCGATGTCGGCGAGGCCGCGCCGGGCAGCGACGAGGTGGCGACCCACGGGCTCGCCCGCTCGCTCGCGGTGATCGCGACGCAGGCGCAGACACCGGCGCGCGTGTGGATCGGTCGCACGTTCGCGCTCCCGGGCCTCGCCGACGGCGGCGACTCGGCGCGCCCGGTGGTCGAGATCGTCCACCCCGACGGCAAGCTCGCGTACGCCTCGGTCGGGTGGCCCGGCCAGCTCGGCGTGGTCACCGGGATCAACGCGCAGGGCATCGCGGTGCTCGTCGATCCGGCGCGGACCGCCGACGTGCGGCCGACCCGCGCGGCGCGGCCGGTCGCGCTGCTCGCACGCGGCGTGCTCGAGCAAGCCAGGACGCTCGACGAGGCGACCAAGCTCGTCGAGCAAACGCCGACGCTCGGCTCCGCGCTGTTCGTCATCGTCGACGGTGCGAGCGGCAAGTGGGTGCTCGTCGAGCGCACGCCGGCCAAGGCGATCATCGAGAGAACGCCGAAGCTGCCCGCGTTCGGCGACGCGCTCACGACGAACGCGCTCGCGAACGATCCCGACAACGATCGCGCGCGCCGCCTGCAGCCCGGCGTCGCGCGCGTGGAGCGCGCCGCGCACCTCGTGCACGCACCGCTCGCCGACGTCGCGGCGCTCGCCGCGATCCTGCGCGACACGCGCGGCCCCGACGATGCGCCGCGCGCGCCGGGTCATCGCGCGTCGATCGACGACGGCCGCGCCGCGCACTCGATCATCCTCGATCCCGCGACGCTCGAGCTGTGGGTCGCCGATCCGACGGCGGCCGGGCGCATGCGCGCCTTCGATCTGCGCCACGAGCTACGCGGCGAAGGCGATCGCGCGTCGCCGCCCGCCGACATTCCGGCCGACTCCGACACCGAGCCGGATCTGCGCATGCGCCTCGTCGCCGCGCGCGCCGATCTGCGCGGCGCACGCCTCGCGCTCGACGCCGATCACGCCGCGCGTGCCGCCGAGCTCTGCGCACGTGCGCGTGCCCGTGCGCCGGCTCTCCCCGAGGCGATCGAGCTCGACGCCGAAATCGCGCGCGCCCGCGGCGACGATGCTCGCGCGCGCCAGCTCTACCAGCAATGGCTCGACGGCGGCCCCGATGATCCCGAGGCCGAGGCTCGCGCGCGCGCGTTGCTCGCCCGCTAGGCTTCGGTCAGAGGTTACCCAGATCGAGCGCGGTTGCGGGCCACGGCCCGATGCCCGATCTACTTCATCGCCAGCGCGAGCACCGCGCCGGCCAGCGCGCCGAGCGCGAGCAGGCCGATCACCCACCAGATCCAGCGGGTCGATGACGGCGCGGCGACGTAGGCCGCCGGGGCAGCCATCGGATACGGAGTCTGCGGCATCATCGGCGCGAGCTGCTGCGGCGGTTGCTGCTGCAACAGCGGCGCGCCGTGCCCCGGCGTGCCGATGCGCATCTGCATCGGCGCCGGTTGCTGCGGTTGCAGCCCGCCGCTCCCCGACGGGCCTTGCGACATCGGCGCCGAGTTGAAGCCGGGAGGCATCGCAGGCGGCTGCGTCACGACCTGCGGCTCGCCGCGCCGCGTCTCGAGCATCTCGGGCGCCGGCTTGATGCGCGCGCTCGACGTCGGTGTCACCGGCACCGCGAACGGATTGCTCGCCTCGCGCATCTGATCGAGCACTTCCTGCATCGCGACCGCGTACGCGCTGACGTCGGGGTAGCGGTTGTTCTTGTCCTTCTCGAGACACTTCAGGATCGCGCGGTCCGCCGCCGGCGGCACGTTCGCCTTCGGGTTCGCCTGCGAGGGCGGCATCGGCGTCTGCTTGAGCTGCGCCGTGATGAGCCCCGCCGGCCCCTTCGCGTCGGGGAACGGCAGGCGAGCCGTGATCATCTCGTATGCGACGACGCCGAGCGCGTACACGTCGCTGCGGCCGTCGAGCGGCTTGCCCATCAGCTGCTCGGGCGACATGTACTCGAGCGTGCCGAGCGTCTGGCCGGTCGCGGTCAGCTGCGGCGATGCGGGATCGATCGTATCGCCGCGCATCACCTTCGCGATGCCGAAGTCGAGGATCTTCACGAACTCGGGATTACCCGGCCGGCTCTCGAGATAGACGTTCTCCGGCTTCAGGTCGCGATGCACGATCCCCTGCGCGTGCGCCTCGGCGAGCGAGCTGCACATCTCCATCAGGATCTTGAACACGCGCTTCCACTCGAGCGGCGCTTGCTCGTGGAAGATCTGGTGCAGGCTCTTGCCCTCGAGCAGCTCCATCGCGATGTAGAGCGTGCCGTCGGGCGTCTGGTCG
This sequence comes from Kofleriaceae bacterium, assembly GCA_036490935.1. Lineage (GTDB taxonomy): Bacteria > Myxococcota_A > Polyangia > Haliangiales > Haliangiaceae > JABFXX01. The sequence goes on along the minus strand of DASXCY010000144.1, from coordinate 62,374 downwards.
AAGTCGTAGGTGGTGATCGTGTGCGCGTCGCGCAGGTTGCACAGCACCATGCCCTCGCGGCGGAAGCGCGCGACCAGGTTCTCGTCCTTCGTCATCTCCGGATGCAGCAGCTTGAGCGCGACCTTTCTCCCGGTCGCGAGCTGTACGCCGCGATACACCGCGCCGAACCCGCCTTCGCCGATCTTCGACTCGATCTTGAAGCGATTGTTGAGCGTCTGGCCGAGATAGACCTCGTCGCCCTTGGGCGGGCGACGCATCGGCGCGGGGCGAGCTGGGCCACGTGGCGCGGCGGGATTCGACTTCGGGATGCCGGCATTCGGCGCGGGAGATGCCGGCCGTGGTCCCGCGCCGGGAGCGGGGCGCGCAGCGGCCGGACCTTGTGCCGGTGCGGGACGATTCGCCTGCAGGCGATAGCCGCACACACCGCAGAACCGCGCATTCGGCTCCAGCGGCGAACTACACGAAGGGCAGTTCATCCCAGGCAAATTCTCGCAGAAGAATCGAGGGTTCGCATCTGTGTTTCGAGCAAATCAGCCTGCGCGACCTCCTCGTACGGACTAGCACCGCATGAGCAAGATGACGAGCGCGACCACGACCGCGCCGGCGATCGCGGGCGCGAGCCAGCGTGGCCGGACCCGCTCGATCGGCGGGGGTGGCAGCGCGCCGATCGCGGCGTCATCGCCCACGAACAGCCGGATGCGCGGGCCTCCCGGTCCGAACTCGATGCTGACCGGCACGCCCTGCGCGATCGAAGCCTCGGTGACACGCCGGCCATCGATGTACGTGCCGTTCGAGCTCCCGAGGTCGACCAGGACCCAGCCATCGGTCGTGGCGCGCGGCCTCAGCTCCGCGTGACGCGAGCTGGCGTCGATGTCGCGGTGCGGATCGAACGAGACCTCGCAATCCGAGTGCCGGCCGAACCGCACGCGCTCGCTCGCGGAGAACTCCTGGCGCTGTCCGCGACGGCTCCCGGCGACGTGGTCGACCAAGATACGCACGCGGCCGCGATATTACCGCCCTCCGAGCACCCATGCGACCATGCACGCGACGGCCGCGACCGCGATGATCAGCCACCACGCCAGGCGGCCCTGGGCCAGCACGCGGCGCGCGGGGCCCTCGGCGTCCTCGATCGGCAGCGCGGTCTGTGGCAGCCGGATGCCGATGCGCGAGCGCAGGATCGCGTGCTGGCCGGTGACCGGGATCGAAGGCGGGATCGTCTCGGAAGGCAAGCCGATGCGCGCGGCGAGCCGGCGCGCGACATACGACTCGCCGGTCAGCGCGGGCGCGCCTTCCTTTTGCGGATCGAACTCGCGAAACGACGGCAGGTCGTCGTCGCTCGCCGGCGGCGCGAGTCGCTCGCCCGCGACGTGGGCGACGATCGCGGTGATGTTGTCCGGGCCACCGGCCGCGCGCGCCGCGGTGATGAGCAGCATGACCGCCTGCGCGACCGTGTGCGGCTCCGACATCAGCACGGCGAGCGCGGGATCGCCGACGAGGCCGTGCAGGCCGTCGCTGCACAGCAGCACCCGATCGCCGCGCCGCAGCTCGATGATCGACAGCGATGGATCGACGTCGGGCCCGACGCCGAGCGCCTGCAGGATCGCCGAGCCGGCCTGTTCCGCGATCTGCTGATCGTGGCCGGCGGCGAGCAGCGCCGACGACAGCGACTGGTCGTGCGTGACCTGCACGATCGCCCCGGCGCGCAGGACGTACGCGCGCGAGTCGCCGACCGTCGCGATCACGAGCCGATCGCCGACGACGCCCGCCGCCGACACGGTCGTGCCCATGCCGCGCAGGCCGATCTCGCGGCGCGACATCGCGAACACCTCGTTGTTCGCGACGCGAGTCGCGCGGCGCAGCAGGCGCGCAAATACCTCCGGATCGGTCGTTGCGGGCGTCGCCTTCATCTCGCGCCAGATCGCCTTGGCCGCGAGCTCGGACGCGACCTCGCCGCCTTCCACGCCGCCCATGCCGTCGCACACGACCATCAGCACGCCGCGCTCGGCCGCCGCGCGCCACGTGTCGGCGACGTCGACCTCGGTGCCCGCATCGAGATCACCGACGACGTAGCTGTCCTCGTTGTGATCGCGCACCGCGCCGACGTCGCTCGCGCCTGCGACCGCGATGTCGAGGCTCGGTGCGTCGGCGGTCAACGCTCGATCCGCAGCAGCTGATCGCCCATGCGCACGTGATCGCCGTGCTTGATCGACGTCGGTCCGGCGAGCCGCACGAACGTGCCGTTCGAGCTGCCGAGATCGGTGAGCAACGCGCGCTTGCCATCCCAGTTGATCGCGGCGTGCCGGCGCGACATGAACGCGTCGTCGCGGTAGACGATCTCGCCCTCTTCGCGGCCGAGCACGATCTCGGCGCCGGCGAGATGACGCACGTCGCGCTGCCCGCCCGACGGAATCAGCTGCAACAGGCGCCCCCACGGCTCGCGCGGCGGCGAGCCGAACAGCGCGATGCCGTGGCGCACGAGCGGCGCCTGCGCCCGTTCTTCCTGCGACACGCGCTCGAAGCGCAGCACCTCGCGCCCGACGAGCAGCGTCGCACCGTCGGCGAGCTCGACCGCGCCGTCGGTCTTGCGATACACGCCGTTCACGGCATCGATCGGATGCACCGCGATGGTGCCATCCGGGTTGCGCGACAGCCGCGCGTGCTGGCGCGCGAGGAACCGATCGTCTTCGAACGCGATGTCGGCGCCGGTGCGTCCGACGATCACGTCCTCGGAAGCGAGCGGGAAGCGCTGCCCGTCGCTGCCGTCGCGATTGACGAGCACCGCGGTGCCCCAGGCCGAGCCCGGCTGACGCCCGGTCGTCGCGACCGCCGGCGGCGCCGCCGGCGGCGCGGCGGGTTGCGGCACCGGCGCACCGAGCAACGCCGCACGCGCACCGTCGGGCTGCGCGAGCGTGGCGGCCTGCGGATCCACTCCGCCGGCCGGAGCGCCGATCGGCGGCGCTTTCGAGGACGGCCGCGGTCGGCCTGCCGCGCCCGGATCGGTCGGCGCGATCGCCTGCAAGTGCAAGCCGCACTGCTGGCAATACGCGAAGCCGAGCGGCGTGACGGTGCCGCAGCGCGGGCAGTTGATCGACGAGCCCTGCGGGGCCTGCGCCGCCGCGAGCGTCGGGATCTGCGCCTGCGCCTGCGAGCGCGGCAGCGGTACCAGCAACGCTGCTGGTATCGCTGCCGGCATCGGCGCCGGCATCGGCGCCGGCATCGGTGCTGGCATCGGCCCGGGCGCCGGCGCCATCATCGGCGCGCCGACCGCCGGCATCGCCGGCGCCGACGCGGTGAGCGCGGCGCCGCAGCTGCGACAGAACTTCATGCCGGGCGGGTTCTCACCGCGACACGCCTGGCAAATGGTGGGCAACCCCGCCGCTGCGGCGGGAGTCTGTGCCAGCGCGCTGCCACAGTTCAGGCAGAACGAGGCCCCGGGAAGGCTTTCGTGGCCACAAGCAGAACAACGCATCACACCCCTCTTGCCCAGAGTGTCTCGAAAACGCGGACGACCGGCTACTCGGGGCGCGAAAGAAGTGGTGACGGCACGCTTTGCAAGCTCGGGCGTGCCGCGTTAAGACCGGCCCCGCTCGTGGCTATGAGGCTCACTTCGCTGCTCGCGATCGCGCTGGCGTGTGCCTCGTGCGGCCAGCCCGCCATGCGCACGGCTCCGTTTCGCGTGCGGCCCGACTCCGCCGACGCCGGCACGCTGCGCGGCCCGTTCACCGGGCGCGTGATCGACTCGACGACGCACGCGCCGATCGCCGGCGCCCTCGTCTACGCGGCGTGGACGCTCGAGCGCGGCACCGCCCTGCCCGAGCCGGCCGGCTCGCGCGAGTTCGTCGGCTCGACCGATGCAGGCGGAAACTACAAGGTGCCGGTGCTGGCGGGCGCGCCCGAGACCACACGCGTCACCGACTTCACGCTGCTCGTCTACAAGCGCGGCTACGTCGCGTACCGCAGCGACCGCCGGTTCGCCGATCTCGGCGCGCGCATGGACTTCGCGCAGCTCGACAACCAGGTCTTCCTCGAGCGCTGGCACAACGACCTGTCGCACGCGCGCCACGTGCGGTTCGTCGGCTCCGGCCTGCAGGTCGCGGCGCTCACGCAGTGGGAGCTCGCCGACGCCGCCGCCGAGCTCGAGGGCAAGCGGCCGAGCGGCGAGGATCTGCGGCCCGGCCGGGGCGAAGGCGGCCAGTACGTCGTCGCCGCGCAGCTCCTGACCGACGCCGACATCAAGGCGCAAACCAAGTACGACGGCGGGTTCGAGACCGGCCCGCTGTCCGACGAGCCCGACACCGCGACCTACTCGTCGCAGCACTTCAAGGCGCTCGGCCGGCCCGAGACGTGGGACGTCGCGATCCGCGTGTGGCGGCTCGATCCCGGCAAGGCGCAGGAGCGCTACGACGAGCTGCTCACCCAGCTGCCCGGCATCACCGAGAAGGACGAGCTCGCGAGCCGATCGTTCATCGCGTCCGAAAAGGAGAGCGAGATCCGCGGCGTCGGATTCCTCGACGGGCCGCGCGGGATCGTCGTGCTGATCACGTGCGGTGTGAACCAGTGCGGCTCTGAAGAGCAAGCGAATTCGCTCGGCCGCATCGTCTACGACCGGCTCAAGCAGCTGGTGCCGACCATCCAGATGCCGGCGGGAGGCGCGAAGTGAAGCGCGCGATCGCCGGAGTCGTCGTCGCGCTGGTCGCCGGCCGCGCGAATGCGTGGGAACCGCAGACCACGCAGGCCGGGCTCGCCGAGCAGGCCGCGCTCGCATCGCGGCTGCACAAACGGCTCGTCACGCTCGGGTTCACCGGCGGCCTGTTCGAACCGCTCACGATTCCGCCGGCCGACGCGCCGGCGCTGATCGAGGATCTCCACCTGCTCTCGCCGACCAACGGCGCCGTGCCCGACGCGCGCGGCCGCCAGACCGCGCTCGCGTGGGTGTCGGCCGGCGCGCAGCTCGCCGACGTGCCGGCGCAGGCCGCGGCGAATCACTTCTTCGATCCGTCGACCGGCAAGGGCTGGCGACGGCCGTCGCGCCTCCTCGACAAGCTCGAGGGCGTGTCGGTGCCGGAGTCCGGCGTGCCCGCGCCCGACTGGGTCACGGACAAGACCAACCCGTTCGCGCTGAACGGCTTCCTCGACCAATACGGCAAGGCCGCGAGCGCGGCGACACCGGGCGAACGCTCGCGCCACATGGCGGCCGCGCTGATCGCGGCCGGCGCGATGATGCACGTGCTCGGCGACCTGGGCTCGCCGTCGCGCGTGCGCGGCGACGAAGCGGCGCACTACGCGAAGGTCGGCGCGGGACCGCTCGATCTCGGCTCGCGCCTCGAGCGCGTCGCGGCGCTCGCGTACGGCCGGCTCGGCGTGCCGGCGCCGACGCGCACGGTGACGCGCAAGCACCTGCGCGAGTACTTCACGTCCGCGGCAGGCGATGGCCTCGCGGACGAGACCGCGGCCGCGTTCTTCTCGCCGAACACGCTGCCGGAGGCCACGCGCGTCGGCACCGACACCAAGCCGCATCTGGTGCGAACCAAGCCCGTGCTGCCCGCGCGGCTCAACCTGATGGCGGCGAGCCGCGACGAAGGCACGACGCTGCGCGCTGCCGACGGCACGTGCCTCGCGCGCTATCGCGTCGAGCACGACGTGCTGACGTTCTCGCTCGATGACGACTGCCTGCTCGAGCAGGCCGGCAAGATCCTGCCGGAGGTCGCCTCGTTCGAGACCGGGCTCCTCGATTTTCTCCTGCGCGGCGAGCTGACGCTCGAAGTCGGACGCGAGGTGATCGTCGCGTCCAAGGGCCTCGGCGCCGGGTCGGTCGAGATCCTCGTCGAGGACGAGCGCGGCGTGCGCACACCGATCGCGAACGTCCAGCGCACGCCCGGCGACGTGCTCGCGCGCGTGCCGACACCGACCAGCGGCGTGCGCGTCGTCGCGGTGTTCCGCGGCACGGACGCGCAGGGCGAGCCGATCGTCGCGATCGGCGCGCTACCGCTCGCGCACTGAGCGGATACAATGGAGCGATGGCGAAGCGCCGCGATGACGAAGAGCCGCTCGATCGCGTGTTTCGCGCGCTCGCGGACGCGCCGCCCGGCCTGCACGACGTCGCCGATCCGGAAGATGATCTCCCGCCGGGCTTGCCCGAGCCGCTGATCGAGCTCTATGCGCGCACCGGCGGCGCGCGCCTGTTCATCGACACCCTCGAGCTCGTGCCGGCGCGCGAGGCCGCCTTTGATCGGTCCGCGTTGCTCGGAATCGGCCCCGACCTGTACGGAAAGCCAGGCGGCGGCATGCGGTGGCGGTTCGCGACCGTCGACGGCGACGCGGTATCGGTCGATCCGCGCAGCAGGGTATGGCGCGGCGATGCGTCGATCGAAGACGACGTGTGCGAAGGCACGCGGCTCGATCGCTGGCTCGCCGGCCAGGTCGACGCGCTCGCGCTGCTGTTCGATCGCGATGGCGAGTACGCCGACGACGTGTTCGACGAGGATGGCGAGATCTTGCCGGTCGTCCGCGAGCGCCAGCTGCGCGCGCAGCTCAAGCGCGATCCGGCGGCGCCCGGACCGCGCTGGCGGCTCGCTCACGTGCTGCTCGAGCAAGGTGCCGCGGAGAACACGCGTAACGAGCTCGAGCAGGTCGTCGCCGACGATCCCGCGTTCTTCTGGGCGTGGCTCGATCTCGCGCGCGTGTCGGAGCGACTCGGCGAGGTCGGCGGCGCGATCGACGAGGCGCGCATGGCGGCGGAGGCGGCCGAAGGCGTGCAGCACGCGCAGGCCGGCTACTTCTGGTCGCAGGTCGCGCGGATCGCCGTGCGCGCCGGTGACGACATGGTGCGCGCCGAGGCGGCGACGAAGGCGTCGCTGCTCGCGCCCGGCTTGAAGCGCGATCAGCTCGAGGGCGCACGCGAGCGGCTCGACGCCGGCGATCGCGCGAGCGCGAAGGGCCTCGTGGACTTGCTGCGCGCGGTGTGGCCGCGCGATCTCGAGGTGCTCGAGCTAGCGAAGCGGCTCGCCTGAGTCGCGCCGGCGCAGCGCGCCGCGTGCTACCGGAACACGGCCTGATCGGCCGGAATCCCGCGCGCCTCGAGCTCTGAATAAAACCGCGGCACCGTGCCGGTCGCGGTGAAGCTGTTGCCCGACAGCTGGAACAGCGTCTGCGTCTCGAACGCGGAGTCGGTGATGCCGACGATCTCCTCGATCGAATGCACCTTGATCGTTCCGTCGGCGTGACGCGCGACGTGCAGCACGATCTCGAACGCGCTCGCGCACAGCTCGCGCACCGCGGCGTCGGCGCCGGGGCTGGTCGCGCGCACGAGCGTCGCGAGCCGGTGCAGCACCGCGTTCGCGCCGTCGCCGGTCATGCCGACGATCGCGCCGTCGACCGACGACGTCAGCGCCGACACCACCGAGAGGGCCTCGCGGCCGCGCACCTCGCCGATCACGAGCCGGTCGGGCGCCAGCCGCAGCGCGGCGTCGAGCAGCGAGCCGAGGTCGACCTCGGGGCCCTTCGCGTTGCCGGGCCGGGTCTCGAGCTGGATCCACTCGTCGCGCGCGATCGACAGCTCCGCGACATCTTCGATCGACACCACGCGCTCGCCCGGCGGTGAGGCCGCCGCGAGCGCCGCGACCACCGTCGTCTTGCCCGAGCCGGAGCCGCCGCACACGAGCACGTTGCGGCGCGCCGCGATGCACGTCGCGAGGAAGTCGGCCATGCCGTTCGACAGCGCGCCCTGCTGCACGAGATCCGCGAGCTGCGGCATGTGCGACGGCGGCTTCTTCAGCACGAGACACGCGCCACGCGACGCGACGGGCGCGACCGCAGCGGTCAGGCGTGTGCCGTCGCGCATGCGCAGATCCACGATCGGGTGCACGTCATCGATGACGCTGCCGGCCTCGGCGACGAGCCGCTTGACGACGCGCTCGAACACGTCGTCGCTCGAGAACGCCTTGCCCGAGCCGCGCAGCAGGCCGTCCTTGCCGACCACGACGCGATCGCGGCGATCGATCAGGATCTCGTCGATCTTCTCGTCGGCGAACAGATCCTCGAGCGGACCGAGCGCGAGCGCCTCGTTGAGCGTCTCCTTGATCAGCGTGTCCTGATCGATGTACTTCGGCAGCTCGCCCGAGGTCTCGAGCGTCTCGACGAGGTCGATCGTCGCGCGCTCGGCGCGCTGCCACAGGTCTTCCTCGTGCAGCCGCTCCATCGGGATCTTGTCGAGATCGAGCTTCGCGCGCAGCCGCTCGAGGATGCTCGACTGGAGATCGAGCATCTTCACGATCTTCGGATCGAGCGGTTCGAGGTGCACGCCGCGCTTGCTCGGCACCGACAGCGCGCGGCCGATGATCTTCTTCGCCCCGACGCCGGCGAGCTGGCGGCCCCGGCCGGTGCCGGGCCCCGGCTGCAGCGGCACGACCGGCGCTTGCGCGGGTGCGGCGGCCGGCACCGAGCTGAACGCGACGGGCGGCGCCACCGGCGCGGGTGCCGGCGGCGGCAGCGCGACCGGCGCGGGTGCCGCCATGGGCTGTGGAAAATGCGGATCGGCCATCGTCGGGCTGGGCGCGGGCGCGACCGGCGGTGGCATCGCGACGGGCGGCGCGCCGGCGGGCGGACCGCCGAAGCTCGGCGGCGGCATCGTGCCGCCCGGACGACCGACGCGGCCCGGAGGCGGCGCCGAGATCGGCGGCATGTCGCCCGGCGCGGGGCGCTCGCGCGGCGGCGGCTCGCGCGGCGGACCGCCGAGATCGCGGCTCGGCCCCGGAGCGCGCGGCGGCAGCGTGCGGCCCGGTGCGGGCGGCGGCGGTTGCGGCGGTTGCGGCGGTTGCGGCGGCTCCATCGGCTGCGCCATGTGCTGCGGCGGCCCGGCCGGCGGCGGCGGATTCGAGAGCGGGGTCGGCATCGGCATCGACATCGACATCGCCTGCGGCGCGGCCTCGGTCGGCCGCGGCGGGCGCGCGTCCATCATCGGTTGCATGCGATCGCCGCCGGGCGGCGACGTCGTTGTCTCCGACGGGCCATCGCCTTCGCCACTCGCGGCCTCGTCGACGCCGACGATGAAGTCGCCGATGTAGATCTTGTCGGAGTCCTTGACGACGAGCGGGCTCGTGATCTTGCGACCGTTGACGTACGTCCCGTTCGTGCTCTTGAGATCGACGATGATGAACTTGCCGTCCTTGAGCACGATGCGCGCGTGACGCTTCGACACGTTGCCCTTGGGCAGCACGATGTCGTTGCCTTGCACGCGGCCGATCGTCACCTCAGGCTTGTTGAAGACCATGCGGCGCTGCTCGCCGCCTTTTTCCTGGATGATGATCGTGAACATTGGCTCCTGGGCGGACGGGGCACGCGTCCCCTCCCGTACCGACGATAACCGTACTAAGCCTCGGCAATCACGGTCAAGTTGCCGACGAATTTACGGCGGGTCCGGTAGTCGCGGGCTGCGGGCTCGGCGGCGGCACATCATCCCACCGCAACGCCCATGCGCCGGCCACGGCAAGCACCACGATCGCCAGGGCGATCAGCACGTCGTGCCAGCGCGGCCGGGTCACCGAACCACGGTAGCATGCGCGCCCCCGCCCGAGGCGCGAGGCGATCGAGCGCATGGTGGTCGTGGTACACGAGCGCCATGAAGAGCCTGATCCTCGTCTGTTTGGTCGCGACCGCGGCGTTCGCCGGGCCGACGAAGTATCACTTCGAGCTGGTCAAGGTCATCGCGAAGGACAAGGTCAAGCCCGACGTCCTGAAGGAAGTGCAACCCCGCGTCGAGGCCCAGGTCAAGAAGGCGTTCGCGACCGACCCGCAGCTGGTCGCGGACCTCGGCAGCGACGCGCCGAACCCCGAGCAGGATCACGGCGAGCCGTATCGCCGGTTCCTGGCCAAGAAGGGCGTGGCGAGCGCCTACCGCGTGACGGTCGAGATCTCCGATGCCAGCGAGGACCTCCAGCCGATGGAAGGCAAGCCGGGCTCGCAGCGGCTGGTCGTGCGGCTCGCGATCCACGTGCTCGGCGAGACCATCCCCGGTCGCACGATGGGCTTCACGGGCGACGGCCAGGCCACGGTGAAGCAGGAGATCGGCACCAAGCTCCGCGATCGCGACCGCGACTACTCCTGGGACGGCGCCGCCGAGACCGCGATCGCCGACGCGATGAAGACGTGCTTCGCGCAGCTCAAGAAGGGCACGCCGAGGCAACACTGAGAGGCTTTGGGCTTTGGGCCTCGGGCTTTGGCCAGAGCTCAGATCCGATCTGGCCAAAGCCCAGAGCCCAAAGCCCTACTTCACGAAGTCGCCGATCCGCTGCCAGCGGATCTCGCTCAGATCCCAGAACCGCGACAGGCTGTAGTCCTTGAACGACAGCCAGATGAACAACGCCTTGCCCTTGATGTTGTCGAGCGGGACCGAGCCCCAGACGCGCGAGTCGTTCGAGTTGTTGCGGTTGTCGCCCATGACGAACACGTGGCCGTCGGGCACCACGTAATGCAGCTGCTGGTCGCACACGCCGGCCTTGCCCTGCGGCTTGGTCGAGACGATCTTGCCGTGAGCCTGCTGGATCGTCGCCGCGCGCGGCGCGTCCTCGGGTGACCGCGCGCAGCTCGGGCCGGCGTAGCGGTTGAGCTCGCTGTCGAGATCGCCCCACTGCGGGAAGTCGCGCACGTCGCCGCTCGTCTTGGTGCCGGCCTTCCAGGCCGCGTCGTTCTCCGGGCGATCCTCGTTGTGATAAGTGTCGTGCGTGTGGCCGCCGGCCGTCTCGCGGTACTCGCTGCACCGCTTCGCCGTCCACACCCCGGTCTGCTCGTCCTGGTCTTCGTAGCAGCAGCCGCTGTCGACGCAGTGATTGTTCGAGACCTTGCCGACGTCGGCGACGAGCTCGGTCGGGATCGGCTCGCCGTTGACGTACACGACGTTGCAGCGCACCTCGACCGAGTCGCCGGCCAGCGCGATCACGCGCTTGATGTAATCGCGATCCGGATCGCACGGGTACACGAACACGATCACCTCGCCGCGATGCGGATCGCGCAGCTCGAACAGCTTCGTGTTGGTCTCCGGGATGCGCATCCCGTAGATGAACTTGTTGACGAAGATGTGGTCGCCGATCTCGAGCGTCGGATACATCGACGAGCTCGGGATCTTGAACGCCTCGATCACGAACGCGCGCAGCGCGAGCGCGATCAGGATCGCCGCGCCGATCGATTCGACGTAGTCGCGCGTCGTCGACTTCGGGGGCCGCTTGACGAGCTCGTCGACGAGCCCGTCGAGGTGCGGCAAGAACCGGCGCACGCGGCCGTAGTCCTTGGCCGCTAGCCCGCCCTCGATCTCCTTGGTCACGAGCTCGAGATCGCCGCCGCCCTTGCCGCGCAACCCACGCTTGAGGCCGAGCGCGGCGCGCGCCTCGCGCACGAGGATGCGGGCTTCCTTCTTCACGCGGCGATCGAGCGATGCGGTGCGCACGCTAATCCACCTTGAGGATGGTCAAGAACGCCTCCTGCGGCAGCTCCACGGATCCGACAGCCTTCATCCGTTTCTTGCCTTCCTTCTGCTTCTCGAGCAGCTTCTTCTTGCGCGTGATATCGCCGCCGTAGCACTTCGCGGTGACGTCCTTGCGCGCGGCCTTCACCGTCGTCCGCGCGATCACGCGGCTGCCGATCGCGGCCTGGATCGCGACGTCGAACATCTGGCGCGGCACCACGTCCTTCATCTTCGTGCAGAGCTCGACGCCGCGATGGTACGCGCTATCGCGGTGCGAGACGATCGACAGCGCATCGACGCGCTCGCCGTTGATGAGCACGTCGAGGCGGATCAAGTCGGCCTCGCGATATCCGGCGGGCTCGTAATCGAGCGAAGCGTAGCCGCGCGACATCGTCTTGAGCCGATCGTAGAACCCGAACACCACCTCCGCCAGCGGGATCTCGTACACGACGCGCACGCGCCCTCCCGGGTCGTAGTGCAGGCCTTTCTGCGTGCCGCGCCGCTCCTGGCACAGCTGCATGATCGGCCCGACGTACTCCTGCGGCAGGTGGACGGTCGCGGCGATGATCGGCTCCTCGATCGCGTCGTACTTGCCCTGATCGGGGACCTTCGCCGGGTTGTCGAGCTCGATCACCTCACCGTTCTGCTGCTTGACGCGATAGCGCACGCTCGGCGCGGTCGTGATGAGGTTGAGGTTGAACTCGCGCTCGAGCCGCTCCTGGATGATCTCCATGTGGAGCAGGCCCAGAAAGCCGGTGCGAAACCCGAAGCCGAGCGCGGTCGACGTCTCCGGCTCGTACGTCACGCTCGCATCGTTCAGCACGAGCTTGCCGAGCGCGTCCTTGAGGTCCTGATAGTCGGCGGCGTCGACCGGAAACAGCCCGGCGAACACCATCGGCTTGACCGTCTTGAAGCCGGGCAGCTGGGCATCGCACGGGCGATCGGCGTCCGTGATCGTGTCGCCGACGCGCGCGTGCGCGATGTCCTTGATCGCGGCGGCGAGGATACCGACCTGGCCCGCCTCGAGCATATCGATCTCGAGCATCGCCGGCTGGCGCACCGCGATCATCGTGCAGTCGTACGTCTGCTCGGTCGACCAGAACCGGAGCTTGGTGCCCCTCTTGATCCGGCCGGCCACCACGCGCACGAGCACGACCACGCCGCGATACGTGTCGTACCAGCTGTCGAAGATCAGCGCCTGCAGCGGCGCCTCGCGGTCGGCGGGAGGCGGCGGGATGCGCTGCACGACCGCCTCGAGCATCTCGTGCACGCCCTGCCCGGTCTTCGCCGAGACGAGCAGCGCGTCGCTCGCGTCGAGGCCGATCGTGTCCTCGATCTGCTGCTTGACCCAGTCGGGCCGCGCGACCGGCAGATCGATCTTGTTCAAGACCGGGACGATCGCCAGGTTGTTGTCGAGCGCGACGTACACGTTCGCGAGCGTCTGCGCCTCGACGCCTTGCGCGGCATCGACGACGAGCAGCGCGCCCTCGCACGCGGCGAGCGATCGCGAGACCTCGTAGTGAAAGTCGACGTGGCCGGGCGTGTCGATCAGGTGAAACTGGTACGTGAGCCCGTCGTCGGCCTTGTAGTGAAGCTGGACCGATTGCGCCTTGATCGTGATGCCGCGCTCGCGCTCGAGCTCCATGTTGTCGAGCATCTGCGCGGTCTTCTCGCGGTCGGTGACCGCGCCGGTCGCTTCGAGGATGCGATCGGCGAGCGTGGTCTTCCCGTGATCGATATGCGCGATGATCGAGAAGTTGCGGATCCGCTCGGCGGGAAAACTCACGGGCGTTGCGAGGATTAGCGTGATGGAAGCCGCAGGTCTACCTGACCCGGGAGCTGATCGCGGTACTTCTCGAGCACGAGGTCGATGCCCTGGCGGATGTACTCGGCGACGGGCACTTTCGTGCGGCCATGCAACGCCTTGAGCCGCGCGTCTTGCTCGGGCGTGATGTATACCGTCGTCGAGATCTTCTTGCGCGACAAGCTGGTTCGTGACCCTACGTGACCATATGCACGGGGTCAATCGGTTGCGCGGACGAGCATGGCTCGATACGCTGCGGGACGTGAAGAAGCTCGCCTATTTGCTGGTGGTTCCGCTCGCCGCTTGTCAGGGCGGCGCCAAGGACACGACGCCTAAGAATGACTCGCTCGACGTCGCGGTCCCCAAGGTCGATCCGACGCTGTGCGACACCACCGGCAAGACGGTGCAGACCGCCGATCTCAACCACGACAACAAGCCCGACGTGTGGCGCCTGTATCAGACCGAGGACGAAGGCGGCACCAAGGTCGAGTTCCTGACCTGCAAGCAGATCGACTTCGATCACGACGGCCGCAAGGACTGGGTCGTCGCGTACAACCGCAAGGGCAACAAGATCTACGAGAAGGCCGACTTCGATTTCGACGGCAAGTGGGATTACTCGGCGGTTTACGATCCGAAGACCGGCGTGATCGCCGAGGTCGAGCGCGACACCAACTTCGACGGCAAGCTCGACGTCAAGGAAGAGTACGACTCGTCGGGCCAGCTGATCAGCGTGCAGCGCGATCGCAACGGCGACGGCAAGCCCGACTACTGGGAGCAGTACAAGGATGGCACGCTGATCGCGATCCTGTACGACGACGACTTCGACGGTAAGGTCGACCGCCGCGAGGAGATCCCGGGCGCGCATCCCAAGGTCGAGATGCCGACCGCGCAGGATCCGACGGCGACGAGCAACATCAACGCACCGCCTGCGCCGGCACCGGCCCCCGCGCCCGCACCCGCGCCGGCGCCTGCACCGAAGAAGTGAGCGAGCACGTCGACAAGCCCTGGGGTCACGAGCTGATCTGGGCGCGCACCGACCGCTACGTCGGCAAGATCCTGCACGTGCGCGCCGGCGAGGCGCTGTCGCTGCAGTATCACCGCGTGAAGGACGAGACGATCATGCTGCTGTCGGGGCGGATGAAGCTCGTGTACTTCGCCGAGGGCGAGCCGCCGCGCGAGGTGGAGCTCGCCGCGCGCGAGCCGTTTCACATCACGCCCGGGCTGCGGCACCGGATGATCGCCGTCGAAGATACCGACCTCGTCGAGGTGTCGACGCCCGAGCTCGCCGACGTCGTGCGGCTCGAAGATCGCTACGGCCGCACGAGCTGATTGGAACGACAAGCGGAGCCAGAGCCAGAGCCCGCCTGGCCGTACAACGGACGAAGCGCGACCTTTCGCGACGAAATCATGAACGCTGTAGAGACGCACGCAAGAAGGGCGACCGGTACGTGCGACCATCACGACGGGAAGTGATGCGCTGGCTCGTGCTCCTCGCGTACGCGTGCTCGAGCAAGTCCGCGAGCAAGCCGCGCGACGACGCGGCGATCGTCCAACACCATGTCGACGCGTCACCGGCCGGTGACGCGATCGTCGCCGACGCGATGGATCCGAACTGGGCGCACGCCTACGACTTCGATGGCGACCACGTGCCCGACACGATCGCGAGCTCGTTCAGCGGCGGAGCGCACTGTTGCTACAAGGTTTCGGTGGGGCTGTCGGCGAGCCACCGCGTCGTCGATTTGCCGTTCGAGCTCGACGGTGGCTATCTCGGCGGGCTCGATCTGTCGCAGCCTGGCAACTTCGCGGTCGAGCTTGGCGCCGATGGCGTCGCGCAGCTCCGGATGCGGATCGCGAGCTACGGCGCGAGCGCCGAGGCGATTCCGCTCGAGTGGGTGCGCACATATGGGATTCGCAGCCACTCGATCCGCGTCGCGCTGCGCGGCGGCGTCGTGCATGTCGAGAACGTGACGTGGGGTTGCGCCGAGGCGCTCGACCAACTGCAGCGGTTCGCGTTCTCGAGCTGGGAGGGCCTACCCGAGTGCGGGCTCGCCGACCTCCCTGACCAGGCCGTCGGGAGTCTCGATCGCGAGCTCGGTAGTGCGCGCCGCATGGTGTCGACCCGGCGCGCCGTGATCGACCTCGATCACGGAGTCGAGGTGACGTTCGCCAGCGATGGCGATGTCGTGCGAATCGACTTCGATGCGAAGCGCCTAGCTCGCGATGCAATCGAGGTGCTCGGCGTTCCGGACGCGCGGCTGTCGTACACGCTCTGGGGCTTCACACACCCCACGGGACAGTGGGTGTGGCCCGCGCGCGGCGTCGCAGTCTTCGTCGATCCGAACAACGCGACTATCGATCACGTCGCGCTGTTCGCCCCGACCGAGCTCGCGACATACAAACGCGATCTCGCGTGGCCGTGAAGCGCATCGGTTGTGTGGTCTCGCTCCAGCTCACTCGTCGTCGTCCTCGGGATCGTCACCGAGAAACGGCACACCCTCCCACGTGAGCGGCGGCAGCGCGACAGACTCGAACGCGATGATGATGTCCTGATCGTCGCCGACGATGCGGAGCTCGTCGGACGCGTACCCACGCTAAGCCGGTAGAACCCGTCGCCGAGCGCTAGCGTTTGCGCGAGCGGGCAGCGCGCTCTCCACCGTGCGAAGTCATAGAGGTCGCGAATTCCGGTCCTACCGTTGCCAGAAGCGCTTCCCGAACAACAATCGACCAGCTTTCAACAACGCTTTGTAGGTCGACTCCTTGTACGGGTACCACCACACCTCGCGCGGCATCGCGACGCGGTCGTGGTTGACGTGGCGGGTTTCGCACAGGTCGCGCAGGCCGATGATCGAGTGGGTGCGACCGATGCCGCTGTGCTTGACGCCGCCCCACGGCGTCTCCGGACAGCCATAGGTCGCGAGCACGTCGTTGATCATCACGGTGCCGGCCTCGACGCGCTCGGCGAGTTGCTTGCCGCGCACGCGATCGCGCGTGAACACGTACGCGAGCAGGCCGAGGTGCGAGTCGTTGGCGAGCCGCACGGCCTCGTCCTCGTCGGCGACGCGGGCGATCGGGATGACCGGGCCGAACGTCTCCTTGCGCATCACGTCCATGTCTTGCTTGCAGTTCACGAGCACGGTCGGTTCGAAGAACTGTCCGGCGCCCGGACGACGATGTCCGCCCGTCCGGACTTCCGCGCCAGCGGCGACCGCTTGCGCGACGAGCTTCTCGACGTGCGCGACCTGCTGGTCCCACGCCATCGCGCCGATGTCGACGTCGGGCGTCGACGGATCGCCCTGGCGCAGCCGCTGGGTCTCGGCGACGACACGATCGACGAGGGCGTCGTGGATCGAATCGACCGCGTACACGCGTTCGACCGACGCGCACACCTGGCCGGAGTTCGCGAACCCGCCCCACGCGATCGCCTGCGCGGTGCGATCGAGGTCGGCATCGGCGCACACGATCGCGGGCGCCTTGCCGCCGAGCTCGAGCGTGCACGGGATCAGCCGCTCGCCGCACGCGGCCGCGACCTTCTTGCCGGTCGCGACCGAGCCGGTGAACACGCAGTAGTCGATGCCGGAGTCGATCAGCGCGGCGCCGGTCGCGCCGCGGCCGGTGACGATCTGGAACAGGTCCGGCGGCAGCTCGGCCGCGAGGTACAGCTCGCGCGCCTTGAGCGCGACGAGCGGCGTGATCTCGGACGGCTTCAGCACGACGCCGTTGCCGGCCAGCAGCGACATCATCGTCTCGCCGATCGGAATCGAGAACGGGAAGTTCCACGGCGCGATCACGCCGATCACGCCGCGCGGCGTGAAGTGCAAGTAGCTCGCGCGATGCTTCATCAGGTGCAGCGGAATCGGCTCCGGCGCGAGCATCTGCGGCGCGTGCTTCGCGAAGTAGCGGACGAGATCGGCGACGAGCACGACCTCCATGCCGAGCGCCTCGAGTCGCGTCTTGCCGCCCTCGCGCACGAGCAGGTCGATGACCTCCTCGGCCCGCGCCATCAGCACCTCGGCGAACCGCAGCACGCGCCGGCACCGCGCATCGATCGACAGCTCGCCCCACGCGCGTTGCGCCGCGCGCGCCGCCTCGACGGCCACGCGCACCTCGGCGGCGGCCATGTCGGGCACCTCGCCCAGCGGCTCGCCGGTGGCGGGATTGATGCTGGTGATGCGTGAACCGAGTTGCGCCGACGCGCCCGCTGCGGAGCCCATGCGTCGAGTGTATCGGTTACGCACTCGGGGTGGAGCTGCGGGATGCGTATCGCGTGCTCGAGGTCGAGCCCGGCGCGAGCGAGCAAGCCGTACGCGAGGCGCGCAACACGCTCGCGAAGGTGTGGCATCCGGATCGCCACGCGAACGATCCGGACCTCGCGCGCAAGGCCCAGCTAGAGCTCGCCAACATCAACGCCGCGTACGACGCGATCCGCGAGGCCGGCTTTCCCGCGACCGTTGCGAAGCCGGCTCCGCAACCCGCGGCGCCGGTCGTGGCCGCGAAGCCGCCGGAGCCACCGCCGCCCGCGGTGTCCCACCTCGACATCGTGCCGCACCGTCGCGTGCGCTGGGCAGCGGTAGCGCGCACCCGGCGGCCTTACTTCTTCTTCGGCGGCGCCTGCTGCATCTTCTTCTTCAGCGCCGCGAGCTCGTCGTCGACTGTCTTCGCGTCCTGCGCCTGCGCCTTTGCCTTGCCCTTGGGCGGCGGCGCGCTCGACGGCGGAGGCCCACCGCCCCCACCGCCGCGCTTCAGGCGCTCGAGCTCGTCATCGACAGACCGCGGAGCGGCCGCGCGCGCGCCGCGCGGCGGCGGCTCGGCCGCCGGCGGTGGGCGCGGCGGCAGGTCGCCGAGCTGCGCGATCGCGCGCTCGAGCTCCTTGAGCTCGGACTCGAGCGTGGCGAGCTCGGCGAGCAGCGCGTGCATGCGGGCGCGCTCGGCGTCGGCCTTGCGCTCGAGCTGCGCGGCCTCGTCGACCTGACCGCGCGCGGCCGCGCCCTTCGCCTTGTCCGCGAGCTCGGTCGCCGCGTCGCGCGAGGCGGCCATCGACTTCGTCATGTCGGCGACGCGCTTGGCGACCTCGCCGCGCAGCCGCTCGAGCTCGGCCTTGTCGGGGATCGCCGAGGTGTCGACGTCGGCCGCGCTGCTGCTGCCGGCGCCGAGATCCTCGAGCTCGCCGGGCATCGCGGTCACCTGCGCCGCAGCCTGTGCCGCCGCGCTCGCCGCACGCACGCGATCGCGCGTCGCCGCCTGCGCCGCGACGCGCCGCTCGTCGATCACGCCTCGCTTGTCGCCGGCGACCGCCGCGACGATGTCGGCGACGTGCTCCGCGCCGTCGCCGCTGGCCGCGGGATGCGCACCGCCGAACGCCGAGTCGAGCGCGCTCGCGAGCATGAGCAGGCCCTTCACGCCCGCGCCGCGCTTGCGCGCCTCGAGCGCCGCCGCGAGCTTCGCGCTGCCCGGCAGCTGATCGTCGACCAGCGCGACCAGCTTGCCGCCGACGAGCAGCGTGCGCGCCACCGCCTGCGGCCGGGCGCGCGCGACGATCACGTCGGCCGCGCGCCACAGCTGCGCGGCCTCGCCGGTCGCGCCGAACAGCTTGCCCTTGAGCCCGAGCGACGGCACCTGGCGGCGCAGCACGGCCGCCGCATCGGCATCTCCGGCGGCGTCGAACAGGTACGTGATCGAATCGCCGGCATCGAGCAGCGACAGCTGCATGACCAGCTGGCCGGTGAGCTCGCCGCCGAGCCCGCCCACCTCGACGAGCGCGACCTTGCCGCCGACCTTGAACCGCGCGCGCAGCCCGGCCCGATCTTGCATGCCGGCCTCGGCGAACGCGCGCTCGCCGATCGCGCCGACCACGAGGATGCGCTCGCCTTCGACGCCGGCATCGGCCAGCGCGACCGCCGCGAGCTCGTCGATCGCGACGAACCGATCCGCGTCGGTCTGCGCCCACGCCGCCGGCGGATCGAGCTCGCCGACGACCGCGATCACCGGCGCCGGGTTCGTCACCTGATCGCGCGCGACCGTGAGCGCGAGCGCGGCATGCGGGTCGAACACGACGGCGGCATCGGGCGGGCTCTGTTCGAGCTCGCGGCGCAGCTTGCGCTCCGCGCCCTCGCCGAGCAGCGCGCGCCGCACGCGATCGGTCATGCCGCCGCCGCCGCCGCCCGCCTGGCCGACGTCGATCGCGCGCACGCGCATGCCGGCCGCCTCGATCGCCGCGAGCACCGGCACGACCGCGGACGCCGCGGCGCCCGCACTGGTCACGACGAGCACGTGCGGATCAGGCATGCAGCACGAGCTCCCGGTTGACGAGATGGACCGGCCGGCGCCCCGAGCGCACCGCGATCACCGCATCCGCACATAGCTGAGCCATTGCAGTCCTGGTCTCGGTGGTAGCCGATCCGAGGTGCGGCGCCAAGACGAGTCGGGGATCGGCTCGCAGCCTGGGGTCGACCGCGGGCTCGCCCTCGAACACGTCCAGGCCGGCCCCGAAGATGCGCCGGCGGGCGAGCGCGTCGATCAACGCCGCCTCGTCGACGCAGCCGCCGCGCGCCGTGTTGATGACGATCGCGCTCGGCTTCATGCGCGCCAGCCGCGCCGCGTCGATCAGATGAAGCGTCTCGGGCGTCAGCGGGCAATGCAGGCTGATCACGTCGGCGGTCGCGCACAGCTCGTCGACGCCGCCGCCGCGCCCGGCCGCGATCACCCGCATTCCGAACGCGTCGGCCCGGCGCGCCACGGCGCGGCCGATCCGGCCCATGCCGACGATGCCGAGCGTCTTGCCGGCCAGCTCGATGCCGAGCAGCTGGTCGAGCCGCCAGCCCGGCCACGTGCCCGCGCGCACGAGCTCGGCGGCCTCCGGCAAGCGGCGCGCGACCGCGAGGATCAGCGCCCAGGTGAATTCCGCGGTGGCCTCGGTCAGCACGTCGGGGGTGTTCGTCACGGCGATGCCGGCGGCCGTCGCGGCGGCGAGATCGACGTTGTCGTAGCCGACCGCGCAGTTCGCGATCACGCGCAGGCGCGGCGCCCGCGCGAGCACCGCGGCGTCGACGCGATCGAGCAGCAGGCACACCAGCGCGTCGGCGTCGCCGAGGTCGAGGCCAGAGAGCCCCGCCCACGTCTCCGCCACCTCGACGCGCGCGCCGGGTAGCTGCGCGCCGAGATCGATCGGCAGCGGCGAGGTCGAGACGACGCGGAACACCGCCGACATTGTAGTGCTAGGTTTCACCCATGAGGTGGCTCGTGCTCGCGGTGTGCGTCGCGGCGAGCGCCGCACACGCCGACGACCTCACGCAGCTCACCGATGACCCCGTGCTCGGCAAGGCCAGCCGGGTCTCGGGCGAAGAAGTCCACGGCGTGGTCGCGTTCACGTTCGACGACGGCCCCAACCCCGAGACCACGCCGTCGGTCATCGACGCGCTCGAGAAGTACGATATCCCCGCGACGTTCTTCATCGTCACGTCGCGCATCGCCGGCAAGCACGGCGAGCTCGGCCGCGGCCTCCTCGCCCGCGAGCTCGCCGACGGCTTCACGGTCGGCGACCACTCGTCGACCCACCCGAACCTCAAGGCCGCGACCGGCGCGCAGCTCGACAAGGAGATCAACGCCTCGATCCGGACGCTCGCCACCGAGGCGAAGCGACCGATCGGCCTGTTCCGACCGCCGTACGGGGCGCTGTCGGGCGCCGGGCGCATGCGGCTCGCGAAGCTCGGCGTCACCGAGGTCATCTGGTCGATCGACACGCTCGACTGGCGTGCCCATGACGCCGATCGCCTGCGCAAGAAGGTGCTGAAGATGATCCTCGCGCAGAACGGCGGCATCGTGCTCATGCACGACGTGAAGCCGATCACCGCGAAGATCATCGCCGGCGTGTTCGACGACCTCGAGGCCGAGAATTGCCGCCGGCTCGCGAGCAACCAGGATCCGATCCTCCCGGTCTCGCTTCATTACTTCCTGCGCGACCGCAAGACGCCGCGCGTCATCCCCGATGCCGTCCAGAAGCGAACCGAGACCTATCGAGCCGCCCTGCCCGGCCGGTGCGCGAAGCGCACGGGGCTGTAACAGTTGTAGCGGCGATCTCGTTTGAAGTTTCTTCGTGAGTGGTTGACAACCACATCGAACCACATTAGCTTCCCCGCGCCTACCTGGGCCGGACCCGTCGCGGAATCGTGGAATTCACATGGAATACTCAAAGCTTAGGAGCGCTTCCGACAGCGGCGCCGAATGGATCGCCATGGCCCCGCTGACCTGGGACACGCATACCCCGGCCCACGAGCCCGAAGCCGGCGGAACCGAGCCGACGCCGACGTACGATGCGGCAGATTTCCCCGATGACGAGGACCCGGCGCGCTCCGGGGAGCTGACCGCGATCACCCGGCCGTCCGCGTACGACCTGCGCGCCCAGTTCACCGGCCGCGCCGCGCTCATGCGCGAGCTGACGCGCCTGCTCGACCGCGCGTGCGACGGCGCGGGGCTCGCGTTCGCCACGATCGCCGGCGAGCCCGGCATGGGCAAGACCCGCGCGCTCGACGAGGCGATCGCCCACGTCCGCGCCGCCCACCCCGACTCGCTCGTGCTCACCGGCGCGGCCGACGAGCACGCGCACGCTTATGGCCCGGTCGCGCGCGCGCTGACCGCGCACTTCGGCATCGTCGCCGGCGAAGAGGCCAGCGAGAGCCGCGACCGCATCCAGCACGGCGTCGCCGAGGTGCTGCCGGCCGCGCGCGTCACCGAGGTCGCCCACCTGATCGCCCACCTGCTGCGCGTGCCGTTCGACGACAGCCCGGTCGTGGCGCCGCTGCTCGACTCGGCGCAGCGCCTCGAGGCGCGCGTGTTCATGGCGCTGAAGCGCGTGCTCACCGCGATCGCGGAGCATCGCCCCGTCGTGCTCGTCATCGAGAACCTCGAGGCGTGCGAGAACGACACGATCAACTTCCTGCATTACCTCGCGGCCGGTCTGCGCGAGCAGCGCGTCGCGATCGTGACGACCGCGACGCCGGAGCTGTACCAGCGCCACGCGGCGTTCGGCGACGGCGATGTCGCGCCGGTCAAGCTCGACCTCGGCCCGCTCGACGCCGCCGAGGCCGAGGCGCTGCTGCGCGAGCTGTGCAAGCAGCTGCCGAACGTGCCGGCGCCGCTCGTCGCGCACGCGCGCCGGCTCGGCGGTTCGCCGCGCGCGATCCAGGAGCTCGTGCGATTCCTGCTCGAGAGCGACGTGATCGCGCGCGAAGGCGTGATGTGGCGCATCGAGCCGTCGCGGCTGGCGTCCGTCGCGCTGCCCGCGACGTACGAGGAGCTGGTCGCGGCACGCCTGCGCGTGATGGACGCGACCGAGCGCCGCGTGCTCGAGATGGCCGCGGTGATCGGCGAGACGTCGTGGCTCGACGCCGTGCTCGGCCTCGAGCGCGCCTCGCAGGTCGCCGCCAAGGGCGCACCGGATCCCGACGGGCCGACGCTCGCCGAGATCGCGGCGTCGGGCGATCACTCGCGGTTGTCGGTGGTCGCCGCGGTCGGCAAGCTCGTCGAGCGCGAGTGGCTGGTCGACGTCGCGCAGTCGTCGATGACGGGCGAGCGCGAGCTGCGGTTCGCGAACGCGCGGTTGTGGCAGCTCGTCTACAAGGGCATCGACGAGGGCAAGCGGCGCGGCTATCACGGCGTCGTCGCGCGCTGGCTCGAGCTGCACCCCGAAGGCCGCACGCCGGCCACGCAGGAAGAGGTCGCGCGCCACTACGCGCTCGCCGGCGATGCGCGCGAGGCAGCCCGTTGCTACCGCCGCTCGGCCGAAGCCGCGCGCGCGCAGTTCGCGAACGAGAAGGCGATCCGGCTGTACGACCGCGCACTCGCGTGCATCGGGCCGCAGGCTTTCGGCGACGCCGCCGAGCGCATCCAGCTCTGGCACGACCTCGGCTCGATCTACGAGCTGATCGGCGACTTCGAGGCCGCGCTCGGCGCGTTCGAGCGCATGCTGCGGCTGTCGTGGGTCGCGGCGAGCAAGACGAAGGCGGCGGTCGCGTTCAACAAGATGGGCCGCGTGTGGCGGCGCAAGGGCGATCTCAAGCTCGCGCTCGAATATCTCGAGCGCGGACACGAGCTGTTCCGCTCGGCCGGCGACGGGCGCGGTGTCGCGGCATCGCTCGACGACATCGGCCGCACGCTGCACATGCTCGGCCGCTACGACGAGGCGCACGGCAAGATCGCCGAGGCGCTCGCGCGGCGCGGCAAGCGCGGCGACAAGCGCGCGATCGCGACGTCGCTGTCGCGGCTGGGCGACGTGCAAGCGGATCGCGGCCACTACGAGGCCGCGTACACGTGCCACAAGGAGGCGCTCGAGCTGCGCAAGCAGAGCGGCGACCGCTGGGGTCAGATCGTCTCGCAGAACAACCTCGCGGCGCTCGCGTTCGAGCTCGGCGACCTCGCCGAGGCGCGCGCGGGCTGGCTCGCCGCGCTGCCCGAAGCCGAGGGCATCGGCGCGTTGCCGCTGGCCGCGTTGATCCTCACGAATCTCGGCGAGCTCGCGCTGGTCGAGACCAAGCTCGACGAGGCGCGCCGCCGGCTCGACAACGCGCTCGAGATCATCGAGGACGTCGAGGATCGCGGGCTCGAGACCGAGTGCTGCCGTCACCTCGCGACGCTCGAGCGGCTGTCGGGGCATCCGCAGGCCGCGCGCGAGCTCGCGGAGCGCGCGCTCGACGTCGCACGCCGCGCCGGGCTGCGCGAGAAGGAGGCGCAGGCCTACCTCGCGATCGGCGAGGTGCTGTCGGCGAGCCTCTACGACGTGTCGAGCGACTCGAGCGACGCGCACGATGCCGCCGTCGCGTACGAGCAGGCCATCGAGGTGCTGCGCTCGATCCATCACGAGGCGCAGCTCGGCAAGGCGCTCGTCGCGTTCGGCCGGTTCAAGGCCGAGACCGGCGCGGTCGCCGATGGCAAGGACATGCTGCGCGACGCGATCGCGATGTTCGCGAAGCTCGGCCTCAGCAAGCCCCACGACGAGATCGAGAAGCTCCTGGCAACTCTGAGCTGAGCCGACGTCGCTCCCTGCGCAATTCGCGCAAACGATGCCAGCGCGCCGCGCCTCGTTAACAGGCGTGAGCACGCGACCAGCGCACGATCCCGCGTGCGCGGCGCCTAATCCCGGCATGACCAGGTGGGCCACCGCATTCCTCGTGATCGCAGCGTGCAGCAGCAGCAACAACAAGGGCCACGAAGGTCCCGACGCGGCTCCGCCCGCGCCCGATGCGGCGATCGACGCGCAGAACATCGTGATGGGGATGCCGACCCAGCCGACGGTCATCAGCGACGGCGGCCACGTGCTCGCCGCGCCGAAGGTCGTGCCGGTGTTCTTCGCGGGCGATGGCACCGCGCAGGCGACGGTCGAAGACTTTCTGGCGATGCTACCCTCGTCGTCGTACTGGACGGCGATCTCGCAGGAGTACGGCGTGGGCACGCTGACGATCGCGCCGACCGTGATCGCGACCGAGACGCCGCCGACCGACGATAACGCGATCCAGGCGCTCGTCGACGCGCATGCCGGCGGCACCGGCGGCTGGCCGGCCGACGACGCCAACACGATCTACGCGCTGTTCTTCCCCGACGGCGTCACGATCACCGGCAACGGCACGAGCTGCGTCGACTACGGCGGCTATCACGCCGAGACCAACAGCAACAACGTCTACGCGGTGATGCCGCGGTGCTCGTCGATGACGTATCCCGGTCTCGACTACGTGACGATCGCGACGAGCCACGAGGTCCTCGAGGCGTCGACCGACCCGCACCCGTACACCGACCCCGCGTACGCCGACGTCGACGACGACCACGCGATCTGGGGTCTGGTTCCGGGCGGCGAGCTCGGCGACATGTGCGAGACGGCGAAGGCGTCGTTCCAGCCGCTGCTCGGCACGTACTGGGTGCAGCGCACGTGGTCGAACGTCTCGGCCGCGGCCGGCCACGATCCATGCGTGCCGGTGATGGCGACGCCATACGTCGAGGCGATGACGAACCTGCCCGACATCTCGATCGATGACGGCCAGGGAGGCGCGTTCACGACGCGCGGCGTGACGGTCCCGGTCGGGCAGTCGAAGACGGTCGAGGTGGATCTGTATGCCGATGCGCCGACCGCCGACTGGACCGTCGTGCCGGTCGACGCCGTGTCGACGTTCGAGAAGACCAGCCCGGAGCTGTCGTTCCAGCTCGATCGCACGACCGGCAACAACGGCGACAAGCTCCAGCTGACGATCACGCGCCTCAAGTCAGGTTCGTTCGGAGGCATCAGCGAGCTCGAGCTGCAGTCCCAGGTCGACGGCGTGATCGCCAGTACCTGGTTTGCGCTCGTGAACTGACGTTACAGTTCACGCCTGCAGTTCAACACGTACCTGTTCGCCTGCTTCTTCGCGGTGGTGCTCGCGGTGCACTACTCGCCGCTGCCGTGGACGGCGCGCAAGCTCGCGCTGCTCGGGTTCAGCTACGTGTTCTACGCGGCGTGGGACCCGCTGTTCGTCGTGTTGCTGTGGGGCTCGACGGTCGTCGACTGGTTCGTCGCGAAGGCGATGACGAAGACCGAGCGACCGCGCCGGCGCAAGGCGTTCCTCGGCATCAGCCTCGCGTTCAACCTCGGCCTGCTCGGCTACTTCAAGTACGCCGGGTTCCTCGCGCGCTCGCTCGGCATCGCGTGGCAGCCCGACGTCATCCTGCCGATCGGCATCTCGTTCTACACGTTCATGACGCTGTCGTACACGATCGACGTGTACCTCCGCCGCGCGCGGCCGGCGCGCTCGTTCCTCGACTACGCGCTGTACGTGACGTTCTTCCCGCACCTCGTGTCGGGGCCGATCGTGCGCGCGACCGAGCTCGTGCCGCAGTTCGAGTCGCCGCGGCGCGCGACCGGCGGCCAGCTCGGCTGGGGGCTCGCGCTGCTCGCGCTCGGCCTGTTCGAGAAGGTCGTGCTCGCCGACGCGCTGCTCGCGCCGGTCGCGGACAAGGTATATGCCGCCGCGCCCGCGCACGTCGCGACCGCCGACGCATGGGCCGCGACGCTCGCGTTCGCCGGCCAGATCTTCTGCGACTTCGCCGGCTACTCGACGTGCGCGATCGGGGTCGCGCTCGCGCTCGGGTTCGCCCTGCCCGACAACTTTCGCGCGCCGTACGCCGCGATCGGGTTCTCGGATTTCTGGCGGCGCTGGCACATCTCGCTGTCGACGTGGCTGCGCGACTACCTGTACATCCCGCTCGGCGGCAACCGGCGCGGCCCGCTGCGCACGCACGGCAATTTGCTCGTCACGATGCTGCTCGGCGGCCTCTGGCACGGCGCCTCGTGGACGTTCGTCGCGTGGGGCGGGCTGCACGGCGCGTATCTCGTCGGCGAGCGCTGGCTACGCGCGCGCTACGCGCCGTGGACGAGCGCGGCCGGCCGGTTCGCGCTCGCGCTCGCGACGTTCGCGCTCGTGTGCTTCGCGTGGGTGTTCTTCCGCGCGCCCACGTTCGGGCTGGCGTTCAAGATCGTCGCCGCGATGCTCGGCTTCGGCGCCGGCCCGATGCACCCCAACTGGTGGACCGGCGCGATCGTCGTCGCCGGCCTCGTCGCCGCGCACTGGTGGTTGCGCGACACGACGCTCGAGGCCGCCGTCGCGCGCGCCTCGTGGCCGGTTCGCTCGGCCGCGCTCGCGGTCGCCGTCGTTGCACTCGCCGTGTTCTCAGGAGTCGATCGTGCCTTCATCTATTTCCAGTTCTGAGCCGGCGCGCCCGGTTCCCGCCGGGCCGTGGGGACGCACGTGGCTTGCCGCGGGTCTCGCGATCGTGCTCGCGCTCGGCGCGCTCGAGGTCTTCGTGCGCGCGCGCGGCTACCGGCCGTCGGTGAAGGACGACGAATACGCGTGGGCGTGGCAGCGCGCGCGCGTCGACGGCGATCCGCACGCGGTCGCGCTGCTCGGAACGTCGCGCATCCTGCTCGCGTTCTCGCGCGATGCCTTCGAGCACGCGCTGCCGGGCTGGACGCCGGTGCAGCTCGCGGTCGACGGCTCGCAGCCGGCCGGCTCGCTCGTCGATCTCGCGGCCGATCCCGACTTCCGCGGCGTGGCCATCGTCGACACGACCGAGACCGGCATCACGCTCGACAACCTGCCGCGCCAGGCCGCGTACGTGCGCGCGTTTCACCGCCGGTGGCGCGAGCCCGGCGCGATGATCGAGCGCTGGCTCGCGACCCACGTGCAGAGCACGTTCGCGTTGCTGTCCGACAGCGGCCTGCACTACTTCGAGAACGGCTGGCGCGTCCCGCCGTACGTCAGGACGTTCGCGGATCGCACGCAGTACGGCGACTTCACGCTGCGCGGCGCGGACCTGCGTCGCAAGCAACTCGCGCGCATCGCGGCGACGCCGCCGGTCGACCACGATGATTCGGATGCGTGGCTCGGCGCGGTGGCACAGATGGAGCCTTATATCGATGCGATCCAGGCGCGCGGCGGCCGCGTCGTATACGTCCGCATGCCGACCTGCGACGAGCGCTGGGCCGCCGATCAGCGCGACGCCCCGAAGGTGCGCTACTGGGACCGCTTCGCCGCGCGCACGCACGCGCTCGCGATCCACTTCGCCGACTACCCGGAGCTACGCGCGTTCGCCTGCCCCGACACCTCGCATCTGGACTCGAAGGACGCGCCCGCGTTCACGCGCGCGCTCGTCGCGATCCTCGTGGCGCGCGGAGTCTTCCGCTAGAGGTGCGTGCGAGGTTCCTCGCCGGTGAGCTGCCGGAGCATGGCTTCGACCGCGCGCTCGCGGCGATGAAGCACGGCGCGATAGTCGTGGCTATCGGCGCGCGCGCTCTCGACGCGAAGCTCGGTCAGCGATCCCTGCAGGATGTCTCGCAGCACCGAAGCCTGGTCTCGATCGAGCGTCAGTTGCATGCTGTACGGAATTGCAAGCGTCGGTCCGCATTGCTCCGAGGAATCCTTGCCTGGGGCTCGGGCCGTAGGCATGGTCTAGGTCCCCCGCGATGGCCTGGTTTTGGCTCGGATTCTTCGCGCTGGTCGCGCTGCTGCTGGTCTTCGACCTCGGCGTGCTGAACCGCAAGGCGAAGGAACCGACGCTGCGCAGTGCCGCGCTCGCCACGGCGTGCTGGGTGGCGCTCGGCCTGGCGTTCTCCGGGGTCGTGTTTCTCATCTACGAGAACAACCTGGGCGGCGCGCACCTCAGCGGTTGCCCGCCCGGTCATGCCGACGGCGCCGACGCGGCGATCACGTACGTGTCGGCGTACCTGCTCGAGCAGGCGCTGTCGGTCGACAACCTGTTCGTCATCGCGCTCGTGTTCAAGCAGTTCCGCGTGCCGATGAAGTACCAGCACCGCGTGCTGTTCTGGGGCATCCTCGGCGCGATCGGTTTCCGGTTCGCGCTGCTCGGCGGCGGCGCGTACATCGCGGCGCGCTTCGACTGGATCTTCTATCTGTTCGGCGCCTATCTGGTGTGGAACGGCATCCAGCTGTTCCGCGGCGGCGACGATGACGGCGACGAGCGCGACAGCCACCGCGCGGTTCGCTTCGTGCGCCGCTTCATCCGCGTGATCGAAGGCGATTTCGGCGGCGCGTTCTCGGTCGTGCTCGACGGCCGGCGCGCGCTGACCACGGTCGCGGTGTGCCTCGTCGTCGTCGAGCTCACCGACATCGTGTTCGCGATGGACTCGATCCCGGCGGTGCTGTCGGTCAGCCAGGAGACGTTCATCATGGTGACGTCGAACATCTTCGCGATCCTCGGCCTGCGCTCGCTGTACTTCGTGCTCGCCGGCGTGATGGCCAAGTTCCAGTACCTCGAGATCGCGCTCGCCCTGCTGCTGGTGTTCATCGGCGCGAAGATGCTCGCGCACAGCTACTACACGATGCCGCACTTGCTCACGCTCGCGATCATCGCCGGCGTGCTCGGCATCGGCGTCGTCGCCTCGATGATCGCCGCGCGCCGCGCCCCGCGCGATCCGATCGATCCGGGCAATTCGTTGGGGTAGCAATCGGACTTCGGACTTCGGATTCGGACTTCGGACTTCGGACTTCGGACTCGGAGTCGGAGTCGGACTCGGGTTCGGACTCGGTCGCCCTAGCGTCGCGGGTTCGCGAGGCGGTAGGTCATGGCGCGCACGCGATCGGCGAGGGCTTGCGCCTCGGCGTGGTCGGCCATCTGCGCGTAGCCGAGGACGACTGCCGCGTCGAGGCAGCTCGACACCTCGGCGGCGCTGCCGAGGGCGATGCGGAAGCGATTACAGCGGTCGCGTCCCGTGCGGCGGTTGGCCTCCGCGATGTTGAGCGAGATGCTTTGCGCGGCACGCCTCAGCTGGTCGGCGAGCTTGGGGTCGATCGCGGTCAAGCGTTCGAGCGCGGGGGCGAGGCAGCGCAGCAGCGAGAGGGAGCGGTCATAGGCGTCGAAGGTCATGGTCGGTTTCCTTTCGCGGCCACGCCGCCACACGCGCCGGGGCCGTGACGCGCGCTGCGCCACGGGCGTGCGCGGTCTTCGCGGCACGTCGCGCGCGCGGCGCGGCCCTGGCGCGAGGGCGGCGAACGCGAAGGAGACCGACCATGGCCGCGACGCCGGTGACCGCTCCCTCTCGCGGCGCAGCAACTCGCACAGCGGTCGCGACGCTGGCCGCGCTGGCACCGCGGCGCGCCGGCGAGAGTCGGCGAGCCGCGCAGGCTCGCTCCTCGCGGTGGTCTTGCCAGGCGCGGGAAGGACGCGTACCGCGCGCGCGGCGCGCTGCTCGAGCCGCCGTTCGCGGCCGAGCGCGACCGGCTGTGCGGGCTGGTCTACGGGCCGCAGCGGGCGAAGCCGCGCCGAGGCTCCGGTCCGGATCCGGATCCGGATCCGGACTCGGACCCGGATCCGGACTTCGGATCCGGGATCGGGATCGGAATCGGAATCGGAATCGGAATCGGTCTCGGTCTCGGTCTCGGTCTCGGTCTCGGTCTCGGTCTCGGTCCTACACCGAGTCAAGCTCGACGACGAACCTCGCCCCGGGATTCGCCTGCTCGACCCAGACCCTGCCTCCCATCGCGTCGACTTGCGACTTCACGATCGCGAGGCCGAGGCCGGAGCCGCCGCGATCGCGCGAGCGGCCCGCGTCGACGCGATAGAAGCGCTCGAACACGCGGTCCTCGTGGCCCTTCGGGATGCCGGGGCCTGCGTCGCTGATCGACACGCGCACGCGGTGATCTTCGCGCTGCGCGCGGACGTGCACGGTCGTGCCGCCGCCGTACTTCACGGCGTTGTCGATCAGGTTCTGCACGACGTGATCGAGGCCGTCGCGCGTCGCGAGCACGGCGAGCGAGTCCGCCACGTCGACCTCGATCTGCGCGCCGGGCGACACGCCCTTCGTCGTGCGCACCGCGTCGCCGACCACCTGCGCGACCGGCACCGCGATGCGCTCGCCGATCGTCGCGGCGCGCGAGCCGAGCTGGTCGAGCACGAGCAGGTCCGACACCAGCCCGGCGATGCGCTGCGCGTTGCGATGGATCGTCTGCAAGAACTCGCGCGACGTCTCGGCATCGACGCCGCCGCCGAGCAGCGTCTCGGCGTAGCCGGAGATCGACGTCACCGGCGTGCGTAGCTCGTGCGCCGCGTTCGACAGGAACTCGCGCCGCACCGATTCGAGCGCGCGCATGCGCGTGACGTCGTACAAGACGAGGATCGCGGCGGCCGCGTCGGACGTGCGCTCGGCGAGCCGGCGCGCACTCGCGCGCACGATCCGCCCGGCGAGCTCGAGCTCTTCCTCGACATCGGCCTCGCCGCCGAGCGCGCGCTCGACCAAGCCGTGCAGCCCCGGCGGCAACCGCTCGTCGCCGACCAGCGGGCGCGAGATCTCGTTCGCGAGCACGATCGAGCCGCGCTCGTCGACCAGCACGACGCCTTCGACGAGCTCGGCGAACATCACGGACAACAGATCGCGTTGCTGCGTCAGCTCGTGGATGCGTGACTTGACCTCGCCAGCCATGTGCATCATCGCGCGCGCGAGCACGCCGAGCTCGCCGCCCGCTTCGGTCGCCTCGATCGGCTTGGCCACGTCGTAGCGGCCCTGCGCGAGCTGCTCGGCGGTGCGCGTCATCGCCTGGATCGGCTTGGTGATCGCGCGCACGAAGATCCACGACAACAACAGCGCGCCGAGAAAGCCGGCACCGAACCCGATCATCAGCCGGTTGCGCATGCGCGCGCGGGTCTCGATGATGTCGCCGAGCGGCACGGCCAGCCGGATGACACGGCCCTGATCGCCGGGCACCGCCACCAGGTACTGCTTGTCCTCGTCGGGCCGCAGCTCGCGCACCGCGCGGCCGACCTCGCCGTGGCGCGCGCGCACGACCTCCCACGCCGAGCCGATCGGCCGGCCGACGGTCGAGGGCTCGAGCGAATCGCCCTGCACCAGCCCGTCCGCGCCGACGATCGTGATGCGCGTGCCGGTCACGGCGGCGAGGCGCGGTGCGAGCTGGTCCATGTGGCGCGCGGTCTCGAGCCACGTCGCGACCGCGCGGCCCTGCGAGGTCAGGCGGGTGTCGAGCGCGGACAGCAAGTCGTCGGCGAGCGAGTGCTCGATGCCGAGCAACGTGAGCGCGCCGACCACGACGACGAGCACGAGGAACAGCGCGAGCAGCCGATTGCGGAGCGAGCTCTTCACGCTACGGATTGTCGCGACGCGCGCGATAGCCGAAGCCGTGCACGGTCTCGATCACGTCGGCCGCAGGGCCGAGGCTGACGCGCAGCCGGCGCACGTGAACGTCGACCGTGCGGGTGTTGATATCGCCGCGCATCTCCCACACCTGCTCGAGCAGCTCCTCGCGCGAGAACACGCGGCCGGGATCCGACACGAGCAGCTGGAGCAACTTGTACTCGAGTGGGCGCAGCTGGGTCGGCGCGCCGGAGATGCGCACGTCGTGCGTGATCGGATCGAGCTCGATCGGGCCGGCCTTGAGCAGCGCGCCGCCCGGGTTCGACGCCGGCACCGCGCGGCGCTCGGCGAGGCGGTTCGCGAGCGCGGTCACGCGCAGCACGACCTCGCGCACGACGAACGGCTTGACCACGTAGTCATCGGCGCCGACCTCGAGGCCGAGGATGCGATCCTCCGCCTCGCCCTTCGCGGTGAGCATCAGCACGCCGACGTCGTCGATCTCGGCGTCGGCGCGGATCATCTTGCAGACGTCGTAGCCGGATTGATCGGGCAGCATCAGGTCGAGCACGACCACGTCGGGCTTGTTCGCGCGCACCGCGATGAGGCCTTCCTGCCCCGAGCTCGCGCACGTGACGGCGTAGCCCGCGCCGCGCAGGTTGAACTCGAGCAGGCGCGACACATCGCGCTCGTCTTCGATGATCACCACCCGACGTTCCATTCCCTCCTTATACCGCGTTACCCTCGCGCCGTGGCCGGTTCGCGTTTGCTGGTTGTCGCGATGCTCGTCGCGTGCTCGGGCAAAGGGCACGGCAAAACGGTACGGGTCGCCGCCGCGTCGGACCTGACGCGCGCGTTCGAGGAGCTCGGCACGGCGTTCGAACACAAGACCGGGATCCACCCGATCTTCGATTTCGGTTCGAGTGGCCTGCTCGCGAGGCAGATCGAGCAAGGCGCGCCCTACTACCTGTTCGCGGCCGCGAACGACGGCTACGTGACGGCGGCCGTGCAGTCGGGGCACTGCGACGCCGCGTCGGTGCACGAGTACGCGCGCGGCCGGATCGTCGTGTGGTGCCCGCCCGGCGTCGCCGCGCCGGCCAAGCTCGCCGATCTCGCGGATCCGCGGTTCAAGCGCATCGCGATCGCGAACCCCGATCACGCGCCGTACGGCAAGGCGGCGCAGCAGGTGCTCGAGAAGTCCGGGCTGTGGGATCAGCTGAAGGATCGCGTCGTGCTCGGCGAGAACATCCAGGCGACCATGAAGTACGCGCAGGATGGCCAGGTCGACGCCGCGCTGGTCGCCCTGTCGCTCGCGGTCGTCACCGACGGCGGCTCGTTCTTGAAGATCGATCAGTCGCTCTACGATCCGCTCGTCCAGCAGCTGGTCGTGTGCGGCAACGGCGAGGAGGCCGATGCGGCGCGCCAGCTCGCCGCGTTCATCGGCTCGCCCGAGGGCCGCGAGATCATGACGCGCTACGGGTTCGTGTTGCCCGGCGAGCACGAGCCGGAGCAGAAGTGACGCCCGAGACGCTCGCCGCGCAGGCCGGCGGCGCGCGCGACGAGGCGACCGGCGCGATCGTCCCGCCGATCCACCTGTCGACCACGTACGCGCGCGACGACGCGTACCAGCTGATCGACGGCCGCGACTACACGCGCGACAAGAACCCGACGTACCTGCACGTCGAGCGCGTGCTCGCGCAGCTCGAGGGCGGCGCGGGCGCGATGCTGTTCGCGTCGGGGCTGGCGGCGTGCACGGCGGCGATCCGCGCCGTGCTGGCGCCGGGTGCGCACGTCGTCGCGCCGCGCGTGATGTATTTCGGGCTGCGCGACTGGCTCGTCGCGTTCGCGGCGCGCTGGGGCGTGACCGTGGATCTGGTCGACATGACGGATCTCGACGCCGTGCGCGCCGCGCTCCGCCCCGGCCAGACGCGGATGGTGTGGATCGAGACGCCCGCGAACCCGACGTGGGACGTCACCGACATCGCCGCGGTCGCGGAGCTCGCGCACGCGGCCGGCGCGGTGTGCGCGGTCGATTCGACGTGCGCGACGCCGGTGCACACGCGGCCGCTCGCGCTCGGCGCCGATCTCGTCGTCCACGCCGCGACCAAGTACCTGGGCGGCCACTCCGACGTGCTCGCCGGCGCGATCGTGACCGCGCGGCTCGACGCCGTGTGGGACGAGCTCGGCTCGCTGCGCCGCCACGAAGGCGCCGTGCTCGGCCCGGTCGAGGCGTATTTGCTGTTGCGCGGGATGCGCACGCTGTTCGTACGGGTCGAGCGCCAGGCGGCGACCGCGCTCGAGCTCGCGCGGCGCCTCGAGTCGCAGGCGCGCGTGCTGTATCCGGGGCTGGCCTCGCATCCCCAGCACGCGGTCGCGGTGCGCCAGATGACGCGCGGCTTCGGCGGCATGCTGTCGATCCGCGTCGGCGATCGCGATCCGCTCGCGCTCGTGCGCCGGCTTCGCGTGTGGGTGCCGGCGACGAGCCTCGGCGGCGTCGAGAGCCTCGTCGAGCATCGCGCGAGCGTCGAGGGGCCGAGCTCGCCCACGCCGCGCGACCTGCTGCGGCTCTCGGTCGGGCTCGAGCACGTCGACGACCTGTACGGCGATCTCGCCTCGGCGCTATGAAGCTGCGCATCGCGACCTGCGTGCAGCTGCCCGAGCCGGATGCGGATGCCGCGCCGCTCGCGCAGGCGCTCGCCGCGTCGGGCGTCGACGCGGCGTGGCTGGCATGGGACGACCCGCGCGCCGACTGGGATGCGCCGATCGCGACGGTGATTCGCTCGACCTGGAATTACTCGCTCGCGCTGCCGGCGTTCCTCGCGTGGGTCGATCGCGCGGCCGCGGCGGCGCCGCTGGTGAACCCGCCCGAGGTCGTGCGCGCCAACGTCGACAAGCGCTACTTGCTCGACCTCGCCGCGCGCGGCGTGCCGGTCGTGCCGACGACGCTGGTCGAGCGCGCCGGCGAGGTCGCGGTGCCGCACGAGCGCGTCGTCGTGAAGCCGGTGATCGGAGCCGGCTCGCTGGATACGCGCGTGTTCGAGGCGGGGGACACGGACATCCGCGCGCACGTCGCGCACGTGACGGCTCGCTGCGCTGCCCTGGTGCAGCCATACGTCGCCTCGGTCGACGACTACGGCGAGCGCTCGCTGGTGTGGATCGACGGCGAATTCACCCACGCGATCCGCAAGACGCCGCGCTTCTCGGGCGATGTCGAGCGCATCACCGGTCCGTTCGCGATCGCCGGCGACGAGCGTGCGGTCGCGACCGCCGCGCTCGCGCCGTTCGCCTCGCGCATCCTGTACGGCCGCGTCGACCTCGCGCGCGACACCGCCGGCCGCCCGATGGTCATGGAGCTCGAGCTCGTGGAGCCGTCGCTGTTCTTCGCGCGCCAGCCCTCCGCGCTGGCACGCTACGTCAGCGCGCTGGTCCGCCGGATCGGCGCGTGAGATCGTCGAGCAGCGCGAAGCGGCGCCGCACATCGCTCTCGAAATACGCGCGCTGTGCTTCGAGCCGCGGTCGATCAGCGTCGCCACCGCATCACCTCGCGAACGCCGAGACGAGCCTCGGTAGGGCGTCGACCGTCCACGCGCCGTACCAGAACAGGTCCTTGCCCGACACGCGCACGACGCGCGCGGCCGGCAGGGCGGCGTGGAGCACGCGCTCGTCGTCGGCGGAGAACGCGTGCGGCTCGTCGGGGAGCACCACCAGATCCGCGGCGCGTGCGCGCACCTCGTCGAGCGTGACGCGCGGGTAGCGCACGTCGCGGCCGCCCGCGTCAGCCGGCGCCGACGTGCCGAGATCGGCGGCGAGCGGGTACAGGCGCAGGCGATCGCCGAACGCGTTCGCGATGCCGGCGTGTGCGAGCACGTCGGAGCCGAACGTATCGGCGTTGATCGTCATCAGCGGATCCATCCAGATCGGGACGAACGCGTTCGCGCCGGTCGCCGCCGCGCGCGCGAGCGCGTAGCCGCGGCGCACCAGCTCGCGTGCATCGACCTCGAGCGCGCGGGCGAGTCGCGCGACGTGCGCGAGGCCCTGCTCGACCGTGCGCGGCAGCGAGACCAGCACCGGCACCCGCGCCGCGAGTGCCTCGAGCGCCGCGCGCGTGTTCTCCTCCTGATTCGCGACGACGAGCTCGGGCGCGCACGCGAGCACCGCCTCGACATCGACGTCCTTGGTGCCGCCGACCGTCGGCACGCCGTCGCCGTGCTCGCACCACGTCGTGCGCCCGACCAGCCGATCGCCGGCGCCGAGCGCGACGAGCGTGTACGTGTCGCTCGGCACCAGCGACACGATGCGCTTCGGTGCACGCGGCAACACCACCGCGCGTCCGAGATCGTCGACGAGCCGCGACGCCACGGGCGACATATACCAGACGTGCTAGGTTTCCGCCGTGTCGAAGCCGCCGGCCGAAGACCCGCTCGTCGCGCAGGCGTTCGACGCGTCCAAGCACGACCAGCTGGCGCGCGCGGTCGAGGAGCTGTCGCCCGAGGAGGCGCAGTTCTTCCTGAAGAAGCTCGAGATCGCGCTGCGCAAGCGCAAGATCCAGCTGCTCGGCTACCTGGTCGCGACGCTCGCGTGGGTCCTGATGATGGTCGGAGCGCTCGCGTATTTCGGGCTCGCCGACGGTTTCGTCGGCTGGGTGTTCCTGGTGCCGTTCGCGGTGGTCGGCGCGATCCTCTACGGTTTCGGCAGGTGGGCGAACAAACTTGGGAGGTCTGCTCCCACCGAGCCGCGTTATGATCCGAAGCCATGAGGCACCTCGTCTGGTCGGCGGCATTGACGGTGGCTCTCGGCGCGGCGTGCGGTAGCGGGAGCAAGAAGCCGAAGGACGCGGGGCCGCCGGCCGACGCGCCGTCGATCGACGCGCAGCCGCTGCCCGCGTGCGCGTCGCCCGTGCACGGCACGACGATCAGCGCCGTCATGGTCGGCCGGGTCAGCGGCGTCGCCACGCTCGCGACCTCGCCGTTCAACGATCCGCGGCTGTTCGTCGTCGAGGAGCAGGGGCGCGTCCGCGTGTTCGACGCGAACCGCCAGCTGCTCGACACGCCGTTCCTCGACATCTCGAACCAGCAAGACTTCGCGGCCGGCGGCGAGCAGGGCCTGCTCGGCCTCGCGTTCCATCCGCAATTTCCGACGAACGGCTACTTCTATGTCTGGTACACGAACGGGCCGTGCCCGGGCGGCCCACCGGCGCAGGCGCCGTGCGCCGACGTGCTCGAGCGCTTCACGGTCAGCTCGACCGATCCGAACCAGGCCGATCCCGCGAGCGGCGTCGTCATCCTGTCGATCCCCGACTTCGCGACCAACCACAACGCCGGCATGCTCGAGTTCGGCTCCGACGGCTACCTCTACATCTCGACCGGCGATGGCGGCGCGGGCGGCGATCCGGCGCGCAACGGCCAGAACCCGAACGCGCTGCTCGCGAAGATCCTCCGGATCGACGTCGATCATCCCGCGGCCGGCAAGATGTACGGGATCCCGGCCGACAACCCGTACGCGGCCGGCGGCGGCGCCCCCGAGGTGTACCTCATCGGCGTGCGCAACCCGTGGCGCTGGACGTTCGATCGCGGCACCGGCGACATGTGGATCGCCGACGTCGGCCAGGACTGCATCGAGGAGCTGAACGTCCTGCGCGCCGGCACCGCGAAGGGCGCGAACCTCGGGTGGAGCGCGTTCGAGGCGAACCAGTGCTGCGCGACCGAAGGCGACAAGTGCGGGCAAGGCGGCGGCGCGAACCAGGCGTGCGACGTGGCCGGCAAGTTCTTCCCGCAGGTCACGTGGTCGCACGGCACGGCGAACTGCCCCGACTCGACCGACAGCGGGTTCCGCGCGGTCATCGGCGGTCAGGTCTATCGCGGCTCGTGCTACCCCGACATCGTCGGCAACTATTACTTCAGCGACAACACCGCAGGCGGGCTCTTGCAGGCGAACTTCCAGCCCGACAACAGCGTGACCGTGACGTCGCTGCCGGCGCCGGCGGGAGGCTGGCCGTCGAGCCCGGCATCGATCCACGCCGACGCGCGCGGCGAGCTATACGAGACCACCACGCAGGGTTACGTCTACCAGCTCGTCGCGGGTCCCTGATTGCGCTCGCGTCGCATCGCCCTCGCGACCGGGCTCGGGTATCGCGTCCTCGAGTGGGACGCGCCGGGCGACACGACGTTCGTGCTCGTGCACGGATTTCTGGATCTCGCATACAGCTGGCACGAGGTAGCTCCGCAGCTCGGAGCGCACGCGATCGCGGTCGACTTGCGCGGCCACGGCGACAGCGACTGGATCGGCCCGGGCGGCTACTACCACTACATGGATTACGTCGCCGACCTCGACGACGTGATCGCGCAGCTCGCGCGCAAGCGGGTGGTCGTCGTCGGGCACTCGATGGGCGGCGGCGTGGCGGCGTACTGGGCGGGGACGCGACCGGCGCGCCCGGCGGCGCTCGCGCTGCTCGAGGGGCTCGGCCCGCCCGATCAAAGCGGCAGCGACCTGCCCGCGCGCACCGCGCAATGGATCGACGCGTGGCGTGTCGCGCGCGCAAAGCTGCGGCCGATGACCTCGCTCGCCGACGCGGCGGCGCGGCTGCGCAAGCACGATCCGTTGCTCGGCGAGGCGCTCGCGCTGCGGCTCGCCGAGGGCGGCACGCGGCCGATCGAAGGCGGGCTGACGTGGAAGCACGATCCGCTGCACCTGACGATGGGCCCCTACCCGTTCCGGCGCGACCAGGCCGCCGCGTACTGCCGCCGCATCGCCTGCCCGGTGCTCGCCGTCGACGGTGAGGCCTCGATGCTGAACCTCTCCGAAGCCGAGCGCGCCGCCCGCCGCGCCGAGATCCCGCACTGCCGGCACGCCGTGCTCGCCGGCGCCGGCCACATGATGCAGCGCCACCAGCCCGACGCGCTCGCCCGCCTGCTCGCGCAGCTCGCGTCCTAGCCGATTCCCGGCGGCGTGACGACCGCGCGCATGAGGCGGCTGACCTGGCGGCCGCGCCAGTCGACCGGGACGATCACGCGAAACGTCGAGCCCTTCCCGACCTCGGAGTCGAGCTCGACGCTCGCGCCGAGCAGGTCGGTGAGCTTGGCCACGAGCGCGAGGCCGAGCCCGACACCGCCGTAGCCTTTCTCGTCGGAGCGGTCGTCGCCCTGGCGGAATGGCTCGAAGATGCGCGCGCGCTGCTCGGGTGCGATGCCGATGCCGGTGTCCTCGACCGCGAGCACCACCGCGTCGCGCTCCGGGCGCTCGACCGCGCGCACCGTGACGGTGCCGCCTTCGGGCGTGAACTTCACCGCGTTCGACACCAGATTCACGAGCACGTGGGCGAGCCAGCGGTCGTCGGAGCGCACGACCGGCAGCTCCGGCTCGACGACCGAGTCGACCTTGACGTTCTTCGTGCCGACCATCCACGACACCGACGCCGTCACCCGCTCGACGAGCGCCGCGATGTCGACCGCGCTCGGCCGGGCCTCGATGCGCCCGGCCTCGGCGCGCGCGAGGTTCAGCACGTCGTCGACCAGGCCGAGCAGTTGCTGCGCGCTGCGCTTGATCGACGCGCACGCCTCCTTCTGCTTGTCGGTCACAGGGCCGTACACGCCGGCCGCGATCACGTCGGCGAGTCCCTGCACGCCGTGGATCGGCGTGCGCAGCTCGTGCGTCATCGATGCGACGAACTGGCTGCGCTGCGTGTTCGCCTGCACCAGCTGTGCGGTGCGCAGCTCGAGCGCCTGCTCCTTCTTGCGCAGCGTGCGCAGCGTCGCCGACGCGAACCACGCCGGCACACCGACAACGAACGCGCAGTACGCGATCGAGGTGATCGCGTAGCCATAGCTCGGGAGCGTGCCCGGGTGCCCCGGCACCGGCGTCGGATCGAGGATCCCGGCCGCCATGCCGAGCACCATCACCGCGAACGCGAGCACGATGCCGCTCGCCGCGACGATCGTGACGCCGAGGTTCGCGAGCATCGCGAGCACCGCGATGATGATCACGTAGGTCGCGACGAGCGGGCTGTACGGACCGCCGGTGAAGTAGATCGCCGCGGTGATGAGCACGACGTCGGCGGTGGAGTTCAGCGCCTGCGTCGCGAGCACCGCGCGGTTGCGCGCGAGGCCGAGCCACGCGAGCGTGCACGTGACGAGCTTGGCGCCGACGAGCACCACGTACGCCGTCCGCCACGGCGTGAGATCGAGCGCGCTGGCCGCGGCCGCGAGCACGCCGAACCCGAGCGCGACGCCGTAGCCCGACCAGATGCCGAGCTGGAGGCGCGCGCGGTAGGCCGGCGCGGCCATCTCGGCGATGAACTCGGGGGGCTTCATCGCTGCTAGGCCTCGCCGAGCAGCTGGCGCACGGTCGAGAGCAGCAGCGCGAGGTCGAACGGCTTGGTCAGGTATCCGTCGGCAAGCGCGCCCAGCGCGATCGTGCGCGTCGACTGATCGGGCTCGTTGTACACCGCGCTCATCAGCACGACCGGCACGCGCGCGCCGCGGCCTTTGATCTCGCGCACCAGCTCGAAGCCGCTCTTGCGCGGCAGCTGGACGTCGACGAGACACAGGTCGGGCGCGTCGAGCTCGAAGCGCTCGATCCCCTCCGGCCCGGTGCTCGCCGCGCTCGTCTGGTAGCCATTCGCCGCCAGGAAGTCGACCAGGATCATCTGGTTGACCGGATCATCCTCGACGACGAGGATCTTCTTCACGGCCCGAAGGTAGCAGATGCGGGGGACTTCGGACTTCGGACCTCGGACTTCCGGACCTCGGTTCTAAGTCGTGCTCAGAACCGATTCGAGGCGACGGGGCCGCCGGCCCAGAGGCGAGCGCGTGGGCCGGGCGAGAGCGGCCAGGCGTGCGCGACCAGCGCGGCGTAGCGATCCGGCTCGTCGGTGGCGAGGTCGTCGGCTGGGAGTGCCGCGGCGGAGGCGAGCTGGTCGAGCCGATCCGGCGGATCGAGCGTTTGGTAGAGCAACGTCGTGACGTCGGGCGCGATCGGCGAGTCGCGGGTCCACGGGCTGGCGTGCGCGAACAGGATCTGACCGGCGCGCCGCTGCACGAGGCGCGGCACCTCGGCAGCCGGGAGCCGCGCGAGATCGTACAGCGCGACGATGCCGGGCGCCGGCGTGCCGACTGCGGGCCACGGCGCGAGTGGCACGGCGAGCTTGGTCGCGAGCACGCGCGCGACCGCTTCGTGATCCGGGCCGGGCGGCGCGTACACGCACGGCACCGGCTCGCCGGCCGCGCGCACGAGCGCGACGAGCCGCTCGAGGCCGAACGCGACGCGCTCGTTCGAGTCGTGGAGGTACGCGTAGCGGCCGCGCATCGGCTCGGCGAAGCCGTATGGCGACTGGTGGAGCAGGAGCCCGCCGGCGAGCACGTAGTGCCAGCCGCGCAGATCGGCACCGTCGAGCGGGCACGCGCCGGCGACGCGATCACCGCGCGCGACGATGGCTTCGATCGTCGCGCGCATCGCCTCGGTGTCGGGCGAATCGGCGACGAGCTCGGCGAGCGCGGCGCGCGTGACGGACAGGCTGCCGATCATCGCGGCGTCGAACGCGTGCAGGTAGCGGCACAGAAAGCTCCGCGCGCGCAGCTCGGGATGTGCGTCGAGGATCGCGAATGCATCACGGTACGCGAGCGCGCTCTCGAGCGCCGACACCAGCTCGCACACGACCTCCTCGCTGTCGCCGACGAGCGCGAGGCAATGCCACAGCACGCTCGCCGCCATCGCGGGCGCGCCGGCGTCGATCAGCGCGTAGCCGAGGGCGTACAGCCGATCCGGACTGTCCGGATCGCGGACCACCGCGGCCGCGAGCTCGCCGAGCTCGCCGGCCCCGCGTTGCGCAGCGACCCGCGCGAGCCGCTCGAGCCATGCCGGCAGCTCGACGCCCGGAATGTCGCGCCCGCGCGGCCACGCCAGGTGCTCGAGCAGCGCGGCGATATCGTCGTTCGCGATCACTACAGCTTCGCGAGCCGCAGCGACGCGTCCCACAGCTCCGCCCGCACGCTCGCGTCGCGCGCCGCCACGGCCGGCTGCACGGGCGTGCCTTCCGAAAAGTACGTGCCCGACGGCTCGTCGACCGACTCGCCCGCGGCGAGCCGCACCGACGTGCGCGAGCCTTGCTCGGCGCCCTGCCCTTGCACCGGGCCGAAGCCCTGGCGCAGCAGCTTCGTCGCGATCACACCCGGATGCAGGCTGTACGCGACGAGCTTGCCCGGATCGCGGCGCTCGGCGAGCGAGAGCGCGTGCATGACGTTCGCGAGCTTGCTCTGCGCGTACGCGGCGTACCCGGTCCAGCCGTTGGCGAGCGTGAGATCGTCGAGGTGGATGCGCCCGCGCGTGTGCGCGATCGACGCGACGTCGATCACGCGCGACGGCACGCCACCGGCCGCGCTCGCCTCGAGCCGCGGCGCGAGCAGCTCGGTGAGCAAGAACGGCCCGAGGTAGTTCACCGCGAACGACGCCTCGATGCCGTCGTCGGTGACGACGCGCTCGGTCGCGAAGATGCCGGCGTTGTTGACGAGGACGTGGAGCTCGGGCGCGAGCTCGAGCACCGCCTGCGCACCGCGCCGCACGCCCGCGAGCGTGCCGAGATCGAACGCGACACCCTCGACCTCGCCGCCGGGCACCTCGCCGCGCAGCGCGGCGAGCGCGGCATCGACCTTCGGCTTGCTACGGCCGTGTACGATCACGCGCAGCCCGCGCGCCGCGAGCTCGCGCGCGGTGGCTCGGCCGATGCCATCGGTCGAGCCGGTGACGAGGACACAGCGAGTCATGGCTGTCGTGTATCACGCGCGCGCAACGCGCGGGCGATCCCGGCGGGCAAGTGCGGGGCGTGCAGCCGCGGCCGTGCGACGCGCGCCGTGCCGGATGGCGAGACGCCGGTCCACGCCGCGAGCTTGGCGAACGCAGCCTGCTCGTCGGCTCGCGCGAGGCCCAGGAGGTTCGAATCGTGATCGCCGGCTGCCTCGATCAGCTTCAGCGAGTCGCGCGTGCCGGCCAGGTCGAACGCGCCGCCGGTCCACGGGTCCCATTCGCCGTACACGAACAGCAGCCGCGCGGCTTGCTCCTCGACGAAACCGTCGATGTCGGCCATCGCGACGCCGCCGTCGTACACGGGCGGCGCCACGCCCTGCGGCAGCACACCGGCGAAATCGGCCGCGCCGTACATGTAATACGGTTGCAAGTAGTCGGTGCCGTCGTCGGGATAGCCGAGCTGGAAGTCCGCCTGATACACCCACGGATCGAACGCCGCCACCTGATCGTCGTCGCTCGCCGAGATCGGCGAGACCGAGTCGAGGAAGTCGAACAGATCGTCGTCGCTCGCATCGACCGCGGGAACGTGCGGGCAGTCGGTGAGGCCGTGGTACTGCCAGAACGACCACTCCAGGCCTTCGATCGCCGATTCGACGGCCGGGCCGAGTGCGACGCGCGTGTACGCGTAGCCGTTCGCGCCCGCCTGCGCCTGTGCGCGCTGCTCGATCGCCGCGCGGTGATGCGACAGCAGCTCGACGGCGAGCGCGCGCACCGCGGCGTGGCAGTCGGCCGGCCCGAGCGTCGCGATGAACGGCGGAAACCGCTCGTCGGGGTTGCCGAACATCACGGGCGCGACGTACGGCACCGTCGCGACGACGTCGTCGGGATAGAACCGCCGGTAGTAGATCGCGGTCATCCCGCCCTTCGACGCGCCCGACGCGATCGCCGGGCCGGGATAGATCGTGCGCAATGCCGTCACGATCGCGTGCTCGTCGGCGGCCATCTGCTCGATCGTCAGCTTCGACCAGTCGGCCGGATCGGGGACCGACGAGCCGAAGAACCGGTGCTCGATCGAGATCTGGTTCGCGTCGAGCAGGTCGGTCGGCTCGGTGATGTGGTCGAGGTAGTAGTCCCAGTAGCCGCTCGTCCACACGACGAGCGGTGCGCTGAAGTTGCGGTGCAGGAGCGACACCTCCTGCAGGAACTGCGCGCCGCCGGGGTCGGCGTGGTCGACCGGCTGGCGGAACTGCAGGACGATATAGGTGTAGTCGCGGTCGTCCGTCGGGAGCTGCATCGCGCCCGCGACGTTCGGCAGCGCGCGCAGCTCGCCGAGGAGCTCCGCCGTGGTGTCGACCGCCGTCGGCACGCCGAGGTTGTCGCCGCACGCCGCGGCGAGCACGGCGATGGCTACCCAGCGCGCGACCACGCTGCCAGCTTGCCACGCGCACGATCTCCCTGGTAGGCATTCGCCTCCATGCCTCTGTCGGTCGGCATCGTCGGTCTGCCCAATGTGGGCAAGAGCACGGTCTTCAACGCCCTCACCGCGGGAAAGGCCGAGGCGGCGAACTATCCGTTCTGCACGATCGATCCGAACGTCGGCGTCGTGCCGGTGCCGGACGCGCGGCTCGGCCAGATCGAGAAGCACATCAAGACGCAGAAGATCGTGCCGGCGATCGTCGAGATCGTCGACATCGCGGGGCTCGTCAAGGGCGCGTCGCAGGGCGAAGGCCTCGGCAACAAGTTCCTCGCGAACATCCGCGAGACCAACGCGATCCTGATGATGGTGCGCTGCTTCGACGATCCGAACGTGATCCACGTGTCGGGCACGGTCGATCCGATGCGCGACATCGACATCATCGATCTCGAGCTCGTGCTCGCCGACACCGACACCGCCGACAAGCGCCTGAAGAAGGCGCAGACCCAGGCGAAGTCGGGCGCGAAGGATGCCAGGGTCGAGCTCGTCCTCGCCGAGCGCGTCACCGCGCACCTCGCGACCGGAAAGCCCGCACGGTCGCTGCTCGGCGAGCTGTCGCCCGAGGATCGCGCGGCGGTCGCGACGTTCGGCCTGATGACCGCGAAACCGGTGCTGTACTGCTGCAACGTCGGCGAGGGCGACCTGCCGAAGGGCAACGCGTGGAGCGACACG
This sequence comes from Kofleriaceae bacterium, assembly GCA_036490935.1. Taxonomy (GTDB): domain Bacteria; phylum Myxococcota_A; class Polyangia; order Haliangiales; family Haliangiaceae; genus JABFXX01. Next base: position 17,625 of record DASXCY010000144.1, on the reverse strand, counting down.
GTGCGCGCGCGCGCCGCCAAGGAAGGCGCCGGCGTGGTCGTGCTGTGCGGCAAGGTCGAGGCCGAGCTCGCCGAGCTCGCGCCGGCCGACCGCGGCGAGCTGCTCGCGGCGTACGGGCTGACCGAGCCGGCGCTCGCGACGCTCGCGCGCGAGTGCTACCGGCTGCTCGGTCTGCAGTCGTACTTCACCGCCGGCGAGAAGGAGATCCGCGCGTGGACGGTACGCAAGGGCGCGACCGCGCCCGAGGCCGCCGGCGTGATCCACACCGATTTCGAGAAGGGCTTCATCCGCGCGCAGGTGTATTCGATTGCGGATCTCGACGCGCTCGGCAACGAGGGCGCGATCAAGGCGGCCGGCAAGCTGCGCATGGAAGGCAAGGAGTACGTCGTGCAGGACGGCGACATCATGCACTTCCTGTTCAACGTGTGAGGCGAGGTGTAGCCCTCGTCGCGACCGCGGCAACGGCGTGGGGCACGTGGAGCCTGGTCCTGCGGCCGAGCGGGCTGCCGGCGAGCGCGACAAGCCCGCTGCTGTTCGCGGTGATGGGAGTGGTCACGTTGCCGGTCGCGCTGCGTGCGCCACGCGCGAGCTGGGATCGCGGCCTCGTGCTGTTGATCCTGGCGAACGCGGCGTGCGACGCGCTCAACGTCGTCACGTTCTTCGCCGCGCTCGCGCGCACGACCGTCGCGATCGCCGTGCTCACGCACTACGCGGCCCCGATCCTCGTCGCGCTCGCCGCGCCGCGCGTCGACGGCGTGATCGTGCGCGGTTCGCGTGCCGCGGCGGCGGTCGCGCTCGTCGGGCTGGCGATCGTGCTCGAGCCGTGGCACGCGCCCGCCGATGGCGCGATCGCCGGCGCCGCGCTCGGGCTCGCGTCGGCCGCGGGCTACGCCGGCAACGTGTTCGTCGTGCGCCGGCTCGCGGTGCGCATCGGCCCGGCGCGCCAGATGGCGTACCACTCGCTCGTGGCGGCCGTCGTGCTCGCGCCGTTCGGAGCGAGCGCGCTTGCCACGGTGAGCGCGGGTGACGCGGGGCTCGTCGCGGCCGGATCGGCGACGCTCGGCGCGGTCGCGGGGGTGATGTTCGCGGCGGGTCTAGCGCAGATCGGCAGCGCGCGCGCGGCCGTGCTCGCGTACGCGGAGCCGCTGGTCGCGGTCGCGGTCGGTGCGCTGGTGTGGCACGAGCCGCTGCATCCGATCGCCGCGGTGGGTGGCGCGCTCGTGATCGCGGCCGGTGTACACGTCGCGCGACAAAGCTAGGGCTGCTAGCCTGGCGAATGGTTCCCTTCGTTTCGATCGTGATGCCGGCTTACAACGAGGAGCACCACATCGCGGCGTGCATCGCGAGCGTGCAGGCGCAGGATTATCCGCGCGAGCGGATCGAGATCCTGATCGCGGACGGAGTCTCGACCGATCTCACACGCGAGATCATCGGGCGGCTCGCCGCCGACGATCCGCGAATCGAGATCGTCGACAACCCGGCGCGCATCCAGGCCGCGGGGCTCGGCCGGCTCGTCAAGGCCGCGCGCGGCGACATCATCGTGCGCATGGACGTGCATTGCGAGTACGCGCCGGATTACGTCCGGCGCTGCGTCGAGGCGCTCGAGCGCACCGGCGCCGATAACGTCGGCGGCGCGCAGCGCGCGAAGGCGAAGACCTGCTTCCAGCGCGCGCTGTGCGCGGCGCTCGGCAGCCCGCTCGGCGTCGGCGGCGCGGCGTATCGCTCGAGCGACGCCGAGGGCTACGTCGACACGGTGTTCCTCGGCGCGTTCCGCCGCCGCGTGTTCGAGACGGTCGGCATCTGGGACCCGGGTGCGATCACGAACGAGGACTCCGAGCTCAACCAGCGCATCCTCGAATCCGGCGGCAAGATCTTCCTGTCGCGCGACATCGTCGTGCACTACTTCCCGCGCGACTCGTACAAGACACTCGCGAAGCAGTATTACAAGTACGGTCGCGGCCGCGCGCGCACGCTGCTCAAGCTGGGCACGTCGTCCATCGTTTCGGCGAAGCTGCGCCCGATCCTGCCGTTCGCGATGGTCGCCGGCGCGGCCGCGCTCGTCGCGCTGCCGCCGCTGTGGCCGCTCGCGCCCGCGGCCTTCGCGGCGTACGCGCTCGCCACCGGCGCCGAGGCGGTGCGCGTCGGCCGCCCACTCGGCGGCCGCGCGATGCTCGCGATCTGGGCGATGTTCCCGGTCCTGCACGGCTCGCACGGCGCCGGCTTCGCGGCCGGTCTCGCGCGGTATGCGATGACCCCCGACTGGCCTCGCGAGCCCGAGCGCATCGCCGCGCGGCAGGTCCATCTGCGCGCGGTCTGAAGTCGGCCCCAGATGTCCCCGACTCAGGGCAGGCGCGCGCGGCCGGCGTCGAGCGTGATGAGCTGGCGCGCCGCCGCGAGCTGGATCGCGAGCGCGACGCGTTCACCGACGCGGTCGGTGAGGCGCGCGAAGCCGAGCAGGCGCGCGCAGCCGCGCACGAGATCCGCGGTGTCGAGGTCGTGTGCACGCTCGACCACGACGCGCGCGGCCGCGGCGAGCTCGGAGAGCGGCACCTCGGCGATGTCGCGTCGAGCCGACGCGGTCGAGCCGGGTACGCGCACGCCCGGCACGGTCGCCGGATCTTGATCCGCGCGCCACACGATGCCGTGCTCGTCGCCGAACCGGCCGCGGCCGGCGAGCGCCGCACGCACCTGCTCGACGACCCGATCGTCGACCTTGCCGATGCCGAAGTACGCCGCCGCACGGCGCGCGAGCAACTCGATGTGCATCGGGGCCTCGGCCGCGAGCACCTGCTCGACGATCTTCGCCAGCTCGGCCGCGTGGCGCGGCGCGAACAGATCGTCGGGCGTGCGTCGCCCGGGCGGGATCGACGCCGCGATGTACGGCCCGATCGCGATCGCGCCGCGCGGGATGCGCACGACCGGCGCCGTGATCTCGGTCGTCCCGGGCTGCGGCCCCGAGCCGGTCGCGAGCGCGAGTGTCGCCTCGGCGACCATGACCGGCATCGTGTCGATCAGCTCGCCGCGCCGCGCCCCGGCGAAGCTAGGGCGGTCGAGCGCCGGTGCCTGGAGCGGCGCCGAGCCACGCGCGACCCGCGCGCGCTGCGCCGGCGTGCGCTTCTGGCGATGCGCGGCGATCGCCGCGACGATCGCGCCGTGCGCGCGCTGGATCTCGCGCTCGGGATCGAACCACCAGTCGAGCGACCACACGCGATGCACGCGCCAGCCGCGCGCCGCGAGCTGTTCGCCGCGCACGCGATCGCGATCGCGCGCGCACCGGCCGGCGGCGTAAACCGCGCCGTCGTGCTCGATCGCGAGCACGCAGCGCGCCGGATCCTCGGGATCGAGGACCGCCAGCTCGACGCGATACGGCCCGGTGCCGACGCGGTGGCGCACGATCCAGCCGCGCTCGCCGAGCGCGCGCGCGATCGCGGCCGTGATCGGGCTCGCGGGTGCTTCCTCGTCGCCGCGCGCCCGTGCGGCGCTCGCGAGCAGCTCGGCGAGATCCGGGGCCACCATCGCGACGTCCTCGGGCGCGAAGCTCGCAAACACGACCCACGCAGCACGCGCGCGGGTCACCGCGACCGCCAGCCAGCGCTCGCCGCCCGGATGCGCGAGCGCGCCGAGCGAATCGGGTACGCCGCCGATCGAGATCAGCGCGACGTCACGCTCCTCGCCCTGCAACCGATCCGGCGTGCCGACGAGCAGCGGCTCGGCGGCGCCGGCGACGGCGGCGTCGAATGCCGGATCCGCGGCGCGCGCCTCGGCGATCGCCGCTTCGATCAGCTCGGCCTGCGCGCGCGACATCGCGACGATCGCGAACGAGCGGCCGTCGCCCGCGCGGCGCGCGAGCTCGGCGACGAGTGCGTCGGCCTCGGCGCGGTTGGCACCGGCGGCATCGGGTGCGCCGTCGACCCGCACGAAGCTGGCGCCGAGCCCGTCGCGTACGGCGGCGGGCGCGACCTCGATCGCGTCGCCGTAATAGCGGCGGTTCGCGAACGCGAACAGCTCGTCGTGACGGCTGCGGTAGTGGACGGCGAGCGCGCGCGAGGGCCAACCCGCGTCGAGCGCGAGCTCGAACAGCCCGTCTCGCGCTCCACCGGGGGCCGGCTGGCGCGCATCGCCCACCACGATCGCGGCGCGAGCACGGGCCAATGCACCGAGCGCGTGCGCGGCGGGCAGCCGCGACGCCTCGTCGAACACGACGACGTCGAACACCAGCGCCGGATCGAGATGGCGGGCGACCGCCTGCGGCGTCGCGAGCACGCACGGCGCGAGCCGCGGCAGCAGGTCGGGTAGCGCGGCGAGCACGTCGCGCACCGGCCCATTCGCGGTGCGAGCTGCGCGGAGCGCGCAGATCTGCGGATCGGCGTCGGTGCGCAGCACGCGCGGCACGCGCTCGGCGAGCCGAGCGAGCGCACGCGCCTTCGCGACCTGCAGCGCGCGACGATCGAGATCGGCGAGCTCGGCCGCGCGTGCGTGATGTGCCGCGCCGCCGGCCACCGGCACGACGCGCAGCTCGGCCTCGCCCCACGCGACGAGCGTCGCGCGCTCCCACGCGGCGGCGAGGTCGGCGGCCGCGAGATCGCCGCGCTCGATCGCGTCGAGCGCCGGGCCGATGCCGGCGCGCTCGGCCGCATGACGTGCGAGGTGATAGCGCGCCCAGCTCGCGAGCGAGCCGACCGACGCGCCCAGCGCCGCGACCTGCTCGCGGAGTGCCGGCAGGTGATCGCGCCCGGCGCCGACGCGCGCGGCGGCGATCCCGGTCGCGCCCGCCAGCTCGGCGAGCGCGGGCTCCCAGCGCGCGACCGCGTCGGCGAGCCGCGCGAACGGCGCGAGCTCGCTCGCCGCCGACTCGTCGACGCGCCCGGCCTGCGCCGACACCATTCCGACGAGCGCACGCCATGCCGCGTTGCGGCCGGTGTCGCCGCCGGCCACGCTCGCGCGATCGAACGCGCGCCGCAGCTCCACGGCCCACGCCGCGGCCGCGTCGACGCGCGGCAAGTCGATCACGAGCGGATGGGCCGCGAGCTCGCCGAGCCAGCGACGTGCGGGCTCCGCCACCGCGACGATCGCGGCGCGACACGCGCGCTCGGCGATCACGGCCTCGAGTGCGGCGATCATCGCGTCGTCGGCGAGCTCGACGCGCGCGACGCGGCGCACCTCGGCGCGTACCGCGCGCAGTGCCATGTAGCGCATCGGCGCCGGGCGCTGAGCCCAGCGCTTGAGCTGCGCCCACAGCTCGGGCACCGCGAGCTCGTCGATGCCGTCGTCGAACGCCTCGGCCACCTCGGCGACGAGCGCGCGATGGCGATGCGCGAGCGCGATCAGCTCGGCCGGATCGCGCGGCGGATCGATCTCGCCGCCGCCGCGTGCACGCACGAGCGCGACGCGCTCGCCGATGTCGTCGGCGCGCGACGATCGCATAGCGGTGAGCAGCTCCGCGCCCGGCCGCGGCGATGCCGACGCGAGATCGGCGAGCGCGCCGAGCGCGCGCAGCTGGTCGGGCGTGCGCGCGACGAAGCCCGGCACGAGCGCCGAGACCTCGGCGAGCGCGGCCGCGAGCGCGTCGGTGGCCGCGGCGATCGCGGCAAGTGCGAGCTCGGCGCGCTCGGTCGCGCCGTCCGGCCACGCGTCGGGCGCGGCGGCGCGCCACGGATGCTCGGCGATCGGCTCGACGGCGCACGCGGCATCCGCCAGCACGATCACCGCGGCGCGACGGCGCGCAAAGCCCGCGCGATCGAGCAGTGCGGCATCGCGCTCGGCGAGCGCGGCACACGGCGTCGTGCGCAGCTCGACGAGCCGGCCGACCACCTCGTGCAGTGACTTGCCGAGCGCGCCCGGCGCGTGCAGCGCCGCGGCGTGACGGTCCAGCGCCGCCGCGAGCTCGACGAGCCGCGAGGTCTGTGCATTCGGTCCGGAACCCGGACGAAACGCGCGCTCGAGCGTGCGCGCGAGCGATTCGACGACGTGCGCGCGATCCGCGTGCTCGCCGTACAGCGGCAGGCAGAACTCGGCCAGCCCGACCGTGGCGAGCCGGTGCAGTACGGTGTCGAGCGCGACGCGCCGATCGCTGACGACGAGCACGGTCTTGCCGCGGCTCGTGCAATCGGCGACGATGTTCGCGATCGTCTGCGACTTGCCGGTGCCCGGTGCGCCCTGCAGCACGAAGCTGGCGCCGCCGGCGGCCGCGGCGATCGCGGCGAGCTGGCTCGCGTCGGCATCGAGCGGCGCGAGCACGTCGGGTTGCGACGGCGTCGCGGGCGGCGGGTCGCCGCCGGCGAGCCACGCGACGGGCGCGCGCGACGCGAGCTCGTCGCCGAGCTGATCGAGGTCGCGCCACAGATCGAAGCACGCGAACGACCACGCCGCGAGGCGCGCCGTGCGCTGCACGCGCCAGCCCGCGCGCTCCTGCGCGGCTTCGGCGGCCGCGTCGAGCAGCGCCGCGAGGTCCAGCACGTGCGCACCTGCGAGCGCGAGCCCGTGATCGGCGCGCAGCCGCTCGAGCAACGCGTCGTTCGCGCGCGGCGCACAGCCCGCCGCGGGCGCGAGCCGCGCCGCGACGAGCTCCACCGGCCACAGCGCGAGCGGTGACGAGCGTGCGGCGCCCGCGGCGTCGGTCCAGGTCAGCTCGCCGAGCGCGAGCCACAGCACGTGCTCGCCATCGGCCGCGCCCTCGCGCGCCGCGCGCTCGAGCAGCGCGAGCTCGCGGGCGAGCGTGTCGGGGCCGAGCGCGACGCGCAGCCGGCCCGCATCGAGACCCGAGACTCCGGCATCGACCGCGAGCGCGCCGCCCGCGGCGAGCGCGAACGCCAGGCGCACCGGATCGACGGCGATCGGCACGCCGTCGTCGCGCTGGTCGAGCAGGCGATCGGTCGGATCCCACAGCGATTGCTTCCAGTCGACGAGGCGGTCCATCAGGGCCAGTCGATCACGATCCGCGCGGGCGTCCAAAAAAACGGCGGTTGCGGAGATCTCCTGTTCGTGTATTCTTTACACCATGACAGACGACCACGCCCGCGGCGCCTTGCTCGGCCTGGCCGTCGGCGACGCGCTCGGCACCACCTACGAGTTCGAGCGCCTCGAACAGCCTGCCTACCCCGCGCTCGCGACCGGCCCGGCGACCGACGTCGTCCGCCTCGCGTTCTGGCACGCGCACCACACCGCATCGTGGCGCGACGCCGTCGTCGACGTCGCGAGCCGCGGCGGCGACTCCGACACCAAGCGACCCTGCCCGGTCCCGCCGACTGGGCCGCCGCGCATCACCCGCGCCAGCTGTTGCAGCTACTCTAGGCGCGTGAACCTCGCCGACTGGGCGCTCGATCCCGCCGTCCTCCACCTGAACCACGGCAGCTACGGCGGCATCCCGCGCGCCGTGCTCGCCGCCGCGACCGCCCTGCGCACGCGCCTCGAAGCCTCGCCGATGAAGTTCTTCGTCCTCGACTGGCAGGACGAGCTCGATCGCGCGCGCGCCGCGCTCGCCGCGTTCGTGCGCGCGCCGGCCGATCGCCTCGTGCTCGTGCCGAACGCGACGACAGCCTGCGCGATCGCGCTCGCGTCGCTCGATGTCGGCGCCGGCGACGAGCTGCTCGCGACCACGCACGGTTATCGCGCCGTCAGAAACCAGCTCGCGCGGCTCGCCGCCGCACGCGGCGCCCGCATCGTCACCGTGCCGATCGCGCTGCCCTACGATCCCGATGCCACGGTCGCCGCGATCGCCGCCGCGATCACGCCGCGCACGAAGCTCGCGGTGCTCGATCACGTCACGTCGCCGACTGCGCTGGTCGTGCCGATCGAGCGGCTCGCACCGGTGTTCGCCGCGCGCGGCATCGCGTGCGTCGTCGACGGCGCGCACGCGCCCGGCCAGCTCGACCTCGACGTCGGCGCGCTGCTCGCCGCCGGCGTCACGCATTACGCCGGCAACAACCACAAGTGGCTGTGCGCGCCGAAGGGCTCGGGCTTCCTCGTCGCCGCCGCGGGCGCGCCCGCGGCGCCGGTCGTCACGTCGCACGGCGCGAGCCCCGAGTACGGACCGGCCAACCGGTTCCACGCCGAGCTCGACTGGGCGGGCACGTACGATCCGATCGCCCACCTCTGCGTGCCGGTCGCGCTCGCCGAGGTCGCGCGGCTCGGCGGTGGCTGGCCGGCCGTGCGCGCGCGCAACCACGCGCTCGCGATCGAGCTGCGTGCGCGCCTGATCGCCGCGCTAGCCGGCGACGCGCGCCACGTACTCGCACCCGATCACGCACTCGGCGCGATGGCCGCGCTGCCGATCGAGCTGCCGCCCGGCGCGACCCCGCTGGCGCTGCAAACCCAGCTCCTGCGCGACGGCTTCGAAGTCCCCATCGTCGAATTCGCGACGGGTCCGCTCGTGCGCGTCTCGGCGCACCTCTACAACGACGCCGCCGACGCCGACGCGCTCGCCGGAAAGCTGCGCGCGCTTGGCGTCACACTGCGAGCGCGTTGACCTTGTAGATCTGGACGCCCTGCTCGCGGCCCTTGACGTGGATCTCTCCCGCGGCGTCGGCCACGATCTCGGCCCGCGCGCGCTCGTACGTCGCCTGCGAGATCAGCAGATCGGTCGCGAGCTCCTTCGTCTTGCTCTGGAGCCGCGACGCGAGGTTCACGGTGTCGCCGATCACGGTGTACTCCATGCGCCTCGCGCTGCCGATGTTGCCGGCGACGACTTCGCCGGTGTGCAGCCCGATGCCGAACCGCAGCTTCGGCCGGCCGAGCTCCTCGAACCGCGCGTTCAGCTTCACGAGCGCGTCGCGCATGTGCACCGCCGCGCGCACCGCACGCGTGGCATCGTCGGCGCGCGCGACCGGCGCGCCGAACACCGCCATGATGTTGTCGCCGATGTACTTGTCGACGACGCCGCCCTGCGCCATCACGCAGTCGACCATCTCGGTGAAATAGTCGTTGAGTAGCTCCACGATCTCGTGCGCACTCCGCTTCTCGGACAGCGTCGTGAAGTCGCGCAGATCGCAAAACAACACCGTGACCTCGAGCGTCTTGCCGCCGAGCTCGACCTCGCCGGCGAGCAGGTGCTGCACGACCTCCTCGGTCATGTACTTGCCCATCGTCGTGCGCAGCTTGTCGCGCTCCTGCAGGCCGTCGACCATCGCGTTGAAGCCCGTCGCGAGATCCTCGAGCTCGTCGCCGGTCCTGACGACGTCGACCTTGACGTACTCCTGCTGCTCGAGCCGCTGCATCGCGCGGTTCACGCGCGACAACGCACGCGACATCCGCGACGCGAGTCGCCAGCCGAGCGCGAGCGAGACGATCGTGACCATCGCGAGAATCGAGACCGCGAACAGCAAGTGCCGTCGCACGATCGTCTTGATGTCGTTGACGTCCATCGCGGCGTAGAACTTCAGCTCGGGCGTGCCTCCGGTCGCCGGCGGGATCGCGGGCGGCACGAAGTACGCGATCGCCCAGGTGCCGCTCTTCTTGCGCTCGGCGATCGCGCCGTGGCGCGTCGCGGCATCGCGATGCGCCTTCGGAAAGTGCTGCGTCGCTTGCTGGAGCTCGCCGCCGACGTCGAGCGCGAGCTCGATACCGAGCTTCGCCCGCGAGTTCGCGAAGTACGGCGCATCGAGCGGCAGGCACACCAGCACGTAGCCGGCGCCGCCGACCTTGCGCACGTCGGCGAGCGCGATCGGCGCCTTCTCGTCGGCCTCGCAGCCGTGCGGCAGCACGCCGTGCGTAACGAGCTCGCGCGTCGGAATGGTCGGGCGCGCGTGATCGCAGCCGACGGTCGCGACGAACTGGCCGTCGCGGTCATAGAAGACGATATCGACGTCGGGATAGGCGTCGTGGAACGGCGCCGCGAGCTTCGCGAGAGCCGTCGTATCCTTCGCGGCGATCGCGCGCTCGGTGTCGTCTTGCTCGGCGATCGCGCGCACGGTGACGTCGAGATCCTTCAGATCGTCGGTGAGCTCCTCCTGGAAGCCATCGATCGCGGCCGGCACGCGGGTCCGCACCTCGTCGATCAGCTGGCGATGCATCAGCCACGACAGCACCGGGATCACGACCAGCGCGGCGACCGCCGAAAACGCGACGAGCGCGGTGAGCTTCCTGCGGACGGTTCGGAGCAGCACTTAGCGGACCTCGGACTTCGGACTTCGGACTTCGGACCTGCGCGAGTCGGTCCGAGGTCCGAGGTCCGAAGTCCGAAGTCCGAAGTTCATCAGATCTTCTTCCGGCGCTGCTGGAAGGAATACGGCCGGTGCCCGCCGCCCTTCTTGTCGCCGTCCTCGTCGCCCTCGATCGGAGTGCCCGCGAGCGGCTCCTCCGCCCCTGGCCGGAACTTGATCGCCTGCAGCGGGCTTTCGCCGACCAGCACCTGGTCCTGGCGGCCGATGATGTTCTCCATGCCGTCGAGCTTGTCGATGTCGCCGAGAATGTCGTCGACCGTCTGGTAGCGCTCGTTGCGCGCGTCACGCGTCATCTTGTCGAAGATGTCGTCGATGCCGTGCGGCAGCGCGCTGTTGATCTGCGACGGCATCGGCGAGCGCCGGCCCGGCAGCTTTCGCGTCAGCAGCTCGTAGAAGATGATACCGAGCGCGTAGATGTCGCCCTGCGGGCCGGCCTGCATCGCGTCGGTGTACAGCTCCGGCGCCATGTACGCGACGTTGCCCATGCCGACATAGATCTGGCGAATCACCGCGTGGTCGCGCTCGACGATGCGCGTGAACCCGAAGTCCGAGACCTTGACGTTGCCGTACGCGTCGATCAGCAGCTGCTCTGGCTTGAGGCCGCGGTGAAACACGCGCTGCTGATGCGCGGCACGCAGCGCGTGCAACGTCTGCAGCAGGTACTTGAACGCGAGCTCGACGGGGATTTCCTCGGCGTCGTTGATGAGCCGCCGGGCCGAGCCGTTCGGCGCGAGCTCGGTGATGATGTACGGGTACTCGGTCCAGATGTTGACGTCGTGGATCGGCAGGATGTTCGGATGCGCGAGGTTGCCCCACGCGCGCACGACGTCGGTGAAGCGCCGGACGATCTCGTTGCGCTGATCCTCGCTGAAGAACCCGAACAGATCGCGGATCTCCTTGAGCGCGACCTCGCGGTTCAGCGCGACCTGCCGCGCGCGATACACCGTGCCCATGCCGCCCGAGCCGATCGAAGCCAGCTTCTCGTAGCGCTGCTCGCTGCCGTCCATCGAGATTTCGCCGCCGATCGCGACCGAGGAGCGTCCGCCCGAGCTCGCGATCTTCGGCTCCTTCACCGGCATGCGCGCCGCGGCCGAGCCCTCGCTGCGCATCGGCTCGACGGGGCGGCTCGGCATCATCGCGCCGGCCTGCGTGCCGACCGGAATCGCGCCGGTCGCCATCGCGCGGCTCTGGCGCAGCTTCTTGAAGTGCGAGACCGCGCGATCGGTGAACTCGCTCAGGTTGCCGCCGTTGACCACGGTCTCACCGTCGGGCGTGACCTCGAGGCTCTCGTTGCCGCGATCGTGGCGCAGGTAGCCGGATTTCTCGAGGAACCCGATGTACTCCGCGAACGGAATCGACACCGCGCCCTCGCACACCCGGCGAATGTCGTCGTAGCGGTTCTGGCGGCCGTACCTCGCCTCCGCCATCACGTTGGCGAGGATGAAGCGTGCCTCCTCGCAGAGGACTTCCTTGGTGACCTTGGCACGGCCTTCCATCGTGCGGATTACATCACGGGAGGCCCTCTCGCACCAAGCGATCGACCAGCGGACGGTCGGCGGGCAGCACGTCCCACGCCGCCAGCTCGCCCGGCGGCACCCAAGCGAGGTCCGCGACCTCGACGGCGCGCGGCTCGCCGGAGGCGATGCGGCACGCGTACACGACCATCACGAGGTCGAGCTCGGGATACGCGTGAAACAGCACGTCCCAGACGCGTCCGACCGCGACCACGACGCCGAGCTCCTCGGCGAGCTCGCGCACGAGCGCGTCGACTGGAGCCTCGCCGGGCTCGACCTTGCCGCCGGGAAACTCCCATTGCAGCGGCAACGCCTGATCGGCGCGGCGCTGCGAGATCAGCACGCGGCCATCGTCACCGATGATCAAGCCGGCGACGACGAGCTTGCGATCACGCATCGAGCAGCGCTCCGAGCTCGTGGAACGGCGTCGTGCACGGTGGGCCATCGGCGTGCAGATAGTGCGCGACGCCGGATCGATCGATGCCGGCGATCGTCGAGCTGCGCGTGCCGTAGCGCGGCGTGTGGATGCACGTCGCGGTGAGCGCGCGCGCGAGCTCGGGCGCGAGATGCGGCGGCGCCGGCGCGTCGTGCAGGCGGTGATCGCCGAGGATGGTCTGCAGCGCCGGTACGAGGTGCGGCCAGTCGCGCGGCGCGGCCGCGATCTGGCCGGCGATCCACGCCGCGCGCGGGAAGTCAGGCGAGCCGATGCGATCGTTCGTCAGCACGTGGATTCCGCGCGGCAGCTCGTGCACTTCCTTGTCGCCGTCGTGGCGTAGATACGCGACGTGGACGTGCTCGGCATCGCCCCACACGAGGTTCATGCTCGCGTACGCACGCGGATCGAGCGCGGCGACGTAGGCGTCGGGGTCGGTGGCCTCCGCGAGCTCGCGTACGACGTGGCCGCGCGACCGCACGTGCTCCGGCGGCGGCGCGAGCGCACGCTGGTTGGTGACCGCGGCGACGAACCCGCGCGCGTGCAGCGCGAGCCACGTGCCGCCTGACTTCAGGTCGATACCGCCGACGACGCGAGGCGCGAGCACGCGCGGTGCGCCGGTGTCGCGGGCGTACATCTCGTCGCGGTTTGCGGCGATGACGAGCGGGACCTCGACGACATCGATCAGCAGGGCGATGGTGCACATGCGACGAAAAAAGTACGCGCGAGAACAGGCGCATTGCCTTGCGTGCGAGGCACTTGGACCCTACAGTGCGCCGGAGATGAGACTGTATCCAGGGAAGGTCGACCCGATCGCCGCCGAGATCATCACCTCGCTCGTGCACGCGGGTGACATCGAGGTCAGCGACGGCAACGAGGCGCAGCTCGACGCCGCGGCCGTGCTCAAAGAATACATCCGTGTCGACAAAGAGCTGACGGAGCGCGCCAAAGACATCCTGGAGATCCGCGGGCTTCCGTACTCGCACCTAGGGCGGACCAAGCGCCAGCTCGCCGAGCAAAAAGAGTTCGGCCTGGGCGAAGACGGGCTGTCGTGGATCGCGAATCAGATGCTCGAGGCCTTCATGTCATCGCGCCACATCGACGAGGTGTTCGCCGACGACGCGATCCTGCGCCGCAAGATCAAGGAAATCTGCCGCAAGCACATGATGGTCGACGAGGCGATCGACCAGGAAGTGCGCGATCGCATCAAGAATCTCGAGGAAGGCAGCCAGGCCTGGGACGTCGAGTACGCGAAGGTCCTCGACCAGATCAAGACCAAGCACGGCCTGAAGGAATAGGCATTGGGCACTGGTCGGAAGAGACCATTGGCCAAAGCCCGAAGCCCTAAGCCCAAAGCCCTGCTTGGCAGGCGCGAGCGTGGCGGCATACTTCAGCTATGCCGCGCGCCTGTCCCGATTGCACGAAGCGGCCGGTGATGAAGTGCGGACGGTGCACGACCACGCGCTGCGCGCGCCACGCGCTGCAGCCCGGCACGCGCTGCGACGGTTGCGAGCGCGACTGGAAGGACGAAGCGCCGACGCGGCGCGCGGCGAAGCTGATCTTCGCGCCGCCGATCGCGGTGCTCTCCGGCGGCCTGTTGTTCGGGCTGCTGCTGCCGATCACGCTCGGCGGCGCGATCGGCGCGGCGGTGATGTGCGCGCTCGCCTGCGGGACCGCCGTCGCGGCCGGCGGCGGCGCGTGCCGGCTCGTCGATCGCTCGGCGCGCGCGATGTTTCTGCGCGAGCGCGCGGGCCGGCTGCCTCCGGCACGGCTGCTTCCGTCTAAGACATCACGCTGAACGCGAGCAGCAGCTGGAGCGCACCCACCAGCGTCGCAACGGTCGCCGCGGTGATGCTCGGCTTGGTGTCGTCGCGCGCCCAGCACACCGCGCCGGCGATCATCAGCAGCGCGGGCAAGATCGCGTCGATGCGCAGCTTGCCGCTCGACAGCTCGATCACGTGAAACACCATCAGCGCCTCGAGGCCGCTGGCGACCAGCGCGAGCGCCGGAAATAGCCGGTCTTCGCGGTGCAAGAGCAACACGATCGACGCGACGAGGGCGGAGCCGACGAGCGCGTGGCCGAAGGAGACGTGCATGGAAGGATTGTATCGGACCTCGGAGGTTCTAGTCCAAAGTCCGAAGTCCGAAGTCCGAAGTCCTCTGTTCCTATGCGGGCTTGATCCCCATCGCCTCGAGGATCTCGCCGACGACCATCTCGCCGAGGCGCTGGATCAGCTGTTCACCTTCTTCGATCGTCGCCGCCGCCGGGTCGCCCGCATACGCCGCTTGCATGCCCATCGCCTCGAAGGTGGTCACACCTTGTTGCAGCTTGTCCGACAAGCTGATCGGTACGACCGGGAGGCGCGTGCGCAGCTCCTCGACGACCAGCTCGGGCGCCGCGGCCATCATGATCGACGTCTCGTAGCGGCCGGCGTGGCACTGGCCGCTCTTGAACTCGGCCGACAGCGTGCGCGCCCACTTCTTCGTCAGCGGACACGCGACGCTCACCGTCTTGTCGCGGCCGGGCAGCACGGCGCGCACCGCGGCATCGTGCGCGGGCTCGAGGTGGTTGTTGACGAGGCAGACGTGGCGCACGCCTGCGCCGAGCAGACCGTCGCAGATCGCGGCGAGGTACTGCGTCAGCACGGCCGCCGGTACCGACACCGCGCCGGCGAACCCGGCCGCGCACTCGGTGACGCCATAGCTCACGGCCGGCGCGATCACGCCGATCATCGTGCCGCGCTGCTCGAGCAGCTCGGCGGCGCGCAGGCACGCGGCCGCCGAGATCACGACGTCGGTGGCGAGGCCGAGGTGCGGGCCGTGCGGCTCGGTCGAGCCGACCGGCACGAGCGCGATCACGCCGCGCTTGCCGGCCGCGAGCAGCTCGAGCGACGCGGTCGTATGCCTGGCCAGAAACTTTTCAGTCACCGGCGGGCAATTGACCAAGTTTTTCGCGCTCGAGCAACGTCTTCTTGTCGACCTTGCCGCGATCGTTCTTGGGCAGGTCGTCCACGAACAAGATCCAGCGCGGGTACTTGTGTTTGCTCAGCTTGCCCTGGACGTGCGTCTTGAGCTCCGCCGCGAGCTGCGCGCGGTCGCGGTCGCGCGCCTCGGGGCGCAACACGACGATTGCCTTGGGCTTGGTCAGGCCCTGGTCGTCGGCGGGAATCACCGCGCACATCGACACCGCCGGATGCGCGAGCAGGCACTCCTCGACCTCGCGCGGCGCGACGAACACGCCGCCGACCTTGAACAGGTCGTCCGCACGGCCCTGGAAGTACAGGTAGCCCTGGTCGTCGATCGAGAACAGATCGCCGGTGCGGCACCAGTGGCCGTGGAATGTCTTCCAGCTCTTCTCGCGATCGCGGAAGTAGCCGTGCGCGACGCTATCGCCGCGCACCCACAGGATTCCGATCTCGCCCGGCGGCAGGCGCGGCGCGCCCGGTCCGGTCGCATCCTCGGGCAGGATCGCCAGCTCGTAGCCCTCGACCGCGCGGCCGAGCGAGCCCGGCTTCACGTCGCCCGGGCGGTTGGTGCAGTAGATGTGGAACATCTCGGCCGAGCCGATGCCGTCATAGATCTCGGCGCCACCGAAGCGGTCGCAGAACCGGCGCAGCAGCGGCTCGGGCAGCGCCTCACCCGCCGACAGGTGGAAGCGCACGCTCGACAGATCGAGCGGGGCCTCGCCGCGCGCGCGGCGCTCGTCGTCGAGATCGAGGAGCTTGCCGAGCATGGTCGGCACGTTCGTGACGACGGTCGCGCGATAATGCGCGATCGCCGCCGCGACGCTCTCCGCGGTGGGCCGCTCGCTGAACAACGCGACGGTCGCGCCGACCGCGAACGGGAACCATAGATTGGTCCCGGTCGCGTAGCCGAAGAACAGGCGCGGCACGCTGACCGTGACGTCGTCGGTGCGGTAACCGATCGCGTGCTTCGCGTAGACCTCGGTGTTCCATGCGAAGTCGCGGTGGCTGTGCATCGCGGCCTTCGGCCGGCCGGTCGAGCCCGACGTGAACAGCCAGATCGCCGGATCGTCGCGGTGGATCTGCGGCAGCTTGACCTGCGACTCGCGGCCGCGCGCGATCGCCTGGTCGAGCGACACGCCGTGCACGTTGCTCGGCACGTCACACGTGGCTTCCGGATCGGCGCCGGTCGGCGCGTCGGGCGCGACGAGCGTGAGCTGGAGATGCGGCAGCTGCGCGAAGTACGGCGCGAGCTGCGCGGCGACGCCCGGCGTCGTGACGAGCACGCTCGCACGCACGTACTCGAGCACGTAGCGCAGATCCTCGACGGGCGCGATCGGATTGCCCATCGTGACCACGCCGCCGGCCGCGAGCGTGCCGAAGATCGCCCACGCGAACGCCGGCGTGTCGGGCAGCACGATGTACACGCGCTGCTCGGGCTGCAGCCCGCCGACGAGCAAGAACCGGGCGAGCGCCCGCGAGCGCTCGGCGACCTGCGCGTACGTCCACGTGCGCTCGCCGAAGCGCAACGCGGGTTTGCCGCCGAGCCCTTCGCGCTCGCGCGCGAACAGGAAGTAATCGGCGAGATCGAACTCGTCCGGGAACCGGACCGTCATGGCTGCACCTCTCTGCTCTTCGTCCGCGCCTGCCCCGGCGCCGCCGCCGCCGCCATCGCCCGACCGATGATCGTGCGCTGGATCTCGCTCGTGCCCTCGTAGATGCGCAGCGGGCGAATCGCGCGATACAGGTGCTCGACGACAGCGCCCGCCATCACGCCGCGCCCGCCGAACAGCTGCACCGCGCGGTCGATCACGCGGTGCGCGGCCTCGGTCGCACCGAGCTTCGCGATCGACACCTCGACCGTCGCGCGCTGATTCGTCGTGTCCTTGCGATGCGCCGCGCGCAGTACGAGCAGCCGCGCGGCGTCGAGATCGACCGCCATATCCGCGATGTGCGCCTGCACGAGCGGCTGCTCGGAGAGGAGCTTGCCGAACTGGAGCCGGCGCGTGACGAACGCGAGCGCTTCGTCGAACGCGCGGCGTGCCATGCCGACCGCGGCCGCGCCGACCGATACGCGAAACGCGTCGAGCGTCTGCATCGCGAGCTTCATGCCCTGCCCGACCGCGCCGATGCGCGCGCTCGCCGGCACGGTCGCGCCACGCAGCTCGAGGGCGCCGATCGGATGCGGCGCCATCGCCTGCTGCGGCTTGATCGTGATGCCGGGCGTATCGAGCGGCACCCAGAACGCGGTGAGGCCGTCGGCGCCGAGGCCCGGCTCGGTCTGCGCGACGACGGTCGCGTGATCGGCGATGCCGAGGTTCGAGATGAACAGCTTGTCGCCGTCGAGCCGATAGCCTTCGGTGCACGGCGCGGCGCGCGTGCGGATCGACGCGACGTCGGAGCCTGCGTCGGGCTCGGTCAGCGCGAACGCGGCGATGCCGGCGCCGCGCGCGTAGCTGCGGACCGCTTCGCGCTGCTGCGGCGACCCGGCGAGCAACAGCGAATGGACGCCGAGTCCTTGGACCGCGAAGATCGAATCGGCGCGCGGCGACACGTAA
>DASXCY010000143.1:0-47445 GCA_036490935.1 Kofleriaceae bacterium | reverse complement strand
GCGAGTATCGCCGCGACGAGCCGCCAGTGGCGCGCGTCGACCAGCCGGCGGCGATCCGCGAACACCGCGGCGAGCGACGAGCTGCCCCACTCGAGCCCGTCGTGCGCGACCGAGAACGACATCGTCGTCGGCCGTGTCGCGATGCCGAGCTCGTCGAGCAGCGCGCAGAACCGCGGGTAACGCGCGCGGCTGTGCACGATGAAGCCCATGTCGACAGCTACGCCGTCGACGTCGACGGTGTAGACATGGCCGCCGGCGCGCGGCGCGGCCTCGAACAGCTCGACGTGATGCGCGCCGGCGAGCGCGTGCGCGGCGGCGAGGCCCGCGATCCCCGAGCCGACGATCGCGACGCGCATCACATGCGCTCGAAGATCTTCGTCGTCGTGTTGAGGTTGCGCACCGTGAGCGCGCGCTCCTTCGAGACCTTGCCGAGCGCGGCGCGCCCGAGGTCGTCCGCGGACGCGTGCCAGTAGACGACGCCGGGCCGATACGCGAGGCCGTCGAGCCCGCGGCGCGCGAGCTCGTCGACGAACTTCGGTTGGTCGAGCTCGGCGCCCAGGAACAGCACGTTGTAGCGCAGCGTCGCGACCGGCTTCTTCCACGCGCGCGGCATGTCCGCGACGATCGCGGCCATCTCGTCGCGGTGCCGCACGACCACCCTCGCGTCGTACGCGTGCGCCTTGGTCAGCGCGCGCGCGATGCGCGACTCGAGCGCGCGCGCGTCGCGCTCCGGCGTCTCGAAGATCACGTTGCCGCTCTGGATGTACGTGCGGACGGCCGCGAACTTCGCGCGCTCGAACGTGGCGACCAGCGCGGCCATCGCGATCACGTTGTTGCCGCCGACGTTGATCCCGCGCAGCAGCGCGACGTACGTGCGAGGCACGCGGGTACACTACCGCGATGAAGTGCGTGTTGGTGTGGTGCGCGCTCGCGGCGTGCACGCCGGCGAAGGAGCCGTGCCAGTTCGACGCGATCGTCCAGGCCACCGCGAATGCGAGCGCGCCGGCTCCGTGAGCGCGATCGCCGGGCACGAAGCGTTGCTCGAACGGCCGCGCGGCGCGCGCGCGTTACTCGTGCTCGCGCACGGCGCGGGCGCGGGGATGCGGCATCCGTTCATGGCCGGGCTCGCGGCCGGGCTCGCGGCCGGGCTCGCCGCGCGCAAGATCGCGACCATGCGCTGGGAGTTTCGCTACATGACCGAGGGCAAGCGGCAGCCGCCGCGCGCCGAGGCGGCCGAGCTGGAAGTGCGTGCCGCGTGGGCCGCGGCGACGGCGCGCGCGAAGCTGCCGTGCTTCGCCGGCGGCAAGTCGTTCGGCGGGCGCATGACGTCGCGGGCGCATGCCGCGGCGGCGCTGCCCGGCCTGCGCGGCCTCGTGCTCGCGGGGTTTCCGCTGCATCCGCCCGGCAAGCCCGCCATCGCGCGAGCCGAGCACCTCGCCGGTGCGGCCGGGCCGATCCTGTTCGTCCAGGGCACGCGCGACGAGCTCGCCGACCTCGCGTTGCTGCGCCCGGTGGTTGCCGCGCTCGGCACGCGCGCCACGCTGCACGTGATCGAGGGCGCCGATCACGGCTTCACGCGTGCGGGTCAGGTCGACGCGGTGGCCGCGGCGTTCGCGGAGTGGATCTCGCATCATCTATAATGCGCGGGTGTGGACGAGCTACTCCGCCAGGCACGCCGCGCAGCTGATCGGGCTGCCGGAGTCGGCGGTGCGCAGCTGCATCCGCGCGGGGCTCGTCGGCGCGCCCGGTACGGTGCCGGCGCAGCTGTCGTTTCGCGATCTGTCGGCGCTGCGCACGATCAAGACGCTCGTCGACGCGGGCGTGCCGCTGCCGCGCGTCCGGCGCGAGCTCGCGGCCCTGCAGCAGCGCCACGGCGCGCAGCTCGCCGAGCTCACGGTCGAGCTGCGCAACGGCCAGATCCACGTGCGCGGCGAGCCGCCGCGCGGTGATGCGACCGGTCAGCTCGCGCTGCCGTTCGACATCGCGATCGATGCCGCGCCAGGCGAGCTGCGCGAGTTGCCGCGTCCACCCGACGCGCCGGCGCCGGCGCCGGTCGCGCCCGCGACCGCCGATCAATGGCTGACGCGCGCGCAGAACCTCGAGGAGCGCGATCCGGTCGCCGCGATCGACGCGTATCGCCGCTCGTTGCGCCTGCGCCCCGACACCACCGAGGCCTGGATCAATCTAGGCCGCCTGTTCGCCGAGAGCGGCGACGCGCCCGCGGCGCGCGAGTGCTTCGAGACGGCGCTCGGCCTCGACGCGGGCGAAGCGACCGCGCACTACAACCTCGGCGTCCTCGCGCAGGACGACGGCAAGGACAGCGAGGCGATCGATCATTACCGTCGAGCGCTCGAGCTCGACCCGCTGCTCGCCGAGGCGCACTACAACCTCGCGACGCTGTTCGATCAGACCGGCGACGCGCGCGCCGCGATTCGCCATATCAACGAGTACCGCAAGCTCACGCGCTGAGCGTGCTCGCTACGGTGTGTCGTCGGCGCACGTCAGCGGCGCAACGAAAATCTTCACTGACGATCGACGCGCGCGTGATCCGTAGAATGGCCGCATGAAGGCGGCGTTGTTGTTGATGTTCGCGGCGTGCGGCTTCCAGCACGGAGCAGCGAGCTCGGGCTCGGGCGACGGATCGATCGCGCGCGACGACGCGGATCCCCCCGGCGACACGATCATCGGCTCGGGCGACGCGCCGCGCGATGCGTTCGACGCCGCGTGCTTCGGCAGCGCGCCGTTCTCGTTCTGTCTCGCCGCGCCGCCGGCCGGCTCGCTCGAGCTCACCGGCGACTTCGCGACCGGTACCGCGAACGACTCGACGTGCGAAGCGAGCGGCATGGCCGAGAAGGTCACGATCGGAGGCACGACGGCGTGCGCGATCCGCGCCGCGACCATCGACGTGAACGGCGGCAACATCTTGCGCGCGCAGGGTGCGCTTCCGCTCGTGATCGTCGCGAGCGGCGACATCTCGATCGCGGGCGTCGTGACGGTCGGCAGCGACACGCAAGGTCACGTCGGCGCCGGCGCGAACGCCGCGGCCTGCGCGATGACCGGCGTGGCCGGTGCGACGAGCGGCGGCTGCGGTGGAGGCGGCGCGGGCGGCAGCTACGGCACCGCCGGCGGCGACGGCGGCGAGGGCAACAGCGACTCCGCGTCGCAGGGCATCGCGGCCGCCGCCGCGACGTCGTTCGAGGTGCTTCGCGGCGGCTGCGCGGGCGCGGCGGGCGGCAGCGGCGGCGGCACCGCGGGCGCGGCGTCGGCGGGCGGCGGCGCGGTCTTCGTGATCGCGCGCGGCGGCCTCGCGATTTCCGGAACGATCGACGGATCGGGCTCCGGCGGCGACGGCGCGATGCCGTCGAAGGCCGGCGGCGGTGGCGGCGGCTCGGGCGGAATGATCGTGCTCGCGGCCGCGACCCTCGACGCGACCGGCGCGCACCTGGTCGCGAACGGCGGCGGCGCGGGCGGCGGCGCGGATGCCGGCAACTCGGCCAACCCGGGCAACGATCCCAGCGAGTTCAACGTGACGATGCAAGCGGCGGGGGGCGGCGGCGGCGGCGCGGCCGGCGGCAAGGGCGGCGCGGGCGCCGCGGGCGGAAGCTCCGCGGTCGGCGGCGAGGACGCCGCGGGCGGCGGCGGCGGCGGTGGCGGCGGCGGCGGCCAAGGCGTGATCCACGTGGTCGGCGGCGGCTCGCTCACCGGCGCGCAGGTGTCACCGTCGGCTATTTGAGCTGGACGATCTTCGCGAAGAATTGCTGGATGTCGCCGCTGCACTGACTCAGGTGCTCGTACGTCTGGATGATGACCAGGTCCCCGGCAAACCCGACGCGCCGCACCGAGTCGTAGTTCGCCACGTGCACGCTGGTCTTGCCCCGCTTCACCGTCGCCCCGCTATCGTCGAACGTGACCGAGGTCGTCTTGTCGGGTGACGTTGCGACGTTGCTCGACTCGACCCAGGTGACCGCGCGCTTCTCGAATCCCATCGCAGCCAGCGCGCGATCGACGGGGCGCGTGTTGGACGGGACCGCGGTGATCCGCAGCGGCTCTTCGAATGCGCCCGGCGTATAGATCGCGAGCGCGAAGTCCGTGTCAGGGGTCGGAATCCCGGTGATGTTGTCCTCGTGCATCGCGACCAGGCCGAGCGGGCTCACCGCCACGGCGTCCCCATCGAATGCCGACGACGCGAGCTTCGACGGTGCGGTCACATACGACTTCGCGCTCGCGCGGCCGCGCAACGCGGCCAGATCGGGATCGACCGCGAGCCGCCACGCGAACCACGCGCGGCGCTTCGGCGCGTACCTCGCGATCGTGCGATCGGCGTCGTCGAACTGCTTGCCGAGCGCTTGCGCCGACAGCAGATTGGTCACGAACAGGTCGGCATCGTCGGCAGTCACGGCCGCATTGAAGTGCGTGATCGCGTCGTCGTGCTTGTTCTTCGCGAGCTGCTGCATACCGCGCACGTTCTCGAAGCGCGCGTCGATCGACGCGAGTCGGACGTTCGTGACCGACGCACCGGCGCACGCCTTGTCGACATGGAGCACGACGAGCGTGCCGTCGGCGGACAGCTCGGCGCTCGTCAGCCCGTCGATCTCCTCGCGCACCGCGACGTCATCGTCGAAGACCTTCACGACCATGCCGTCGCGCGCCGCGTACAGCGTCTGATCCTTGAACGAGATCGCGAGCCCCTTCGGCAACGGCCGCGCCCACGCAGACGACGCCACCAGCACCACCACGACGACGAGCTCGCGCATCGCGCGAGTCTAGCCGAATCCGAGCAGGCGCCCGCCTTGATAGACGAGGAAGCTCACCGTCCACGCGAGCACGGTCATGTACGCGAACAAGAATGCAGGCCAGCGCAGGCCGCCGCTCTCGCGCCGCACGACCGCGAGCGTGCTCATGCATTGCATCGCGAGCGCGAAGAAGATCATGAGCGACAACCCGACGAGCGGCGTGTATGCGGGCCGGCCGTCGGCGCCGTGCTCGCGCTGCAGCGCCTGGCGCAGCGGCTCGTTGCGCGAGTCCGCGTCGTTGCCGATCGCGTACACGACGCCCAGCGTCGACACGAACACCTCGCGCGCCGCGAACGCGCCGACGAGCCCGACGCCGATCTTCCAGTCGAAGCCGAGCGGGCGGATCACCGGCTCGATCGCGTGGCCGAGCCGGCCGCCGTAGCTCGCCTCGAGATGCGCGGCTTGCTCGCGCGCGACGAGCTTCGCGCGCGCGTGGTCGTCGGGTGCGTGCAGCGCGAGCGCGTGATAATCGGGCGCGCCCGCGGGCAGCTTCCGCGGGAAGTAGAGGAGCGCCCACAGCGCGATCGAGCACGCGAGGATCACCGTGCCGGCCTCGCGCAAGAACATCGACGACTTGCCCCACATCATGCGCAGCACGTCGCGCGTGCGCGGCAGGCGATACGGCGGCAGCTCGATCACGAACGGCAGGCGCTTGGCCTTGAGCGGCTTGAGCGTCTTCGACAGCACCCACGCGGCGCCGAGCGACGTCATGACCGAGAACGCGTACATGCCGACCATCAGCAGCGCTTGGGTCGTGCGCGAACCCGGGATCATCGCGGCGATCACGAGCGTGTAGACCGGCAGGCGCGCCGAGCACGTCATCAGCGGCACGACGAGCATGGTCAGGATGCGATCGCGCCGGCGCTCCATCGTGCGCGTCGCGGTGATCGCCGGCACCGCGCACGCGAAGCCGAACAGCATCGGCACGAACGCGCGGCCGTGCAGGCTCATCGAGCGCATCACGCGATCCATCAGGTACGCGACGCGCGCGAGGTAGCCGCAGTCCTCGAGGAAGCCGAGGAACAGGAACAGCATCAGGATCTGCGGCAGGAACACGAGCACCGCGCCGACGCCCGCGATCACGCCGTCGACGAGGAAGTCGGTGAAGATGCCGTTGCCGAGCACACCGCGCAGCGCCTCGCCGAAGGCCTTGAGGCCATGATCGATGGCGTCCATGAGCGGCGCGGCGCCCGAGAACAGCGCCATGAACAGCAGCGTCATCACCGCCGCGAACACCGCGAAGCCGAGGCCGCGGTGCAGCAGGATGCGATCGATACGCTCGGTGCGCGAGCGGTCCGGCTTCTTCGTGATCGCGCGCGCGAGCTCGCGATCGAGCCACGCCCAGCGCGCGAGCACGGCTTCATCGTCGACCGCACGGTCGAGCGTGCGGGCGGCGACGGCGGCGCGCAGATCCGGAGGCACGCCGACGAGCTCGTCGCCGTCTTCGCCGGAGTCGAGGCAGGTCAGCGCCCACAGCGCGAGCGCGTCGTCGGCTTG
This sequence comes from Kofleriaceae bacterium, assembly GCA_036490935.1. GTDB lineage: Bacteria > Myxococcota_A > Polyangia > Haliangiales > Haliangiaceae > JABFXX01. The sequence continues at coordinate 41,155 of DASXCY010000143.1, read as the reverse complement.
CGGAAGCGGGCGGCGCCAGCTCGCCGGTAGCGCGGCTGCCACCGCGGCCAGGTGCGCGCGCAGGGCAGACGAGGGCGTCCACTTCCAGTCGGTGCGGCGCTCGGCGCGCAGCGCGCGGTCGACCGCGGCCGCGAGCTCGGGCAGGCCGCGCTTCGTGCGTGCGGTGACGGCTACGACCTCGCAGCCGAGCACCTCGCCGAGCACGCGCGGATCGGGCGCCGCCGCCCCGGCTTCGTCGACCATCGTGAGCGCGCCGACGCAGCGCATGCCGAGCTCGCGGCATTGCAGCAGCAAGTAGGCCGAGCGCGCGAGCTGGGTCGCGTCGAGGCAGACGATCACGGCATCGGGTGGGCGATGGCCGCCCAGCCCGACGAGCGCATCGAACGCGATCTGCTCCTCGGCGGAGCGCGCGTTCAAGCTGTACGTGCCGGGCAGATCCCACAGCTGCGCGTCGCGGCCGCCGACGACGTACCTCGCCGACCGGCGCTCGACCGTGATACCGGGATAGTTCGACACCTTCGCGAGCGATCCGGTGAGCGCGTTGAACAGCGTCGTCTTGCCGACGTTGGGATTTCCCGCGAGGCAGATCTGGGGCCTCGGGCCTCGCGCCTCGGGCCTCGGGTCAGGAGGATCGCAGCACTCCGTCATACGCGCACGGCGATCTGCGCCGCTTCGCTCTTGCGAATCGACCACTGGCCGCCGCGCACCTCGATGCGCAGCGGATCTCCGAGCGGCGCGATCGTGACCACGCGGACCTCGACGCCGGGCACGAGCCCCATCTCGAGCAGGCGGCGGCGAAACGCGCGCGGCCCATCGACGCCGGTCACCGTCGCCGCTCGTCCCAACGGGAGCTGTGCGAGCGACTTCGACATCCTGCAAGCCTATCGTTACTGAAAATCACTTTCAATATCAATTTGGACAGCTCGCACCGCGATGCTACATTCATGAAGGGCCCCGCGATCATGGACACCGCGCAGACCTTGCTGCTCAACCAGGGATTCGAACCGATCAAGGTCATCTCCTGGCAACGAGCGATCTCCTTGCTGTTCCTCGGCAAGGTCGAGGTCCTCGAGGAGTACGACAAGGACGTCCGCTCGGTGACCATGATCATCAAGGTACCCGCGGTCGTGCGCCTGCTGCGCGCGTTCCGCCGCCACGCGCGCCCGGTCAAGTTCTCGCGCGTCAACATCTACGCGCGCGACAACTACAAGTGCCAGTACTGCGGCAAGAAGGCGTCGATCGCCGAGCTGACCTACGACCATGTCATCCCGCGCTCGCAGGGCGGCCAGACGGAGTGGACGAACATCGTGACGTGCTGCTACCTGTGCAACCGGCGCAAGGGCGGCCGCACGCCACACGAAGCGGGCATGAAGCTGCTCGCGGCCCCGACGCAGCCCAACTGGGTGCCGGCGGTCGCGATCCGCATCTCGTTGCGCTCCGTCCCCGACGCGTGGCGAGACTATCTGTACTGGACCGGCGAGCTGGACACGTCACCGTCGAGTTAACATAGACGCGGGTGCGGATCTGCTTCGTGTGCATGGGCAACATCTGTCGGTCGCCGACCGCGGAGGCCGTGATGCGCGAGCTCGTCCGCGAGGCCGGGCTCGCCGCGCAGGTCACGCTCGACAGCGCGGGCACCGGCGGCTGGCATGCCGGCGAGCTCCCCGATCCGCGCTCGCGCGATGCCGCGGCCAAGCGCGGGTACCGGCTCGATCACCGCGCGCGCCAGTTCACGACCGCCGATTTCGATCGCTTCGATCTGATCCTCGCGATGGATCGCGACAACCTCGCCCACCTGCGCACGATCGCGAAGGGCCGCACCGGGCCCGCGATCCATCTGCTGCGCGAGTTCGAGTCGGGTGCGCCCGACGGCGCCGAGGTGCCCGATCCGTACGGCGGCCTGGTCACCGACTTCGATCGCGTGCTCGACATCTGCGAGCGCGCCTGCCGCGGCCTGCTCGAGCACGTGCGCGGCGATGCGGATCGTAGCTGAGCAGCCGGTCGCGGGCGGCGATATCCACGCCGCGTTTCGGGCGCGCACCGACGACGGCCGCGTCGTGTTCGTCAAGCGAGGCACGGGCGTGCCGGCCGACATGTTCGAGGCCGAGGCGGCCGGGCTCGACTGGTTGCGCGGCGGTTCGCTGCGCGTGCCCGAGGTGATCGAGGTCGCACCCGATCACCTCGTCCTCGAATGGCTCGAGCTCGGTGGAAACCCGGATCCGGCGCGCTTCGGCCGCGGCCTCGCCGAGCTGCACGCGCGCGGCGCGCCGAGCTTCGGCCTCGCGCGCGGCAACTACCTCGCGACGTTGCCGCAGGACAACACGCCCGAGCCCGACTGGCCGACGTTCTACGTCGAGCGGCGGCTGCGCCCGCTGTGCGCGCGCGCTCGGCTCGGCGCCGACGCGCTGCTCGATCGACTGCGCGCGCGGCCCGACGCATTCGGTCCGCCGGAGCCTCCGGCGCGCCTGCACGGCGACCTGTGGTGGGGCAACGTCGGCGCCGGTCCCGCGATCTTCGACCCCGCGGTGTACGGCGGCCACCGCGAGATCGATCTCGCGATGCTCGCGCTGTTCGGCGGGCTACCGGCCGCGCTCGTCGACGCGTACGAGGAGGTCACGCCGCTGGCCGGCGGCTGGCGCGAACGCGTCGCGCTCCACCAGCTGTGTCCGCTAGCCGCCCATGCGTGCCTGTTCGGAGGGAGCTACGGCTCACGCGTGCTCGCGATCCTGGCGGGAGTCGGCGCGGCGCGATAAGCACCTGCTATGGATATCTCGGACGCCGCCCAGGTCCTGGCCGAGCGCGCCGTCGCCGCGGCGCGCGAGCTGACGCGCGGCGGCCAGGCGATCGACGATCACCAGGTCGCGGTCGAACGCGTCGCGTATGCGGCGACCGAGGCGCGCGTGATCGGCGAGCTCCTCGAAGTCCCGGCGGCGCTCGCGCCGGCCGCGCACGTCGCAGCCGCCGAGCTGGCGTCGAGCTTGCGCCATCGGCTCGAGCCGGTCGCCGCGACGCTCGGCATGCCCGAGCCGCACTACGACGACTCCACGCGCGCCTCGATCGCCGACGCGCTCTCGCCGGCGCGGGTCGAAGCGATCGGCGAAGCGGCGATCGCCGCGCGCGGCCGGCTGGCCTGGCCACTCGACGAGACGCTCGATGACGTGCGCGCGAACGTGCGCGCGTTCGCCGAACGCGAGGTCGCGCCGAACGCCGAGCGTATCCATCGTCACGACGAGCTCGTACCCGAGCGGTTCATCGCGCAGATGGCCGACCTCGGCTACTTCGGGCTGTCGATTCCCGAGCGCTACGGCGGCCACGAGCTCGGAAACCTCGCGATGATCCTGACGACCGAGGAGCTGTCGCGCGCGTCGCTCGCGGCGGCCGGCTCGCTGATCACCCGACCAGAAATCCTCGCTAAGGCGCTGCTCGCCGGCGGCACCGAGGACCAGAAGCAAGCGTGGCTGCCCAGGCTCGCGTCGGGCGAGGTGATGGCCGCGATCTCGGTGACCGAGCCCGACGTGGGCAGCGACGTCGCGAGCGTGAGCTGCCGCGCCGAGCGTATGGAGGGCGGCTGGGCGATCACCGGCGCGAAGGCGTGGTGCACGTTCGCCGGCCGCGCCGACGTGATCGCGCTGCTCGCGCGCACCGGCGCGCCGGCCGACGGCGCGAAGGGCCTCACGCTGTTCGTCGTCGAGAAACCGCGCTTCGACGGCCACGACTTCACCGCGACCCAGCCGGGCGGCGGCACGCTCGCCGGCAAGGCCGACCGCACGCCGGGGTATCGCGGCATGCACTCGTTCACGCTCGCGTTCGATCGCTGGCACGTGCCCGATTCGCACCTCGTCGGGGGCGAGGCCGGCCTGGGCCGGGGCTTCGCGCTCCAGATGGCGGGGTTCGCGGCGGGCCGCCTGCAGACCGGCGGCCGTGCGTGCGGGGTGACCGCGGCGGCGCTCGAGCACACCGCGACGTACGTCGCAGAGCGTCAACAGTTCGGCCGGCCGATCGCCGGCTGGGGCCTCACTCGCTACCACATGGGGCGAATGGCATCGCGGCTGGTCGCGGCGCGCGCCATCACCTACGCCGCGGCACGTGCGATGGATGACAACGAGCGCCGGGCCTCACCGATCGCCGCGATGGCGAAGCTGTTTTCGTGCGACGTCGCCGTCGAGGTCACCCAGCTCGGCCAGCTCCTCCACGGCGGCTGGGGCTACGCCGAGGAATACCCGATCAGCCGGTTCGTCGCCGATGCGCAAGTTCTGCCGATCTTCGAAGGCGTGAAGCCGATCCTCGCGCTCAAGGTGGTGGGGCGATCACTACTCGCCGTCTGAATACCTCGACGATATCTCCAATATTGCCGGCGGCTCCGTTATTATGCCGACCATGCGCACTGTGTTCGCGTGGCTAGGGGTCGCCACGCTGATGCTCCTGTCGCCTGCGGCGTCGCAGGCGAGCACTCCCACGGCGCTCAAGCCGTACATCGTCCTCGTTCTCGACACGTCGGGATCGATGGAGGATGCCACCGGGTCCGGTCCACCGTCGTGCGCCGACTCGAGCGGTCACTTGCTCGCCGACACGAAGCTGAACCACGCGAAGTGCGCCATCTACAACATCTCGAACAGCTACGGCGACATGATCCTGGGCTTCGGGCGCTTCCGCAACGTGTCGAGCGGAACGTACCCGACGTGCTGCGCGAACGGACCCGACGGCACGGCGACCGGCTGCACGAACGGCCTGAAGTGCACCGACGGCACGAACATGTTCGAGATGCTCAACTCGGTCTACGACGGCGACAACGGGTTGACGTCGGTCTGGGTCGACGAGACGCAGAACACCTGCACCGCGGTCGGCACCGATCCGGAGATCTGGAACGCGAACAGCAACACGCCGCTCGAGGGCGTGCTCAACGGTGTGAAGTGTTACTGGACCGGCCAAGACGAGAGCGCCGACAGCAACACGTCCAACGGCGGCGGTACCGGCACGAACAACAAGGCGCCGAAGTGCGTCGCCGCCGGGACCGGCGTGACGGTCTGGCCGAGCGCCTCGAACGGGTTCAACCCGATCGGCACCGATACCGAAGCGACGAAGTTCTTGCCGACCGGATGCGATCCGTCGCCGTCGTGCGCCTCGAATTGCTGCGCGACGCAGTGTCGGCCGTACGTCGTCATCTTGCTCACCGACGGCGCGGAGACTTGCGGCGGCACGCCTCAGAACGCGGCGGCGTCGCTGCTCGCGACCACGGTCACGATCGCCGGCACGCAGCGCAAGTACCGCGTGATGACCGACCCGATCGGCTTCGGCGTCTCGCCGGGCGACGCGCAGATCGAGGCCATCGCGACCGCCGGTGGCAACGTGGCGCCGCCCGGTGGCCACGCCGGGTACTACGCGACCGACGAGGCGAGCCTCGAGCTCGCGATGTCCCAGATCATCGAGGGCTCGCTGCGCTCGGAGAGCTGCAATAGCCTCGACGACGACTGCGACGGCAACGTCGACGAGGATTTCCCGTGCTCGACGACCTGCATCGGGCCGGACTGCAATCCCGGTTGCCAGGCGTGCGACAACGGCAAGCTGGGCGTGTGCAAAGGCACCGGCACGTTCGGCTGCACCGCCGACGGCACGGGCGTGCAGTGCAACATCACGAGCCCCGGCCAGCCGCCGCAGACGACGTGCCCGTCGGGCAAGACGTGCAACCCCGACGGCACCGAGGTGTGCGGCGACGGCCTCGACAACGATTGCGACGGCGCGATCGACGAAGGCTGCACGTCGTGCGTGCCGACCGCCGAGCTCTGCAACAACCACGATGACGACTGCGACGGTTCGATCGACGAGGACATTCCGCCGCGCCAGTGCAGCAACGTCCCGGGCGCCGCGTGCTCGCCGAACGCCGCCTGCTGCGGCACGCAGACGTGCGTCGGCGGCTCGTTCACCGCGTGCAACGCGACGGTGCCGAATCCTCCGCCCGCCGAGATCTGCAACAACATCGACGACGACTGCGATGGCATCGTCGACGAGGACCTGTCGAAGACGTGCTCCAACATCACCGGCATGGGCTGTGCGACGCCGCCTTGCCCGGGCAGCAATAACCCCGGAGATCCGTCGCGTAGCCCGATCCCGCAGAACATCTGCCATCCGGGCACGACGACGTGCGTCGCCGGCGCGTACGGCGCGTGCGTGAACGAACAGACGCCCGAGCCCGAGATCTGCGACGGCCTCGACAACGACTGCGACAACAAGATCGACGAGGACACCGACGGCGGCGCGTGCAACGCGGGCTGCGGCGTCGGCAAGATCGTGTGCGCCGGCGGGCCGACCGATCCGAACGCGGGCGCGTGCTGCACGCCGCCGGCCTGCATGCCGGGCGAGCACCAGTGCGGCACCCTGTACTGCACCGCGCAGCCGATCAGCGGCGACTACACGTGCGACAGCGTCGACGACGACTGCGACGGCTCGGTCGACGAGGACTGGGTGTGCGACGACGCGACGGGCAATTCGAGCCCGGCCGTGCCGTGCTCGTGCAGCACCGCCACGATCTGCAACGGCACCAACAAGTGCATCGGCGGCACCGTGCAGTGCGTGGGCACGCCGATCGATCCGAGCTCGTGCTGCGACTGCAACGGCAACCCGCAGAGCGGTACGTGCGGCGGCGGGGCGCAGTGCGCGAGCGATTGCTCGTGCGAGTTCCCGTGCGCCGGCGGCGAGTTCCCCTGTCCGCTCGGCAAGAAGTGCGACATGTCTTCGAACCTCTGCATCAACGACCCGTGCTACGGCGTGACCTGCCCGACGGTGCCGGGGACGGTGCAGACCTGCATCGACGTCAACAACGCCGCGCAGTGTGTCGATCAATGCACGCTCGCGACCTGCACCGGCTCGCCGACGATGTGCGGCGGCGGCCAGACCTGCTACGAGCCGACGGGCACGTGCAAGCAGAACGACTGCACGACGTTCCCGAGTTGCTGCACGGCGGACCAGAACTGCGTCGTCGACTCGAACGGCAACGGCCAGTGCACGTCGAACCCGTGCGCGAACGTGACGTGCTCGGGCGATCAGTACTGCGAGGCCGGAGCGTGCGTCGACAGCTGCGCGGGCAAGACGTGTCCGTCGGGTCAGTGGTGCCGCCTCGGCGCGTGCACGACCGATCCGTGCGGCCAGCCATGTCCGTTCGGCGAGACGTGCAACGTCAATTCGGGCGGCTGCATCGCGAGCCCGTGCGAGTCCGTGGCCTGCCCGCAGGGGCAATACTGCGATCCCGACAGCGGCCATGCCGACTGCGAGCCGGATCCGTGCGTCGGCACGACGTGCCCGGGCTCGGGTGAGGTCTGCTTCGGCGGCACGTGCGACTACCCGCCGGCCGCGTCGAGCGATGCCGGCGCCGGCGTACACGTCACCGTCGGTGGCGGCGGTTGTGCCGCGGGGGGCAGCGGCGGCAGCGTGCTGCTCGGCCTGGCGCTGCTGTTCGGCCTGAAACGGCGGCGCGACGCCGGAGGCGGCTCGTGAGTCGGTTGCGCGCGCTCCTCGTGCTGGCGCTCGTCGGTGCCGCGGTGGCGTCGTGCAAGATCAACGATCAGTGCCTCGAGTGCGAGACCGGTGACGGCGGCCACGGCGGCAGTGACGCGCCGGGCAGCGATGGCAGCGCCGGCGACGGCAGCAACTGCACGCCGACGGCCGAGACGTGCAACGGCAAGGACGACGACTGCGACGGCGTCATCGACAACGACCCGACCGACGTCAACCAGCCGTGCTCGAACTCGATGGGCGAGTGCGCGACCGCGACGACGCAGTGCTTGCCGACCGTGGCCGGCGATCTGACGACGGATCGGCTCGTGTGCGTCGACCCCGGCAACAACATGATCGTGCCGAGGCCGGAGGTCTGCGACAACGTCGACAACAACTGCAACGGCATGGTCGACGAAGGCGATCCGGGCGGCGGCGCGAAGTGCGGCGGTTACATGTTCACCGGCACGTGCGTCGCCGGCATCAGCCACTGCGTGACCGGCTCGGTGCAATGCGTCGGCGGCACCGGTCCTCAGCCCGAGGTGTGCGACGGGCTCGACAACGACTGCGACAACGTCATCGACGAAGATCTGACCAACCTCGGCACGTGTGGCGCACCCGAGCCGGGCTGCGCGTCGCCGCCGTGCGGCCTGTGCAAGCTCGGCACGCTGTCGTGCGTGGGCGCGACCCAGGTGTGCATGGGCGCGACGAATCCCGTGCCCGAGAAGTGCAACACCTTCGACGATGACTGCGACGGCAAGATCGACGAGGACTTCGACACCAAGACCGATCCGCAGAACTGCGGCAGCTGCGGCAACGTGTGCGGCGCGGGCCTGACCGACGCCGGCAACGCCCAGTGGGGTTGCGCGGAGGACCCGGTCACGCACGTCGGCAAGTGCAAGATCACGTCGTGCAACGCGGGCTATCACGATAACAATAACGATCCGAGTGACGGCTGCGAGTTCGGACCGTGCTTCACCTCGGGCGCCGAGGTGTGCGATGGCCTCGACAACGACTGCGACGGCATGATCGACGAGACGCCTGCGATCGGTACCGCGCCGGGGATCTGCCAGACGCAAGGCGAGTGTGCCGGCACCATCGCGACGTGCCCGTGCGCCAACACGCCCGACGCGCTGGGCTGTACGAACTTCGACGGCTGGACCTGCAATTACCCGTCGACCGTGTCGACCGACATGAGCGGCAACATCATCCCCGAGACCGCGTGCGATGGCCTCGACAACGACTGCAACGGCTGGATCGACGACAACCAGTCGCCGATGCGCCACGCCGACGGCACGACGCTGACGCCGGTCGCGTGCAACGACGGCACGGTCAACGTCGGCATCTGCGAGAGCTTCGGCACGTACGAGTGCCCGCAACCGCCCCTGCCGAACACCGGCCCGGCCGTGTGCAACTACACGACGGTCGGCCAGACGGCCCAGCCCGAGAGCTGCAACAACCTCGACGACGACTGCGACGGCAAGGTCGACGAGGATGTCCCGGCGGGGACCATCACGGGCCGCGACTGGATCGACATCGGCGGCGGCCACGAGATGATGAAGTACGAAGCGTCGCGCCCCGATTCGGATGGCACGACCTCCGGCGCGGTCTCGACGACCGCCTGTCATCAGATCAATCTCAAGGCGGGGACGGCCGGCGCGAGCGAATCCAGCACGACCGCGACATTCACGACGGTCGCGGCGCACGGCTTCACGGTCGGCCAGGTCGTCACGATCGCCGGCGTCGGCGTCACCGGTTACAACGGGACGTGGCAGATCGTCAGCACGACGGCGACGACGTTCACCGTCACGTTGACGAAGACCGGGCTCGCCAACTCGGGCGGCGGCTCGGCCTCGCAGAACTGCGTCGCGACGTGCTCCAAGCTCCACGCCGAGCCGTGGACCAACGTCACGTACCTGCAGGCGCTGTCGGCGTGTCAGTCGATCGGCGCGACGCTGTGCACCGAATCGGCGTGGCACCGCGCGTGCTCGACGGTGGCACCCACGACGTATCCGCTGTCGGTCGGCACGGCGACCGCCGTGTTCATCGAAGCCGAGGACTATTCGGCGATCTCGTACGCGACCGATTCGGGCGGCACGACGCGCTCGTGGGTCGAGGACGAGACGCCTGGCTTCTCGGGCATCTCGGATCTGCAAGCGGTACCCGACACCGGCGCGAGCCTGTCGTCGGGCAACTCCACGCTGCAGGCGCCGCGCCTCGACTATCTGATCGACTTCACGAACGCCACGGCGGCGAGCTATTTCGTCTGGGTGCGCATGTTCTCGGGCAACAGCAACGCGAACCGCGTCTACCTCGGCCTCAACGCGGCGGTCCCGCCGCAGGCGCCGACGGTCGCGGTGCAGACCGCGTCGAACGGCACGTGGCAATGGGTCACGGCGGTGAACGGCATGGGTAACCCGGTCGCGTTCGGCGTGCCAGGCAGCGGCAACCGCTACCTCAGTATCTTCATGGCGCGCGACGGCGTGAAGGTCGATGCGATCTACATCAGCACGAGCAACACGACGCCGACCCCGACGCTCAAAGGGCCCGGTGGCGAATGGGCGTACGCGTCGAGCCCGAGCTCGTACGCGCGCGACACGTGCAACGGCGCCGACTACAACACCGACCTGAGTCAGCCCGACGCGCCGCTGCCGACCGGCTCGCTCGCGAACTGCTACGCGAACGACGAGACCTTCACGGGAAGCTCGGCCGACGAGGCGTTCGACATGTCGGGCAACGTCAAGGAGTGGGGGCTCGCGCATCAACCCGGCGAGAACCCGATCCGAGGCGGCGCGTCCGATGACACCGGGCCGGGCACCAGCTGTCCCCTCGACTTCACGCTCGGCGACAACACGTTCTTCTTCCCGGACGTCGGCTTCCGCTGCTGTAAGTAATGTCGAGGTGCGAGCGCTGTCTGTTGCAGCGCTGCCTGTGCGCCGAGATTCCGGTCGTCGCCACGCGCACACGTGTCGTGATCGTGCGGCATCACGGCGAGCGGAGTCGGTCGTCGAACTCGGGACGACTCGCGCACCTCGCGCTGCCGAACAGCGAGGTCGTCGATCACGGTGGGCTCGGCGGGCCGGCGCGGCTGCCCGTGCTCGACGGAGCGGTGCTCGTGTATCCGCAAGGCGAGTCGCGCGTGCCGTCGCCTCCGCCGCGCGCGATCGTCGTGCTCGACGCGACGTGGTCGCAAGCACGCCGTATGTTTCGCAAGCTCGACGGACTGCGCGGGATGCCGGTGTGGCGGCTGCCCGAAGCGCCGGCCGCGGTGGCGCGCTTGCGAGAGGCGCCCAGCCCCGACCGCGTGTCGACGATCGAGGCGATCGCGCGCGCGCTGCGCGTGCTCGAGGGAGCTGCCGTCGCCGCGCCGCTCGACGAGCTGTTCGCGCTCGCGGTGGAGCGCGCACGTCAATCCGGGAGGCGGGTGGTGTAAGCTCGGGGAGCCGTGCGGTCGCGCCACGTTCGCAGCGGGCTCCCGATTTCGGTGAGGCTCGTCCTCACGACGTCGGTGGTCGTCGCCGTCGCGATCGGCGCGGCGACGTGGTTCAGCCAGCGTACCGTCGAGGATCTGACCGCGCGCCAGCTCGAGGCGCGGCAGCTCGCCGGCGACAAGTCGATCACGCGCGAGTCCGATCTGGTCGTCGAGGCGGTCGCGAACGCGGTCACGCATCCGCTCGCGACCGGGCTCACGCAGGATATCCAGCCCGTGCTCGACGCGGCGCTGCGCGACGACGTGGCCAGCGGCGACCGCCGCCTGCAATGGCTCGTCGTCACCGATACCAGCGGCAAGGTCGTCGGTCATGCGGGCGCGATGCCTGCGGCCGACAAGCTCGCGGGCTTCGACAAGCTGCTCGCGGCCGGCACGAAGGACGGCAACGTGCTGCACGCGAACGCCGGCGGCACCGACTGGGTGTACGGCAGCGAGCTCGTGCTCGGCGACCGCGTCGGTGCGCTGCGCATCGGCGTGTCGACCCAGGACTTGCAGGCCGAGCTCGCGAAGACGCTCGACGAATCGCGCGGCCGTGCGGCTGCGTCGCGGCAGCGCGTGTGGCTGGTGAGCCTCGTCGTGCTCGCGATCGGCATCCTCGCGGCGGCGATCCAGGGCGTGCGGCTCGCCAAGCCGGTCAAGACGCTCACCGAGCAGGCCGAGAAGATCGCCGCGGGCGAGCTCGGCAGTCGCGTGCCGACCGGCCGGCGCGACGAGCTCGGCGTGCTCGCCGGCGCGTTCAACTACATGGCGGATCAGATCGTCGCGCTCGTCGCCGAACAGCGCCGCAAGGTGTCGCTCGAGAAGGAGATGGAGCTCGCGCGCCAGGTCCAGCAGGCGATGTTGCCGCCGGCCACGCTCGACCACCACGGCGCGTTCAAGCTGGTCGGGTACTGCATGCCTGCATCGCAGTGCGGCGGCGACTGGTGGATGTACCGCAAGCTGTCGGACGGGCGCGTGCTGCTCGTGATCGGCGACGCGACCGGCCACGGCATCCACTCGGCGATGATCGCGGCGACGGCGCGCGGCGCGGTCGAGGCGCTCGCCGCGGTCGACGAGCGGCTGCTCGCGCCCGAGCAGGTGTTGCAGGCGATCGATCACGCGATTCGCATGATCGGCGATCACAACGTGCTGATGACCGCGTTCGCGGCGATCTTCGACAGCGAGCGCGCGGTGCTGCATTACGCGAACGCCGGGCAGAACTTTCCGTACGTCATCAAGCTCGGCGAGCACCGGGTGCTCGAGCAGGCGAGCATCATCGCGGCGAGCGGGAACCCGCTCGGCGATCGCAACATCGCGGTCGAGATCCGGCGTGGCTCGGTGCAGCTGCGGCCGGGCGATCTGTTCGTGTGCTTCACCGACGGTGTCGTCGAGCGCGCGAACCCGGCCGGCAAGCTGTTCGGCGATCGCCGGCTCCGCAGCGCGCTCACCGGCCAGCCGCTGCCCGACGGCCGCGCCCTCGTGCAGCTGCGCGACATCGTCGTGGCTGCGCTCGAGCGTCACGCCGAAGGCGCGGTCGCCGAAGACGACATCACGTTCGTGCTCTGCCAGTTCGATCCGCCGGCGCGCTCGTCGGCATCTGGCATCGGCCGGGGCGCGGCTTGAAGAAGGAGTTACCGCCAAGGCGCCGCAGACGCCAAGAAAGCCGCCAGCAGAGACCCGGTTCTCACCTTTGGTGTCCGCCTGGCGCGCTCCTTGGCGTCTGCGGCGCCCTGGCGGTAAGTCTGGGAGCTGCTTCCGCCCGCGCCGACACGCCGCCGGCGGCGAGCGTGGATATCGCCGATCTGCCGCCGTTGCCGGCGGCGGAAGAAGAGGAGAGCACCTCGGCGACGGTGCTCGCGGCGTCGTCGATCGAAGAGGATGTCGTCGTCGGTGCCGCGAAGCGCGAGCAGAGCCTCGGCAATGTCGCGTCGGCGGTCACCGTCATCAGCGGCGATCGCATCCGCCGGTTCGGCTATCGCACGGTCGGCGAGGCGATCGCCGCGGTCGCCGGCGTGTATCTCGAGGACAACCGGCTCGTCCAGTCGGTCGGAATTCGCGGCCTCAACATCCCGGGCGACTTCAACACGCGCATCCTCGTCCTGATCGACGGCGCCACCGTCAACGAGGCGTGGGGCTCGTTCGCCGGCGTCGGCTACGACACGTTCGTCTCGATCGAGGACGTCGCGCGCATCGAGGTCATCCGCGGCCCGGTGTCGTCGGTGTACGGCGCGAACGCGTTCTTCGGCATCATCAACATCGTCACGCGCGGCGCCGCCGAGACGCCCGCGGCGTGGGGCACGATCGGCGTCAACTCGATCAACGGCGAGGTCGCGAGCGCCGGGTTCGCGACCGGCAACGTGCATCGCCAGGTGCGCGGCACCGTGCAGCTCATGAATCGCTTCGGCGAGACGACCGATCTCACCGGCGTCGGCACCAACCTGTCGAGCGACGGCGGTGGTCAGCTCGCGGCGTCGGTCGTCGGCACGTACGACGGCACGTTCGCGCAGGTGCGCGCGTACCAGCAGAAGCGCGACTCGCCGTTCGCGCCGTACAACGGCGACGTGATGTCGTCGGTGCCGTATCGCGAGACCAACTCGCAGGTGCTCGCCGAGGGCGGCCACACGACCGAGGTCAACGACCGCTTCAGCGTCGCGGTGCGCGGCTACGCGAACCTCTACCAGTACACCGATCACATCAGCCAGATCGGCATGCCGTCGTTCGACGACCTCGGCAGCGCGCAGACCTACGGCGCCGAGCTGCGCGGCCGCTACGAGGTCGTGCCGAAGAAACTCGGCGTCACCGCCGGCACCGAGGTGTCGTACGACTCGACGTACTCGAAGTCGAACACCGAGGGCGACGCGTCGTGCGCGCCGGCCGGTGGGGCCGCGTGCGTGCCGCGCGACTTCAACATCGAAGGCGCGTACAGCGAGCTCGACGGCCAGCCGCTGTCGTGGTTCGGATTCTCGGGCGGCCTGCGTTACGATCGCAACTCCGTGATCGACACGCAGGTCTCGCCTCGGCTCGCGCTGTTCCTGTCGAAGGCCGAGCAGTACGGCGTGAAGCTGCTGTACGCGGAAGGCTTTCGCAACCCGAGCGCGTACGAGGCGTTCTTCTTCGACGGTGTGAGCTTCGCGCAGGCGCACGATCTCAAGGCCGAGACGATCCAGTCGAGCGAGCTCGTGGTGTGGGCGAAGCCGGCGCCCGGCCTGTCGCTCCGGCTGTCGGGCTTCTACTGGGACGCCCGCAACGTCGTCGAGCAGCTGCCGGATCCGGACATGCCGGCGCTGCTGCAGTTCCAGAATGTCGGCCGCTACATCAGCGACGGCGTCGAGGCCGAAGGCAGCTATCGCACCGCGGGCGGCTGGTACGGGTTTGCAGGCGCGACGTACGCGAACGTCGGCTGCGAGCAGTGCGGCGCGTTCTCCACCGATCCGACCTCGACCGCGGTCGAGTATGGCAACGTGCCGAACGCGCCGGCGGTCGTCGCATCCGGCGGGCTCTCGACGCCGCGAATCGGCGGCCGGGTCCACGTGTCGACCGAGCTCGTGTACATCGGCGAGCGCCCGGTGCGCCCGGATGCCGACGGCAACGAGCTGGAGTCGTCGCCCGGCTGGCTCGGCTGGAACTGGACGGTGTACGTGCCCGACGTGCGCGGCTTCGACATCACGGCCGGCGTGCGCAACGTGATCGGCACGCGCGATCACGTCGTCGCGCCCGGCGACTACGATCGCCTCGATGCCGGCGGCAACACGGTGGTCGTGCCCTACGTGCTCGGCGAGGGCAGAGAGGTTTATGCCAAGGTCGGCTATCACTATTAGCGCCGCGGTCGCGATCGCCGTCGCGGTCGCGAGCACCGCGAGCGCGCAGCGCGCGAGCCAGGGCGAGGACGAGGCCGCGACGTTCGTCGCGCAGGGCCGCGCCGCGCTCGTGCGGCATGACTACGACGAGGCACGCAAGGCGCTCGAGCAAGCGCGCACGCTCAATCCCCGGCGCATCGACGCGTACGTGCTGCTGTCGGCGGTGTACGTCGCGCGCAAGCAATACAAGGACGGCGTCGCGGTGATGCGCCAGGCGCAGACCCTGGCGCCCGCGGATCCGGAAGTCCTGCTCGCGCTCGGCTCGGATCTCGTGCTCGCCGGCGACGCGGCGGCGGGCGTGCCGCTGCTCCAGCAGGTCGTCGCGAAGGAGCCGGCGCGGTACGACGCGCAGAAGCTGCTCGGACATCACTTTCACGACGGGATGCACTGGCCCGAGGCGATCGCGGCCTACGAGGCGTACTTCGCGCATCGCCCGCAGGCGCTCGCGAACGAGGATGCGAGCCTGCAGATCGAGCTCGCCGACGCGTACCTGCGCGATCGCAAGCCGCAGCAGGCGCTCGCGCTGTTCCAGCGTGCCGAGGCGCACGGCGGTCGCACCGAGCTGCGCGCGAGCATCGGCAAGGCGTGGGCGCTCGCCGCGATCGACTGCAAGCGCGCGCGCTCGATGCTGCACGAGCTCGAACCGGTCGCCGCGCAGCATCCCGAGATCTGGCTCGTCGACGGGCAATGCGCGCTGTCGCTCGGCGACACGGCGGGTGCGCTCGCGGCCGGCCGGCGCTATCTCGAGCGCGCGCCGTCCGGGTCAGCAGCCGGTCATGCGCTCGTCGGCGAGGCGCTGGCCGCACGCGGCGAGCTCGGCGAGGCTCGCTCCGAGCTCGAGACCGCGCGCAAGCTCGAGCCGGCCAAGCGGCGCTGGACCGTGCAGCTCGCGATGGTGCTGCGCCGCGCCGGTCATCCGGCCGAAGCGATCGAGACGCTCGACCAGCTCGGCGCGCCCGCGACGCCCGCGGTCGATCGCGACTGGTGGATCGAGCTCGGCGAGGCGCTGCTGGCGCGCGGCGACGCGGGAACCGCCGCGACCCGGCTCGCGCCGATCGCCGGCGAGCTGCCGAACGACGCCGCGATCCGCACCGTGCTCGGCGCCGCGCAGCTCGCGGCCGGCCAGCTCGAGGCGGCGGTGAAGACGCTCGACGAGGCCGAGACGATCGAGAGCACCCCGCGCAGCAAGAAGTTGCTCGCCGAGGGGCTCGTGCGCGTCGCGGCCGGCAAGCTGTCGGCCGACGACGCCGCGGCCGCCGAGGCGATGCTCGCGCGCGCGGTCGACCTCGATCCGTCGCCGGTCTCGCTGCGCGACCTCGGCATCGCGAAGCTTTCGCTCGGCAAGGCCGCGGAAGCCGCTGCCGTGTTCGACCGCGCGCTCAAGCTCGACGCGCCGCCGGTGGTCGTGATGCTCGCGGCACGCGCGCACGCGCTCGCCGGCGACCTCGCCGCGGCGCGCCCGCTGTACGAACGCGCGTTCGCCGCCGAGCGCGATAACCCGAGCGAAAGCTCCGGCTCCACCGGAGCGCGCAGCGACGCGGAGCGACGCGGAGCGTGGATCGAGATCGCGCTCGACTGGGCGGCCTCGGAGGTCGCGGGCGGCGATCCGGCCATCGCGGTCACCGCACTCGAGAAGACGCAGGCCGCTGCGAAGTCGAGCCCGCTCGGCCCGCGCCACAAGGCCGCGCTCGCGATCGCGCGTCATGCCGCCGGGCTCGCCGCGCTGCGCGCCGGCACGGGCGCGAAGGCGGTCGAGCTATTGCGCGCGTCGCAAGCGCTCGAGCCGGCGCTCGCGACCAAGTGCGACCTCGCCGTCGCCGAGGTCACCGCCGGTGACACGACCGCGGCGCTCGCCGCGCTGCGCGCCGTCACCGGCCAGGCGTGTCCGTTTCCGCCGCCCGCCGACACGCAGGCCGCGCCGATCCTCGCCGCGTTCGTCGAGGGCTTGAACCCTCGCAAGGCGAGCCGCGCGCTCGAGCGGCTGACCGCGCTCGGCGGCAAGGCGACCGGCGTGGTCGCGTCGCTGCTCGGCACGTCGATCCGCGTCGTCGCGCTCGACGCCGCGCAGGATGCGTATCGCGCCGGCGACGTCGCCGCCGCGCGGAAGTACCTCGCCGCGGCGAGGACCGCGAACGCGCGCGTCGGCGGCGACGAGATCGCGGTCGACCTCGCGGTGCTCGATCTCGCGGACGGTCACATCGATGCGGCGATCGCCGAGCTCGATCGGCTGTCCGCGAAGGTGCCCGAGGCACTCGTCGATCTCGGCATCGCTTACGAGCGCAAGGGCGAGCAGACACGCGCGCTCGACGCGTGGCGACGCGCGCGCAAGCTCGGCGTGCGGTTTGCGCCGCTGGAAGATTGGATTAGTTCCAAGGAACGCATCTACGGAGGCGAGAAGTGAGGGCCTTTGGCTTCGGGCTTTGGGCTGTGGCCAGAGCGGTGATCGTGCTCGTGCTGGTCACGCGTGCGGCACATGCGGACTCGATCACCGTCGGCCTGTTCGCGCCGAGCGCGCCATTTCCGTCGACGGCGGCGCGCGTCGAGCTGGCGTCGCGGCTCGCGGATCAGATCGGCGCGGCGCTGCACGTCAGTGCGAGTGGCAAGGTGTTCGCGCGCGCGAGTGACTTCGCCGAGGCGGTCAAGCGCGGCGAGATCGCGGTCGCACTCGTCGATTCGACGTACCTCGCCGCGGCGCCAGGCAGCTACACGCTCATCGCAGGCGACGAGCCGCACGCGTGGGAGCTGGTCGCGCGCGGCGGCAAGATCGACGCGCTCAAGGGCAAGCGTGTGCTCGTGCCCGGCTTCGGCGGGCGCGAAGGCGAGTTCGTGCTCAACGCGCTGCTCGGCGGCGAGGTCGCGCGCGACTTCTTCGGCCGCATCGAGCCCGCGCCCGACACGGCATCGGCGCTCGCCGCGCTCGACCTCGGTCACGGCGATGCCGCGATCGTGCCGGCGGGCACCGAGCTGCCGAACGGCACGTCGCAGATCCTCGCGCTGCCGCAGGTCCCGGGCCCCGTGCTGGTCGCGTACGGGCCGCTGTCGGCCGAGCGCAAGGCCGCGCTGATCGCCGCCGCGCCGGGCCTGCGCGGCGACGCGACGATCGCCGGGTTTCGCGTCGTCGAGCCCGACGCGATCCGCCGGCTCGCCGCGCGGTTCGCGCCGGTCGTCAAGCGCGGTCCGCTCGCGGTGCCCGCGATCCGCCTGCTCGTCGGCGACCTCGTCGAGGGCCGCACGTTCGCGATCGACCGTACGCCGGCGAGCGCATTCGCGACCGGTCCGGAGCATCAGAAATAGGCATTGGGCATTGGGCTTTGGGCTTTGGCCGGAACGCGAAACCTGCCCTCTGGCCAAAGCCCAAAGCCCAAAGCCCAAGGCCCAAGGCCCGTAGTACCCTCCCCCCGTGAGCTTCGAAACGACGTATCCCGAGCACGTCCAGCATCTCCAGGCCGCGGCCGAGGCCGCGCTCGCCCAGCACAAGTTCGAGTCGCTCGTGCTGTGTAGCGGCGCGCCGCAGCAGAAGAACCGGTTCGACGATCAGTGGTGGCCGCTGTCGCCGACGCCGGCGTTCTCGCACTGGTGTCCGCTCGCCGAGCCCGACGCGTTCGTGATCGTGCGGGCCGGCCGCCGGCCCACGCTCGTACGCACCGTCGTCGACGATTTCTGGGAGACGCTCGCGCCGCCCGAGAGCGAGCACTTCTGGTCGGCATTCGACACCGTCACGGTCGAGCCCGGCCACGCCGGCGACGTGCTGCCGGGCGGCCGCAGCGCGGTCGTGACGCGCGATCCCGGCACCGCGCCGGCGGGCGAGGTCAACCCGAGCGGCCTCGTCGCGTCGCTCGACGCGATCCGCACGAAGAAGACGCCGTACGAGATCGAATGTCTCGCCGAGGCCGAGCGGCGCGGCGTGCGCGGCCATCGCGCGGCGCACGACCGGTTCATGCACGGCACGCCGAGCGAGCTCGAGCTTCACCTCGCGTACCTCGAGGTCACCGGCCAGGACGACGCGACGACGCCATACAAGAACATCTTCGCGATCGGCGCGCACGCCGCGACGCTGCATCACGTCGCGTACGAGCGCCGCGGCGCCGCCGGTGACACGTCGCTGCTCGTCGACGCGGGCGCGCGCTGCAACGGCTACGGCAGCGACATCACCCGCTCCTACGTGCGCGGCAACGGCGCCGCCGCGAAGCGGTTCGGGGCGCTGATCGAGCGCATGGAGCAGCTGCAGCAGGAAGTCTGCCGCCGCATCAAGCCCGGCATGGCCTACGAGGACCTGCACGACGACTCGCACCGCCTGCTCGCCGACGTCATCCGCGATCTCGGCATCGCCAAGGCGAGCGCGGGCGAGCTCGTCGAGCGCGGCATCACGCGCGCGCTGTTCCCGCACGGCCTGGGCCACTCGCTCGGCATCTGCACGCACGACGTCGGTATGAAGCCGCGGCCGCCGCGCACCGACAACAAGTTCCTGCGCAACACGTCGGCGATCGAGGTCGGCCAGGTGTTCACGATCGAGCCCGGCATTTACTTCATCGACGCGCTGCTCGCGCCGCTGCGCGCGGACGAGCGCGCGCGCCTCGTCGACTGGGGCGTCGTGGACGAGCTGCGCCCGTTCGGCGGAATTCGCATCGAGGACAACGTCCTCGTCGAGGCCGGGGGCCTGCGCAACCTGACGCGCGAGGCGTTTGCAGCCTAGCCGGCATCGCCGTATGTTCACGTCGCCATGCGCGGTGTCCTGATTGCCTGCTTGCTCCTGGGCGCGTGCCACAAGAGCGAACCCTCCAACAACGATCAAGGTGTCGAGGCGCGAACCGGCTCGGACAAGGCGCCGCAGACGCGTGCGCGATCCGAGCAGATCGCGCCGCCGTTCGATCTCAAGACGCCGCCGCCCGACGCCGTGAAGACGCCGAGCGGCCTCGTCTACAAGGTCGTCACCCCCAACGCGACCGGCGCGCAGCCCAAGCGCAACGACACGGTGATGGTGAACTACACGGCGTGGAAGCCCGACACCGGCGACACGTTCTACACGAACAAGCAGGCCGGCAAGCCGATGCCGATCGATCTCGCCGACGCCGCGCCGGCGTTCGTCGAGGCGCTTCCGCTCCTGCACAAGGGCGAGACCGCGATGCTGTGGGTGCCGCCGAACATCGGCTTTAAGACCAAGCCGGCCAAGCCGGAGGCGCGCGTGTACGAGATCGAGATCGTCGACATCAAGGCCGCACCGGCCGTGCCGGCAGATCTCGCGGCGCCGCCCGCGACTGCGACCGCGACCAAGTCGGGCGCGAAGGTCGAGGTCGTCAAGCCCGGTACCGGGAAGGACAAGGCGCACCGATTCGACATCGTGTCGTACACGTACAGCGCGTGGGACACGACCGGCCGCATGTTCGATACCACCGAGATGCAGCGCAAGCCGGCGATGAGGTCGCCGCCGATGAAGCTGCCGCAGGCGTGGGAAGACGTGCTGACCGACATGGTGCAGGGCGAGCGCGTTCGGTTCTGGATCGACGCGGCGAAGCTGCACGGCGAGAAGGAGAAGGCGCCGCCGGGTCTGCCCGAGGGTCAGCTCTGTTACGAGGTCGAGGTCACGAATATCGAGAAGGGCGTCGAGCCGCCGCCGACGCCGCCCGATGTCGCGAAGCCGCCGGGCGACGCGAAAAAAACCGCGAAGGGCGTGTTCTACAAGGTGCTGAAGACCGGCAAGGGCGGCCCGAAGCCGCAGGCCGATTCGACGGTGATGGTGAACTACACGGGCTGGACCACCGACGGCAAGATGTTCGATTCGTCGACGACGTCGAACAAGCCGGCCGAGCTCAGCCTGTCGCACGTGATCGACGGCTGGAAGGACGGCATCCCGCTGATGTCGGTCGGCGACAAGTACCGGTTCTGGATCCCGGTCGACCTCGCGTACAAGAACCGGCCGGGCTCGCCCGCCGGCATGCTCGTGTTCGACGTCGAGCTCGTCGAGATCAAGCCGCCGAGGCCGCCCGGCGAAGGCGGCCCGCACGGCCCGGGCGGACCCGGCGGACCGCACGGCATGCACCAGATGCCGATGCCGCACCCGGAATGATTCCGCACGCCGTCGCGGCGGCGTGGGGCTGGCGCGTCGAGCAGATCGCGCCGCACGCGGGAGGGCTCATCAACGCGACGTACGCCGTGCGTGAAGGCGGCGAGATCGTCGCGGCGCTGCAGCGGCTGCATCCGGTGTGGGGCGCCGAGGTCAACCTCGATATCGACGCGGTGACGACGCACGTCGCCGCGCGCGGGATGACGACGCCGCGCCTGCTCCACGCGCGTGACGGCCGCGCGTGGATCGAGCACGACGGGCGCGTGTGGCGTGCGCTGACCTGGATCGCGGGCGAGACCGTGCACGCGGTGCCCGACGTCGCGTGGGCCGAGAGCGGCGGCGAGCTCGTCGGGCGGTTCCACCGCGCGGTCGCCGATTTCGCGTACGACTACCGGTTCGCGCGCGCCGGCGTGCACGACACGGCGGCACACCTCGCGAAGCTGCGCGGCTTGGCCGTGGGCGAGGGGGAAACGGTCGAGCTCGCCCGCCAGATCCTCGCGGACGCCGACACGCGTCCGCCGCTACCCGAGCTGCCGCGCCGGCACGTCCACGGCGATCTGAAGATCTCGAACGTGATCTTTCGAGCGGGCGCGGCGGTGGCGCTCGTCGACCTCGACACGTTCGGCAAGGGCACGCTCGCGTTCGAGCTCGGCGACGCGATGCGGTCGTGGTGCAACCCGCACGGCGAGGATGCCGGCGCGGTCCACTTCGAGCTCGACATCTTCGCGGCGGCGATGCGCGGGTTTCGCGCCGCCGCCGACGCGGTGACGAGCGAAGCCGAGCGCGCCGCGATCGTCGTCGGCCTCGAGACCGTCTGCCTCGAGCTGGCCGCGCGGTTCGCGACCGACGCATTCGAGGACCGCTACTTCGGCTGGGACGCGACGCGGTTTCCGTCGCGTCGCGCGCACAATCTGGTTCGCGCCCGCGGCCAGCTCGCGCTCGGCCTGGCCGTACGCGCCGCGCGCGCAGAAGCGCTCGCGATCGCGATCGCCTAGCTCAGTGCGCCCAGAGCTCGACCTTGGCGTGGCCGTTGCCGGGGAAGTTGTTCATCACGAAGTCGACGCGGCGGATGTGGCGCACGCCGCCCGGTAGCTGGATGTCGCGGGTCGTGCTGCCCGGGCCGAACTGGAGGCGCACGCCGGGGTGCCAGACCTGGCCGTCGCCGAACGTGACCCAGAAGTCGTCCATCTGCACGGGCGCGTCGGCGACGACGATGCGGATCGCCGAGAACGCGCCGTCGATCCGAAGGCCGCCGATGCCTTCGTGCACGACGGCTCCATTGCCTCTCACCTGGCGATCGCCGAGGAACTCGTATCCAGGTGCACACGCGCCGACCCCGAGCACTGCCACGATCAAGACAGCTAGACTTCGCATGAGAATACGGACCTCCGGCGCGCAGCATACGTTAAAGGTCACTTCGCGACGGACGGCGGATGGGTTCTAATCGTTCGATGGCCGTCCGGTTTCGCCCCAGCATCTGCATGGGGCTGCTCGCATGCGCGGCCACGGCCTACGCGTTCGGTCCGCACGCGACCGCACGCCTGAACGCGGACACGTTGACGGTGCTGCCGGGCGCGCGCGTCGCGCGATCGCTGCGCGTGCAGCGGAGTGTTCGCTACGCACCGGCGGTGATCGCGGGCACCACGTGGCAGGCGACGTGGGACGAGGCGACAGGCGTGCCGGTGCGATTGTGGGGTCCGGGTCTCGCCGCGCCCGGCGCGAACGCCGATCCCGCGATCGCCGAAGCGTTTGCGCGCAAGATCCTCGTCGATCACCTCGCGCTGCTCGCACCCGGCGCGCGCGCGAGTGACTTCCGGCTCGTCTCGAACACGAGCGACGGCGCGATTCGCTCCGTCGGCTTCGTGCAGTCGGTCGCGGGCGTGCCGGTGGACGGCGGTCAGATCGGGTTCGAGTTCAAACGCGACAAGCTGTTCGTGATCGGCTCGAGCGCGTTGCCCAATGTCATCGCGGCGACGCCGTACGCACGGCTGGCCCCCGGCGAGCTCCAGGCGCGCGCCGCCGACACCCTGCGCGCGCTCGTCGCCTTGCCCGCCGCGCCGGTCTCGCAGCCCGGCGCCGACGAGATCCTGCCGCTCGTCGGCGACCACACCGTGCTCGGCTACCGGCTCGTGTCGGCGGTCGAGCTCGACGGCAAAGCGGACGGCCGCTACCGCGCGTACGCCGACGTCGCGACCGGCGAGCTCGTCGCCGTGCAGCAGCTGAACGAGTACGCGAGCGGCACCGTGCTGTACAACGGCGTCGATCGCTATCCCGGGAACGGCTACGTCGCGCGGCCGGCGACGCACGCGCAGCTCACCGTGGCCGGCGCAGCGGAGACCTCCGACCCGGGCGGCGGCATCACGTGGTCGCCCGATGCGCCGACGACGGTCACGACTAGCACGACCGGCGATTACGTCGTCATCTTCAACGACGCAGCGTCGATGACGCAGACCACCGCGACGCTCCCGATCGATCCAGGCGGCCAGGTTCTGTGGGACGAATCGACCTCGCCCGAGGACGACGCGCAGATCGATGCCTACTTGGACACCAATATCATCAAGACGTTCGTGTACCAGAATATCGATCCGAACATGCCGACGTTGCTCGATCCAATGAAGGTCTACGTGAACGAGGCCAACACGTGCAACGCGTTCTTCGACGGCGACAGCCTGAACTTCTTCGCGTCGACGCCGATTCCGTGCGATTCGAAGACGACCACGTGCTGCGAGAACACCGCGCGCATCCAGGACGTGAACTTCCACGAGTACGGCCACCGCGTGCACACGGCAGAGATCATCCCGGGTGTCGGCCAGTTCGACGGCGCGATGAGCGAGGGCGCCGCCGACACGATTGCCGTCAACATCACCGGCGACTCCGGCATGGGCCGCGGATTTTTCTACACGAGCGCGCCGCTGCGCGAGCTGAATCCGCCCGACAAGGAGTACTCGTGGCCGACCGACATCGGCGAGATCCACCAGACCGGGCTCATCTTCGGCGGCACGTTCTGGGATCTGCGCACGGCGGCGATCGCGCAGTACGGCCAGGTCGCCGGCGAGGCGCTGCTCTTGAAGTGGTATCTCGGCGCGCTGCGCCGCGCGGTCGACATCCCGTCGTCCCTGATCGAGGTGCTCGCGACCGACGACGACGACGGCGACCTGTCGAACGGCACGCCGAACGAGTGCCTGATCCGGGCGGCGTTCGGCGCGCACGGACTGCGCACCGCGAGCGGCACGGTCGAGGCGCCGGGCGCGATCGACGATGAGGCCGCCGCGATCGGCATCGCGATCGATGCGACCGGCATCTCTGCGCGTTGCGCGACCGATCAGGTCGCCGGCATGACGCTGCAGTGGCACGCCGCATTCAACGGCCTGCCGACGCCGGGCACGATGGACGCGACGCCGGCGGGCGGCAGTCGATTCTTCGCGCAGTTGCCGCTGTCGCAGCACGACTCGGTGACGTACACGGTGTACGTCAATTTTGCCGACGGCTCGTCGATGCAGCTCGCCGACAATCTCGCCGATCGCTACTACCAGTCGTATCAAGGCCACACCGTTCCGCTGTACTGCACCGACTTCGAGGACGGCGATCCGTTCACGATGGGCTGGACGCAAGGCACCGACGACGACTCGACGTCGACGTGGGCGTGGACCGAGCCTGCCGGCGGCATCACGAACCCACACGCGGCGTTCTCGGGCACGCACATCCTCGCCGAGGATCCGGGCGGCGACTACGTGGCCTCGAAGCACACGTGGGTCGAGTTGCCGCCGATCGACACCGGCCATTACAGCGACGTGCGCCTGCAATATCGGCGCTGGCTCGCGGTGCAGGACAGCGAGTTCGACCAGGCGAAGATCCTCGCGAACGGCGGACGCGCGTGGCTGAACTCGACGCAGAACATGGGCGGGAACTCCGCGTTCGATCACGTCGACAAGGAATGGCGGTTTCACGACGTGCCGCTGTCGAACACGTTCGCCGGCCAGACGTTGCACTTGCGCTTCGATCTGACGTCGGATTCTGGTGTGCAATACGCGGGGTGGTCGATCGACGATCTGTGCATCGTCGCGAACCCGCTCGCGATCTGCGGCGACGGCACGAAGTCGCTGTACGAGCAATGCGACGACGGCTCGGCCAACGCCGACGCGGCCAACGCCTGCCGCACCAATTGCCGGCTGCCGACGTGCGGCGACAGCATCGTCGACACCGACGAGGAATGCGACGACGGCTCGGCCGGCAGCAAGACCTGCTCGACGAAGTGCAAGGCGATCAAGGTCGCGCCGAGCGGTTGCTCGGCCGGCGGCGGCGCCGGTGGGCTGGCGGTGATGTGCGTGCTCGCGGGGTTGCTCGCCCG
Organism: Kofleriaceae bacterium; assembly: GCA_036490935.1. GTDB lineage: Bacteria > Myxococcota_A > Polyangia > Haliangiales > Haliangiaceae > JABFXX01. Next base: position 15,935 of record DASXCY010000143.1, on the reverse strand, counting down.
CCGCCGCGGACAACGAAAACTTCACGTGAGTCGCGCGTAGCGCGCTGTTACGACGGACTCGATGAGGTCCGTCCCCTCCGCGCTCGTCGCGTGCGCGCTGATCGCCGTGCCTGGATGCGGGCGCCGGCTCGTCGCGGTCGTGCCCGACGGCACGCCGAGCGGCGGCACGTCGTCGGCGGATCCGACGTTCGAGATCGTCGCCCGCGCCAACGGCATCCGCGATCCGCTGCCGGTCTCGGGCGCCGATGTCGCGTATGCGGACCTCGAGCGCTCGCTCGGCCAGGCGGTGGTTCGCGAGGTCGCGCCGCGCCACGACAGCGTGCTCACCGTCGAGCTCGTCGCCGGCGATGCCGAGTTTCACGACCCGCGGCTGTCGGTCTCGCTCGTCGTGCGCGCGACGCTGCGCACGCGGCTCGGCAACACATTCGTCGCGCAGACCGAGGTCGTGTGCCGCGACGGCTCGATCGTCCCGCCCGAGTCCGGCGGGCGCGTCATCTGGTCGTGCATGACCCGGCTCGGTCACGATCTCGGCGGCTGGCTCGCCGATCTGCACTAACCCACAACTGGGAGTCCGTCATGATTCGATATCTCGCGATTGCGGTGTTGCTGATCGGCTGTCGCTCGTTTCACTCGATCGACACCGGCCACCTCGGCCTGCGCTACCTGCCGAACGGCGGCCTGCAGCGCCAGACCATGCACGAGGGCCGTCAGGAGCTCGGCTGGCTGTGCTGGCTGCACGACTGCGGCAAGATCATCGACTTCGACGTCACGTTCTCGACGAAGCACGAGGAGATCCACGCGACGTCGTCCGACAACCTGCCGATGGCGCTGCGCATGAGCGTCATCTACAAACCGATCATCAACGAGCTGTACGAGCTCGCGACCGAGGTGTCGACGACCGATTACTACGACGAGGTCGTCGGCCCCGAGTTCCGCAGCGCGGCCGGCATCGTGCTCGCGAAGCATGCGTATACCGAGCTCGCCGCGAACAAGGAAAATATCGAGAACGAGATCGAGGCCGACGTGCGGCGCCGCATCAAGGGCAAGCACGTCGACATCACGTCGATCACGATCGAGTCGATCACCGGCCTCGAGGAGATCCAGAACGCGACCCGCGCGCGGATCGTCGCGGAGCAAGAGAGCGTGCGCCAGCGCGCCGCGCTCGAGCAGGACGCACTGCGCCAGAAGACGCAGCTCGAGAACGATGCGCTGCGCCAGAAGATGGCGCTCGAGAACGCGACCGCGAGCAAGCAGGCGGAGATCGCGAACGCGGCTGCCGAGCAGGAGCTGAAGCTCAAGACCGAGCTCGAAGAGAAGAAGAACGAGCGCACGATCGCCGAGGAGGACACGCAGCTCGAGAAGGCGCGGGCGCTCGCGACCGTCGTCAAGGCGCGCGCCGATGCCGAGGCGATGACGATCCTCGCGCGGGCTCACGCCGAGGAGAACCGGGCCACGACGGAGGCGATCTCGCCGCTCAGCGTGCAGCTCGAGGCCTACAAGGCGCTCGGCCAGCTCGGCGGCACCGGCACGACCATCCTGCTCGGCGACTTCTCGAAGCTGCCGACCTGGCTGTTTCCGCCCGGCCTGACCGCGCACGTGTTGTTCGGCGGCGGCGGCGGCGCCGCGGCCGGCCGCGCCGAGCCGTGATCACTGCGGGGCGTCGTTGTCGTCGACCCAGCCGTCGCGGTTGCGATCGAGGTGCCGGAGCCGGCGCGCCATCGCGGGCGGCATCTCGCCCGGGCCGACGTTGCCGTCGCCGTTCAAGTCGTAGCGCTGGATCACCGCGCCCAGCCGTTGCTCGCGCATCGCCTGGCGTCGCGCCCGGCGGTCGAGCCGGCGTGCGAGCTTGCGCAACGCGCGCGCGGCCGCGTGGCGCTCGGCGGGCTCGAGCCGGCCATCGTGATCGCGATCGAACCGCGCCATCAGCGCGGCGCGCAGCGGCGTCATCGGCCGCGTCACGGCCGGCGCTGCGGGCGGCAGCGGGCCGGCGTACGGGTCTGCAGGCTGGGCGCGAGCCACGCCTGCGGCGACGAGGAGCGATGCGAACGCGAGCGCGACGGACTTCATGTCGGGCAGACCCGCGGCCTGCGTGAAGGTTAAGATCTGACTACGGGCATGGATCGGTCAGCCCGCCCGCCGGTGGCACGGTCGGCACGCCGTCGCGCAGGTAGCTCTCGAGGAAGCAGCCGTACTGGTGCTTCACCGCGTCGAGCTGGCGATAGATGTAGTGCGGATCGACGATGCCGTCGCCCAGGTACTGCACCACGACGCGCGTGTCGCCGTCTTCGTTCGCCTTGACCGGATACGGCTGGAGCCCATCGAGGTGCTCGAGCGAGAGCGCGCTCTGCATCGCCGGCCAGATCGCGGTGCCCGCTTCCTGATGCTCGTACGACAGCGCAGCCGCGTCGTACACGTCCGATGGAAAATACGAATCGCCCATGCCGACCGGCTCGTAGACATCGTGCGGGTGCATGCCGGGCAGTGGGCGATGGTTGATGCGCGACATGTAGACGAGCGGCTCGGCCGGCTCCCACGCGAGCGCGATCGTGTTCATCGCAGGGTGCAAGAACACGAGCGAAGCGTCGTCGACGCCGAGCGCGGTGCCGAGCAGGTTGCGCGCGCCCGGCACGATCGTCGACTCGAGGATCATGAAGTTCCAGAACCCGCCCGCGCCGGTCGGCACGAGCGCCTTGAAGCGCGGCTCGACGGCGCCGACCATGTTCGTGTACATGCCGCCCATCGACTGGCCGCCGGCGACGAGCTTCGTCGCGTCGAAGAAATGATCGCCGGTCGTCGTCGACAGGCCGGCGCAACCGGCGACGGTCGCCGCCGGGATGTGCAGCTGGAGCAGCGCGTCGGTCAGGATGCGCTGCTCGAACACGCCCTGCTGGAACGTCTGCGGGAACGCGCCGAGATTGGAGATGTTGAGGTACTCGTAATCGTTCGCGGGCGGGTAGCGCTCGGGATTGAGCGGCAGCGCGCTCGATGCCGCCGCGATGCCGTGCAGCGCGACGACGTAGCCGGGTCCTTCACCGGGCGTCGCGATGTCGGCGGGCGTCGGCGACGGTCCGAGATCGACGATGCCGGTCGAGAGCCCACCCGAGCCGTGGAAGAACTGATAGAGCGGCCAGCCGCTGGCGGGCATTGCCGCGTTCGGCAGGGTGATCGTGACCGGGATGGTCATCGAGCCCTGCATCTCGGGCACGTCGTTGCCGTCGAGCACGAACAAGCCGCCGGTGTCGAATGGCTGCTCGCCGGTCTGGAACTGCGGCATCGTGATCGTGCCGAACACCGTGCAGAACGTCGGGTACTGCGTCGGCGCGAGCGTGAGGTTCTCGATCGCCGGCGTGTACGTCGTGTGGATCGCCTCGGCGCGCGCCTGCACGCGCGCGATCTCGTCGCCGGTCGTGAACTCGGTCGCGACGATCACGTCGGCGCGCGAGATGCCGACCATGTCGATCGCGGCCCACGTGCTCGCGAACGCCGGATCCTTCTCGGTGAATCCCGGCGCCCGCGTCTGCGCGGGATCGAGCTTGGTGATGACGTACGCGTATTGCGTGTTGCCGCGCAGCACGATGCCGGGCCGCGGCGCGACCGCGAGCAGGTTCGACGGCACGTAGCCGTCCTCGGGCAGCACGGTCGCGACGGTCGGGTAGGTCGTGCCGAGCTCGGGCGACGTCTCATCGACGTCGACGAGCCAGACCGGGCCGGCGGTCATCGGCTGATCGAGCGCGAATTGCATCGTGATCGCGTCGGTGAAGCGAAAGTATCCGGCGGGCATCAGCGGCCAGCCATGCCTCAGCGGAATGATGTCGAGCAGGTTCTGCAGGATCGGCAGGTGCCGGGGGTTTGGATAGTTGGCGACGTCGGGCGAGCCGTTGGTGTCGAGCCGCTGGGCCGACGGGAACGGGTAGTTCCAGTACGTCGCCTGCGTGTTCGCGTGCGCGAGATCGAAGTAGACCGTGTTGCCGGGGCCACTGCTGCTGCTGCAGGCGGCGAGCGCGAAGCTGGCGAGGAGCGAGTACTGCTTCATGGGCTTATCCCGTCACTTTCGATGGGCGGCGCGCGCGCAACGCCGCGGTCGCGGAGTCGCGGACGATGTCGAGCACGGCGTCGGCGAGCCGCGCGTCGTCTGGAAGAAAGCGGGCAGTGGCCTCGGCAAGCAGCGCGTGGTCGCGCGCGCTGACCTCGCCGACGAGGCACAGCTTGCCGCCGATCTGATCGTCGAGCCCGCGCGCGTACATGCACAGCTCGAGCGCGTTCATCACGCCGGTCAGCGTCGCATCGATGAAGACCAGATCGGGCATATCGCGCACGAGCTTGTGCGCGGCATCGGTGCCTTCTGTGGCGATCTCGACGATCGCGCCGGCGTGACCGCGTCGGGCGAGGCTGCGCAACCAGCGCGCGCGGCCAAGATCGTCGTCGACGACGAGCACGCGCACCGTGCGCACGCGGGCGGCCGAACGCTCGGCGATCGCGTCGAGCTGGGACAGCACGTCGCGCGCGCTGCGCGGGCGCGCGGTGGGATCGGGCGCGATCAGCCACGCGACCACATCGGCGAGCTCGTCGGGGAGGTCGGGGCGAAGGTCGCCGAGCCGCGGCGGTGGCTCGGCGGCGTGCGGCGGCGTGCCGCGCGCGAGCTCGATCGCGAGGCAGCCCAGCGCGAACAGATCGATCGCCTCGGCCGCGCCCGGATCGTCCGCGCTCACGTCGCCGCGCGCGACCTCGGGCGCGACGACCTGCGCGCCGAACGCCGGGACCTGCGAGAGCGACAGCCGGCCGAGCACCATGCGGCCTTCGCTCGTCACGAGCACGCTCGCGCCGGAGAGATCGCCGACGGCGATGCCGGCTTCGTGCGCGCGCGCGACCGCGCCGACGAGCGCACGCAGCCGCGCGAGATAGACCTCGACTGGCAGCGGCTCGATCAGCTCGTCGCGCAATAGCCGCCCGATCACGCGCTCGCCGACCGCGAACTCCGCGCCGTGATGCGTGCCGATCGCGTGCACTTGCACCGCGCACGGATCTCGCACCGCCGCGCAGCGCCGCGCCTCGACGGCGAGCGACGGGGTCCCCGGATCGCGCCAGCCGACCTTGATCGCGACGAGCCGATCGAGCTGGAGGTCGCGCGCCTCGTAGACGATGCCGGTATCGGTGCGGGCGATCTCGTCGTGCACCTGATACGCCGACGCGACGACCTCGCCGATCGCGAGCGCGCGGTCCGGACTGTCGCGAAACCCAGCGGGTACCGCGATCGTTCCGAACCGAGACATGGCGGGTCTATAACATCACGGCCAAGCCATGAGAACGGCGCCGGCAGCGACGAGCATGGCACCGGTGATTTGCGTACGGCCGGGGCGCTCGCCGATCGCGAACGCCAGCGCGCCGCCGGCCGCGAGGCCTTCCAGCAGGATCAAAACCGAACCGCCGCGCACGATACCCATCACCAGGATGCGACCGGTCCGACCGCGCGCGTAGCCGGCGACGCCGCGGGTGCGCGTGAGGTTGATCGCGGTGGCCAGGGCAAGCGCCAGCGCGAACACGGCGGACGGGGTGCCGCCGGCCGCGAGCGCGGCCTTGTACGAGCGCACGCGCAGGCGGTCGCCGATGCGATCGTCACGAGCTCGCCGAGCCGCGCGACCGACACCGGCCACACGACGAGGATCATCTCGCGATGGTATCGCTCATTGGGGCCACGGTCGTGCCCGCATCCCCGCCTGCCAGTTGTCGTGGCGGCCGTCCCAGTAGTCGCACTCGAGCGTGGCCGGATCGATCCCGTCCAGGCAGTTGATGTTGATCGACGTGCACGCGCCGCCCATCTCGGGCACGTTCATCCGAGCGTACGGATGCGCGCCGCAGCGGCGGCAGAACAGGAACTCCGCGTGGCCCGTGCCCGGTTCGAATGCGGAGAGCTGGTCCTCGCCTTGGGTCACGCGAACCGCATCGGCGCTGCCTTTGACGCCAAAGTACCCGAGCTTCGTACAGATCGAGCAATTGCACCGGCTCCCGCGAGTCAGCTCGTCGAGCGTGGCTTCGAGCTGGACGGCCTTGCAGTGGCAGCTTCCCTGGTAGGTCTTCATGCTCCAGACCGTACCTGCACGAATTGACAGCTTCGTGTCAGCTTTCAGCTCGCCTGGTCGCGCTCCGCCCAGAAACTCGACATCGCCGGCCACAGCCGCGAGGCGGCCTTGCGCGACACGACGGCGCCGACGTGGCCGCCGCTCTGGACGAGCAGCTGCTTGTCGCGGCTCGCGACGCGGTCGACGAGCGGCGCGGCAGACGCGAGCGGCACGATGTGATCGTGCTCGAACGCGATCGCGAGCAGCGGGCAACGGACGTTCGCGAGCTCGGCGCGCCGGCCCGCGACGGTGAAGCCGCCGGCGAGCAGCTGATTGCGGCGATAGAGCTGGTCGAGATACTGCGCGTAGCACGCGCCCGGGAACGCGACGTTGTCGTTGCCCCACGCCTCGGTCGCGAGAAAGCCCTCGAGGAATTCGTCGTCCCACGCGCGATCGAGCAGCGTCACCGCCTTTTGTGCGGCGAGCGTCGGCTTGATCAGGTGAAAGCTCGCCTGCAGCAGCTGCCACGGCACGTTGCCGAGCGCGGCGACGAGCGCGTGCGGATCGAACGTCGGGCTGCGCGTCCACGCGCCCATGATGCCAGCATGATCGAAGTCGATCGGCGCGGCGAGTGCGACGAGCGACGCGACCTCGGGCGACAGCTCGGCGGCGACGTGCGAGACCGCGAGCGTGCCGCCGAGGCAGTAACCGAGCACGTGCACGTCACCACTGCGGCCGGCGCGCGCGGCGACGCGGATCGCCCGGCCGAGGTAGCGCCCCGCGATGTCGTCCCAGGTGAGAAAGCGATCCTCGGCGGCCGGCGTGCCCCAGTCGATGCAGAATACGTCGTGGCCGTGCGCGACGAGCCACTCGACGAGCGAGCGCCCGCTACCGAGATCGAGCACGTACCAGCGGTTGATGAGCGAAGGCACGAGCAGCACCGGCGTCGCGTGGCGCGTGGCGCCGCCGCCGAACCGCAGCAGGCGCCACTTGTTCTCGCGCCACGCCACGGTATGCGGCGTCACGCCGACGGGCGGCGGACCTGCCGGCACGCGGCGCACGAGCGCGCGCAGGCTTTCGATCACCGAGCCGCGCGGTGCATTCATCCGTACAGCGCCTCGAAGCGGTCGCGCAGCCGCTCGTACACGGCCTTGCGGCGCAGCTTCAGCGACGTGGTCAGCGTGCCGTCGTCGACGGTCAGCGGCGCGTCGGCGACGAAGTGCCGTTTGATCGTCTCGTGGCGTGCGAGCTCGGCGTTGATCGCATCGACGCGCGCCGCGACGAGCCGCGTGCGCTCGTCCGCCGGGACCTCGGCGCGCGCCCACACCGCGGCGACCAGGTACGGCCGCGCGTCGCCGTACACGACGACCCGCTCGATCACGGGGTCGTCCACGAACCGCGCCTCGATGTTCGCGGGCGGCACGTTCTTGCCGCCCGCGGTGACGAGGATGTCCTTCTTGCGATCGACGATCTGCAGGAAGCCGTCGTCGGTCCACCGGCCGACGTCGCCGGTGCGAAACCAGCCGTCGTCGGTGAACGCGGCGGCGGTCGCGCCCGGATCCTTGAAGTAGCCGGCGAACACGTTCGGGCCGCGCGCGAGGATCTCGCCGTCGGTGTCGAGCCGGAGCTCGACCGAATGCATCGCGCGCCCGACCGAGTCGAAGCGGAACGCATCGGGCCGGTTCAGCGTGAGCGTCGGCGACGTCTCGGTGAGACCGTAACCTTCGATGATCAACACGCCGTGCGCGTGCAGCAGCTGCTTGATCTCGACCTTGAGGCCGGCGCCGCCCGACAGACAGAAGCGCAGGCGGCCGCCGGTGACGCGCCGCACGGCGTCGCCGGTGTCGCCGCCGGCCCCGGACGCTGTGACCGCGCGCGCCAGCTTTTCCCAGTACTGAGGCACGGACATGAACACCTGCGGCGCGACCGCGGGGAGTAGATCGAGCACGTCGGCGGGCGTCGCGAGGTACGTCTCCCAGCCGAGCAAGTTGCCGGCGCACAGCTCGCCCCAGCCGAAGATGTGGCTCATCGGCAGCCACAGCAGATCGCGATCGCCCTCGGCGAGCAGCGGCGCGTTGCAGCGCAGCCAGTCGGCGCCGTTCACGCCGACGTTGCGATGCGTGAGCGGCACCCCTTTGGGGTTCCCCGACGTGCCGCTCGTGTAGAGCATCATGCCGGGTTGATCGAGGTCGAGCGCGCCGAGTCGCGCGTCGACCAGGGTGGGCGCGGCCGCATCGCGCGCGGCGGCGTCGCGCCAGGTCGCGGCGTCGAGCGCGACGGCCTCGGGAGCGCGCGGGATCAGCGTGCGCGCGCGCTCGAGCCGCGCGACTTGCTCGGCGCCGGCCACGAACACGAACCGGATCTCGGCGTGCTCGAGGATGTACGCGACTTGCTCTGCGGTCGAGGCCGGATAGATCGGCACGAACACGGCGCCGGCGGTTTGCGCGCCGAGCGCGACTGCCGCCCACTCGACCGAGTTCGGCGCGTAGATCGCGATGCGCTCGCCGGCCTCGAGCTCGGCTCCGCCTCGCTGTCGATCGCCGTCGCCGCGCTCCGCTTGGGGCTCGACGAGCCAGCGCGCGACGCCGCGGATCTCGCGCGCGAAGTCGCTCCACGTCACCGGCTGCCAACCGCCGTCGCGGCGGATCTGGAAGCGTACGCGGTGGCGATGCGTCGGCAGCCGATCGAACACGGCGCGCGGCGCGGGCCGAGCTTCGAGCAAGTGCGAGACGTCCACGTCAGTGCTCCGCGCTAGCGTGCAGCCGCTCCTCGAGATCGTACAGCCGGCTCTCGAGCTCGTTGAGCTTGTGCAGCGAGCGCTCTTGATCGGCACGCGTCGGCAGCCCGAGCGATGCCCACCACGCGGCGAGCGCGCGATCGGTCGCGGTCTTCGTCTTCATCGCGGCCGTCAGCATCGCGCCGGCCGGCCCGAGCACCCCGGGGTTCGTCATGACTCTCTCGAGGTACTGCGACGTGGCTTGTTCCCACGCGGTGAAACCTTGCTTCCAGAGCTCCCACATCAGTTCGGCTCCTCTCCTAGCGCATAGCGGCGCAACAGTGCAGCGGTCGTGAAGTCGGCGTTCGGTTCGTCGGGGTTGCTCTCGGCGCGCGCGACCTCGCCGAAGCATTCGAACAGGAAGATCGTGGTGCGCTTGGTGAGCGCCGGCGAGCCGGTGGTCGGCGCGCGCGTCGCGAGGGTGCGCACGCGCAGGATCGGCGAGAACTCGACGTACGGCACTTCGAGCTGCTCGCCGGCGGCGACGTCGACCTCGATCCGATCGGTGCCGAGGAACGGCAGACCGTCGATCACGGCGGTGGAGTCGATCGTGCCGGTCGCCGACCACGCGGCGGCATCCGCGAGCGGGAAGCGCAGTACCGGCAGTGGTGCGGGATAGGCGATCAACGTCTTCATCGCGCCCGGTTGCTGCGATGCGGTGCCGTCGAGCCAGAGCGCCTGCGCGTCCTGGTGATAGATGCCGTCGAGCCCGCCGCCGGCGTCGACGACGAACTGGCCGGCCGGGAACGAAGCGGCGTACCACTGCGCGCCGAGCGCGACCGGGCCGAGCGCGACGACGGGATCGTCGGGGAATTGCTGTGCGAGATCGAACACGCCGGCTTGCGCGGTGAGATCGACCGGCTTGTTCGCGTCGGCGTAGAAGTCGAGCGTCGCGCCGAGCGCGATCGGCAGCGTGTCGGCGGTGATCTGGCCGGTGCGGCGCGGCACGCAGTCGGGCAGCTGCGGCTGCGGCGCGGGCTGCGGCGTCTTGTTGACGCCGCACGCGGCGAGTACGAGGAGCGCGCGCCGCATCAGAATGCGAACACCAGGCGCGCGCGAACGAGCTGCGCGGTCTGGGCCTCGAGGTGAGCGGTGGCGTTGTCGAACGCGGTGCCGGGGAAGAAGACGCCGTAGTCGAGCGTGGCGGCGAAGCCATCGCGGCTCGCATAGCGCAGCTCGGGATCGAGCTCGACGCCGAGCGCGCGCTGGCCGCTCGGCGTGGACGTCGCATCGGCGGCCCACGACGCGATCAGCGCGGCGCCGAGCTCGAGCGCGCCGGTGCCGACGCGCAGCAGCGTCGTGCGGACGTGCGGCCGCAGGTAGATCGCGTCGGTGACCGTGCCGATGATCTCGCGAAACAGGATCTCATCGACGTGGTAGTCGGGGTGGAAGCGGAAGTTGTCGACGGTGCGATCGCCGGGCGGGTTCGCCTGCGGGCCGTCGAGCGCGCCCGGCGGCGCCGGCTGCGCGCCCGGCTGCGGGAACGCGCCGAAGCCGGGTGCGGGGTCGCCGCTCGCGTAGCCGCCGTCGAAGCCGGCGCGCGCGGAGCCGAGGTCGACGTCGGATTCGAGCGCGAACCCGAGCTGGTTCGACGTGACCGGCTCGGTGATCGCCGCGCCGGGCACGAGCGACGGCTGCGCGACACTCGCGTCGATGTACGCGAGCTCGGCCTCGACGCGTAGCCAGCTGTTCGTGATGCGCAGCCACGCGCCGGTCGCGATCGCGTCGAAGCCGCGCGCGGTGAGATCGGCGCTCGTGAAATTCGTCGCGGGTGTCGCGCTCGGCAGGTACCACGCGGGCACGTCGTTCTGCTGCGTGCGGCGCGACAGGTACGCGGCGTACTCGACGTTCGTGATGCCGGCGGCGGCGCGGCGCGCGAGCGCGGCGGGCGAGTGGACCTTGAGGATCGCGATCGTGCCGCCGGCGGCGCGATCCGTCGGCTCGAGCGCGATCGCGTGGCCGCCGTCGGCCGACGGCGTGAACGGCCCGCGCGACGCGAGGTCGTACGCGAGCGCGATCAGGTGGCCTGCGATCGGCGATACGAACGCGAGGCGATCGGCGGCGTCGCCGTGATCGCAGTCCTCGCAGTCGCCGCCGTTCGCGGCGATGCCGAGCCCGAAGTGCGCGCCCATGCGGCCGACCGCGAGGATGCCGGCGGGCGTGAGCGCCTCGGCCCACGCGCGCTTGACGACGACCTCGCTCGGGCGCTGGCCGCCGCTCGTCGCGGGCGAGCCGCCGGCGAGATCGGGATCGCCGCCGAGCGGCGCGTTGTCGAGCCAGTCGATGCGCGCCTTCACCGCGACGCCGATGCCGCGCGCGTAGACCGCGACGTCGGTGCGCGCGCGCAGGTCGGCGGAGTCGAGCCATTGCCCGCCGTCGAGCGGCACCGGGAACACCGGCTGCCCGCGCGAATCGAGCCCGCGATCGAGATCGAGGTTGTAGTAGTCGGCGGCCCGCGTGCGCAGATAGCCGTGCAGGTCGACCTCGACATGCTCGCGCGGCGCCGCGTACGCGCGCGGAGTGAGCTCGGCGCCGAGGGTGGCGAGGTCGGGGAGCGGAAGGGCATCGGGCATCGGGCTTTGGGCTTTGGGAAGAGGAAGAGGTCTGATCAGAACGGGCTCCGGAGGCGCCTCGTCGTTCTGGCCAATGCCCAAAGCCCGATGCCCAAAGCCCTCGTCGAGGAACTCCACGAGATCCCGCGTCGACTGCACGTGCGCTTCCACCATCGGAATGTGCCCGCACCGCGGATACGTCTTCAGCGTCGCGTTGGACAGCTCGTTCGCGAGGCGCTGGCCGAAGACGAGCGGCGTGACTTGATCGGCCTCGCCCCACAGGAGCAGCACGGGCTTGGTGAACGTGCGCAGCTGGTCGTGCAGCTCGGCGAAGTGATGCTCGCGCGCGACCGCGAGCGCGGCGGCGGTCGTGCCGGGCTTGTCGAGCTCGCGCTCGACGCGTTCGACGCGGTCCTGCGTCACCCAGCGCTCGTCGTAGTACGCGAGCGGCGCGCGATCCTCGATGCGCTGCGTGTAGAACAGCCCGAACAGCAGCTCGCCGAGCCCGTCGAGCTCGGCCCAGCGGAAGAAGCTCGGCACCTGCTCGTCGTAGACGTACGCGTCGTACAGCGCGACGCGCCGCACGCGCGCCGGGTGCTGCACGGCCATCTCCAGCGCGACCGAGCTGCCCCACGAGTGGCCGACGACCGCGACATCGGCGACGCCGAGCTGGTCGAGCACCGCCCACACGAGCCGCGCCTCGCCGGCCGGGCTGTAATCGGCATCCTCCGGGCGGCTCGACCAGCCGAAGCCGGCGAGGTCGATCGCGATGACCCGATGGTGCACTGCAACATACGGCTGCACCTGGGCCCATGCCTCGGCCGACGCGCCGTACCCGTGGATCAGCACGACCGCGGGGCCCTGGCCGGCCTCGCGATAGTGCACGTGGACGCCACCGACGTCGACGAACGTCGCGTCGTGCGGCGCGCCGGGCAGCGGCGCGGCGTGAAAGCTCGCGCAGCCGACCACGGCGAGGCAGGCGAGGGCCGCCCTCATGGCGCCAGTCGCTCGACCTCGGCGTCGCTCGAGAACTCGCTGCCGGTCTCGAAGCTCTGCGACTGCACGGTCGCGACCGCGCCGAAGCACTGCGCCATCCAGGAGAACGTCTTGTTCGTGAGCACGGTCGCGACACCCTCGGTGCGCGTCAGGTTCGTCGCGACACGCAGCACCGGAAACGAGCCGTACGGCGTCGTCATGGTGCCGACCTGATCGACGCTCGAGTCGTACTTCTCGTCGTAATCGACGAGCGCGCCCTCGGCCGTGCCGGTGACCGTGCTGGTCGAGCTCCAGGTCGAGCCGGCCATGACCGGCACCGCGACGATCGTCGCCGGTGGGTCGTACGTCAGCTCGGTCTTCATCGACCCGGCGGCCGGCGACACCACGCCGAGCAGCGCGACGCCGGTGGCATCGACCGCGAACACGCCGAGCAGGTTCGAGCTGGTCGACAGCGCCGTGGCGTAGGTTGCCGTCGCGAAGTCGCCCGCCCACCACGCGCCTTGCGGCGACGCCAGCGTCAGCATCTGGTCGGCATCGCCCGACAACTGCCCCGACAGATCCCAGCTGCGCGAGCCGTCGGTGTTTGCCGTGCCGGCGGTGTTCCACGTCACGTTGGTCGCGATGCGGAACTTCGCGCTCTGCCCGGCGAGCAGCGGCAGCTGCGCGAGCGTGATCTGGCCCGTCGCATCCGGCGTGCACGCGCCCGGGGTGCCGTCGGCGAGCGCGTCGGACCGGGCGCTCGGCGCATCCGCCGTCGCCGGCGCGCACGTGCCGTCGGCACGGCAGAAGTGCGACGCGCACTGGTCGTCGGTCGTGCAGGTCGTGCCGGCCGAGCTCCCGCACGCGGCCGCGATGCTGCAGTGCAGCGCAACAAGCCAGCTGGACGACCGCGACATGGGCCGCAAGCTACGACCGGGCCCGTCGGTGTGTCAAGCCTGTTTTTGCAATGCAGCAAAGATCGCGCTTGCGCTGCGGCGCGGCGCCCCGTACGTTGCGCACGCTTGGCCGCAGTCCTCATCAAGAAGTACGGCAACCGCCGGCTCTACGACACCAGCGACTCGGCGTACATCACGCTCGACGAGCTCGCGGCAAAGATCCGTCACGGCGCCGACGTGCGCATCGTCGACGCGCAGACCGGCGAGGACCTGACGCAGGCGACGCTCACGCAGATCGTGCTCGAGACCGGCAACGCGGCGAAGTTTCTGCCCGTGCAGCTGCTCGCGCAGATGATCCGGCTCTCCGACGACGCGCTCGCCGAGTTCTTCTCGCGGTACGTGACCGGCGCGCTCGACCTCTATCTCCAGACCAAGCGAGGCGTGCAGCAGCTCACCGCGTACAACCCGCTCGCGCAGATCCCGATGGCCGCGAGCGACGCGCTCGCGCGCATGTGGATGGGCTCGCCGTTCGGCGGCCCGCCGGCATATCCGTCGTACGTCGCGCCACCTCCTGCACCCTCGCCACCGCCGGAGCCCGAGCCGGAGCATTCGACAGATCGCGGCGATCGCGGAGGCGACGTCGCGGCGATGCGGCGCGAGCTCGACGAGCTCAAGCAGGCGCTGCGGGAAGGGCTCGGCGGCGCGCGCCGCAAGAAGAAGCGGTCGTGATCGCGACGTCGGCGCAGGCCGCGGCGTTCGTCGCGAATGCCGGCATCGCGCTGCGCTACGGACCGCACAGGACGCTGCCGATCGCGAGCGTCTACAAGCGCTCGCGCGCCGCGGCGAGGCCGACAAGGACGTGCAGCGCCGCGCGACCGAGCTGACGAACGCGCCGCTCGCCGACGGCACGGCCGCCGAGCTCGGGTGCGTCGCCGATCGCGTCGCGATCGTTCACGCATCGCCCTGCTGCTGTCAGCGGCCGAGCTCGATGCCGCGCTCGCCGCACTCGTGCGCGCGGGACAGATCGACCTCGACGCCGGGCGCGACCCGCACGCCGTGGCGCGACGATGGCTGCGGCGCGTGTTCTGGCCGACGCCCGAGGCCATTGGCCCGAGCGTCGAGCGCGCTGGGCGCGATCTCGCGCCGCAACACGAGGACGGCTGCCGACATCGCGACGAGGCCGCCACCGACGACGAGCGCGATCGTGACCTCGAGCGACCAGCCGGCGCGATGGGCGAGCCAGGGCAAGCCGGCCGGCACGAACGCCGCGATCAGCGCGCCGACGTGATAGACGATGCCGATCGCGCGGGCGCGGACGTGCTCGGGGAACAGGCTCGTCGTCAGCACCGGCGTCACGCCCGAGTAACCGACGCCGAGCGCGCCGCCGAGGAACGCACCGATCGAGATCGCGCCGGGCGCGACGCCGACGAATAGCGGCAGCGCGACGACCATCAGCAACGCGGGCGCGACGAGCGCGACGATCACGCCGAACCGATTCGCGACCCAGCCGGCCCCGATGACGCCCGCGAGCATGCCGACGTTGAACCAGATGAGGTCGAGCCAGCCCCGAGCGGGCGTGAAGCCGAGCTCGAGGTGGAGGCCCATGTACGACGTCGTCATCGCGTAATACACGATGAAGCCGAGCGCCATGATCAGCGAGCCGAGCACGAGCATCCTGCGCACGGCCGGCGCGGCGAGATCGCGCAGCGCGCCGCGCGAGCTGTGGCCCTTCGCGTGCGCGAGCTCGTCGGGGACGAACGCGCGGATCGGGAGCACGAGCAGCGCCGGCACCGCCGCGATGAGGAACATCGCGCGCCAGCCGAACGCCGGCACGACGAAGTAGGCGGTCGCGGCCGCGAGCAAGAAGCCGATCGGCCAGCCCGCCTGCAGCAAGCCCGACGCGAACCGCCGGCCGCTCGGCGGGAAGCTCTCCATGGCCAGCGCGGTGCCCGCCGTCCATTCGGCGCCCATGCCGAACCCGAACAGCGTGCGCAGCACGAGCAGCCACGTGAACGACGGCGCGAAGTAGATCGCGGCATCGAAGATCGCGAACCACACGAGCGACATCATCAGCGGCAGCTTGCGGCCGCAGCGATCGGCGAGCCAGCCCGCGAACATGCCGCCGCCGAGCCGCACGAGCAGCGTCAGCGTGAGCGAGCCGGCGACCGCGGTGGGCGAGACGCCGAACTCCTTGACGATGCTGCCCGCGACGCAGATGTAGATCGTGAAGTCGAACGCGTCGAGCACCCAGCCGACCCACGCTGCGGCGAAGGCAGCCCACTGCGCGCGCGTCGGTTCTCTCCACCATGGCTTCGTCATGCGCAGTTCCATATCCCGCTTGCTTGCCGCCGTGCAACCGAAAAATGTTGCAACGCACAAATTACGTGCTTATGGTGCACGCATGTCCAAGACCGAATCCACAGCGACCCCGTCCTTTGACCCCATGGCCATGTTTGCTGCGTCGCAGCAGGCGTTCCAGCAGATGATGACCGACGCGCAAGGCCGCGCCCGCGCGTTTGCCGACGAGTACGCCCAGCTCGAGGCCCAGCTCGTCGCCCGCGCGAAGCAGGCGATCGACACCTGGGCGCAGCTCGCGCACGACGCGCTCGCCTACAGCGCGCAGCTCTCGGCCGAGGCGCGCAAGCTCGGCGTCGATGCCGCCCGCAAGATGGGCGCCCAG
>DASXCY010000142.1:0-17889 GCA_036490935.1 Kofleriaceae bacterium | reverse complement strand
CTGCTCGACGAGGCGAAGAAGGAAGTCGCCGAGATCGAGGAGCAGTACACCGAAGGTCTCATCACCGACGGCGAGCGCTACAACAAGGTGGTCGACATCTGGGCGCAGGTGGCCGAGGCGATCGCCAAGGACATGATGAAGGAGATCTCGACGGACGAGTTC
Organism: Kofleriaceae bacterium; assembly: GCA_036490935.1. GTDB lineage: Bacteria > Myxococcota_A > Polyangia > Haliangiales > Haliangiaceae > JABFXX01. The sequence continues at coordinate 17,727 of DASXCY010000142.1, read as the reverse complement.
AAGGATCCGGAGAGCTCCACCGTCAAGCGCGCTCCTTCGTTCAACTCGATCTTCATCATGGCTGACTCGGGCGCCCGCGGCTCGCAGCAGCAGATGCGCCAGCTGGCCGGCATGCGCGGCCTGATGGCGAAGCCGTCGGGCGAGATCATCGAGACGCCGATCACGACGAACTTCCGTGAAGGCCTCAGCGTGCTGCAGTACTTCATCTCGACGCACGGCGCGCGCAAGGGCCTCGCGGACACCGCGCTCAAGACGGCGAACTCGGGTTACCTGACCCGCCGCCTCGTCGACGTGTCGCAGGACACGATCATCAGCGAGTTCGACTGCGGCACGCGCCAGGGCATGGAGATGATGCCGCTCATCGAAGGCGGCGAGATCATCGAACGCCTCGGCGACCGCATCCTCGGCCGCGTCGTGCTCGAGGACATCGTCGACCCGTACACCGGCGAGGTGCTGGTCGCGCAGAACAAGGAGATCACCGAGGACGACGTCAAGACGATCGACAACGCGGGCATCGACCGCGTCAAGATCCGCAGCGTGCTCGCGTGCGAGACCCGCCGCGGCATCTGCTCGCTGTGCTACGGCCGTGACCTCGCACGCGGCCACATGGTGAACATCGGCGAAGCGGTCGGTGTGATCGCGGCGCAGTCGATCGGCGAGCCGGGAACGCAGCTGACGATGCGTACGTTCCACATCGGCGGCGTCGGTCAGATTCGCACCGAGCAGTCCTCGCTCGAGGCGCGCAACGACGGCACCGTGCGGCTCAACAATGTCCAGCTGGTCCACAGGAAGGACCACTCGGTCGTGATGAACCGCCAGGGCGAGCTCGTCCTCGTCGACGACATCGGCCGCGAGCGCGAGCGCTACGGCCTGCAGTACGGCGCGCGCATCATGGTCAAGGACGGCGATCGCGTGAAGGGCGGCCAGATGATGGCCGAATGGGACCCGTTCGCGATGCCGATCGTCACCGAGGTCGCCGGGTACGTGAAGTACGGCGACATCGTCGACGGCGTCACGATGCAGGACGCGCTCGACGAGGTCACCGGTCTGTCGCGCAAGACGATCATCGAGAGCAAGGACGCCGAGAGCCGCCCGCGCATCACGCTGAAGGATGCCGACGGCAACACGGTGAAGCTGCCCACGGGGTCGGGCCTCGGTGGTGATTCCGAGGCACGCTACTTCCTGCCGGTCGGCGCCAACATCTTCGTCAACGACGGCGACTACATCGAAGCCGGCGACGTGATCTCGAAGATCTCGCGCGAGACGACGAAGACGAAGGACATCACCGGCGGCCTGCCGCGCGTCGCGGAGCTGTTCGAAGCGCGCAAGCCGAAGGATCACGCGGTCATCTGCGAGATCGACGGCGTCGTGCACTTCGGCAAGGACACCAAGGGCAAGCGCAAGGTGCTCATCGTGCCCGAGGTCGGCGATCCGGCCGAGTACTTGATCCCGAAGGGCAAGCACCTCTCGGTGCGTGAAGGCGACCGCGTGCGCGCCGGTGAGGCGCTGATGGACGGCCCGGCGAACCCGCACGACATCCTGAAGGTGCTCGGCGAGCGCGCGCTGGCGAAGTACCTGGTCGACGAGATCCAGGAGGTCTACCGGCTCCAGGGCGTGCGCATCAACGACAAGCACATCGAGGCGATCGTTCGCCAGATGCTGCGTCGCGTGAGCGTGACCGACCCGGGTGACACGAACTTCCTGGTCGACGAGCAGGTCGAGAAGCACATCTTCGAAGAGGAGAACGAGCGCGTGATCGTCGCCGGCGGCCAGCCGGCGAAGGGCGATGCGCTCTTGCTCGGAATCACGAAGGCGTCGCTGTCGACCGAGTCGTTCATCTCGGCGAGCTCGTTCCAGGAGACCACGAAGGTGCTGACCGAGGCGTCCATCAATGGGCGCGTCGACTACCTGCGCGGCCTCAAGGAGAACGTCATCATGGGCCGCCTGATCCCGGCCGGCACCGGCCTGGGCGCCTACAAGCGCCTGACGGTCGATGTCGACGTCGAGCAGGAAGAGGAAGACCTGAACGACGAGGGCGCCGACGGCAGTTACCTGGGTACCGGGCCCCGCGACGCGGAGCCGGCCGAAGCGATCGTCGAGTAGGCGTCACGCGCCGATGTAACCGGGAACTCTGGTTCCCGGTTGCGGCGTCGCGCACGGCGTTTTAACCAATTTCCTGCGAGCACGCCGTTTTCGGCACCGCTACAATTTCCGTAGCGGGACATGTCGAAGACGAGCTCGCAGGTGCCGACGCAGGTGATCGATCCGGATCTCGAACCGGGCCAGGTCGTCGGCGAGTACGAGGTCGAAGGCAAGCTCGGGCAGGGCGGGTTCGGCGCCGTGTTCAAGGCGGTGCACCCGCTGATCGGCAAGGTCGTCGCGATCAAGGTGCTGGCGCGCAAGTTCTCCGTCGATCCCGAGATGGTGTCGCGGTTCATCGCCGAGGCGAAGGCCGTCAACCAGATCCGCCACCGCCACATCATCGACATCTTCTCGTTCGGGCAGCTGCCCGACGGCCGCCATTACTACGTGATGGAGTACCTGGACGGCGAGACGCTCGACAAGGTGCTCGACGCCGAGAGCAAGCTGTCGCTCGCGGTGGCGCTGCCGGTCCTGCGCGCGATCGCGCGCGCGCTCGACGCCGCGCACGCCAAGGGCATCGCGCACCGCGACCTCAAGCCGGAGAACGTGTTCCTCGCGAAGGATCCCGACGGCGGGGCCGGCGCGTACTGGCCCAAGCTCCTCGACTTCGGCATCGCGAAGCTGCTCGCGAACGACGACCAGAACAAGGTCAAGACGCGCACCGGCATGCCGATCGGCACGCCGTATTACATGTCGCCTGAGCAGTGCCGCGGCAAGGACGTCGATCACCGCACCGACTACTACGCGTTCGGCGTGGTCGCATATCAGGTCCTGACCGGCCAGTACCCGATCGACGGCGACGACTTCATGACGATGATGATGCGGCAGATCAACGACGAGCCGGCACCGCCGTCGATCGTGAACCCGCAGCTGCCACAGGGCGTCGACGACGTGATCGCGTGGCTGATGCGCAAGGATCCGGCGGCGCGTCCGCCCAACCTGGTGACCGCGATGCGCGCGCTCGACGGCGTCGCCGAGCACCACGGGATCGCGGTGCCGCGCGCGCCGGCGAGCGCGCCGATCGACATCGTCGCCCCGCCGCGGCCGACCTCGCCGGCAACTACGGCGGCCGCGGTCGCGACCACGATGGCGAGCGGCTTGCCGGTCGGCGCCGCCGCCACGATCGCTCCGGCGCGCAGGTCGCGCACGCTGCCGTACGTGCTCGCCGGTGTCGCTGCGTTCGCGCTCGGCGCGGTCGTGTTCTTCGCGGTGGCGAATCGCGGCGGCGGCGACCGGCCCGCGGCACTGGCACCGGCACCGGCGCCGACTCCGAGCCCGAGCCCGAGCCCGAGCCCGAGCCCGAGCCCGAGCCCGAGTCCGAGCCCGACTCCGACTCCGCGTGCGGCTCCGACTCCGATTACGATCCAGCTCACGATCGAGAAGGCGCCCGCCGGCACCGAGGTCTCGCTCGGCGAGACCAAGCTGGGCACGACGCCCGATCCGATCGCGCTGCCGCAGTCGACCACCGAGGTCGAGCTCACGTTCCGGCACGCCGGTTACTTACCGGTCACGCGCAAGCTGGTCCCCGACCAGAACCGTACGCTCGCGGTCTCGCTCGCGCGCACCAAGGCGCGGTCGACACCGTCCAGCTCCGCACAAGGCTCCGATCACGACTCGCACGATATCGAAGATCCCTTTCACTAGCCTAGGAGGCGTAGCTTGCGTCACGCGTATCTCGCCGCTCTCGCGCTGGCAGGTTGCACGAGTGTCGTCACGATCACGCCGAATGTCTGCGGCAACGACGTGCTCGAACCCGGCGAGGACTGCGATCAGCCCACCGGGTGTACGTCGACGTGCCGCATCGCGTGCGCTCCCGCCGCGGCGACCACGTGTTTCGGCACGTTCGACGGCGCGTGCTGCCCCGACGGCATGGCCTGCGGCGCCGATCGCGCGTGTCACGCACCGACCGGCACGCTGCAGACGACCGAGCTCGTCCAGCCGTTCGACGTCGCGTCGATCGTCGTCACCGACATCGACGGCGACGGCATCGGCGACGTGATGGGCGTCGGCGCCGACGCGACGAGCGTGCTGTACGGCGATCTCGCGACGCCGCTGGCCCGCACGGTCGCCACCAGCTCACCCGCGCCGACCAACGGCGTCGGCGCGGTGTTTGGCGACATCACCGGCGACGGCCGCGACGACGCGGTCATCCCGACCATCGGCGGCGTGTTCGCGCTCGAGACCTCGAGCGGCACGCCGCAGCCGATCTCGTTTCCGGTGACGAAGGGGACCGGGCTCGCGCACGAGCGCGTCGCCGCGGCGCTGCGGCTCGGCACGCTCGTCGACGACTACCTCGAGTACGACGCGGTGCCGGGCACGGTCGCGGGCCGCTACAACTTCCAGATGTCGGTGATCATCGCGCCGAGCCTGTCGTCGGCGTCGTGGACCACCAGCCCGCCGCAGACCAACACCTGCGGCGAGACCAACATGTCGCTCGCGTCGGGCGTGCGCGGCCGCGCGATCCATCCGTTCGTCGACGGTCTGCAGTATCGCGTGCCGCTCGTCTACAACGGCTCGAAGGCCGGCGTCTGCGTCATCACCGCCGACCCGCTCGTCACCGACTCGACCTACGCGATCCAGAAGACGGTGTGGACGAGCTACGGCTACGTCGCGGTCGAGGGCGACGGCGAGACGTTCTTCGCAAATCTGATCTCGCCGCCCGGCAGCTGCCCGGATCTCGTCGTGCCGTTGAGCGACGGGACCAATCCGTGGTCGATGATCCTCACCGGCACGGGAGCGTCGTCGGCCTGCACGGTCAACACGCTCGCGGCGCCGGCGTTCGTGCGCGGCTTGCCGTACGCCGCGATGACGCTCGCGGGCAAGCCGGCGCTCGTCACCTCGCTCGGCATCTACACGTCGTTCGTCGCCGGCGCGAATCCCGCGAGCCTGCCGACTCGCGAGTGGCGCTATGCCGCGGTCGGCGATCTCAACGGCGACGGCCGCGACGATGTGGTCACGGTCGGCACCGACACCGACGTCGAGGTGCTGTTCCAGCGCGTGGGAGCCACGCCGCAGTTCTCGGTCGTCACGATCCCGACGGATGCCAACGTCGAGAAGGTGAGCCTCGGCAACTTCGACGGTGACCTCGCCGGAGACGTCGCGATCGCAACGATCGATCCGACCGTCACGAACGGAGCCGCGGAGTTGTCGATCGCGTGGGGCAGCGTCGACGAGGCGTTCTCGGTCACCGACGTCGGTGCGTTCGCCGAGGCGACCGACTTCGCGACGGCGCTGCTCGTCGACACGTCGTTGCCTGGCGGCGACGACCAGAACTCCGACGTCCTCGTCGCGCGCGGCGGCGCGGCGATGACCGCTGCCGATCCCGCGCTGCTGATCGCCGAGTACGGCTCGACGTCGCGCGTGCTGACCGCGCCGTACGTGTACCTCTCGAGCTTCGGCGGGGGCGGCAATACCATCCAGCCCGCGAAGAGCGTGGGTGTCGAGGTCGGCGACTTCGCGACCGCCGGCTCGCCCGAGGTGTTCTCGATGTTCGTGCCGCAGCAGCAACAGGGCAGCAGCACGGAGCCGGTCTCGGGCGCGTACGTGCAGCTCGCCGAGCAGAGCTACGGCGACTTCGAGGCCTCCAACGACGGCGCGCAGACGTTCTGCGGCGCCGACCCGACCGGCGATCCCTACTTCTGCCCGAGCAACGGGCGGTACGGGACGATCGAGCGCGCCACCACGGATGTCATGCTCGGGGTTCGCGCCGACGTCGAGTCCGCGATCACGACGCCGACCGACGAGATGGTGCAGCTGACGAACGCGCAGTACTGCATGGCGTACTACCCGGGGCCGGTGGGCGCGGCCAACAAGCCGACGCTCGGCACGGTCGCGTGCAGCGCACTCGCGCCCGAGGCGGCGGCATCGACCGATCCGGATGTGATGGCGGCGTATGCCCACCTGACCGGCACGAACCTGCGCCTCCTCGACGGCGACGGGACGACCGCGCACATCTGCCTCGCGGACTCGAACACGAACGCGTGGGAAGCGTTCGAGTGGACGCTGACGGTCGATGCCGACAACGCGCCGCACCTCGCGTCGCCGATCCGGTTCAACACCGAGCTCGCCGCGGCGCTGCCCGCGGGCTCGCCGCCGTACACGTGCGAGCAGGCGCTGGCAGTCCAGCTCGGGACGCGCACCGTGAACGGCACGACCTACGGCGCCGGTGCCAAGGAGTGGGTGTTGCCGTGCTCGTATCCGACGAACAACACCTACGACATGCAGCTGTGGGCGCGCTACGTCGATCCGGGAGGCGGGCCGCCGCATTACGAGCTGCTCTGGGACACCAAGCTCGCGACCGGCATCACGCTCCGCACCGGCGACGTCAACGGCGACGGCCTCGACGACATCGTGTTCACGAACGGCACGTTCGGCAGCGGCAAGGAGCAGCTGCACGTGCTGGTGCAGTGCGACGCGCACGAGACCGCGTGCACCGGAGGTGGCTCGTGAGGGCGCTCGCCGTCGTGGTCGTCGTGCTCGCCGCGGCGCCGGCGTCTGCCGACAAGGCGAAAGCCGAGCTGTACTTCCGCGCCGGCGCGCAGGCGTTCAAGCAGCAGAGCTACGCCGCCGCCGCCGAGAACTTCGAGGCCGCGTACAAGGAAGACGCGCTGCCCGAGATCGCGTTTTCGGCGGCGCAGGCGTATCGCCGCGAGTACTTCATCGATCAGAAGCCCGAGCACGTGCAGCGCGCGGTCGAGCTGTATCGCGTGTACCTCGACAAGGTGAGATCGGGCGGCCGCGTCGGCGACGCGTCCGACGGCCTTGCCGAGATGAAGCGCGAGCTCGATCGGCTGAACGCGCAGGGCACGAAGTTCACCGGCGAGGTCGAGCACGCCGGGACGCGGCTCGCGATCAGCGTCACCGTCGCGGGCCAGGCCCACGAGGACGTGACCGAGCTGTCCGCGCTACCCGCCGCGGATGTCGCCGGCGCGAAAGCCGAGCTCGACGGCAAACCGGTCGAGCTCTACGTGCCCGAGGACGTGACGCCCGGCGAGCATGCGATCGAGGTCAGCGCGCCCGGCTACTTCACGACCACCGTCAAGCGCGTCGCGATCGCGGGCGCGAGCGACGTCGTCGAGATCGCGCTCGCGCCGCAGCCGGCCGCGCTCGCCGTGCGCACCGAGGACGGCGCCGAGATCGCGATCGATGGCAAGCCGGTCGGCCACGCACCGCTCGCCGCGCAAGCGCTGCCGGCGGGCCGCCACGTCGTCGCGGTGACCCGGCGCGGCCGCGACGCCGAGCTGCGCGAGATCGAGGTCGCGCGCGCCCAGCACGAGACGATCGACGTGCCGATGCATCGGACCGGCAGGCGTCGCGCCGTGCCCTGGCTGCTCGGCGGCGCCGGCGTGCTCGCCATCGGCGCGACCGCGACCGCGCTGGTCGCGCTGTCCGTCGATCACGATTTCTCGGAGCTGCAGGACGAGCGCACCAGGACCGGGATCACCGCCGCGCAGTACCAGACTCTCGAGCACGACATCTCGCGCCGCGACGACTATCGCGATGCCGCGTGGGTGCTCGGCGGCGCCGCGGTCGCCACGGCTGCGGTCGCCGCGATGGTGTTCTGGTTCGACACGCCGCAACCGCGCGAGCGTCCGCTACAGCTCGTGCCGACGGTCACGCCCGCAGGCGGCGGCGTGGCCGTGCTCGGCCGGTTCTGAACCATATATAATGACGGCAGTGAGGATCGCCGTCGTGCTCGCCGCGCTCGGTGCGTGCGCGAATCTGCCCGCGGTGCCGGACGGCGTGTGCGGCAACGGCGTCGTCGAGCCCGGCGAGGACTGCGACACCAGCGACGCGAGCTGCGTGCAGTGCTCGCTGCGCTGCGCGTCCTCCGATCCCGTGTGTCCCGACGGCTACGCGTGCGGAGCCGACCAGCTGTGCCACGCGCCGAGCGGCATCTTTCAGCGCATGCCGGCCGGTCAGTTCGCGTTCCCGGTGATCGGCGGCCTCGCGGCCGATGTCGACGGCGACGCGATCCCCGACGTGATCGGCGTGTCGAACGCGTCGATCGTCGTCACCTACGGCGAGGCCGATGGCAACCTGCACCGCCAGACCACCGTCGTGACCCCCGACCACGGCCAGTTCGCGCTCGCCGCGCGCGGCTTCGGCGGCAACGACGCCGGCTCCGAGCTGCTGTTCGGCACCGCCGACGGCGTCGTCGGCTTCACGCCGCAATCGCAGCAGCTGCTGCCGTATCCGTTCGGCAACACGCTCGCGTCCGCGAGCCAGCTCTGTTTGCAGTTGCAAGCGCTCACGCCGCTCGCCTCGTTCTCGTTCGACGGCACGCGCTTCAACATGGTCGCGGCGGACGCCGCCGGCGCCGTGTACTTCGGCGCGATCGACCCCGGCCCGGCCAACACGTGCATGCTCGTGCGGGCGTGCACGCTCGACGTCGTCGATCCCGGCCCGAACCCGCCGCCGACGTTCTTCGCCGACGCGTACGACACGTCGAGCCCCGGCGCGCCGAGCGAGCTCGTCGTGTTCGCGCAGAATCTCCCGCAGGGCAAACTCGGCAACGCGTGCGTGATGCGGTTGCGCATGCCGACCGTCACCACCTACGCGATCGACAGCGTGCTCGAGGTCGACGCGTCGCAGAACATGTCGCCGCCGCTGCTCGCGAAGGTCGCCGGCACTTGCCCCTCGCTGCTGATCGGCGGCACGCCGGGCACCCCGGCGGCGCCCGAGATGTTCGCCGCGACCACCGACGCGAACGGCTGCACGCTCGCATCGTCGTCAACTGGCGTGGCGGTTCCGGGCACGACGCAGCCGGTCGCCTTCACCGGCCGGATCGCGATGGTGCCCGCGGTTCCCGGCTACGGCTCCGACGCGGTGATCGCGAGCCAGGAATCTGGCTTCACGGGCCGGAGCGCGATCCTGGGCTTCCCGGCGAGCGGCGCGCTCGTGCCGTGGTACGTCGCGAACGAAGGCCTCGAGCTGGCGGCCTCCGCGGATCTCGACCGCGACGGCACCGTCGAGGGCATCGTCGCATCGATGTTCGATCTCGAGGTGCTGCGCCGCATCCCGAACGCGACCGCGACCGAGACCCAGTTCGAGCCGTTCCGCATCCCGACCACCGGCACGCCGACGCATCTCGCGGTCGCCGATCTCGACGTCGACGGCTTCCCCGACATCGCGTTCACCGAATCGAACGGGGATCTCGACTTTCTCGAGATCGCGTGGGGCTCGCCCGACCTGCCGCTGCCGCCGGTCGAGGCGTCGCAGGTCGTCGGCCTCGACGCGTTCTTCACGCTCGACGTGGCGGACTCGAACGATCCCGACGGGCACATCCCGGACCTCGCGCTCGTCTCGTCCGCGACCACCACGGGCTCGACGATCACCGTGCTCCACGGCGGCGCACAGCGCCTGTTGCCGGCGTTCTTCGATCCGCGCCCGGACAAGACCGGGAGCTCGTTCGAGGCGCTCGTCACGGGACGGTTCGCGGGCAATTCGGATCCGACGATCCAGGACGTGCTCGCGATCGAGGCGCCGCCGATGGACGCCGGCGCGCCCACCGTGTGGCTCGCGCCGGGTCACGGCGATGCCAGCCTCGACGGCGCGACGTCCGCGGTCGAGCAGATGCTGTCGTGCACGGATCCGGATACCGTTCTGTGCGCGGCCGAGGCGCAGTACGCGCCGTGGTCGGTCGGCTCGCACGACGTCGCGATCGGCGTCGACGTCGACGGCCGGGTCGCGACCATCGACGCGACCACCGGCACGGTGACGCCGGGCACCGCGCCGATGCCGGTCGTCCGCGACGGCCAGCCCGACGTGCTGCACCACATGTTCGCCTCGGGCAATGCCGGCTCGCACGCGCTGTTCGTGGCGCTGGCGCCGGAGACGCTGGAACCGCTCGGCGAGGTCGAGCACTGCGCGGTCGGCTCGGGCGGCGTCGTGCAAGGCTGTACGAGCCTCGACGGCGCCATCGCGGGGATCGACTCCACGACCTGGACGTGCAACGACGCGCAGACCGGCCCGCTCATCGCGCGCGGTCCGTTCGATCCGCCGGCGTCCGATCGCATCGACGACTTCCTCGTGCTCTGTCACGCAGCGGGCGACGATGCGGTGTTTCGCGTCGAGTGGAACACCGACGGCTACGCCGCGACCGAGATCATCGATCAGCCGGGCGCACAATTCCTGGTGCTCGCCGACGTCACGGGTGACGCGGTCCCCGACGTCCTGCTGCTCGACTTCAGCAACAGCGCCCACCTGCCGACGATGCATGTCTACAAGCAGTGCGAGTCGCGCGACGCGGCGTGCCGCGCGCGATGGCTGGCGCCGTGAGAGCGGTCGCGCTCGCGATCGTGCTGGTGTCCGCGACCGCCGCCGCCGATCGCGGCGCGGCCGAGCGCTACTTTCGGGCCGGCGAGCGCGCGTATCACGCGCAGGACTTCGAATCGGCAGCGCAGGAGTTCGAGCTCGCGTACCAGCAGCTCGATCTGCCCGAGATCGCGTTCTCGGCGGCGCAGGCGTATCGCCGGCAGTTCCGCGTCGATCCGCAGCCGCGTTACGTGCAGCGCGCGATCGCGCTGTACCAGGTCTATCTCAAGCACGTGAAGACCGGCGGCCGCGTCGCCGATGCCGCCGACGGGCTCGGCGAGATGGAGCGCGAGGCCGACAAGCTCGGGCTCGCCGGGCGCCTCGCGGGCGAGGAGGGTGCCCAGACCTCGATCGGCGTCAGCGTGCTGTTCGCCGACGCCCTCGACGCCTCGCGAATCGGCGCGATCCGCGACGTCGACGAAGCGGCGCACGCCGCGCCGGCCGTGACGGTGACGGCGACGATCGACGGCCAGCCGTGGCCCGTCGACAAGCTGGAGGCGACCGACGCCGGCGAGCACCTCGTGCGCGCCGAGGCGCCGGGTTACCAGCCTCAGGAAACGGCCGTGAAGGTGGTCGCCGGGCTGCCCGATCTCGTCGAGCTGACGCTGCAGCCGCTGCCCGCGCACCTCGTCGTGAACACCGAAGCCGGCGCACGGATCAGCATCGACGGCCGCGCCGCCGGGATCGCGCCGCTCGCCGCGATCGGCGTCGCGAGCGGCCGTCACCTGGTCGTCGTGACCGCGCGCGGCCGGGTCGCCGCGGGCGACGAGATCGAGCTCGAGCGCGCGCAGACCGCGCAGCTCGCGATGCCGCTCGAGCCGACGCGACGGCGCCGCGCGGTGCCTTGGGTTGCCGGATCGGCGATCGTGCTCGGTGCGGCCAGCATCGCCGCGACGGTCGGCGCGCTGTACTGGAACCACGAGGCGCGCGATCTGTGGGACGCGATCGGCAATGGCAACGCGACGCTCGGCCAGCTCCGCACGTACGACGACGATCGCGATCACCGCGACTTCACGCGCGATGCCGCGCTCGCCACCGGCGGCCTGGCGCTCGGCGTCGGGCTCGCGGCCGCGTGGCTGTACTACTTCGACGCACCGAGCGGCGAGGGCGTGCACGTCCGGCCCGTCGCAGGCCCCGGCGGAGCGGGTGCTTTGATTTCGGGGCGGTTCTAGCTATAAGTCGCGCGGTATGAGCACGACTGGAAAACGCCTGGCCGCGGTGGCCACGACGCTGACGTTCGACAAGTTCTGGAAGTGGCTGACCGGCCACGCCAACTGCATCGTGCGCGCGGGGACACCCGAGGTCGTGCTCGTCGATCACGACGACTTTCACTGGACGCTGCTCGCCGAGGACGATCACACGCTCGTCGTCCAGCTCGGCCGCGCGAAGGATCTGGTCGGCGAGATTCTCGTGTTCCCGCAGGACGTCGCGTACGTGCAGGTCGAGCCGACCGACGCCGAGGGCGAGTGGCTGTTCGAATGCGTCGTCGAGAACGAGAAGGCGCGCGAGATCGCGTACCACTTCGTGATGGCGCACGAGTACGAGGACAGCGAGCATCGTCGCGAAGAGAAGTGGACGCACTGAGCGTTCGCGCGGTGGTAGATTTCACGTTCGCCCCATGACCGACGACGAGGGAGCCGTAGCCGAGCAGCGCCTCGGAAAGGTCGTCGACGGGCGGTACAAGATCACGGCCGTGATGGCGTCCGGCTCGATGGGCTCCGTCTACCAGGCCGAGCGCGTGCCGGTCGGCAAGGTCGTCGCCGTCAAGTTCCTGCACGCGTCGTTCGCGAACGACAGCGAGTTCCAGGCGCGGTTCGAGCGCGAGACGCGCGTGATGAGCAAGCTCGCGCATCCGAACTGCGTGTCGGTGCTCGACTTCGGCGTGTGGGAAAACGAGCCGTACCTGGTGATGGATTTCGTCGCCGGCAAGACGCTGCGCGCGATCATCGATCAAGGGCCGCTCGCGACGCCGCGCGCGCTCATGCTCGCGCGTCAGGTCGCGGCCGGCTTGGCGCATGCCCACGAGCAAGGCGTGTTCCATCGCGACATCAAGCCGGCGAACATCATGATCGCCGACGAGATCGGCACCGGCGAGCGCGTGCGCATCCTCGATTTCGGGCTCGCGCGCCTGCGCGGCAACGTCGGCCGCGACGCGACGCAGACCAACATGGTCGTCGGCACGCCGAACTACATGGCGCCCGAGCAGACGGTCGGCGGCGGCATGATCGACGCGCGCACCGACATCTACGCGCTCGGCGTCGTGCTGTTCGAGATGGTGGTCGGCGATCGCCCGTTCCACGCCGAGGAGACGCTGCAGCTGCTCGGCATGCATCGCGCCGCGCCGATCCCGCGCCTGAAAGATCGCGTGAAGGACGGCACCGGCGTGCCGGTCGGCCTGCAAGAGGTCGTCGACACGGCGATGGCGAAGGCGCCGGCCGATCGTTACCAGACCGCGATCGAGCTGGCCGTGGCGATCGACGACGTCAGCGCGGGCAAGGCGGTGCCGATCGCCGGCGACGAGGACGAGACGGTGCCGCGCAGCGGCCCGGTGGTCGTGAAGTCGACGCGCCGGACGAAGGCGCTGAACACCGCGGCGGTCGCACCGACGATGCTCGACATCGACGCGGAGCAGGGCGTCGACGCCGAGCCGCATCGCAGCGGGCGCGGCGTGTCGTGGGCTGCGGCGATGCTGCTCGTCGGCGGCGTGGCGGCGATGGCGGGCTATCTGATCAAGCGGCACAAGAGCGAGCCGGAGCCGCAGCCTACGGTGGTCGTCATCGCCGATGCGAAGGCGGCGGCGCAGTCGGCGCCGCCGCCGCCCGTACCGGTCGATGTTGCACCGCAAATCGACTCGCCTCCGCCCGTCGATGCACCTGCAGTCGACGCGATGGAGCTGATCCCGCCGATCGATGCGGAACCGGGATCCGGATCGGGATCGGGATCCGGATCGGGATCCGGATCGGGATCGGGATCGGGGTCGGGATCGGGATCCGGATCGGGATCGGGATCCGGATCGGGGACGGGCGAAGACATCGAGATGGATCCGAACACCGCCGAGGACCTCGATCCCGCGAAGGGCTCGGCGACGGCGGCCGAGGATGAAGCCGCAGGAGCGCCGCAGACCGCCGAGGAAGTCGAGAAGCACGCGCCGGCCCCGTCGCCGCCGCAGCTCGCGAAGACGCTGCGCGAGGCGATCGCGTTGATCAAAGGTGGCCAGCGCTCGCTCGCGCTCGCGAGCCTGCGCGCCCTCGAGAAGAAGTCTCCGCAGTCGAGCTACATTCCGTTCCTGCTCGGCAACCTCTATTACGACGAGCTGTGGTGGGGCGTCGCGCTCGACGAGTACGCGGTCGCGATCCGCAAGACCGCGGCCTATCGCGGCAACGCGACGATCAATCGCAACGTGATCCGGATGTTGAGCAGCGCGCGGACCGCTCAGAAAGCCACGAACTTCCTGCGCGGCACCATCGGCCACCCGGCGCACGCGTATCTCGTCCAGGCTGCCGGGCACGAACCGAACCCGGTCGTACGTAAGCGGGCGAGCGAGCTCGTGCGATACATCCGTTAAAACAGCCCCTTGACAGGAAGGCGCGGATCCATAAGAGTTCGCGCCTCGCTAGAGGTCTGCCCAGTCCATGCCTACGATCAATCAGCTCGTCCGAACCGGCCGCGAAAAGGTGCGCACGAAGAGCGCGTCTCCGGCGCTCAAGCAATGCCCGCAGAAGCGCGGCGTGTGCACTCGCGTCTACACGACGACGCCGAAGAAGCCGAACTCGGCGCTGCGCAAGGTCGCGCGCGTGCGGCTCACCAACGGCATGGAAGTCACGTCGTACATCCCGGGCGAGGGGCATAACCTCCAGGAGCACTCGGTCGTCCTCATCCGCGGCGGTCGCGTCAAGGACCTCCCGGGCGTGCGCTATCACATCATCCGCGGCACGCTCGACACGACGGGCGTACAGAACCGCAAGCAGTCGCGCAGCAAGTACGGCGCGAAGAGGCCCAAGTGAGCGAAGCGACCGGACGGTACCGTTCCTCAACGGGCGCGAGCGAACAGAAGGAAATGATCAATGCCGCGCAAGGGTGAAGTACCGAAGCGTAAGGTCCTCCCGGACCCGAAGTACACCGACGCGCCGGCCGACCTCCGCCGTCGCATCACCAAGTTCGTCAACGTCGTCATGCGCGACGGCAAGAAGCAGACGGCCGAGTCGATCGTGTACGGCGCGATGGATATGGTCGCCGAGCGTGCGAAGGACGATCCGCTAAAGGTCTGGGAACGCGCGCTCGCGAACGTTCGCCCGCGCGTCGAGGTCAAGAGCCGCCGCGTCGGTGGCTCGACGTACCAGGTTCCCGTCGACGTTCGCCCGGATCGCTCGCTCGCGCTCGGCATGCGCTGGCTGGTCGAGTACGCGCGCGAGCGCAACGAGAAGACGATGATGGACCGCCTCGCGAACGAGATCGTCGACGCCGCGCAGAACCGCGGCAACGCGGTCAAGAAGCGCGAGGACGTCCACAAGATGGCAGACGCCAACAAGGCCTTCGCGCACTACCGCTGGTAGTCCGAAATCTTGGTTTGGAAGGTGGGCTCCGGCCCAAACCACCAGGCTCCCGATGACGACTCGAGTCGCCAAAGATCTGAACGACCGAACGGTCCCACTGGACCGCACCCGAAACATCGGGATCATCGCGCACGTCGACGCGGGCAAGACCACCACCACCGAGCGCATCCTGTTCTACACCGGCGTCACGTCTCGCATCGGCGAGGTCGACGACGGCGCGGCATTCACCGACTGGATGCAGCAAGAGCAGGAGCGCGGCATCTCGATCACCGCGGCCTCGACCACGTTCGACTGGAAGGGCCATCGCGTCAATCTGATCGACACGCCGGGCCACGTCGACTTCACCGTCGAGGTCGAGCGCTCGCTGCGTGTCCTCGACGGCGCGATCGTGATCTTCTCGGCCGTCGAAGGCGTCGAGCCGCAGAGCGAGACCGTGTGGCGCCAGGCCGATCGCCACCGCGTCCCGCGCCTCGCGTTCATCAACAAGTGCGACCGCGAAGGCGCGGACCCCGAGCGCGTGCTCGCCGAGATGGAGGCGCGGCTCGGCGCGACGCCGATCGCGATCCAGCTGCCGATCGGCCTCGGCGACAAGTTCACGAGCGTGATCGATCTCGTCACGATGCGAGCGCGCACGTGGGACGAGGGGAGCTTCGGCGCGACATTCGCCGACGGACCGATTCCGCACGCGCACGTGCCGGCCGCGAGCCGCGCGCGCGAGCGGATGATCGAAGCGATCGCCGAGCTCGACGACGAATTGATGGCGGCGTGGGTCGCCGGGCGCGAGCTGCCGCCGGCGCTCGTCCACGCCGCGCTGCGCCGCATCACGCTCGCGAGCCGCGGCGTGCCGACGCTGGTCGGCGCCGCGTTTCGCAACCAGGGCATCCACAATCTGCTCGATGCGGTGCTGCAGTACCTGCCGTCGCCAGCCGACCACGGCGGCGACGACGCGCCGCTGTCTGCGCTCGCGTTCAAGGTGCAGTTCGACGAGCACGGCACGCAGCTCACGTTCGTGCGCGTCTACGGCGGCACGCTGCGCACGGGTGACAGCGTGCTCGTCGCGCGCGCCGCGACCGCCGAGGTCGACTCGCCCGGTCACCTCGAGCAGGTCGGCCGGCTCGTCCGCATGTACGCGAACCACCGCGAGGACATCCGGCAGATCGAGCCCGGCATGATCGGCGCGGTGCTCGGCGGCAAGCTCGCGACCGGTGACACGCTGTGCGATCCGCGCACGCCGATCCTGCTCGATCCGATCACGGTGCCGGCGCCGGTGATGGGCGTCGTGCTCGAGCCCGAGACCGAAGACGATCACGACAAGCTGCTCGGCGCGCTCGATCGTCTCGCGATCGAGGACCCGTCGTTCCGCGTCAAGACCGACACCGATAGCGGCCAGATCATCGTCTCGGGGATGGGCGAGCTGCACCTCGAGATCATCGTCGAGCGGCTCCGCCGCGAGCTCGGCGTCCGCGTGCGCGCCGGGGCGCCCAAGGTCGCGTTCCGCGAGACCGTCACCCGCCGCGCCGAGGGCGAGAACCGGTTCATCCGGCCCGAGGGCATCAAAGGCAGCTACGGCCACGTCCGGCTCGTGGTCGAGCCGACCGACCGGGGCGGCGGCTACGTCTACGAGAACCGCGCGCCCCACAGCGATATCCCCCGCGAGTATTCACCAGCCGTCGAAGCCGGCGTCACCGAGGCGGTCGAGCGGGGCGTTCTGGCCGGATATTCGATGACCGATGTTCGCGTCCAGGTCGTCGGTGGCAGCTATCACCCCGTCGATTCTAGTAATTACGCGTACAAGGTCGCCGGCGGGAAGGCGTTCGTGGCGGCTGCCAACAAGGCGAGCCCAACGGTGCTCGAGCCGGTCATGTCGCTCGAGGTCGTGACTCCCGATGAATGCGTCGGCGACGTCCTCGGCGATTTGCACGCACGCCGTGGAAAAGTCGCTGGAATTACCACCAGACCTGGTGTACAAGCCGTCGCCTGTTTTGTCCCGATGGCCACGATGTTCGGTTACGCGACCGACCTCCGGTCACGGACAAGAGGCAGAGCTACCTACTCGATGGAGCTCGATCACTACGAAGAAGTGCCGCAGCAGATCCGCGATGACTTGATGTCTTGAAGGAGCCCCGCAAGTGTCGAAAGAGAAATTCATCCGCAACAAGCCCCACGTGAACATCGGAACGATCGGTCACGTCGATCACGGCAAGACGACGTTGACGGCTGCGATCACGAAGGTGCAATCGACCAAGGGCCTCGCGAAGTTCACGGCGTTCGATCAGATCGACAAGGCGCCGGAAGAGAAGGCGCGCGGGATCACGATCTCGACGGCGCACGTGGAGTACGAGAGCGACAAGCGGCACTACGCGCACGTCGACTGCCCGGGCCACGCGGACTACATCAAGAACATGATCACGGGCGCGGCGCAGATGGACGGCGCGATCCTTGTGGTGTCGGCGCCGGACGGACCGATGCCGCAGACGCGCGAGCACGTGCTGCTGGGGCGGCAGGTGAACATCCCGGCGATGGTGGTGTACCTGAACAAGTGCGACATGATCGGCAAGGGCGACGAGGAGCTCCTGGACCTGGTGGAGATGGAGCTGCGCGAGCTGCTGAGCAAGAACGGCTACAAGGGCGACGACACGCCGATCATCCGGGGGTCGGCGCTCAAGGCGCTGGAGGGCGAGGCTTCGGAGTACGGCGTGCAGTCGATCCAGAAGCT
>DASXCY010000141.1:0-14197 GCA_036490935.1 Kofleriaceae bacterium | reverse complement strand
CCGCGTCCTCGCGTTCCGAGGAGGAGCGCGTCGGGGCGGCGCCTCGGCCTCGCGCGATCTGCTCCGCGATTTCGGCTCATCACAGGCGAACTCAGGGGTTAGTCGACGGAGATCGTAGCGATCTTCACCCGGTCGGTCTGGTCGCGCATGTCGGGCGGCGCCTCGGTGACGGGCATGTTCTTGAAGTTCGGGTTCGTGCCGGTAAAAAACCCGGTCCAGACCTCGTAGGTGCCGTCCGGGAACGTCGGGCCGCCCGCCACGACCGTATTGGTATCCACGATGTAGTCGCCGACGGCCCATTGCGAGGTCTGGCAGCGCGCGTCGATCGGCTCGTGGTCGCCGTTGAAGCGCATGCCCGACGGCCCATCGAAATGCCCGACGATGCGCCACGCGCCGCCGACCGGCTGCAGCACCTTGAAGTAGAGCTTGACCTCGAACTTGCTGCCGCGGCCGACCGAGCGCGGCAGGTCCCAGCCGAGCAGCTCGATGCGACCGTCGAACACGACCCGGCCCTTCGGCTTGAAGCGGATGGTTGCGGGCGGCTCGTGCAGGATCTTGTCGCGCAGCGGGTTGAGATCCTCGGCGCCGTCGACGCGATTCGAGACCAGCAACGAACGCGCGTTGCGATCGTCGAGCACGAAGTACGGCTTGTGCGCCATGTCGTGATGGAGCTGGCACAGCTCGCTCTGCGGCGCGATCGCGAACACGCGGTTCGGGCGGGCGAGCGCTTGCACGATCTGCTCGCGCGAGCCGAGCGCCTCGGGGTGAATCACGGGCGCATAATCGTGCGGCGCGTCGCCGAGGTCGCCCAGCACGACGAGCGAGTCGCCGGGATGTGCGAGATCGAGCAGCGTCTCGAACATCGCCTTCGACGACAGGTGTGTCGCGAGGTTCGGCTGCCACGCGAACGGCCAGAATGCGGCGACGAGCGCGGTCGCGCCGAGGGTGGTCGCGAGCGCGATCTGCGCGACGCGCGCCGACAGCTTCGAGATCGCGAGCGCGAACGCGAGCGCGACGATCAGGCCGAGCACGAGCACCCACAGCTTCGTCGGCAGCAGCGCGAGGTGCGCCAGCTTCGGATACGGGATCGTGTCGCCGCCGACGAGCAGCGACGGCAGCCGATCGGCGAACGACTGCATGTCCTTGCCGAGCACGAGCACGCCGAGCACCGCGTAGAGCGCGACGAGCCGCGCCGCGCCTTCTTCGCGGCCGCGCACGAGGAGATGATCGAGCCACACGCCGAGCCCGAGCGCGAGCGCGGGGAATCCGGCGTACAGCGTGAACCCGACCTTGCGCTGGAACGCCTCCGACGCGATCCACGCCGCGCCGGCCCACGCGAGCGCGAGCGCGCCGACGCCGCGCCGCGCCCGATCCTTGCTGGCGACGAGCGCGCCGATCGCGATCGGCGCGAGCAAGCCCCACGGGAACGTGCCGTACGCGATCTGCTCGAACGTCGAGTCGTAGATGTACTTGAGATCGTCCTCGGCGCGCCACACCGCACCGAGCAGCGGCGACCAGCAGCCGGTCGGCACGATCGCGTGATCGAGTACCTCGCGCTGCGGCGGCGTCTGCCCGGGCTGCGGATCGCGCAGGCTGTAGAGCTCGTAGGCGAGCAGGCCGATCAGGCCGAGCGCGACGAGCGTGGCGACGAGCGCCTTGATCATCTCAGCGGGTGGCATCTCAGCGGGTGGCATCTCAGCGGGTGGGGTCTCGGCGAACGGCGTCGCGTCGGCGGGGCGCGGGGCGCGCTCGCGGCCGACCGCGAAGCGCGGCGAGATCGCGCCGGCGACCGCGATCGCGCCGTGGCCGAGCTCGCGGCACGTCGCGATCACGGCGGGCACACCGAGCGCGCCGGCGGCGGCGAACGCGCCGATCGGCACGAGCAAGCCGAGCAGCGCGCCGCCGCCCAGGAATCCGACGGCGATGCCGAGCACGAGCGCGGCGGCGGCGACGATCTGATCGGCGAGCGCGAGCAGCACGCCGCGCGGCGGCCGGCCGAGCGCGACGAGGCCGTACAGGATCAGGGCGCCGCCCGCGGCGGTGCCGATCTCGGAGGTGAGCTGGCGCGCTTGAAACGACAGCAGTGGCATCGACAGCAGCACGAGCGCGGTGATCACGCCGGCGCGCGGGCCCGCGGTGCGCATCGCGATGCCGGCGGTGGCGAGCACCGCGAGCAAGCCGAGGAGCGCGAACGGCAGGCGGCGGCCGGCGTCGGAGTCGTCGAGGTCGCGGCCCCAACCGGCGGCGCGCGCGGTCAGCGAGCGCGCGACCGCGTCGTGCGGCGCGGCGTGCAGGCACTTGTCGTCGGCGAGCGGCGGCGGCGCCGCGGGCTCCGGTTGATGTGCGTTGGCGAGCGGCGCGGCCAGCGGCTTCGGCGTCGTCGCGTTGACGACGGCCGGATGGATCATCGCGTCGAGCTCGGCGATCGTGCCGGCGCGCCTCGGCGCCTGGCGGTCGGCGACCTGTCGCTCCTGCGGCTCCCACAGTCCGAAGCTGCCCAGCCCCGGCAGCAGCAGCGCGGCCGCCAGCACGGCCACCGCGGCGAGCGCGATCGGCCAGCGCTCCAGCAAGCGGGCGAGTTGCTTCACGCCCGAGACGTTACAACGGATCCCGCAACGTGGGCTCCGCGCGCGGGCGGCCAGTTCGCGCGTCGAAGAACGGGTTCGGTCGATGGAGACCGCGTAGCCGCCACTGCACCAGCTTGTAGCCGCGGCGCGCGATCAGGCGCGCGGTCGCCGGCGGTGGCGCGCTGGCGGGCAGCGGCCCCGACGCGGAGGCCTCGTAGATCCGGCAGCGCGGCGGACCGAGCGCGGCGTCGCGCGTGACCGGGCCCATCACCGGACGCAAGAGCGCGATGACGGGGAAGCGCGGGGCGGTGTTCGCGACCGGCGTGCGGCAGCAGGTCGCGTACCAGCGAAAGACTTTCTCCGAGAACCGCACGCAGCCGAGCACGTCGAGACCCTGCGTGAACCGCACGCGGCCGGCGGGCAGCTGAACGATGTCGGTGCCGCCCGCGTCGTCGAGCAGCTCGGGTCGCTCGAGAAACCGCGCGAACGCCTGACAGTCGGTGCAGTAGCACACGAAGCGGAAGCCCTCGTCGGGCGACACGTCGCGCGCGACCCCGGCGAGCGTGCCGCACCAGCAGCGCAATGGGATATCGACCATGGAGCCACGCTGCCAGCGCCGTGTTGCTCGAACGCATGCGGCGATATGAAGAAACCTTGCACGCGAATCTCTCGTATGATCGCCGCGTGTCGGCCGAGGTCACCGCGCGCGCGGCCCAGCTCGTCGAGCTGCACCGGGACGTGCCGGTCGAGCGCTATCGCAGCCTCGTCGGGCACTGGATCGCGGGCTGGTTCCGGTCGCCGAGGCCGGCGAGCCACGATCCGGTGGCCGCGGTCGCCGAGGGCGAGCTCGCGGTCACGTTCGGCGGGCATGCGAGCGTGGTCGTGCGCAGCGAGCGGCTCGCGATCGCGTTCGATCCGATGCTCGGGCGCTGGATCGGCGGCGTGCGGCGCGCGGTCGAGCCCGGTTTCGGGATCGGCGATCTCTCCGACGTGCGCCTCGTCTTGATCTCGCATCGCCACGCCGATCATCTCCACGTGCCGACGCTGCGCAAGCTCCCGCGCGCTGCGACCGTCGTCGTGCCGGCTGGCGCTGCCGGCGCGATCTCCGAGCTCGGGTTCGCGCGCGTCGTCGAGCTCATCCCGGGCAGCGACCTCGAGCTGCGCGGGGTGCAAGTCGTCGCGTGCGCGGCCTCGCATGGCGAGCACGATCTCGCGCGCGGCCTGTCGTACCTCGTGCGCGCCGCCGGCGGGCCGAGCGTCTATCTGTGCGGCGACAGCGGCTACTTCTCGGGCTTCGCCGATGTCGGTGCGCGCTACGCACCCGATGTCGCGATGCTGCCGATCGGCGGGTTCGTGCCGGCCTCGTTTCGCAGCCGCCACATGTCGCCGCTCGACGCGCTGTTCGCGTTCGAGGACCTGCGCTCGCGGCTGCTCGTGCCGATCCACCACGGCGCCTTCGCGCTGTCGTACGAGCGGCTCGCCGAGCCCGCGCGCTGGCTGCTCGAGCTGGCCTCCGCGCGAGGTGTGCGAGATCACGTGCACGTGATGGCGGCCGGTCAGACCACGAGATTTCCTTGAACGGAAAGCTCGCGACCGGGCACATGCCGGTGGTGACCGCGTATCCGCTGGCGCTGCCGATGACGGTGGCTATCTCCGATCCCGAGGCCGAGCTGGTCGAGCGGCTATGCCGGGGCGAGCGCGATGCGGTCGAGCAGGCGTACGTCGCGCATCACGCGGCGATCCGCGCCTTCGCGCGCCGGCTGGTCGGCGACGCGGCGACCGCGGAGGACCTCGTGCACGACACGTTCATCGCGCTGCCGCGCGTGATCCGGCGCTTCCGCGGCGACGCGGCGCTGCGCGCGTTCCTGATCGGCGTCGCGGTCAACCACGCGCGCCGCCACGTGCGCACCGCGATGCGCCGGCGGCGTGCGCACGAACGGATGGCCGAGCGCGACGAGCTGCGGGCGCCCGCGCCCGACGCCAGCGAGACGCTCGCGCGCAAGCAGCTGGCCGCGCGGCTCGCCGCCGCGCTCGACGAGTTGCCGCTCGATCAGCGCGTCGTGTTCGTGCTGTGCGATGTCGAGCAGCGCACGTCGGGCGAGGCGGCGGCGATCGTCGGCGCGCCCGAGGGCACGGTGCGGACGCGCCTGTTTCACGCGCGCCGCAAGCTGCGCGCCGCGCTGGAGGACGCGCGATGATTCGCCTCGAGGACCATGCCGCGGCACTGCGCGCCGAGGGCGACGGCGACGACGCGCTCGGCCAGGCGACGCGGCTGCGCATCCGCGCTTCGCTCGATCGCAACCCGGTCGGCCGCGTGCCCGCGCTGATCGCGGCGATCGCGGTGCTCTGCATCGCGACGGCGTCGTGGGCGCTCGCGACGGGCCCGTTGCGCGGGATCCTGCACCGCGACGCGGCGGTGCCGCCGCCTGCGATCGAGTTGCCGCTCGTCGTGCCGCCTCCGTACGTCGCGCCGACCGTGCCGGTTCCGGTGCCGGCGCCGGTGCCGGTGCCGGCGCCGGTGCCGGTGCCCGCTCCGCGTCTTCGTCGTGCGCCTCCGATCGCGCAGGCACCCGCGCTCCTCGATCCCGCGCCCGTCGTCATCCCGGCGCCGCTCGATCTCTATGCCGCCGCCCACGATCTCCACTTCCATGCGCGCGACTACACGTCGGCGCTCGCCGCCTGGGACGCGTACCTCGCGGCGGAACCCGCCGGCCGGTTCGTCGTCGAGGCGCGCTACAACCGCGCGCTGTGCCTGGTGCGGCTCGGCCGGCTCGACGAGGCGCGCGCCGCGCTCGCGCCGTACGCGCGCGGCGAGGTCGCGCCCGCGGGCTATCGCCAGGCCGAGGCAAAGACGCTGGTCGATCGCATCGACGCGCGTGCGAGGCATTGAACGCATGCGGCGCGAGCGGACACGACCGGGTATGCGAGCTTCGCTTTCGATCGTATTCCTCGTCGGCTTCGCGGCGCACGTGCATGCCGATCCGCCGCGGCCACTGCAACTCTCGGTCAGCGGCGCGATCGACGCGCGCCAGCTCGCGACGACGATCGCCGTCGAGG
The DNA here is from genome assembly GCA_036490935.1 of Kofleriaceae bacterium. Lineage (GTDB taxonomy): Bacteria > Myxococcota_A > Polyangia > Haliangiales > Haliangiaceae > JABFXX01. The sequence continues at coordinate 8,573 of DASXCY010000141.1, read as the reverse complement.
TCGGGCGGCCGATCGAGCGCGTCGACGACACGTGCATGGCGCCGTGCCTGCGCGTCGCGATCGCACACACCGACGCGACCGTCACGTACACCGACGAGACCGGCGCCGTCTTGAGTCGCACGATCGCGCTCGGCGACGATCCGGCGCAGTGGCCGACGCTCGTCACGTTGCTCGCGGGCAACCTCGTGCGCGACGAGGCCGCGGACGTGCTCGGCATGCTGCCGCCGCCGCCGCCGCCGCCGCTGTCATCCGCGCCGCCGCCGTCGTTCGCGCCGCCGCGGTTCCGCGACGAGCCGGCCCGCCCGTCGCTCGCGATCGGCCTCGTCCCCGGCCTGTCGAGCGATCTGCTCGACGTCGATCGCTCCCACGCGGTCTCGATCGGCGCGGTCGCCGGCGTCTCGCACGACGTGCGCGGCGTCGCGATCTCCGGTGCGATCGACATCGCCAGCGGCCGCGTCGAAGGCTCGCAGATCGCCGGCGCGCTCGCGATCGCGCACGACCTCGACGGCGTCCAGGTCGCCGGCGCGCTCGCGATCGCCGGGCGCAGCACCGGCATCCAGGTGGCGGGCGCGCTCGGCGTCGCGCACGACGCCGGCGTGCAGATCGCCGGCGCGCTCGACATCGCGCACGACGCCGGCGTCCAGGTCGCGGGCGCGCTCAACATCGCGGACCACGTGCGCGGCATGCAGATCGCGCCGATCAACGTCGCGCATCGCGTCGACGGCGTGCAGGTCGGCGTCATCAACATCGGCGGCGGCCCCGACGACGAATCGTTCGGCATCATCAACATCGTCCCGGGTGGCCGCACCGACCTCGAGGCCACGGTCGACGCCGACTCGACCGGCGCGCTGCTGTTCCGCCACGGCGGCCGGCACTGGCACAACGTGTACGGCATCGCCGGCCAGCGTGCCGCGGCCACCGCGGCCGGCACGAACGACGACGTGTGGATGGCCGGCTTTGGCTTCGGCCCGTCGTTTCACGTCGCGCAGCTCCCGGCCGACCTCGAGGCGATCGCGTGGCATGTCGGACACGGCGCGAGCTGGGACGGCGGCCTCAGCATCCTGTCGCAGCTGCGGCTCACCGTCGCGGTGCCGCTCGGCGGCCTCGGCCTCGTCGCCGGCGGCGCGATCAACGTCTACGTCACCGACGATCACGGCTCGCCGCTCGTGATCGCGCGCACGGCCGGCTCGATGACCGCAAGCGACGTGCTGACTCGCATCTGGCCGACCGTCTTCGTGGGCGCGCGGATCTGACGATTCGGTGATACACAGGCGGCGTGACGCCAGACGTCTCGATCGTCATCCCCGTCTACAACGAGGAGGGCATCCTGCGCGAGGCGGTCAGCGATCTGCTCGATCGCCTGCCGCACGACCTGACGTTCGAGATCGTGCTCGCCGAGAACGGCTCGAGCGATCGCACGGTCGAGCTCGCCGAGCACCTCGCCTCCGAGCGGCCCGAGGTGCGCACGTTCTCGCTCGGCGAGCCGAACTACGGCAAGGCGCTCAAGCGCGGCATCCTCGAGGCGCGCGGCCTGTGGGTGATCTGCGAGGAGATCGACCTCTGCGATCTCGACTTCCATCGCCGCGCGCTCGATCACCTCCGCCATGGCGACGCCGACATGGTCGTCGGCTCGAAAGCGATGAAGGGCGCGAGTGATCACCGCCCGCTCATGCGGCGAGCCGCGACGCGCGTGCTCAACGGGATGCTGCGCGTCGCGCTCGACTTTCACGGCACCGACACGCACGGCCTCAAGGCGTTTCGCCGCGAGACGCTGCTGCCCACCGTCGAGGCGTGCGTGATCGATCGCGACCTGTTCGCGAGCGAGCTCGTGATCCGCGCCGCGCGCAGCGGCGCACGCGTGCTCGAGATCCCGGTGCGGCTCGCCGAGAAGCGCCCGCCGTCGATCCACCTGCTGAAGCGCGTGCCGAACACGCTGCGCGGGATGGCGAAGCTCACGTACGTGATCCGGTTCGGCGGCAAGCCGTGACACGGCGGACGGCGCCGCGCCGGTGCGCGATCTCGATCGATCTCGACGGCCTCGGCTGCTACTACCGCATCCACGGTCTCGGCGTGCCGCCGGCCGAGCTCGAGCACGTCATCCTCGAGCGCGCGCTGCCTCGCGCGGCCGCGCTGTTCGCGACGCGCCACGTCCACGTCACGTGGTTCGTGATCGGCCGCGACGCCGACCGCGACGCCGCGGTCTCCGATCGCGCGGCGCGGGCGGCGAACGCCGAGCGGCTCGCCACGCTCGCGCGCGCCGGCGACGAGCTCGGCAACCACTCTTATTCGCATCCGTACGCGCTCGCGAAGCTCTCGGCCGCCGAGGCCGACGCCGAGATCACGGGCTGCGATCGCGTGCTGCGCGCGATCACGGGCACCGCGCCGCACGGCTTTCGCGCGCCCGGCTACGACGTGTCGCCGGCGATGCTCGACGTGCTCGCGCGGCTCGGCTACCGCTACGACTCCTCGATCTTTCCCGCGCCCGGCTACTACGTCGCGAAGGCGGCGGTGATGACCGTGCTGGCGCTGCGCGGCCGGCCGAGCGGCGCGGTGATGACGAACCCGCGCGCGCTCGCCGCACCTGCCGAGCCGTACCGGCCGGCGATGCACGCGCCGTGGCGGCGCGGCCAGGCGCCGCTCGTCGAGCTACCCGTCGCGGTCACGCCATGGACGCGGCTGCCCGCGATCGGCACGTCGCTGCTCGTCGCGCCGGCGTGGGCACGCGCGCGGCTCGTCGCGGCGATGGCGCGCAGGTCGATGTTCAACTGCGAGCTGCACGGGATCGACTTCGCCGACGCCGAACAGGACGGCATCCCCGGCGAGCTCGTCGACCGCCAGCCCGATCTACGCATCCCGATCGACGACAAGCTCGCGCGCCTCGATCGGCTGCTCGACGAGCTCGGCGCGCACTGGGAATTCGCGACGCTCGACGAGGTCGCGCGCGACGCGCAGCGCGCCTGCTAGCAGAAGTGCGTTCTCGCCGGATGCCCGAGGTCCGAGGTCCTAGTTCACCGGATCGGCCGTCACGCACGTCGCGACTCCGGCCGGATCGAAGCCGGGCATGCACGCGCGGCCACCGTAGCCGACGCAGTCCTGGCAATCGACGTCGAGTGGGCACGCGAAACACGGGTCGTCGGGCGCGAGCACCTGCTGCGCGGCCGCGGCCTCGATCGTCGTTTCGATCACCGGCTCGGCGACGTGCACCGCGACGTGGCCGGCGACCTTCACGCTCGTGCCGAGCTCGCGGCCGAGGCCGCGTGCGACCGCCGGCGCGGCGTGGCCGACGCCCTTCGCGAGCGCACCGGTCGCCTTGCCGAGGCCGCCGGCGAGGTGGCCGAGCCCGCGGCCGAGGCCGCCCATGCCTCGGCAGCCGGCGCACAGCAACACGATCGAGACGGCGAGACGGGCGACCATCGCTGCACCTACAGCAAGCGACACGCCAGCCGCCGGCCCGCGAAATCACACGCCGCCAGCCGAAAACCGTGGCGCGCGCACCACGCCGCGTGGCGCGGGCGCGTCACTCCGCGCCCCAGGCCAGTGTGCGCTCGCGATCGAACTCGTCGTTCGTGAGCCAGATGTCGACCGGCTCGCCGTGGAACGCGTCGCGCGACAGCGCATGCGCGATCGCGCGGAAGCCGTCCTCGAGCTGCGCGTCGACCACCGCGTGGTCGGCGAGCACGATCTCGAACACGTGATGCGTGCCATCGCGCCGCACGCCGAACGACACCGGATGCGCCGGCAGCAGGGCGTCGTGCTCGAGCGCGCTGCCGACCGCGCGCGCCTCGTCCTCGGTGCCGCCGGCCAGGTAGCGCACGGTGCGATCGTTGCCGAGATCGATCTCGGGCGCGCGCGTCGCGAAGTACATGCCGACGCCGACCGCGAACAGCGCGGCGAGCGTCGCGCCGAGGCTCACGGCGGCGACCGCGACGACGCGCCCGTTGCCCGCGCGCGGGCCGCCGCACGCGACGTGATCGTCGTACGCGTAGCGCTGCTGCGCGGCGAGCCCGAACACCGCGCACAGCCCGGCGAGCGGAAGCGGGGACGACGGCATGCTCGGCACCAGGAACGCGATCGCGAACAACCCGGCGGTGATCGAGACCGCCGCGACGAGCACGCGGCGCCCCTTGCGTGGCTCGTCGAGCCGCTTCCAGTTCTGCGCGATCATCCAGCCGCCCGACAGCGGACCGGTCAGAAACGTCGCGAGCCCGATCTGGCCGCGCGAGTAGAGCGCGAACGTCGGGACCACGGTCGCACCCACGGGCGGCGGCGCCGCCGGGTCGCGCGCGAGCTCGGGTGCGCCGGTCTTGACGATCGCGGTGGGAACGCTCGGCTCGCTCATCGCATCACTATACTAGCGACGGCGCGTGATCGCGGCGCGCGCGAGCTGATCGCAGCGCTCGTTGAGCGGCACGCCCGCGTGGCCGGGGACCTTGACGAAGCGAAGATCGCGAAACGTGCGGCACAGGCCGCGCAGCTCTTCGACGAGCTCCTTGTTTGCTTTCGCCTTCCACGGCTTGGTCAAGAGGCCGATCGAGTACTGCGAGTCCGAGTACACGATCACCGGCCGCTTGCGATCGACGATCTTCTCGAGCCCGCGCAGGATCGCGGTCAGCTCGGCGATGTTGTTCGTGCCGTCACCGAGAAATTCCGAGACTTCTTCGCGCTGGCCGCCGTCGACGATCACGACGCCGAGCCCGGCGGGCCCGGGATTTCCCGTGCACGCCCCGTCGGTCCACACGTGGATCGCGTTGCCGGGATCGGCGGGCGACGCGGCTGCTGCGACAGATGCGACAGCTGCGGCTGCGATCTCCACCGGCTCGCCGCCGAGCGCGACGAGATTCCGCGCTCCTGCGCGATACACCTTCGCGTCCGCGACGGCTTTGTAGACGACTTCAACGCGACCGTCACGATCAGTGACAAGTGCACCCGTGTCGTCGACCTTTGCCCAGACTTCACCGTCGCGAAGCCGATGACGCATCCAAGGCATGGCGTGTTATACCTCCGGCGTCCGTCACACGGATTCGAAGGAGAACGCACATGGTCCGCATTCGCAGTGGTTGGGTCGTCGCGCTTGCCGTCTTGGGGCTCGGCGCTTCGGCGTGCAAAAAGAACGACGACAAGGGCGCAGCGTCTGGCGACAAGACCGCGGAGCACAAGCCGGGTGGCGGCGGAGCCGGCGACAAAGGCGGCGGTGGTGGTGGCGGCGTCGCGAACGATGACCTCGCGCTCCTTCCGGTCGATTCCGAAGCGGTGGTGGGCATCAACTTCGGCCAGCTCCAGCAGAGCGAGCTGTGGAAAGAATTCGTCGCGCCGAAGCTGACGGGCTCGGACTTCGCGGGCATCCAGAAGTTCAAGGACCTCTGCGGCTTCGATCCGCTCGAGTCGCTCAAGACGGTGTCGTTCGGGCTCAAGGGCCTCGGCGGCAGCGGCGACGACGTCAACGGCGTGATCGTCGTGCACGGCTACGACAAGGCGAAGTCGATGTCGTGCTTCGACAAGGACGGCGTGACCGAGGCCGAGAAGGACGGCACCAAGGTCAACATCGACGGCGATGTCGTGCTCATCACCGACAAGAAGGGCAAGCAGATCGGCTTCACTTTCGTGAACGACACGACCGCGATCGCGGTGCTCGGCCCCGACGCGACGACCAAGGACGGCATCAAGAAGATCGCGGCGGGCGGCGGCTCGCTCGCGAAGTCGCAGACGGTCGTCGACCTCTACGGCAAGATCAAGACGGCGGACTCGCTGTGGTTCCTCGTCAACGGCAACGCGCCGTTCATGAGCAAAGCCGGCTCGCTCGGCGTGAAGCCCAAGGCCGTGTTCGGCTCGCTCAACGTGACGGACGGGCTCTCGCTCGACCTGCACATGCGCCTCAACACGCCCGACGAGGCCGGTAACCTGGTGTCGATGGCGAAGGGCCAGCTCGGCCAGGCCAAGCAGTTCTTCGACAAGATCGACGTCACGAACGATGGCGCCGACGTGCTGATCGCGATCGCGATGAGCAAGGACAAGCTGAAGTCGCTCGTCGGCATGATGGCCGGCATGATGGGTGGGATGATGGGCGGCGGCGCGGGCGGTGGTCTGGGCCAGTGAGCACTCGCTCGTGACCCGGCGCTGGGCGGCGTGGTGCGTAGCTGCGGCGCTGGTCGCGAGCTGCGGCAAGAAATCGAGTGGGCCGCCGCCCGAGGTCACGGGCCTCGCGGCGGTTCCCTCGACGGCCGAGGTCGTGGTCGGCGCCGACGTGGCGCGGGTCGCGGCCTCGCCGCTCGTCGCGCGCGCGGTCGACCAGTTGCTGCTGCGCGACGGCGGGCTCGCGTCGAGCTGGCAGAAGGTGCAGACCGCCTGCAAGCTCGATCCGGCGCAGATCGAGCATGTCGTCCTCGCGATCGGCCCGCATCCGGGGCCCGCACCCGGCACCGGCCCGGTGCTGATGGTCGCGACCGGCAAGCAGCTCAGCGAGACCCAGCTCGTCACGTGCGTGCGAGGGCTGGTCGGCCAGGGCAGCGGCTCGGTCGAGGTCAAGGACGCCGACGGCCGCACGCTGTACGTCGCCAAGGACGGCAATCGCGTCGTGTATTTCTCGTTCAGCCGCGCCGATACGGTCGTGCTCGGCACCGACGAAGCGTTCGTGCGCGACGCGATCGGCACCGGCAAGAAGGCTCTCGATAACCCCGACCTCGCGCGCTGGATCGAGCTGTCCGACCAGCGCGCACCGATGTGGGCCGCAGGCCATGTCGATCCGCGCGTCGCCGCGCACTTGCCGCGCATCACCAACGGTCAGATTTCATCGGGGCCGGTGGCACTCGCGCTGACGTTCGACCCGACGTCCGGGGCCAAGCTCGCGCTCGCGGTCGTGATGGCGAACCCGCAGGATGCCAAGGCGCTGGAATCGTTCGCCAACGCCAACAAAGGCCTGCTCGGCTACGCGGCGCAGGCCAAGAGCCTTGGCCCCGTCGTCGACAAGCTGAAGATCGCCGTCGACGGCGCCATCGTGCGGTTCTCGCTGGACCTCACCCTCGACGACGTGAATCAGGTCATTTCGGCGCTTGACGGCAAGGTCTCTGCCGCGCAGGATTCCCCGCCCGCGAAGTAGCCCACCGACGAGGACGCGCCATGGCGACGAAGAAGACGACGAAGCCCGAGAAGTCGGCCAGCAAGAAGGCCAAGCCCGCTGCCAAGGCGAAGCCCGCCGCGAAGGTGGCGAAGGCGCCCAAGGCGCCGAAGGAAGCCGGCGAATCGGCGCCGGTGCTGCCGCGTCATCCCAGGGCGCGCCTCGCGCACCTGCACACCGGCAAGGACGAGCTCGCGAAGTCGCTGGCGAAGTCGCTCGCGCGTCCCGACGAGGATAGCGGTGTGATCGCGGATCGGCTGCGGACGGCGTCGAACGCGCAGCTGCTGCGCCTGCAGAGCGCGGTCGAGCTGGTGCAGAAGAAGTACGGCGACCGCGCGAAGCTGATCGAGGCGATCGGCACGGCCGAGAAGAAGACCGGCGACAAGGATTACCTCGCCAAGCTCGACGCGCTGTCGCTGCCGAACCTGCTCGACCTCGCGCGCTCGCACGAGCGCCGGGCCCGCGCGTAGATGCGGCAAGTCCTGGTCGCGGCGGCGCTTGCCGCGGCGTCCGCATGCCATCACGAAGCCGCCGCGCCGGTCGGCCCTGCACCGGTCGCGAACAACGTCGCACCGGCGGCGCCGCACAGGGCGGTGAGCGACCTGCAGCTGTTGCCGGTCGACGCCGACATGGTCGTCGGCATCGACTTCGCGCAGCTCCAGCACAGCGCGCTGTGGCAGACGTACGTCGCGCCGCGGCTCGGTACGATTCCCGGCCTCGACAAGTTCCTCGCGGTGTGCGGCTTCGATCCGCTGAGCTCGCTCGAGTCGGTCGTGCTCGGCGTCGGCCATCTCGACGACCCCGAGCCGGTCGGCCGCGTCGTGCTGCACGGCTACGATCACAAGCGCGCGATGTCGTGCTTCGACAAGGAAGTCGGCGACGCCGAGAAGGACGGCTCGAAGATCACGATCGATGGCGAGGTCGTACGCATCACCGATTCGAGCGGCAAGCACGTCGCGTTCACGTTCGTCGACGCGACGACGGCCGTGCTCGTGTTCGGTCCCGACGCGGCGCGGCTCGACAAGGTCCAGCACATCGCCGGCGGCGAAGATGGCGGCCTCGACGGCTCGGCCGCGTTCCGCGAGCTCTACGGCACGATCGACACTCACCGCTCGCTGTGGATGCTCGTCAACGGCAACGCGCCGGCGGTCGCGAAGGGCATCGCGCCCCTCGGCGTGCACCTCAAGGCGCTGTTCGGATCCGTGCAGATCTCGTCGGGCCTCGACGCCGACGTCCGCGTGCGCATGGCCTCGCCCGAGGAGGCGACGACCCTCACGACGATGATGAAGGGCCAGGTCGGCAACCCGCAGGTCCAGCAGTTCTTCACCAAGTTCGAGGTTTCGTCGGACAACGCCGACGTGAAGATGCTGGTCGCGATGAGCGACCAGAACATCGCGCAGTTCGCGGCTGTGCTCGGCCTCGTCGGCAACCTCGGCGGCGGCAGCGGTCAGCCGTAACGCGC
>DASXCY010000140.1:0-13489 GCA_036490935.1 Kofleriaceae bacterium | reverse complement strand
TTACGCGCCCGCGATGCGCGTGAAGCAGGACGTCGTGCCGCGCCGCTACACGTACGCGTGGTTCCTCGCGACCAAGCCGGGCACGTATCGCCTGACCTGCGCCGAGTACTGCGGGACCAACCACTCGCAGATGTCCTGCCTCGCGAACGATCCGGAGACCGGCGCGTGCCTGCGGCGCGCGGTCGTCGTCGTCCACGATCCCGGCGATTACGAACGCTATCTCGCGGACAAGCAGGCCGAGATGACGAACATGCCGCCCATCGATCTCGGCAAGAAGCTGTACGAGAAGAAGGGCTGCAACGCCTGCCACACGACCGACGGCACACCGCGCGTCGGCCCGACGTGGGCGTCGCACGACTGGGGCCAGGACATCTCGCTCGGCACCCCTGCAGGCGCGAGCGTGAAGATGGACGAGAACTACATCCGCGAATCGATCGAGTACCCGCAAGCGAAGGCGCGGCCGGGTTACCCGCCGTCGATGCCGTCGTTCCTCGGTCAGCTCAAGGAGAAAGAGGTCCAGGGCCTCATCGCGTACATCAAATCGCTCAAGATGGGCGAGGGGCAGTCGACGCCATGAACCTCGAGATTCTGGTCCTCATCATCGTCGTCACCGCGCTCAGCGGCGGCGCGCTCGCGGCGATCTTCGCCGGCAAGAAGCACCGCCACGCGCTGGCGTGGTTCTTTCTCAGCTTCTGGCTCGGCGTCATCGGGCCGATCGGCGACTTCGTCCTCGGCCAGCGCGACTGGGTGAGCCCGATCGTCGCGACCATCGTCGGCGCCGTCATCGGCGTCGTCGTCGTGCTCGTCGTGCCGGCGCTGCCCGTGCAGCCCGATCCGGTTTATCCCGACGGCCCCAAGGACGAGAAAGACTACCTGCACTGCTCGAAGGGGTTCCTCAGCTGGGCACTCACGCTCGATCACAAGCGGATCGGCCTGATGTACCTGTTCGGGATCCTGTTCTCGCTGCTCGTCGGCGGCGTGTTCGCGCTGCTCGTGCGCACCGAGCTGTTCTTCCCTGGCAAGACGATCGTCGACCAGGACATGTACAACAAGTTCTTCACGCTGCACGGCGCGATCATGGTGTTCCTCGTGATCATCCCGGGCATCCCGGCCGCGCTCGGCAACATCATCATGCCGATCCAGCTCGGCGCGCCCGACGTCGCGTTCCCGCGGCTGAACCTGGCGTCGTTCTATCTGTGGTGCTCGGGCGCGATCCTGCTCGTGCTCACGATCCCGTTCGGCGGCCTCGACACCGGCTGGACGCTGTACACGCCGTACTCGCTCGAATCCAAGACCCCGGTGCTCGTCGCGACGATGGGCGTGTTCCTGCTCGGGTTCAGCTCGATCTTCACCGGCCTCAACTTCCTCGTCACGATCCACAAGTTCCGGCCGCAGGGCATGGGCTGGTTCCAGATGCCGCTCAACGTGTGGGCGATCTATGCGACCGCGATCATGCAGGTGCTGGCCACGCCGGTGCTCGGCATCACGGTGCTGCTGCTCACCGTCGAGCGCTTCGCTCACATCGGCATCTTCGATCCGAACCTCGGCGGCGATCCGGTGCTGTTCCAGCACTTCTTCTGGTTCTACTCACACCCAGCCGTCTACATCATGATCATTCCCGGCATGGGGGTGGTCAACGAATTGATATCCACCTATGCGGGAAAGCCGATCTTCGGCTACCGCTTCATCGCCTACTCGTCGATCTCGCTCGCGCTGCTGTCGTTCCTGGTGTGGGGCCACCACATGTTCGTGTCGGGCCAGTCGCGGCTCGCGAACATGGTGTTCTCGGCGCTGACCTTCACGGTCGCCATTCCATCCGCGATCAAGATCTTCAACTGGGTGGCGACGCTGTACAAGGCCGACATCCGGCTCAAGACCGGCATGATCTACGGCCTGGCGTTCCTGCTGCTGTTCACGATCGGCGGCTTGACCGGCCTGTTCCTCGGCATCCTGTCCGTCGACGTCCACCTGCACGACACCTACTTCGTCGTCGCACACTTCCACTACGTGATGATGGGCTCGACGCTGGTCGCGTTCCTCGGCGCGCTCCACCACTGGTGGCCGAAGTTCACGGGCCGCATGTACAACGAGAAGATCGGCCAGATCTGCGCGTTCGGCGTGTTCTTCGGCTTCAACTTCACGTTCATGCCGCAGTTCGTGATGGGTGCGCGTGGCATGCCGCGTCGCTACTGGGACTACGATCCGCAGTACACGATCTTCCACCAGCTCTCGACGATCGGCGCGTTCATCCTCGGGTTCTCGATCTTCATCACGGTGATCTCGCTGGTCGCGTCGTTCTGGACCGGCAAGAAGGCGCCGCGCAACCCGTGGGGCGGCAGCTCGCTCGAGTGGCAGGCGCCGACGCCGCCGCCGCTCTATAACTTCGAGAAGCCGCCCGTCCTGCACGAGCTCTACAACTACGACGACCTCGTCGAGGTCGAGCCGGATCGCTGGGAGCGCAAGACGCCGATCGAGGACGAGCCCGAGAAGGCCGACGCGATCGCGCGCAAGATCGGAGCCGTCACCGACCACACCGCCGGCGCGACCCAGGCCGAAAGGGCCGCGGCGATGATCCACGCGAAAGCGGAAGAAGTCCGCGCCGAGCACGACGTGACCGAGTCCTCGAAGGGCAAGGCGCTCGACCCCAAGGACCTCGCAGCCGACAAGGCCGAAGCGGCCAAGGTCGCCGGCGCCGGCGAGGTGATGCCGACCGCGACGGCCGAACAGGCCAAGGACGAAGAGGCGAAGAACAAGGACGAGGGCGAGAAGAAATGACGACCGCCCACGAAGAGCACGGAGTCGAGCACGACCTGGGCCACCACGGCTCGCCGTTCGTCCAGCACCACTACGACGACGCGCAGCACCAGTTCGACTCCGGCAAGTTCGGAATCTGGCTGTTCCTGGCGCAGGAGGTGCTGTTCTTCTCCGCGCTGTTCGTGCAGTACGTGCTCTATCGCGTGCATCACAGCGAGATCTTCAACTACGCGCACAAGTGGCTGGACGTGAAGTTCGGCGCGACCAACACCGCCGTGCTGATCTTCTCGAGCCTCACCGCGGCGTGGGCCGTGCGCTGCGCGCAGCGCAACCAGCGGCGCGGCCTGATCGCCTGCATCGTGATCACGCTGCTGTGCGCGTGCACGTTCCTCGGCATCAAGTACCTCGAGTACAGCCACAAGGTGCACGAGCACATCCTGTTCGGGCGCTACTTCGACCCGTGCATCAGCCCCGGCAACGCCGAGCTGCTCACCCAGAACAACGAGTGCCCGGGCACGAAGTCGACGATCGATTGGGACTACGGATCGGAGAAGGCGAAGACCGGCTGTTTCGAGGAGTCGAAGATCGACGTCGATCCGAACCAGCCCGGCGTCCAGGCTGACTGCGCGGTCGCCGAGATCACGCGCGAGAAGAAGACGATCGAGGATCAGAAGACCCACAAGGAAGTCGAGACCTGGGTCGAGAAGAGCCGGCGCGTGATCGCCGCGAGGTGCCCCGAGCCGCATCTGCCGGAAGCGGGCGTCGCAGAGCACGAGCAGTTCCCGTGCTGGAGACCGGCGTATCAGCCGGTCGTGTGCCCGGATCTCACCGACGCCGAGGCGCGCCGGCACGGCACCGCCGGGCGGCCACAAGACGGCATCCTCGTCGAGTACGGCGACAGCGCCGAGCGCGGCGAGGACATCGTGATCGACGCGACGTGCAAGGCGCCCGCGCCCGCCACCGCGCAGTCGATCGAGTTGCTGGCGTCGAACAACGGCGAGCACGACCTCAAAGAGGGCCAGGGCGCGATCCATCCGATCCACATCGCGACCGAGGAAGACGAGTTCGAGCGCGCGTCGCTCGGCCCGCCGCCCGAGCACACCGGCATGTTCCTCACGATCTACTTCGCGATGACCGGCCTGCACGGCATCCACGTGCTGTTCGGCATCTTCGTGTTCACGTGGCTGTTGATGCGTTCGATCAAGGGCCACTTCACGCCGGAGTACTTCGGTCCGGTCGACTACGCCGCGCTGTACTGGCACATCGTCGACATCATCTGGATCTTCCTGTTTCCGCTGCTCTACCTCATCCACTGAGGCATCCATGGCCGACCACGCACACGACCACGACGATCACGAGCTGGCCCATGTCGCCACGTTGAAGACGTTGCTCGCCACCGGCACCACGTTGCTCCTGCTCACGCTGCTCACCGTGGCCGCGACGAAGGTCGACTTCGGCACGAACATCAACCTCGCGGTGGCGCTGGTGATCGCGGTGGTGAAGGCGACGCTCGTCGTGCTGTTCTTCATGCACTTGCGCTACGACCGGTTGTTCCATTCGGTCGTGTTCGTGAGCGCGCTGCTCGCGGCGTCGCTGTTCGTCGGCTTCACGCTGATGGACTCGTCGCAATACCAGGACACGAACATCTGGAACCCGTCGACGCCGCCGGCCGCACCGGTCGGCCCGCGGCCGGTCAACGGCTAACTCGTCTGATCGAGCCCGGCGCGATTCTCGGCCGCGTGCGTGTCGATCGAGTGATCGGCGCCGGCGGCATGGGCGTGGTGTTCGAGGCCACGCACCTCGAGCTCGAGCAGCGCGTCGCGGTCAAGGTACTGCGCGACGAGATGGCGAGCGACGCGACGCTCGTCGAGCGCTTCCTGCGCGAGGCGCGTGCGGTCGCCCGGCTGCGCACCGAGCACGTCTGCCGCGTGTTCGACGTCGGCCGTCAGGACGACGGCGCGCCGTACATCGTGATGGAGCTGCTCGGCGGCAACGACCTCGCGTCGGCGATCGCGGACCGGCCGCTGCCGGCGCCGGTGGCGGTCGAATACATCATGCAAGCCTGCGTGGCGCTGGCCGAAGCGCACGCTGCCGGCATCGTCCATCGCGACCTGAAGCCGCACAACCTGTTCGTCACGCGTCGGCCGGACGGTGGTGCGCTCGTCAAGGTGCTCGATTTCGGCATCGCGAAGGCGGCCGCCGACGCGAGGTTGACGAGCACGGCGTCGGCGATCGGCACGCCCGCGTACATGTCGCCCGAGCAGATCCAGTCGGCACGCGACGTCGACGTGCGCGCCGACATCTGGGCGCTCGGCGTGACGCTGTACCAGCTGGTGTCGGGGCGGCTGCCGTTCTACAGCCAGCGGCTCGCCGACGTCGCGATCAAGGTCGCGACCGCGCCGCCGGATCCGATCGACGTCGATCCGGCGCTGCACGCGGTGCTGTGGCGCTGCCTCGAGAAGGATCCGGCGCGCCGCTACGCGAGCGTGGCCGAGCTGGTCGCCGAGCTCGCGCCGCTCGGCCGTGCGCCGGCGGCGGTCTCGGTCGCGGCGCCGCCTCCGGCGCGCAAGCGTCGCGCGTGGATCGTCATCCTCGTGGCGGCGCTCGCGGTAGGCGGTGCGATCGCGGCGGTGGCCGCGCTGACCGGCGGCGGCGGTGCGCCGAGCTCGCCGGATGCAGCGGTCGCGCGCGTGGCGGTCGCGCCGCCGCCGGCGCCGCCGCCGGTCGATTCGCCGCCACCACCGGCGGTCGATGCCGCACCATCTGCGGTCGATGCCGCACCGCCGCCGGTCGATGCGCTCGGACCGCCACCGCCGCTTCCGCACGAGCTCGTCGGCAACCCGTTCCTGACGCCGGAGTACCGCAAGAAGCTGCGCGGAGGCCTGGGTGTCCTCGAGGGGCTCGCGAAGTCGTCCGATCCGAAGGCGCGCGAGCAGGGCACGCTCGGCGTCGTCGTCATGGCCTGCATGCTCGGCGATGCCGCGACCGCCAAGCAGTACTACGCGCTGCTCGCCGCCGACAAGGACCGCACGAACGCGCACCAGCAGTGCGCGGCGCTCCACGTCACGGTGCCTTAGTCCGCGAGCTGATCCTCGATCGCCTCGGCGATCGCCGCCGCGAGCTGGGCTTGCACGGCGGGCTCCGCGAGCTGCTTGCCCTCGATCGGGTGATCGATGAAGCCGACCTCGACGAGCACGGCCGGCATCGTCGCGCCTAGCAGCACGTGATCGACGTCCTGGCGCACGCCGCGATCGCCGTCGGCGCCGCGCCGGTCGCGCAGCGAGCGCTGCATGCGCGCGGCGAGCTCGGCGGCCTCCCATTGCGCGGCGCCGCGCTCGACGTCGTCGAGCACGAGCGCGATGTCGGGATCGACGCCGGGCCGCGGCGTGCCGCTGTCGCTGCGCAGCGCGCGCCCGTCGACGTCGACGCCGCGCGGCGGCAGCACGTACGTCTCGTAGCCACGCTGCGTGCGCGTCGGCGACGCGTTCGCGTGGATGCTGACGAACAGGTCGGCCGCGATGCGATCGGCGACCTCGGTGCGCTGGCGCAGCGTCAGCGTGCGATCGTCGTCGCGCGTCAGCACGACGTCGATACCGTGGTCGTGTAGCCGGGCCGCCACGTCGCGCGCGATCGCGAGCGTCAGCCGTTTTTCGTAGAGCCCTGCGACCGCGCCGCGCGCGCCCGGATTCGAGCCGCCATGCCCGGGATCGAGCACGACAGTCGGGCGCGCGTTCACCGGCGCGCCCGCGACTGCGAGCGAGATCGAGAGCGGAAGCGCCCACAGCCTCACAGCTAAATTTTCGCGCGGCCTGCGGGCGCGGCCCACTTCTTCGACGTGCCGGCTCCCCGTGCTTGACGCAAATGCGCCACAACGCTACGGTTTTCGGAGTTGTCTCGCAGGCCGCACACAGAGGGCTCGATCCCGCTTCGCGTCCTCCTCGTGGTGGCGTTCCTCGAGGTCGTGATCAATCGCGTCGCGATCGGCTCGCGCACCGAGCCCGGCCTCGCGTCGGCGCTGCTCGTCCAGGGCGCGGATCCGCCGACCTGGCACACGCTCCTCAGCTACGCCGGGCTGTTCCTGTTCTATTTCACGGGCACGCTCGCCGCGGTGCTCGTCGGCATGCGCTGCGCCGCCGGGCTACGCGAGGCGCGCGGGGTGCGCGATCTCGTCGCGAACATCGCCCTTGCCATCGCGGCGTTGGTCGCGGTGGTGCCGCTCGTGATCGCGGCGTCGCCCGAGCTGAGCTTTCCGCTCGAGCTCGCGTTCGCGATCGCCGTCGTCGCCGTGGTCGCGGCGGGCTTCGCGCACGATCGCGATCTCGGCGTGCAGCTCGGCCTGATCGCGGTCGCGATGCCGCTGCTGGTGCACACCGTCGACGTGCTCGGCGCGCACTTCTTGTGGCCGGAAGGCGCGTTCGACAGGCCCGGCGTCACCGTCGCGCGCGCGGGCGTGATGGCGCTCTGCCTCGCCGCGCTGCTCTCGCCGTACGCGTTCGCGCCGCGGCCGTTCGCGCGCGCGGTGACCCGCCTGGTGCCGGTGTCGATCGCGATGACGGTCGCTGCCGCCGGCGCGATCGCGGCGCGCGCGTGGTACCCGCTCGTCGCGAAGGCGGCTTCGCTCGCCATCGGCGTCGAGCTCAACCAGGGCTGGGCGGATCCGCGGCTCGCGCTTTATCTATTGTCGATCGCGACGCTCGCGTGGACGCTCGCATCGTGCGCGCTCGCCGGC
This sequence comes from Kofleriaceae bacterium, assembly GCA_036490935.1. Classification (GTDB taxonomy): domain Bacteria; phylum Myxococcota_A; class Polyangia; order Haliangiales; family Haliangiaceae; genus JABFXX01. The sequence continues at coordinate 6,006 of DASXCY010000140.1, read as the reverse complement.
GCCGAGGCGCGGCGGCAGATCGGCGCGGGCATCGCGCTCGTCGTGCTCGGCGGCTATGGTTTTCGCTGGCCGAACCACTACCTGTTGCCGCTGCTCGGGCTGGCGCTGATCGCCGATGCGGGGCGCCGCGTACGCGACCAGGAGCTGGCGCAGCTGCCGATCGCGATCGAGACGCCCGCGATCGGCGATGCCGCGTGGGCCGCCTACATCGCGGCGGTCACCGGTGCGCTCAAGCGCAGCGTCGCCGACGTGCACGCGCTCACGACCCGCGCCGAAGGCGGGCTCGCCTCGTCGCTGATCGTCGGCGACAAGGCCGGCCTCGCGGTGCGCTTGCGCGTCGAACGCCTCGAGGGCAGCGTGATCGCGCTCGACGTCACCATCGGCCGCGAGATCGACGAGGTGCGTGGCGCCACCGTCTGCCTGTGGGCGATTCCACCGCGCCACCTCGGCATCAATCCGTCGGGGCCGCCCGCCGCGCCGGTGTTCAAGACCGGCGACAACGCGTTCGACGATCGCTTCAAGGCGCGGGGCAACGCGATCGTGCTCGGCAGGCTGCTCGACGACGGCCTGCGCGCCCGCGCCGTCGCCACGCTCGACGGCTGGCTCGCGTACTGGGAGCGCGAGGGCCTGCGCTACCGCGTGTATCCCGGGCGCGGCGCGCCGCTCGATCATCCGATCCCGCTGTCGGATCTCGCGCTCGGCAAGGCGGGCAATCCCGAGCGACTGGCGTCGGTGATCGAGCTGCTCGTCGAGATCGCCGCGCACGGCGTGCCGGCCGCGCCGCCGCAGGCGCAAGCCGAGCCGGAGTTGCTCGACGAGGAGCCGACCGCGTGAAGAGCCTGGCCCTGGTCGTGCTCGCCGCATGCGTGCCCGCCGCACAGGAGGCGAAACCGCCGGCGTGGGTCTCCGACACGCGGCCGTACGTGCCGCGTACCGGCTCGGTGCTCGCCGATCGCTATCGCGACGTCGCCGCGAAGATCCTCGCCGCGGCGCATGCGGATCGCGGCGCGTACGACAAGCTCGAGCAGCTCACCGATCGCATCGGCCACCGCCTCGCCGGCTCGCCCGAGCTCGAGCGCGCGATCCCGCTGCTCGTCGGCATGATGCAGACCGACGGGCTCGACGCGCACAGCGAGAAGGTGATGGTGCCGCACTGGGTGCGCGGCCCGGAAGACGCCGCGCTCGTCACGCCGATCGCGCGGCCGATCGTGCTGATCGGGCTCGGCGGCACGGTCGCGACGCCGAAGGCCGGCATCACCGCGCCGGTCGTCGTCGTTCACGACTGGAAGGAGCTCGACGCCAAGCGCGACGCGATCGCCGGATCGATCGTGCTCTACAACACGCCGATGCCGGCGTACAGCGACGAGAAAGGCGCGGGCTACGGCGAGACCGTCGGTTATCGCACCGCCGGGCCGTCGCGCGCCGCGAAGTACGGCGCGGTGGCGACGCTGGTGCGCTCGGTGACGGCGCGCGCGCTGCGCCTGCCGCATACCGGCGCGCTCGACTACGACAACAAGCTGCCGAAGATCCCGGCCGCCGCCGTGACGATCGAGGATGCCGACCTCATCGACCGGCTCGCCGCGGCGGGCCCGGTCAGCGTGCACTTGCACCTCGAGTCGCAGCAACTGCCGGACGCCGAGTCGGCGAACGTGATCGGCGAGCTGCGCGGCCGCGACAAGCCCGACGAGATCGTCGTGATCGGCGGCCACATCGACTCGTGGGACGTCGGCCAGGGCGCGCACGACGACGGCGCCGGCATCGTGACGATGATGGAGGCGGCCGCGCTGCTCAAGCGGCTCGGCCTGGTGCCGCGCCGCACGATCCGTGTCGTCGGGTTCACGAACGAGGAGAACGGCACGCGCGGCGCTAAGGCGTACGCGGCGGAACATCAGGGCGAGCTGGCCAGGACCGTGCTCGCGCTCGAGTCCGATAGCGGAGGGTTCGCACCGCGCGGGTTCGTGGTCGGCGAGCACGACGCCGAGGGCGCGAAGCGGCTGCACGCGCGGTTCAGCGATCTCGTCCAGCTGCTCGATCCGATCGGCGCGACGCGCGTCGTCGACGGCGGCCACGCCGGTGCCGACATCGATCCGATGGCCCCGGCGGGCGTGCCGCAGATCGGGCTGCTCGTCGACGGCCGCACGTACTTCGACATCCACCACACCGAGGCCGACACGCTCGACAAGGTCGACCCCGCGCAGCTCGCCGACGACGTCGCGGCCGCCGCCATCCTCGCTTACATCGCCGCCGACGCGCCCGACCGGCTCGACGCGCCGTGATAATGTCGACGCGAAAATGCTGACGTTCAGCACGAACCCCGACGTCGCCGAACAGCAGATGAACGCGATCATCTTCTACCTGACCGCGTTCGGGTACATCGATGGCGAGTTCGACTTCACCGAGAAGACCTTCGTTCGCATCTACATCCGGCAGCTCGTGACGCAGCGCGCGAACGCGCTCATGCCGGATGCGGATACCAAAACGCGCGACGAGGTGGTCAACAAGTTCGTCTCGCACTTTCACGAGGTGTTCGAGCAGGTCGATCACAGCGTGAAGGAGCTGTTCGACGAGGCGGTCGCCGACGGCGAGGACGTCGAGAAGTTCGTCTACGCGAAGCTCAAGCTGCGCAGCTACGAGATCTTCCAGAGCTTCGATCGCGACAACCAGCACGAGCTGCTCGCGACGATCGACGAGCTGATCTACGCCGACGGCTCGGTCCATCCATCCGAAGCAAAGTTTCGCGCCGAGATCGAGGCCTTGCTCGACAAGACCGTCGAGCCGCTCGCCGAGCACGACATCGAGCTCGTCCCGACCAACAAGGTCGAGATCGAGGGGCCGACCGCCGTGCGCTCGCGCCTCGACGACCACCCGTTCTTCTCGAAGTCCGAGCAGCATTACTCGGCCGACCCCGAGCGCATCCGCCAGCAGGTCTCCGCCGACCTCGACCTCATGCGCCGCTTCGTCGCGCAGCTCGCGGACAAGCGCGCCGCCGGCGCCGGCAAGCTCGCCGGCAAGCGCACGGTGATCGACTTCGCCGGCGAGAAGCCGTTCCTCGACGGTCACGTGTTCGTCCATCCGGCCGCGCCCGATCAGGTCTACGAGCTCACCGTGCTCGGCGATCTGCACGGCTGCTACAGCTGCCTCAAGGGCGCGCTGCTCCAGGCCGACTTCTTCGCGAAGCTCGAGGCGTGGCGGCTCGATCGCCGCCAGCCCGAGCCCAAGCTCGTGATGCTCGGCGATTACATCGATCGCGGCATGTTCAGCTACAACGGCGTGCTGCGCACCGTGATGCAGCTGTACCTCGCCGCGCCCGACCACGTGTTCCCGCTGCGCGGCAACCACGAGTACTACATCGAGTACAAGGGTCGCATCTACGGCGGGGTGAAGCCGGCCGAGGCGATCAACACGCTGATCGGTCACGTGCCGGGCGAGGTGTTCCAGGAGTACATGCGCATGTTCGAGGAGCTGCCGAACATGCTGTTCTTCGACGACCTGATGTTCGTGCACGCCGGCATCCCGCGCGACGTCGATATCAAGGACAAGCTCGTCGACTTCGCGTCGCTCAACGACAACGACCTGCGGTTCCAGATGCTGTGGAGCGATCCGTCGACGGCGGATTTCATTCCCGAGGATCTGCAGGCGCAGAACGCGCGGTTCCCGTTCGGCAAGAAGCAGTTCGAGACGTTCATGGCGCGCCTCGGTTGCTCGATGATGGTGCGCGGCCACGAGAAGGTCGACGCCGGGTTCAAGACCATGTACGGCGACGTCGCGTCGCTGCTGTCGCTGTTCTCGGCGGGCGGAGCCGACAACTTCGATCTGCCGCCGGAGTCGAGCTACCGCACGGTGACGCCGATGGCCGCGACGATCCGCCTCGAGGGCGGCACCGCGCAGGTCACGCCGTGGCTCATCGACTACAAGCGGTTCAACGATCCCAAGCGCAACCGGTTCTTCGCCACGCCGATGGAGATCGAGCACAAGACCGGCTGATCGCGTGTGGATCATCTACGTCCTGCGCTGCGGCGATGGCAGCCTGTACTGCGGCATCACGAACGATCTGCCGGCGCGCCTCGACGCTCACCTGGCCGGGCGAGGTGCGAAGTACACGCGTGGCCGCGGCCCGTTCGCGGTCGTCTACGAGCGGCGCGTGCGGGGCAAATCGCGTGCGCTTCGCGTCGAAGCCGAGATCAAGGCCATGACGCGCGACCAGAAGCTCGCGCTCATCGCGTAAGCTCGCGCGATACCGGAAGAGATCGAAGTCCCCACCGAGCACCTGCTGCGGTGTCGGGTCCTGGGGGTCGGCTTGCTGTGACCGCGCCTCGGGGGGTGATGAGGTGTGATAGAGCCCGCTCGCGGCGATCGCCTCCCCGGGATACGCTGGAGCCATGAGAGTTTTTGCCCTGGCGGCCGCCGGCGCATGCGTCCTGGCGGGCGGGCGCGACGTGGCCGCGAACGGCCGAGCGCCAGCGACCTCGACGATTCACTGGGAGCAGGGCGATCCGAACCACGTGGTCGCGGGCATGACGTTCGGCGTGTTGCTGTCGTCGGACGGTGGCGCGACGTGGCACTGGATGTGCGAGAAAGCGGTCGGCTACAGCGGCATGTACGATCCGATCTACGCGTACACGTCGACCGGCGCGCTGTTCGCGACGACTTTTGGCGGTCTGACCGTGCTGCGCCAACCGCCCGCCGGCGACGGCTGCACGTTCGCCGCCACGCCGCCGGGCTCGACGTTCGTCTCGCAGGACGTCGTCAGCCCCGACGGCTCGTTCTATTACGCCGCGTCGTCGAACAGCGACACCGGCATCTACCGGTCGATGGACGACGGCATGACGTTCCCGCAATCGGCGATGCCCGGCCTCGACGGCGACTGGTGGGAGACGCTGCGCATCGCGCCGTCGGATCCGATGCGCGTCTATCTGGCGGGTTATCGCTTCACGATGGCGTGCAACGCGCAGTCGAGCGTTCCATACCAGACTTGCACCGGCGACACCGACTGCATGGACGACGGCCATCCGAACGGTTCATGCGAAGGCCTCAAGAAGTGGCTGCTCTACGAAAGCACCGACGGCGGCAAGACCTTCAGCCCGCTGCCCGGCAATCTGCTGTTCGCGGGCAACTCGCTGAGCGCGGGCCTCACGACGGCGAGCCCGTCGGCGATCGACTTCGTCGGCGTCGACGCGACGAACGAGAATATCCTGTACGCGCGGTCGTCGCTCGAGAACGGTACGGTAGGCGACGGCATTTACAAGATCGACGTGTCGAGCGACACGACGTGGACGCACGTGCTGAGCCTCGCGGACGGGATCTCGTTCGTGGCGCGCGCGAGCGGCGAGCTCGTCATCGCGACGCCGACGCTCGGCGCGCAGAAATCCGAGGATCACGGCACGACGTGGACGCCGCTGTCGAACGCGCCGCACATCAACTGCCTGTACGAATCGCCGACCGGCGTCGTGTGGGCGTGCACCGCGAACTACGGCAATCCACCGAGCGTGCCGTCGGACGGCTACGGGATCATGACGTCGACGGATCTGTCGGCGTGGACGGGCTTGCTCAAGTTTCAGGATATCGAGGGCCCGGTGATGTGCCCGGCGGGCACCGTGGAGCAAGATCAGTGCGTCGCCGACCTCGTCAGCGGCTGGTGCGGCGTGAAGCTGCAGCTCGGCATCACGTCGAACGTGATCATGTGTCCGCAGGATCAGACCGAGGCGACGAACGGCGATGTGACGGCGCCCAAGAAGGGCTGCTGCGACGCGAGCGGCGGCCCCGGCGTGCCCGCGCTGTTTGCGGGGCTGTTCGGTGCGGCGTTGCTGCTGCGGCGGCGCCGGCCCAAACTACCGTAGTGCTGACGCGCTTCGATCGGCTCGCGTACCACTCGCAGCACCTGTCGTTCCTGATCAACGCGACGGTGATGCAGGAGGCGGCGCGCATCGTCACGCGCGCGCCGCGCCCGCACCTCGGCGAGGCCGCGCTGCGCGTGTTGCAGGCGCGGCGTGTCGAGCTGCATCGCCG
>DASXCY010000139.1:0-7288 GCA_036490935.1 Kofleriaceae bacterium | reverse complement strand
CGTTGAACGGCTCCTGCGGCAGGAGCGACAGGTTCGGATCGTTCTGCACGTACACGAGGCGGTGTGCGTCGTCGCACAGCGCGAAGCTCGTCGTCGCCATGTCGTTGCACGACAGCTCGCTGCCGTCCCAGTCGACCCACGAGATCGACGGATCACCGCGCGTCGGCACGATCAGCCGGAGCTGGCCGTTGCCGCGATCCTGCACCGCGATGTCGGTCGCGAAGTTGCCGATGCGCGCGCCGGCGCCGACGTTCAGGAACTGCGTCTCGTCACACTGCAGCGTCTCGAGGTGGTCGGTGTCCTGCGAGCAGTTCGCGGGGATGGTCTGCGCGGTGCTCCAGCCCTGGACGACCGCGTCGACGAGCGACAGGTCGACCACGGAGATCGAGCCCGAGCTGTATTGCAGGATCGAGTTCGCGTTCGCGACGAACAGGTACGCGTCGCCGGGCGCCACCGCCATGCCGGTCGGGTAGAATAGCTGGTCGGGCGGCGGCTCGACCTCGGAGGCCGAGGCCGTGCAGCCCGCGGCGATCCCGCACAGCAGCAAGAACCCGGTTGCGCACGCAGGGCGAGGCGCGACGAGGGAGCGTGCCGGCAGCACGCGACTGAGGAGTAACGAAGCCATGCGCGGAAAGAGCGAGCCCGGCGTGCGGAGATGTGCCCGGGATCTGGTCTCCCGCTTCGACCGTTCGCCGGCTGCAATGGTTGCCCGCGTCATGACGCCTCTTCCGCCAACGCGGCGCGGGCTGCCGCGACCCGTGCGATCGGCACGCGGAACGGCGAGCACGAGACGTAATTGAACCCCGCTTTGTGGCAAAACTCCACGGAGCTGGGCTCGCCGCCGTGCTCGCCGCAGATCCCGACCTTGAGGTCGGGTTTGGTGTGACGTCCGCCGCGGACGCCGAGCGCGATCAGACCGCCGACGCCTTCGGGATCGAGCACGGCGAACGGGTCGGCGGGCAGGACGCCGCGCTCGACGTACGCCGGCAGGAACCGCCCGGCGTCGTCGCGCGACAGCCCGAACGTGGTCTGGGTGAGGTCGTTCGTGCCGAACGAGAAAAAGTCGGCGTGCTCGGCGATGCGATCGGCCACGACGCACGCGCGCGGCAGCTCGATCATCGTGCCGATCGTGTACGGGATCGCCGCGGTGCCGAGCGCGCGGTCCATCGCGGTCTGGACGAGCGCGCGCAGCCGGCGCAGCTCCTCGGGCACCATGACGAGCGGGATCATGATCTCGGGATGGACGCGCACGCCGTCCTTCGCGCACAGCGCGGCGGCCTCGCCGATCGCCTGGACCTGGATCTCGTAGATCTCGGGATACGTGATCGCGAGCCGGCAGCCGCGGTGACCGAGCATCGGGTTCTGCTCGGTCAGCTCGGCGACCTTCGCGGCGATCTGCTGCGCCGGCGTGCCCAGGTCGCGCGCGACCTCGTCGATGTCGGCCGCGGTGTGCGGCAAGAACTCGTGGAGCGGCGGATCGAGCAGGCGGATCGTGACCGGCAGACCGTCCATCACGCGGAACAGCTCGGCGAAGTCGCCGCGCTGCATCGGCAGGATCTTCGCGAGCGCCGCGCGCCGGCCGGCCTCGTCGCCGGCCAGGATCATCTCGCGCACCGCGAGGATGCGCTCGGGCTGGAAGAACATGTGCTCGGTGCGGCACAGGCCGATGCCTTCGGCGCCGAACGCGCGGGCGGTGCGCGCGTCGATCGGCGTGTCCGCGTTCGTGCGCACGCGGAGCTTGCGGAACTGGTCGACCCACTCCATCAGCTTGCCGAGCTCGTCGCCGATGCGCGCCGGCACGAGCGGCGCCGAGCCCGCGAACACCTCGCCGGTGTTGCCGTCGAGCGTGAGCGTATCGCCCTCGCGTAGCTTGATCTCCTTGCCGCCGCCGACGAACGCGGCCTGCTTCTTCGCGGCGTCGACGCGCAGCGTCGTGCACGCGGTGATGCAGCACTTGCCCATGCCGCGCGCGACCACGCTCGCATGGGAGGTCATCCCGCCGCGCGCCGTGAGGATGCCGACCGCGGCCTTCATGCCGTGGATGTCCTCGGGCGACGTGTCGGTGCGCACGAGCAACACCGACTCGCCCTTCTGCGCCCACTCCTCGGCGGCAGTCGCGGTGAACACGATGCGGCCGATCGCGGCGCCCGGCGATGCCGGAAGGCCCTTCGCGACCGGCACCGGGCGCGCCTTCGGGTCGATCGTCGGGTGCAGCACCTCGTCGAGCTTCTGCGGCTCGATGCGCAGCACGGCCTGCTTCGCCGTGATCTTGCCCTCGGCGACGAGATCGACCGCGATCTTCACCATCGCCTTGCCGGTGCGCTTGCCGGTGCGCGTCTGCAGCATGTAGAGCTGGCCGCGCTGGATCGTGAACTCGAGGTCCTGCATGTCGCGGAAGTGATCCTCGAGCAGCTTGGCGACGCGCACGAGCTCGCCGTGCGCGGCCGTCAGCTTCTGTGCGAGCTGCGCGATCGGCTCCGGCGTGCGGATGCCGGCGACGACGTCCTCGCCCTGCGCGTTCGTGAGGAACTCTCCGTACAGCTCCGCGTCGCCGGTCGACGGGTTGCGCGTGAACGCGACGCCGGTCGCGCAGTCGTCGCCGAGGTTGCCGAACACCATCGCCTGCACGTTCACGGCGGTGCCCATCTCGGCTGAGATGTGGTTCATGCGCCGATACACGTCGGCGCGCGGGTTGTTCCACGATCGGAACACCGCGCCGATCGCGCCCCACAGCTGCGCGCGCACGTCGTCGGGAAACGGCTGCTGCGTGTGCTGGAGCACGAGCTGCTTGAACGTGGCGACCGCCTCGCGCAGCGCGGCCTCGGTGAGATCTTGGTCGCGATGCGCGCGGTGCTTGGCCTTGATGTCGTCGAGCGCGCGGTCGAACGGCGGCGCTTCGTGCTCGCTCGCGGCGACCACGCCGAGCACGACCTCGCCGTACATCGATACGAACCGGCGATAGCAATCCCACGCGAACCGCGGGTTGCCGGAGAGCCGCGCGAGCGCCGCGACCGTGGAGTCGTTGAGCCCGAGGTTCAAGATCGTGTCCATCATGCCGGGCATCGACGCCGGCGCGCCCGACCGCACGCTGACGAGCAGCGGATGCTCGGAATCGCCGAACTTGGCCTGCGCGAGCTGCTCGATGCGCGCGAGCGCCTGCTGAGTTTCACCGTCGAGCTCGGCCGGGCCGAACCGGAGCGGGTCGAATTCACTTCGACCCGCGGGGCCGGCGCCGGCGCCGTGCTGCATGACGTGCCGACAGACTTCCGTCGTGATCGTGAACCCCGGCGGCACCGGCAGCCCGAGCGACGCCATCTCGGCGAGGTTCGCACCCTTGCCGCCGAGCAACGCCTTGTCCTTCGCGCGCCCTTCGGCCGAGCCGCCGCCGAACTGCCGGACCCACTTCACGAGCTGGCTCCTAGCTTTCGGAAATCCGCGATGCGCTTGAACCGATCGTAGATGACGGCGAGCAACTTCAGGCGCTCGCCGCGCACCGCCGGATCCGGATCCATCACCATCACGCCGCCTTTGTCGAAGAACGCGGCGACCTGGGGCTGGATCTCGACGAGCACGTTGATCAGCGCGCCGTAGCCTTCGAGCTGCTTGCCTTGCGCGGCCGAAAACGCGTTCCACAACGCGACCTCGACCGGCTGCTTCGGTGCAGGTTGTTCGGCGAGCGCGTACTGCTTCGCGTGCGCGTCGTCGAGGATGTTCGCGATCCGCTTGAACACCTCGCGCGCCTCGCGCGGGATCCGCGCGCATTCGGCGGCACGCGCGCGTGCGTCGACCGGGTCTTGCCAGGTTTCGGCGAGCACCGCGTCGGCGTCCTGCGGCGGTACGCCGTCGTCGACGAGGATGCCGCGCAAGCGAGTCCGGAAGAACTCGTCGAGCGCCTTGCGATCGGCGAGCTTCACGCCCTGCGCGGCGAGCGCGGCGACCGCCGCGTCGAAGACCTTGCCGAACGTGTCGCGCCAGCCGCGCTCGAGCAGGATCTGCCAGATCCCGATCGCGGCGCGGCGCAGGCCGAACGGATCGGCCGAGCCGGTCGGCTCGAGCCCGACCGCGAAGCAGCCGACGAGCGTGTCCATGCGATCCGCGATCGCGACCAGTGCGGCCTCACCGGTTTGTGGCAGCACGGCGCCCTGCCCTTTGGGCCACCAGTGCTGCTCGATCGCGCCGGCGACCACGTCGTACTCGCCGGCGAGCTTGGCGTAGTGGCGGCCCATCACGCCCTGCAGCTCCGGGAACTCGCCGACCGCGGTCGACGCGAGGTCGGCCTTGCACAGCGCCGCCGCGCGTACTGCGCCCGACGCGCCGCCGAGCGCGCGGACGATCTCGACGATGCGCCGGACCTTGTCGCCGATCGTCTTCGCGCCGTCGCCGAGCTTGGCCTGGAACACGATGCCGTCGAGCTTGGCATTCCACTGGTCGAACGTGTGCTTGCGGTCCTCGGCGAAGAAGAACTTCGCGTCGGCGAGGCGCGCGGCGAGCACGTTCTCGTTGCCGCGTTGCACGACCGCCGGATCCTTCACGATCGTCGCCATCACCGTCGCGAACCGGTTCGCGATCTTGCCGCTGGCGTCTTCCATCGCGAAGTAACGCAGGTGCGTGCGCATCGCGGTGACGACGATCTCCTCGGGCACCTCGAGGTAGCTCGGATCGAACTGGCCGCTGATCCCGACCGGGTACTCGCCGAGGTTGACGACCTCGTCGAGCAGCGCCGCATCGTCTCGGACGCGGAGCGAGGTCTGCTTCGCGAGCCGCGCGAGCTCGCCCTCGATCAGCTCGCGCCGCACCGCCGGATCGACGACCACGTGCGCGGCCCGCAACGCCTCGGCGTACTGCTCGGCGCCGCGCAGCTCGATCCATCCCCCGCGATGCTCCGCATCGCTGCGCGCCCCGGGGCTTTCGATCCAACCGGGCGAGAGGAAGCGATGGCCGCGCGTCTTGCGGCCCGCGGTCTGCCCGGCCCACTGCAGACCGACCACCTCGCCGCCGAGCAACGCGACCAGCCACTGCACCGGGCGCACGAACGTGGTCTCGCTCCAGCCCCAGCGCATCGATTTCGGCCACGCGATGCCGGCCGCGAGCTCGCGCAGCAGCTCGGGGAGCAGCGCGCGCGTCTCGCCGCCGACGACGTGGCGCGCGGCGACGACGTAGAGGCCCTTCTTGCCCGCGACTTCCTGCTTCTGCAGCGCGTCGGCCGCGACGCCGTTCTTCGCCGCGAACCCCTGCCCGGCTTTCGTCAACGAGCCGTCGGGCGCGAACGCGGCGCTCGCCGGCGGACCCACGACCTGTTCGTGCAGGTCGGGCTGGCGATCCGCGAGCTGCTTCACGATCACCGCGAGCCGGCGCGGCGTGCCGAGCGCGCGCACGCCGCCGTGCGCGAGCCGCGCCGCCGCGAGCTTGGCCTCGAGCTGCGCCGGCAGCTCGGCGAGCGCGCGTGCGAGCATCTTCGCGGGAATCTCCTCGCAGCCGATCTCGAACAGCAGATCAGCCGGCACGCGGAAGCTCCCCGACGTGCGGCACGACCGCGCGCGCCGCGGCCAGCGCCGCCGCGTTCACGCCCGCATCCGCGGCAGCCTCGTACGCGGACTTCGCGGTCTGGCCGATCGCCGCCGGCAGCAACGGAAACCCGAGCCGCGCCCGCGCCCCGACGTACGCGTGCGCGGACGCCCGCGCCATCGCGCGCACGCGGCCGATGAAGCGCTGGCGCTCGGTCACGCTGATCGCGCCGCGCGCGTCGAGCGAGTTGAACGCGTGCGAGCTCTTCATGCACTGCTCGTACGCCGGAAGCACGAGCCCGACGTCGAGCAAGCGCGTGCACTGCCGCTCGTAGGTGTCGAACTGCGCGAAGGCGACGGCGGGATCGAGCTGCTCGAAGTGGTACGTCGAGTACTCGCGCTCCCACTCCTTGCGAAGCTGACCGTACGTGACGTGCTTGTCCCACTTGAGGTCGTACATGTTGCCGCAGTCCTGCAGGTACATGCAGATGCGCTCGATGCCGTACGTGAGCTCGGCGGTGACCGGCAGCAGATCGATGCCGCCCGCTTGCTGGAAATAGGTGAACTGCGTGACCTCCTGGCCGTCGCACCACACCTCCCAGCCGAGGCCCCACGCGCCGAGCGTCGGCGATTCCCAATCGTCCTCGACGAAGCGGATGTCGTGGCTCGCCGGATCGATCCCGATCGTGCGGAGCGAGTCGAGATAGAGATCTTGCACGTGCAGCGGCGACGGCTTGAGGCCGACCTGAAACTGGTAGTACGCGCCGGCGCGGTTCGGGTTGTCGCCGTAGCGGCCGTCGGCCGGGCGCCGCGAGAACTGCACGAACGCCGCGTTCCACGGCTCGGGACCGAGCACGCGCAGGAACGTCGCGGGGTGAAACGTGCCGGCGCCGACCTCGACGTCGACGGGTTGCTCGATCACGCAGCCGCGATCCGCCCAGAACTTGCTGAGCGTGAAGATCAGGTCCTGCAAGTACATGAGCCGGGCGCACCCTACCGTCGGCAAGCGCGCCGGTCAAGCCGACCACGCGAGCTAAGTGCGCCAGAATACTTGACGTTCTTGGCTTGCGGCGGATACGTTTGGGGCATGACTCGGGAGTCTGGCTTGCTCGCGCTCGTGCTGGCGTGTGTGCCCGGCTGCTCGCTGCTCCTGAGCTTCTCCGATAACGAGATTCCCAAGGACGCGCCGATCGACGGGCCGTTCACCGCCGACGAGTGCGCGTACGACACGCCGAACGGCACGTTCGCGACCGCCGCGACGATCACGGCCGGCGTCGACACCGGGCCGGCCGCGGTGTGCGCGCCGCCGTCGGGTCAGACCGAGGACGACCACTACTACAAGTTCACCGTGCCGATGGCGACGACGACGGTCACGGTCTCGATCACGTTCCAGAACTCGATCGGCGATCTCGACCTCAAGCTGTTCGACTCGACCGCGACGATGATCGCCGGTTCGTTCGGGTTCGGCGACGGCGAGACGATCACGTGTCCCGGCGCGTCGCCGCCGTGCTCGATGCTCGCGGCCGGCGACTACGTGTTCGAGGTCGAGCCGGCGACGCCGGATCAAGAGAACCAGTATACGTTCGCGGTCGCGATCCAGTAGGTCGGGCTTTCGGGCTTTGGGCTTCGGGCTTCGGGCTTCGGGCTTCGGGCTTCGGGCTTCGGGCTTTGGGCTTCGGGCTTTGGGCTTTGGGCTTCGGGCTTCGGGCTTCGGGCTTCGGGCTTCGGGCTTCGGACTTCGGACTTCGGACTTCGGACTTCGGACCTCGGAGTTCGGACTTCGG